>NZ_CP087999.1:1465000-2065000 GCF_021044625.1 Geomonas sp. RF6 | reverse complement strand
GACATGAAGGAAGAATTCCCGCGCCTCTCCATCGTGCGCAAGGTCCCTTCCGATGGCGCCCGCTACTTTGGCCCATACTCCTCGGCGGTGGCGGCACGCGAGGTCATGAAGCAGCTGTACAAGATCTTCCCGCTGCGCCACTACCCGATGGAGGCGTGCCGACGCCGCAACCGTCCCTGCCTCTTCTACCAGATGAAGCAGTGCGCCGCCCCGTGCCACAACAAGATCACGGCGGAAGAGTATATGGCGCTCGCCGAGGGAGCCGCCCTCTTCCTCGAGGGGAAGAACACCGAGATCGCGCGGATGTTCCGCACGAAGATGAACAAGGCGTCCGAGGAGATGCAGTACGAGGAGGCGGCCCGCTACCGAGACCTCGTCCGCTACATCGAGATGACCGTGGAGCGCCAGAAGGTCGTCGCGCGCGGCGGGGACAGCGATGTTTTCTCCTTTTGCCGGGAAGGGGACGACGTGCAGATCGCCCTTCTGCACATCCGCGGCGGCGCCCTCACCGGAAGCCGCAACTTCTGCTTCGCCTGGGAGATGGAGACGGAAGAGGGACTCGCCTCCTTCCTCAACGAGTACTACGGCCAGGGAACCCCGATCCCGCCGGAGATACTCCTCCCGATCCCGATCCCGGAGCCGGACGCTCTGGAGGAACTTCTCTCGGAGGTTTCCGGAAAGAGGGTGCGCATCGCGGTGCCGCAGCGCGGCGCGAAGCTCGATATGGTGAAGCTTGCCGAGAAAAATGCCCTGACCGCGGCAAAGGAGCGCGCGGCGAAGGAGGGGGAGACGACGAAAGTGCTGTCGGAGCTTGCCGACAAGCTCGCCCTCCCCGCCCCCCCGTCGCGCATCGAGTGCTACGACATCTCCAACATCCAGGGGGAGATGGCGGTGGGGAGCCGCGTCGTCTTTGTGGACGGCAAGGCGCAGAAATCGCTGTACCGGCGCTACCGCATCCGCGAGGTGCTGCAGTCCGACGACTTCGGGATGATGCGGGAGGTGCTGTCGCGCCGCTTTTCCGGCGGCGAGGAGAAGGAAGCCTTTCCCGATCTCATCGTGGTGGACGGCGGCATCGGGCAGCTCAATGTCCTGACTTCGGTCCTGAGGGAGCTGGACGTCTCAGGGGTGCAGGCCGCGGGGCTCGCCAAGAGCCGGGTCGAGCGGGAGATGGAGCAGGCGGAGATAAAGAGAAGCGAGGAGAGGGTCTTTCTCCCCGGGCGGAAGAACCCGGTGTCGATGCGCCAGAACTCCCCCGCGCTCCTCCTGCTGGCGCGGATTCGCGACGAGGCGCACCGCTTTGCCATCACCTACCACAAAGCGATACGGAGCAAGAAGATCACGACCTCGGAGCTGGAAAATGTGCCGGGGATCGGGCCGAAGAGGAAGAAGGCCCTGCTGATGCATTTCGGGAGCCTGAGGAAAGTGCAGGAGGCCTCCCTCGCAGAGCTCGAAGCGGTTCCGGGGCTGGGGGGGAGCGCCGCGCAGGCGGTGTACGAGAGGCTGCATCCAGCGGTACCGCTGTCAGACCAGTCAGACCAGTCAGACCAGTCGGACTAGTCGGACGAGCCACAAAAAGGTGGCCCAAAAGCGAAAAGCGGCGAGGTTTCCACCTCGCCGCTTTTTCTTTCTCTACCCTTTTTTCAGATCGTGCAGTATGAGCTTTGCCACCGCCTTCAGCGTCTCGAAGACCCCCTCGCCGGTCGTGGCGCACGCCTCGAAATCGGGCACTCCCGTCGGATTCAGTTCCCGCCTCAACTCCTCCACGCTCACCAGGTTCGGCAGGTCGCGCTTGTTGTACTGGACAACGTAGGGGATCTTGTCCAGATCGTACCCCTGCTCCTCCAGGTTGATGCGCAGGTTCTCCACCGACTCGATGTTGGCATCCATCCGCTCTTCCTGCGAGTCCGCCACGAACACCACCCCGTCCACACCTTTCAGGATCAGCTTTCGCGACGCATCGTAGAAGACCTGCCCGGGAACCGTGTAGAGATGAAAGCGCGTCTTGAAGCCGCGGATCTCGCCCAGTGCCAGAGGGAGGAAGTCGAAGAAGAGGGTACGCTCGGTCTCGGTGGCGAGGCTGATCATCTTCCCCTTCGCTTCCGGCGCGGTCTTCTGGTAGACGTACTGCAGGTTCGTCGTTTTGCCGCAGAGGCCGGGGCCGTAGTAAACGATCTTGCAGTTGATTTCTCGGGAAGCGTAGTTGATGAAAGACATCCGGCGTTACCTCGTTCTTCTATAATGTCCTTCCCGTCGCCGGTGCCGCCAGGGGGCGGTTGCGACAGGAATCACCATGACCATGGTGCGGGCCGGTTTCCTTCTCAGGAACCTGAACGTGTGCAGGAGCGGGAGATGGTCCCGTGTCAGTTGAAAAGATTGTCGATGTCGTCGTCGGTGATCTCGGCAAAGGGGAAGTCGCTCTCGCCGCTCTTCTCCTTCTCTGCCGCCTTTTCCGTCAGTCGGCCGAAGATGGCGCTCAGCTCCTCGGAGGCCTTCTTCACCCTCAGGCGAACCAGGCCCAGGGAAGAGCGGCTGTCGAAGAGGACGACCAGAATTACCCTGCCGGCGACGATGGAGATGTGAAGGTTGTCCTTCTCCCCTTCGTGAAAGAGGATGGAGAATTCCTTCTCGCCGATGAGCTTCGCGAGGCCGCCGGTGGCGGCGATGTTCCCTGCGGTCAGGGAGGCAAGGGAGGTGGTGTCGAAACGCTCGGTCTCGCCGCACCCCGTGATAAGTTGGCCGTTCTTGTCCACCAGGAAGATGACCTTGGCGTTCGCTTCCCGCAAAAGCTTCTCAATGACAGCATTTATCTGTTGGAATTCCTCATCGTACATAACCATCTGAGGATTCGCCATGGTGACTCCTTGTGTGGAAATATTTTCGGCCAGCGGACGTTATAGCAAATGTGCTGGGCCAT
This sequence comes from Geomonas sp. RF6, assembly GCF_021044625.1. Classification (NCBI taxonomy): domain Bacteria; kingdom Pseudomonadati; phylum Thermodesulfobacteriota; class Desulfuromonadia; order Geobacterales; family Geobacteraceae; genus Geomonas; species Geomonas sp. RF6. Next base: position 2,062,086 of record NZ_CP087999.1, on the reverse strand, counting down.
TTCAAGATTCTTGGGCGCAGGAGGCAAGTCGGTGAGGGGGACAGTCCCCTTAATCAGGGGGACTGTCCCCTTTCACTGTCCCCTTCGACGCTCCACTCGACTGCGGCTGCTATACCCCCGCGATCCCCCGCGCGGCGCTCAGCAAGGAGTTCACCTGCTCGATGTTCCCCGCCTCGCTGTACAGCCTCAGCACCGGCTCCGTCCCGGAGGGGCGGATCAGGAGCCAGGAGCGATCGGCAAAGATGAACTTGAAGCCGTCCCTGAAGTTCGTCTCCACAACCTTCAGCCCCGCGATGGTATCGATCCCGCCGGCGGAGAGCTCGCGCACCAGCCGCTCTTTCGCGGACTGCTCTATACCGAGGTCGATGCGGGAGTAGTAGAAGTGCCCGATCTCGTCCATCGTCTCTTCCAGGAGCTGGCGCAGCCCCTTGCCGCTCGTCGCCATCGCCTCGAGGAGGAGAAGCCCCATGAGGATCCCGTCGCGCTCCGGGATGTGCCCCTTGACGCCGAGGCCGCCGGACTCCTCGCCACCCATGAGGATGTCGTGTTCCAGCATCAGCTCGCAGATGTGCTTGAAGCCGATCGGGGTCTCGTACAGGGGAAGCCCGTACTTCTCCGCGAGGAGATCGATCATCCTCGTGGTGGAAACCGTCTTCACCACACCCCCCCGCACCCCTTTTCGCTCGTAGAGATGGCGCAGGAGGACCGTGAATATCTTGTGCGATGAGAAGAACTCGCCGCTCTCGTCGACGGCGCCTATGCGGTCCGCGTCACCGTCCAGCGCGAGCCCCACCTTGAACTTGCCGCTGGCGACGAGGGCGCCGAGCTCCTCGAGGTGCTCCGCAATCGGCTCAGGCGGATGCCCGCCGAAGGAGGGGTTCTCGGTGCCGTTTATTTCCACGAGCCCCGGGACCAGCTTCGGCAGGATGCCGCACCCGGCGCCGAACATCGGATCGACGACCGCAGCGATCCCGCTCCCCCGGATCGCCTCGATGTCCACGTAGCGCTCCAACTGGGCCAGGTACGGGGCGGAGGCATCGAAGCGCCGCACCATCCCGGAGGCGAGCGCGTCGGCGAGCGGGATCGACTCGACCCTGCGGCCGCTGGCCATGTTCTCCGCCACGACAGCCTCGAGCGCCTTCGTGGTGCTCGGGCGTGCGGAGCCGCCGAATGCTTCCTTTATCTTGAAACCGTTGTAGCGGGGGGGATTGTGACTTGCGGTGATCATGACGCCGGCGCCTGCGCCGCGCTCGAATACCGCCCAGGAAACCGCCGGGGTGGGGGCGTGGCCATCGGAGAGCTCCACGCGGATATCATTGCCCGCCGCGATCTCCGCGACCCTCTCGGCAAATTCCCTGGAGAGGAAGCGCCTGTCGTACCCTATCACCAGCCCCTTCTGCGCCAGCCCTTCACGGTGCAGGTAGTCCATGGTGGCCTGCGCCACCAGTGAGAGATTGTCAAAAGTAAAGGTGTCGGCGATGACGCCACGCCAGCCGTCGGTTCCGAATTGTATCTGCACGCCAGCTATACCTCCTGGTAAGTTTTTTTGGTCGCCGTCGCGGCGAGTCACCTGCTTTTTCCGGTCTCAGGGAACCAGAATTCGAGTGCCCCAAAGGAGTAGGCACGGCTATCACGTCCCCCCCTTTGCGAAGGTTCATCCGAGAACTCCGGGGGAGCGTGAGTACATTGCCACGAAGCACTGTAAAAGGCCTGACGTTCCCCCCTTTGCGAAGGGGGGGCAGGGGGGATTTGATCTTCAAGTCTCGTCCAGGCGCAGCCCCTTTAACAGTACATCTCGGTCATCGGACCGTAGTGCTGCCGCACCCTAAAGATCAACGACATAGGCACCACCAGTTTTTTTGCGAACTGGGATCAAAGATATTGCTCTTGAGACCACAGCAGTTGCGCACTTTGCGGGACGCTGGTGGCCAAGGCAAATCCCCCCTGTCCCCCCTTCGCAAAGGGGGGGACGCGAGGCCCGCGCCTCTTTGCAAAGGGGGGGACTAGAGTTCGCGTGCATCGGTGAAATGCTTTCCTATAGTATAAGCGAGATGGCGCCGCGGGAGTGAGTGCGATCTGTAAAGCGCGAGCCGCCGCTGAAGCCGCGCGGGCAGGCGCTTGGCAAAAACAGACCCGCCATTCTCCATGGCGGCAAAAACAATGTCAAACCTTTTGTGCACCTTTGGGAGGCCGGAAGAGTTGACCACGGGATAGAATTGCTTTATAAACGCTCGGCAAGATATCAAACGAAGAGGGGGAATGAGTCATGCTTAAAAGAGTGATCTGTACGCTGATCCTGGTTCTTTGCTGCGCTGGCAGCGCTCTTGCGATCGTGAAGGTGAAGAACCCGATGCTGGTCATTGAGACGAGCCTCGGCAACATCAGGATCGAGCTCTTCCAGAAGGAGGCCCCGATCTCCACCGAGAACTTCCTCGAGTACGCGAAGATCGGCTATTACAACGGGACGATCTTCCACAGGGTCATTCCCGGCTTCATGATCCAGGGGGGCGGGTTCACCAAGGACATGGCGCCGAAGGCGCCGGCACGACCGTCCATCAAGAACGAAGGCGCGAACGGGCTGAAAAACGACCGGGGCACCCTTGCCATGGCGCGCACCAACGACCCCGACTCCGCGAAAGCCCAGTTTTTCATCAACGTGGTGAACAACGACTTCCTGAACCATTCGGCAAACAACCCCGGATATGCCGTATTCGGAAAGGTCGTCTCCGGTATGGACATAGTCGACCAGATAGCCGCCACCCCCACCGGGAACCAGCGCGGCTTCCCCGACGTACCGACCACGCCGATCATCATCAAGGGCGTGCGGATCATCTCCAAATAGGAAAAAGAGAAAGGGCGCTGCGAGGCGCCCTTTCTTCGTATCAGCTTTCCTCCGCAGAAAAGCTGGAAGGCTTTTGTCCGCAGATTACGCAGATTTCCGCAGATTTCAAAATCCTACCCCGAGTCCCTTTGCCCCGTCGTTCCTATCGTACCCCATTTCAAATCTGCACAACCTTAAAGGGCTTTGTCCGCAGATTACGCAGATTCCGCAGATTTTTAAACCCTACCTTAAGACACTTGCCCCGCCGCTTCTTTCGCTAGCCCGCTTGATCAGTCGCGAATCTGCGTATATGTAATCTGCGAAATCTGCGTAATCTGCGGATAAAAGGTTTTCGCCTTACCTCCCGCGGCGCCCCCTTTTCCTCGTCGTTCCTACCGTTACTTCGCTTAATCAGTCGAGAATCTGCATGTATTCAAATCTGCACAACCTTAAAAGGGCTTTGTTCGCAGATTACACAGATTCCGCGGATTCATTTAAACCCTACCTTAAGACGCTTGCCCCGCCGCTTCTTTCGCTAGCCCGTTTGATCAGTCGCGAATCTGCGTATATGTAATCTGCGAAATCTGCGTAATCTGCGGATAAAAGGCTTTTCGCCTTACCTCCCGCGTCGCGCCGCCAGTAGCATGATGTTGCCGACCGTGAAGATCAGCGCTCCCGCCAGTGCCGGGATCGCGCCCGGTTCGCGGTGCACCTCTACCAGCGCCGCGGGTTCCGGCTCCAGTGCCACCTGCTTCACGTAGATCCCGTAGCCGCGGTGAAAGACCGGGTGGTTCGGGCGGCTGTCCAGCAACCTGCCATCGGGGGCGCGCAGCTCGATCCCGTAGTCGCTCATCATCCCCATCGCCCCCTGTGTCGCATGGATGCGCTCTATTCTGTAGGAGGCGCCGTCGGGAAAGGCGAGGGAGCCGCCCTGGCGCAGTTGCACCGGCTCCTTGAAGCTGCCGTAGGCGGAGCAGAGGTGGGCGAACGCGACCAGCAGAAATCCCGCGTGCATGAGGTGCGGCCCGAGCCCCCTCCCCTTCCGCTTCAGCGCCTCGACCGTGCACAGGATCGTGTTGACGGTGAGAACGACCAGAAGGAGGAGCGCCAGCCAGAGCCACCAGGAGAACGGAAGAGGGATCTCCTTTAGCCAGACAAAGAGGGGCACGTCGTTCAGCCCCCCCTGCTCGGAGCTTCCCGGAGAGAAGGAGCCGATGGCGAGGAAAAGCATGACCAGCGCCATGAGCCAGAGGCCGAGCGTGAGGGAGGAGAGTTTTTCGTAGCAGGTCTTGAGCACTGGTTCCCCCTAGAAGCTGTGCGAGCTGCGCATCAGCATGCTCACGCCGAGGTAGGTGAAAAGGGTGACCAGAAAGCCGACGATGCCGAGCCAGGCGACGGCGCGGTCCCAACTCTGCCCCTTGTAGCGCAGGTGGAGATAGCACGAGTAAAAGAGCCACAGGATCGCAGTCCAGAGCTCCTTCGCCGTCCACAGCCAGTAGGTCCCCCACGCGTAGTACCCCCAGATACCGCCGCTCACCATGGAGAGGGAAAAGAAGCTGTATCCCACCAGTGCGGCCCGGTACTGCAGATCGAGGAGGATCTTGCGCGGCTCGAAAAGAAAGGCGCCGCCAAAGAGCGCGGCCACCCCGAAGAGGGCGTAGGCAAAGAAGGCGAGCGCCACGTGCAGCTCGAACCAGTAGGTGTCGAGGATCGGCGGGAGCGGCATGTTGAGGGTCGGAAAGGGAAGCGCGAGGAGCGCGAAGAGCCCGGCAAGTGCGCCGCAGCTCCAGCGAAAGCCACGCTGGTCCTCGAGGTCCTTCAGGAAAAGAAAGGGAAGGGACATCACCGCGATGGAGGTGGAGAAGAAAGCGAGGGTATCCTGCGGGCCGATCAGCGGGAGCCTCCCCAGCGTCACCCCGCGCAGCGCCAGATAGCAGAGCTCCACGGCCACCGCCGCCAGAAAAACAAACCGCTGCCCCGCCCCAAAGAGGTAGAGCGCGGCACTACCGATCAAAAGGTACTTCAACTGAAAGCCCCCTGCGACTGCAACCAGCGTACTGATCAAACCCCTTCGTAAGGGGAGGGTGAACGCGCGCCATCTACTTGTAGTTCTTCCGCCTGAACAGGCCGGTTTTCAGGGAGGTGATCCTGTCCAGGAAAAGGAACCCGTCAAGGTGGTCGATCTCGTGCTGGATCGCCACCGCCTCGAAGCCTGTCGCCGTGATCTCCCTCGTCTCCCCGCCCGGCTCCAGAAAGCGCACGGTAACCTCTGTCGCCCGCTCCACGTCGCCGGTGTAGTCGGGAACGCTCATGCACCCTTCGCGCATGACCGCGGCGCCGCTTCTGGCAAGGATCTCCGGATTGATCATGAGGAGCGTGCCGTGGTTATTCTCCTTGCCGCGGCGGTTTTCGGAGACGTCCACGACGCAGACCCTGAGGGAGACCCCGATCTGCGGAGCGGCCACCCCCACCGAGCCGGGACCGGCGTGCATGGTGTCGACGAGATCCTGGACAAGGGAGAGCACTTCAGCGTCAAGCCCCGGTGCGAGCGCCGTCGGCGTCTTCAGGATCGGGTCCGGGTAGAGCACGATAGGACGGACAGCCATTACAGTGCGACCGGCGTGATGAGGCGAACAGAGATCTCCACGTTCAGCTCTTTCCTCAGGTTTTCCAGGAGGAGTGCCGCGTCGTCCACGCTCATCCCCTCCGGCAGCGCCGCCTCCAGCATGAGAACGTACACCGGGGACTCCGGCGTTCCGATCAGCTTCGTGTTGAGGTCCGTGATGTTCACGCCGCGGTCGGCAAGCTCCCGCGTCACCTTGTACACGATGCCGGGCTTGTCGCTGCCGTACACCGACACGAGGCAAAGCTCCCCCTGCGGCTCCTGGTAGCAGACCTCGTCATCCTTCAGCTCGCGGATAAAGGCGGAGAGGTCGGTCGTGGCGCTGATGCTGGAGAAGCCTTCCTCCAGCAGCTCGCGCTGGAAGGGAAGCTCGTGCGAGAGGATGTAGATAGTAGCGAACTGCCCCCCGAGCATGGTGCAGCTGGAATCCTCGATATTGCAGCCGAGGCGGTAGAGGATCTCCGCAGTCTGCGCCACGATCCCCGGGCGGTCCTTGCCGATGATGGTAACCGCGTAGTGCGCGAGGTTGGCTTTGCGACAATCAGTCATGGTAGCTCCCTTTATAAAAAGGCTTCTGTCCACAGATTACGCAGATTTACGCAGATTAAAAACCTGAAGACGGACGATGTTAGCCTGCTAAGGATTAGGTATGCCACGTATCTTAGATTTTGTTTGATTCAAAATCTGCGGAATCTGCGTAATCTGCGGATGACAAGCCTTTCCTCTTCCAAGTAATTGAAGTGCGCTTTTAAAATCTGCGTGAATCTGCGTAATCTGCGGACAAAACCCGCCTCTAGATTTTGTTCACGTAGACTTCACGCGGTTTGCTCGTGCCGTCGGAGGGGCCGATGACCCCTTCCTGCTCCATCTTCTCGATGATCCGCGCGGCGCGGTTGTAGCCGATCCGCAGCCTCCTCTGGATCATGGAGATCGACGCCTGCCGCGCCTCTGCAACCAGCGCCAGCGCGTCGTCGTAGCGCTCGTCCACTTCCTCCTCGTCGGCGCCACCCTTCTCGTCGCTCGCCTTCATCTCCAGGATCGACTTCTCGTACACAGGTTTTCCCTGCTTCTTCAAAAACTCCACCACCCGCTGCACTTCGGCGTCGGAGACGAAGGCCCCGTGGGAACGGAGCATCTTCGAGGTGCCCGGCGGAAGGAAGAGCATGTCCCCCATCCCCAGCAGGCTCTCCGCACCGTTGGTGTCGAGAATGGTACGGGAGTCGATCTTGGAGGAAACCTGGAAGGAGATCCTCGCCGGGAAGTTCGCCTTGATGAGGCCGGTGATGACGTCGACGGACGGGCGCTGCGTGGCGAGAATGAGATGGATCCCGGCGGCACGGGCCATCTGCGCCAGTCGGGCGATCGACTCCTCGATCTCGCGGCCGGCCACCATCATGAGGTCGGCGAGCTCGTCCACGATCACCACGATGTACGGGAGGTGCCCGTGCTCCAGTTCATCCTCCTTGGCGAGATACTCCTGGATCGCGGCCTCCCGCGCCTCCATCTCGTCAACATCTTCCTGCTCGAGCGACTCGTGCAGCTCGATCGGTTCGTCCTCCGAAACCTCGGGGGCATTCTCCTTCTTCTCGGCCTTCTCCTTCTCGCTGCGCTCCAGCTCCGCGTTGTAGGAGCCGATGTTACGCACCCCCTTGTCCGCCATCAGGCGATAGCGGCGCACCATCTCCTCCACCGCCCACTTGAGGGCAAGGGAGGCCTTCTTCGGGTCGGTGACCACGGGGAGGAGCAGATGCGGTATCCCCTCGTACACGGAGAGCTCCAGCATCTTGGGGTCGACCATGATGAGGCGCACGTCGTTCGGCGTGGAGGTGTACAGAAGGGACAGGATCATGGTGTTGATCGCCACCGACTTGCCGGAGCCGGTGGAGCCGGCGACCAGGAGGTGCGGCATGCGCGCGAGGTCGGTCACGAGCGGCAACCCGGCGATGTCCTTTCCGAGCGCCAGCGGGAGCTTCATCTTCCCGGTGTGAAACGCGTCGGAATTGAAGATCTCCTTTAGCGATACCATCTCCCGGTCTTTGTTCGGGAGCTCGACCCCGACGACACCCTTTCCGGGAATCGGTGCTACGATACGGATGGAGAGCGCCTGCAGAGCCATGGAGAGGTCATCGGACAGGCCCGCGATGCGACTTACCTTGATCCCCGGGCCGGGGGAGAATTCGTACATGGTGATGACCGGCCCCGGGCAGATCTCCACGACCTCACCCTCGACGCCGAAGTCCTTCAGCTTCTTCTCCAGGAGACGGGCGTTCATGGTCAGCGTCTCCTTGTCCTGCTTTTTCACACCCTCCGGCGGAGGATCGAGGAGCGACAGGGGGGGGGTGCGGTAATCCCCTTCCGCCTTGATGAAGTCGAAGGCCTCCTGGATCGGGGGAGTCTTCGGCTCGTCCCGCTTCTTCTCCTTCTTCGCCACCGCCATCGTCTGGGGGGGCGCCACAGGAGCGGGCTTGATGACCGGCGCGGGCTTATCCTTTTTCTTCTTCTCTGCCTTCTCCCCCTTGGACTCTTTCTCCTCCCCGAGCTCGCGCATGAGAGCCCGCCGCTCCTGGGCCAGGGCCCACCGCTCCTTGATAGCCCCGGCAGACCAGTTGGCGAAAAGGACGAGGGAGAAGCGGGAGAGGAGCATCGCCGCGGCGGCGAGCATCGGGAGGATGATGAGGAGCGCGCCGACCTTTCCGAACCCTTTGGTGAGAAGGGTTGCGGTCTGGTACCCGACGAAGCCGCCGGTCGGCACCCGCTGCCCGAAGAACTCCGTGAACTGCAGGTTGAAGGCGAAAAGTGCCGAGAGGGAGACCATGAGGAGGGCGAAGCCGACGTTCTTGTAGGTGCGCCAGCGGACCCATTCCGAGGAGAAGGCCCGGTAGGAGAGGTACAGGAGGGTGCCGGGGATAACGTAGGAGGCAAGGCCGAAGATCTGCAGCGCCACGTCCGCGAGCTGCGCACCGAAGCGCCCGCCGAGGTTGTGGGTCTCCGCCGAGGTGGAGACGCTGTTGAAGGAGAGGTCCTCGCCGTGATAGGAGGCGAGCGCCACAAGGAGGAATATCCCCCCTGCCGCCAGGAGTATCCCCTTCATCTCCTTGGTGAACTTCTCTTTCTTTTCCGCGACTTGATCAGTGCTCATATCATTCATTCTTTCTCGTGTGGCCGCATTTCACTTCCGGCCCCCGCCAGACAGGGTAAAAAGTTCATCAGAAAAATTCAGGAGAGAGTCGGCGGAACGTCCCCTCCCCCCTTGCGGGGGAGGGACAGGGTGGGGGGGAGGGTGCCATCATCAGAGCATATGGCAGCTTCACCCACCCCCTGTCCCCCTCCCGTCAAGGTAGAGGGGACGTCAGGCAGAGTTTCCCCTCCTACATCTCCATAATCAAAGGCAGAATAACCGGCCGGCGCTCCAGCGTCTTGTTGAAGAAACGGCGCAGCACCCGGCGCACCTCCAGCTTCACCTCGCTCCAGTCCGCGAGCACCTCGGTGTTTACCAGCGCGAGGGTGTCGAGCACGACCTTTTTCGCCTCGTCGAGATACTGCTGGCTGTCGTCCTCAAAGACGAAGCCGCGCGACACGATGTCCGGCCCGTAAATGATCTCGCCGGAGACCTGGTTGATCCCGATGATGACCACCACCATCCCGTCGTGGGAGAGGTGCTTGCGATCCTTAAGCACCATGTTGCCTACGTCCCCCACCCCTTTGCCGTCCACGAATACCCGCCCAGTTTCGACCTTGTCCGCGATGCACGCCTCCCCGCCGGCGAAGAGGACGACGTCGCCGTTCACCGCGAGGATGCAGCGCTCCTTCGGGAGGCCGACGCGCTGGGCGAGCTGGGCGTGCTTCACCAGGTGCCGGTATTCGCCGTGCACCGGGATGAAAAAGCGCGGCCGCACCAGGTTGTGCAGGATCTTCAACTCCTCCTGGCTGGCGTGCCCCGATACGTGCACCTCGGAGACCTTCTCGTGGATGACCTCCGCGCCCCGGCGGTACAGGTGATTGATGAGGTCCGAGATCGTCTTCTCGTTGCCCGGGATAAAGCGGGAGGAGAGGATGACGGTATCCCCCTCTTCCACCTTGATCTGCTTGTGGTCATCCATCGCGATCCGGGTAAGCGCGCTCATCGGCTCCCCCTGGCTCCCGGTGGTGATCATGCACACCTCATCCTTGGCGAGCCGCGGCAGCTCCTTCAGGTCGATGAGGAGCCCCTCCGGCACGCGCAGGTAGCCGAGCTCCCGGGCGATCTGCACGTTCGCCACCATGGAGCGGCCGTTCAGGAGGACCTTCCTGCCGCAGCGGACCGCGGCGTCCACGACCTGCTGCACGCGATGGATGTTGCTGGAGAAGGCGGCGACGATGACCCTCCCGGTGCAGCGCGGGAAGATCTCCTGGAAAGCCTCCCCCACCAGGCGCTCCGACAGGGTGAACCCTTCGCGCTCCACATTGGTGGAATCGGCCATGAGGGCGAGCACACCCTGTTCGCCGTAGCGGGAGAAGGAGGCGAGGTCGGTGAGCTCGCCGTCCACCGGGGTCTGGTCCAGCTTGAAGTCGCCGGTGTGGATCACCACCCCTTCGGGGGAGCTGATGGCGAGGGCGCAGCCGTCGACGATGGAGTGGGCGACCCGCAAAAACTCCACCTCGAAGGCGCCGAGGGAGACCTTGTCGCGCGGTCGCACCACGCGCAGGTCGACCTTCTCGTCGAGCTCGAATTCCTTCAGCTTCTCCTTCACGAATCCGAGGGTGAGGGCGGTGCCGTAGATCGGCACATTGAGGTCGCGCAGCACGTAGGGGAGCGCCCCTATGTGGTCTTCGTGTCCGTGGGTGAGGAGGATGGCGCGGACCTTGTCGGCCCGCTCCAGGAGGTAGGAGATGTCGGGGATGACCATGTCGATCCCCAGCATGTACGGCTCGGGGAACATGAGTCCACAATCGACGATAACGATGTCATCGCCGTACTCGAAGGCAGCCATGTTGAGGCCGATCTCTCCGAGCCCCCCCAGCGCTATGAAATTGAGCCCACTGCTCACATTGCAGGTTTCTTCCACTTACATTCCTTCTGTCGCGGCAGCCGTTTTATATAACGAGACGCTCTCTCAGCCGCCGGCTGCTTCGTCCGCCCCGCAAGCATCGGTGGGGGTGGACGCACCGGAGACTGCCGCGATCGAAAATTTCTTACCGTTGCCCCTGCTGCCTCTGCACCAGTCCCGCGATGCGTGCATCGCATTTGGCGATCCAGTCGGTCCCGGGGGAATAGAGGCCGGCGACGCCATAAAAGGCGCTTCTGAGGGACCGGTACGCCACCAGAGCACGGGGGACATCGCCACTGCGCTCGCACACCTCGGCTATTTCCCACAGTTTCTGGGCGGCGCGCTCCACGAGGGAGCTTCCCGGGGTGTACATGTGGATCGCCGCATCGTACCCGGCTACTGCACCGACAAAGTCCCCGGCAGCATACGCTTTCTCACCCTTGTCGAACTGGACGTGCTGACGGTACAGGGTGTTACCCCACAGCAGGACGATCGATACCACAGCGACGAGGGCGATGTTGAGAGCCAGCTTTTTTGCCATTCTGATTTCCTTGAAAATGCACGAGTCGCGCTTGTCCCGGCCTCTAAACCAGAGGAGGACGGCGGGGTTATCGTTTGAAAAAGTCCGGCGCCATGGTGAGGAGCACCCCCAGGAGCGCAATGACGACGCCGGAGAGAATCCCGAAAGCGGCCGCCTTGTCCAGCGGGCTCTTCAGGCGGTGCGCCGCAGGGAGTCCCCAAAAGATCAGCGCGAGCCCCGCGGCGATCATCAACAAATGAAGAGCCAACATCTATGCCACCTCCAGGTGAGCCGAAATCGCCTCACGCACCCGGTCCATGAGAGCCGCATCCTTTTCGCCGCTGCAGTAGACCGGCTCGGAAAAGGTGATGCTGATGGTCCCGGGATTGAGAATTGTAGTATGGGGGGGATTGATCTCCCTGCTCCCGTTTATGGTGAAGGGAACGATCGGAACCCCCGCCTTCGCCGCGAGGATGAAGGCGCCTCTCTTGAAGGGGAGGAGCGTGCCGTCCAGGGTGCGGGTCCCCTCGGGAAAGATGACCACGCTGCGCCCGGCGCTGATGACGGCTGCGGCCTGCTGGATGCTTTTCAGTGCCTTTCTGCCGTCGCTGCGGTCGAGCGGGATGTAGCCGGCGCGACGCATCGCCCCGCCGAAGAGGGGGATGCGGAAGAGCTCCTCCTTGGCGACCCAGGAGAAGCGGCGCGGAATGGCGCGGGTGAGGGCGAGAATGTCGAAGTTCCCCTGATGGTTCCCCATGTAGATGACGGGACCGTCCGTCGGGACCAGCTCCGCCCCCCGCACATCGAGGCCGATTCCCCCCCCTTTCAGGCAGCCGAACGCCCAAAACCTGGCCCAGGAATGGGAGAGGGCACCGCTTTTATCGATGAGGCCGCCGATGACGGCGCCGGCTGAGCAAAAGAGGGTAAAGGTAACCAGGAAAAGCAGGTACAGACGGGATTTAAGCATTCACACACTCCGGAATTTATCCCGGCTAACTTACTTGCTTTTACAGGCGGAGTCAAATAATTATGGCGATGAACGGTCGCCCCGACGCCGTTTAGGCCCCCCCCCTTGAAAGGGTGGAAAGTTGCGGTAAGCATTGTGCTGGAGCCCGCGGCTTAAAGATCCGCCACACCCCGTGGGCTCCCTTCGTTGCGGCCGCCGGGAGTTGGCTGAGAGCGCACCCCCATTCCAGAGCCTTCTCGACATGACCACCTTTTGCAGCCGCGCATAAAACGTTGACTTTGCGAAAGAATTGGTATATTGACCAGTACACTGGAATCCGGGGTGGAGGGCTCCGGGGGTTCTGCCCAAACTATGTTGCGGCGACCCGGACCCCGGATTCTGGGCCCATCACCGTTGAAGCCCCCCCTGATGCACAGGCAGGCTGCTCCTGTCCCGGGTTCAAAGCAGCCCCCTTTGCTATGAAAATCAAGATTGCCCCCACACTTTTTGCGTCACCCCTTCTCCTGCTCGCGTCCCTCACCCTCACCTCCTGCGCCCCCAGCGTTGAGACACTGGTACGTTCCACGACCAGGACGGCCGGAGAGGCAACCGGCGCCTCGCCAGCGGCTGCAAGACCGTTACGACGCCCGATCCCCCTCTACACCTACAAGGTCGTGAAAAGCTGGCCGCACCACAACTGGGCCTTCACCGAAGGGATCGTTTTCCACGAGGGGACGCTGCTGGAAAGCAGCGGGCTGTACGAGGCCTCCGCGCTCCTGCAGATCGTGCCCGGCTCCGGGCAAGTCATCGAGAGGCGCAGCATCCCCGGCGAGTACTTCGCCGAGGGGATCACCGTCTTCAACGACCGCATCTACCAGCTGACCCTCTCCGGCGCGGGATTCATCTACAACAGGGAAAACCTGCGCCACGTGGGGGACTTCAGCGTCGATGGAGCAGGGTGGGGGCTCACCCACGACGACACGCACCTGATCGTCAGCGACGGCTCCAGCACGATCCGCTTCGTGAATCCCGACGGCTTCACAACCGACCGGAGTATCAAGGTCACCTGCCACGGCGTCCCGCTGGCGCAGTTGAACGCGCTGGAGTACGTAAAAGGGGAGATCTTCGCCAACGTGTGGCGCACCGACTATATCGTGAAGATAAATCCCGCGACGGGGGAGGTAACGGGGTGGATAGATCTGAAGGGGCTCCTCCTCCCGGAGGAGCGCGAGCGGACAGATGTATTAAACGGCATCGCCTACGACGCCACCAACGACCGGCTGGTGGTGACGGGAAAGCGCTGGCCGAAGTTCTTCGAGATCCGGCTGGAGGAGGCGAGGTCCTGATCTTGCCTCTGGCGTCGCAAGCAGGGTGACCCCAACCTTCGCATCCCCCCTTTCTTGCCGAGGATATTCCTTTGCTTGGTCCCGGAAATTGTTGTAATATGCGCGGCACCTGAACCGCCAACGCGTCCGGCTCCGGATGGTGCCGGTGACGATAAGTTTTGGAATTCTGATAAGAGAAAAAAAGGAGAACGAAAGAATGGCCAGTCTTAACAAGGTGATGCTGATCGGAAACCTCGGAAAGGATCCGGAGCTGCGCTATACCGCATCGGGTACCGCAGTTGCTTCCTTCTCGCTGGCGACCTCGGACCGTATCAAGAACAAGAACGGCGAGTGGGAAGAGAAGACTGAATGGCACAACGTCACCCTGTGGGCGCGGCTTGCGGAGATCGCAGGCGAGTACCTGAGCAAGGGAAAGACCGTGTACATCGAAGGGCGCCTGCAGACCAGGAAATGGCAGGACAAGGACGGCAAGGATCGTTACACCACCGAGATCGTCGGCGAGAAGATGCAGATGCTTTCCGGCAAAGGCGAAGGCGGCGGCCAGCGCCAGCAGTCCCGCCCTTCCCAGGGCGGCGGCTACGGCCAGGGGAGCACCTACGACGAGCCGGTCTTCAACGCGGACGACGAGATCCCGTTCTAACGTAGGTAAAAAAATGATGTCGTAAAGAATGAGCCGTAACTCTTCGGGGTACGGCTCATTTTTCTTCTACCCTCTAAGTCGTATGAAGATGTGAAAGGAGAACGCAAATTTCTAGGGCGTCCCGTTCTTTCACACAAGTCGGGCACGCCTACTCCCCGTCCCTCTCCCACCATTCCGAGCGACCTCGTGCACGGCGGGGTACCCCCGCTGCCTCTTGGCCTGGGCTGGCGAGCAGGCCCCGGGGCGGCCCGGGGATCAGGAGACGGTTTCTTCTCCGCGCCACGAATTTTTCGCCTTGCTCCAATGAAGGCACTTAGTCTAAAGTGGCTCAAAAAGATCAGGCAGGTAACCCAAGCATGAAAACCTTCACTCTTGAACAGGTCTTCAACGAAGCAGCATATCCAGAGGTCACGTTTGTACCGCCGAGCAACTTCGCCCACATCCGATCCTCGTTCAAAACGAAGGGGAAGCATGTAACCATATCTGGTGCCTCTGGCACCGGGAAAACCACCCTCGTTACGCATGCTCTCCGGGAACTCGGAATATCCCCCAAAGACATCCTTTGGATCAATGGTCGCCAATTCGCAGGTGTAGATGCCGGCTTATCTGTCCTCGCACGCGCGCTGCGTAGCTCTGAGGATTTCGATGAAATCACCGACCTGCTGAAGCTTGTTTATTTCACCGTGATCGATGATTTCCATCACCTCTCCACTGGAGCTAAGCTCGAAATCGCAAAGCTCCTGAAGTTATGGCACGAGAAGGACGTCCGCTTCGTCGTGATCGGTATTGCATCTTCCGCAGCGGACCTCTACGGTGCGGATCCAGAACTCGGGATCCGGAATGACCCGTTTGAGATGAGGGAGCAAGACGAGGGGTTCGTGCGCACCTTGATCCGCCTCGGAGAAGAAGCCCTCAACGTCAAGTTCGGCGACAGCCTCTGCGGACAAATAATTGCCGCCTCCAATTGCGTTCCGTCCGTCATCCAGGTCATCTGCAAGACTTGCTGCATCGAGGCCGAAGTGGACGAAACCGTTGAAGGCGATCCCAAGGACATCCACTACGACCTGAAAGACCTGAGGGAGTCCGTACTTCGGGTCTTCCACGCGAAGTACATGAACAAGGTTGTGGGGCTGGCCCAAGGGAAGCGCCGAGCTCGAGCCGTTCACAACACGTACTTCGATATTGTCACTTGCATCGCCCGTGACCGTCGCTCCGAGATTCCAACGGCTAGCCTTTACCAGGACGTTGTCGGGGTTGTACCTGAGCGAGAGGAGCGGAAGCGGAAGGCTACATCCTTCTATAACTGCTTGAACAATCTTGAAGAGGTCATCTCTGAGCAAGGCCTGGACGACACGATTCACTTCGTGAAAGGCAAAGCCATTTCGATCGAAGATCCCACCTTCCGCTTCTACATGAACTTGGTGGACATCGAAGAGATCCGCAAGCGCATCACGATCCGGAACTCGCAATACCCCTATGATGTTGCTGTCTCCTTTGCCGGGGAAATCAGGCCGACGGTTGAGGAATTCGTCCGGGCTCTCGAGGATAGGGGTCTTTCCGTATTCTATGACTTCGACCAGCAAGCGCTCCTTTGGGGCCAGGACCTCCGGGTTTTGCTGGCACAAGTCTACTCTTCCGAGGCGTTGTATATGGTCGTGTTTCTGTCGGAAACCTACCCCGAGCGGGACTGGACAGAGTTCGAGGTCTCTATCGGAAAGAGCGCTGCGAAGAAGAGAACACAGGAATACCTCCTTCCGCTCCTTGTTGACGACGTGAAGGTCGTCGGCATTGCCGATACAGTCGGCCATGTCGACCTTCGTAAGGTAGAAATTGAACGTGCCGCTGATATTTTGGCCGAAAAGGTCCAGCTGGCAACGGAGGCGCCTAAGCCAGAGCCTGCACTTACACCTGCACCGGTTGCGGTCGCTGCGGTTGCAGCTGAATAAATGCAAGCCGGCGTGCGTTTACACGCTTAGCATTTAGTGGCAGCAGCCGAAGGTACGGGCCCCACGGCGCCATGATCCCGTAGGATTCTGCCACGGCCGCAACTCCAGGTACCGCTCTGCGGCTTGGTCCTCCAGGATCAGCACGATCTTCGGATCTCGGGGGGGGTGCCCCCTACCTACCCGAAAAGGCGCTGCATGGCCTGATGGACGCCGTCCCAGATGCTTGGCTGCGCTGCAGAGAGGCTAAGCTAAGGGTAGAGGCTAAGCTAAGGGTCGTGTCTGTACATTTTAAATTCCAACGCCTTCCTTACCGTCTCCGCCATCTCTCTCAACCTCGCATCGTCTTCCAACTGCACCGCGAAGCGGCGGCTTCCGGCAGTTATCGCCGCATCCTTTACTCCGAATAGTCCTGCTATCTCACGAAGCTTCGCCCCACTGAAACTGCTAAGGGTCGCGTCTGTACATTTTAAATTCCAGCGCCTTCCTTACCGTCTCCGCCATCTCCCTCAACCTCGCATCGTCTTCCAACTGCACCGCGAAGCGGCGGCTTCCGGCAGTAATCGCCGCATCCTTTACTCCGAATAGTCCTGCTATCTCACGAAGCTTCGCCCCACTGTACCTATGGCAAAAGTGCATCGCTGCCTGACGTGCTTTCTTCTTGCTGTCACCAAAAACTGCTTCAACCGTCCCAACGATTTCTTCAGGCGCAGGCCCTGCCGGTACCAATATCTGCCCCAGCGCAGGCACATTGACGTCTCTCTCGTCCTTATCTAGGTACGCGGCAATGACGGTCTCCGCGAAATCCTCCCTACCCAGTATCGACCCCGCTACCACTCCCGCTAACGGGCTTTCGCACTCACCGTTGAGCGCCTCCTCCACGAAACCGCGGTACTTCACCTGTGCTTCTTTGGTCTTTGTCCCGAAAAACTCCTCGATAAATTCCGTCCGCAACCACCTTGGAACTGGGCCTTCCCCAATGTAGCCTCGGTAACTCGACCACTGGTACTCTTCAGGGCGCTCCACTATGCCTGCCCGTACCGGATTCAGATGAATGTATCGGGAAATCTCAGTGGCATATTGACTTGCCTCGACAAGAATAGCCTTGTATCTCCCTTGGAAGAGATGACCGGACCTTTTTCTTTTGACGTTGAAGTAAGTGGTATAGGCTCCATTCACGTGGTGCATTATCTCTGACAGGTTGCCGCGAGGCGTCTCCAGAAGCAGGTGGTAGTGATTACTCATCTGACACCAGACATGGATGATCGCCCCATCGCGCTCCGTGGCACTCCCAAGATACTCCAGGAACTTCTCCCGATCCTTCTGCGTCTTGAATACCTCTTTCCGTTCATTTCCTCGTGAGGTCACATGATAAAAGGCACCGGGGTATTCCATCCGTAGCGCTCGGGACATAGGTCCTCCTACAGTTGATGAGATGACTACTCGCCATCCACCATACTAAAGGATTAGTTTTTGTAAATGTACAGACGCGACCCCTCGCTCCCCGCCCATGTGCTCTCCCGGTTTCCGTGCAAACAGCTTGCATGCATGCCCTGGCTCTCTGACTCCGCCGAGCCGATTCACCACTCGCGCTATCGCGGCGAACTATGTTGCCTTCCCCGCCGCCCTAATAGGTCGGCACTCGGATTGGGTGGTTTCGGAGCTCAATAGCCATGCGTACATGTCCCCCTGTGAACGCTTCCCTTCCCACCTTACGATGGGCCAACGCACCACTCGGGGCTATGGCTGATCGCTTCTCACTACTATATGGACGACTTGCACCTCCTACTCTTCGCCGGCTTTTACCGGCGCTTTCAGGGCGTCCCCCTCTTCCACAGGGTTGATATGTACCGGAGGGGTCTGGTATAGTCCTTCGCCACACCATGCTGGAGGACGAGGATGATTATCAAGAATAGTGACGACCGCGGAACCGATGTGATGGAATTGCATCGGCTGCTGCAATATCAAATCTCTGCTAAACAGCGGTTCCTGATAGAGCGAGAAGCCAAGTGCATCGGCTCCGGCGTCCGGGGGGAGGAAAGCTCCGCCTACTACATCAATTTCCGGTACCACGACAGCCCCAACTGGGCCATCATTCATGACTTGCGGCTGGAGTTCAAGGGCTTCGTGGCACAAATCGACCATCTGCTCATCAACCGCTTTCTCGATATCTACGTACTGGAATCGAAGAACTACTATTACGGCATTAAAATTTCCCCTGAAGGTGAGTTCCTCGCCTGGAACGGTAAGTCCTACGTCGGAATCGAATCCCCGATTGAACAGAACAAAAGGCATATCAGCCTGCTGGAGAAGGTTGTAAATCAGCGCGAGCTGCTGCCGACAAGACTGGGCATTACCATGCCTGCGGCGTATCACAATTACGTCCTGGTGGCGCCCAATTCCCGGATTGATCGCCCTGCCGCTGCCAAATTTGATGCGAGCATGGTTATCAAGGCTGATGCCCTGGTGGAATCGATCGGAAAGCGTGTCGATGCGATGGGAGTGGTCAATACCCTGGCAACGGCGGCGAAGATGGTGTCGACTGAAACGCTGGAAACCTTCGCCCGGTCCTTGGCTCGCCTCCATCGACCCGCGAAAATCAACTACGCGGACAAGTTCGGTGTGTGCGTCCAGAGTGGCAACGCGGCCGTAAAGGAGGAGCCGGTGACTTATGGGACCGCCAACCAGGCGAAGAACATGAGGTGTGAATCCTGCGGCGTTGAGGTCGAGAGCAAGGTCGTCTACTTCTGCAGGATTAACAAGGTGAGGTTTGGCGGGAAAGTCCTCTGCCAGACTTGCCAGAAGAAGCCGGTATCTGTCGAAGAGCCCGATATCATCGACCTGACGGATATGGCGGACACGGAAGAAAAAGGACACGGGAAATGTGACAGCTGCGGGACTTCAGTGGATAAGAAGGTTGCCTACTTCTGCCGAATGAACAAGAAGCGGTTCGGGGGAAAGGTTCTCTGCCGGACTTGCCAGTCTGCGTGATCATCAGTGCGTGCACTTGTCATCGTTATCGCTCATATCCCAAATGGTCCCCCCTCCAGTTGCTGATGATGCCCTTCTACTGACAGATGATGTTGATCTCGTTGTCAAAGCGCGCACCAGCAGCGTGAATCGAGCGAATGCTTGCATCCTCTCGAAGTGGTGCTCATTCTTTTCATTCACGACGAGCCTGTTTTGTGTTCTCCCTTGAAGGATGTCCAAAACACTCCGCGACCTTTCCAGCTTTTTCCTTCGACCGAGCCCTTTCCTCTGTTATTGCCTACTCTACATTTAATCTATCTAGTTTAGCCTGTGCGCTGCCATCAGTGCCTCTCGGACGCAAGTAAAAGGCAGCCCCAGCGGCTACCCTTGGTACAAGCTTGAGTAAAGGGCCCCCATATGCAGTTGCATCCTCATTACCATGTACTACCCTTTACAGGCGACGCGGGGACCACGGGAAATATCGGTCGAAAAGGAGGTACCCATGACGAAGGCGTTGTTGGGCTTCAGCGGGACGGATTCGGAATTTCTCGCGGAGGCCTTGGGGTGCTACTCGGCGCTGGCAACAATCGAGCTCGTGAAGAGCGCCCCGCCAGGTGTACCAACACTGGAGGAGATAAAGGAAGCTATCGACAACTTTCAGCGAGCTTTTGAGGAGTCAAAGTATCATGACTCGCGCCAGGTCGCCCTGCGGAACAAGTGGCGAGCGGAGTCGAAGAAGAGACTGGGCAAAGTCGCGCTCTTCCTCGAGGCGGTCTCAGATGATGACCTCACACACCTCAAAGAGGCCTTCCGGCTCAAGAAGACAAGGAGCCGCAAAGGGAAGAGTAAAGTGAGTGAAAAGGAGTAGCTGACGAGTATGATACGTTCCTTGCCAGAAGGCACGCCCCGTGGTCTCCATCGCAGGCCCGTCATTTCGCGTGCTCTTTGAAGTGGCGGGCCTTTTCAGGAGGTGGGCTCCCGCTACCTACCGCCGCTAACGGCCTCAACAATAACGAACATTACTCCCGCCGCTGATCCGCTCGTCTATGCCGCAGACCTCATTATGCACCCCGCCGGCACTGTGATCGGAGCCGCAACTATCATCGTCCAACCCGCAGACATCATCACCTACGCCGCAAATATTGCCCTCCATGCCGTAGACTTCATCATCCATTCTGCAGGCATCATTTATTCCACTCCAACGTCGTGTCTTCTACTCTGCATCCATGTAATGGGCGCGGCAGGCATCGTGATATGAGCCGCAGCCCTTGTCATCACAGCTGCAGCGGCGATGAAACCTCCCGCAGACATGATCATCCTTGTTGCAGACCTACGATAGGAGCCCGGAAATAAGCGTTGATCTGGAATCCGGTTAGCCATCTTATCCCAACAATGATGATTGGAGTTGCATGCATCATTATGCGTTCAGCGGTTGTGACTTATTGTGTCACGACCATCTGCTACCATGCGATCCTTAAGCAGCCGCGACTACGGAGGGGTACATGTTTGCACAACCTTTGGAACGACGCCTGGAGATCCTGGCTGACAGCGCCAAGTACGACGTTTCATGCTCCAGCAGCGGCAGCAGCCGCAAGGGAACTCCCGGCGGGGTCGGGGGAACGGCGGCGAGTGGGATCTGTCACAGCTGGACTGCTGACGGCCGCTGCGTCTCATTGCTGAAGATCCTCCTTACCAACAGCTGCATCTACGACTGCGCCTACTGCGTCAACCGCAGCAGCAACGACATCCCGCGCGCCGCGCTCACCCCGGACGAGTTGGTGCGGCTCACGATGGAGTTCTACCGCCGCAACTATATCGAAGGTCTCTTCCTCAGCACCGGCGTGGCTCGATCTCCTGACTGGACCATGGAACAGCTGATTCTTGTGGTTCGCAAGCTGCGCGAGGACGAGAGGTTTAACGGCTACATCCACCTGAAGGTGGTGCCGGGGGCCGATCCCCTCCTGGTCGCGCAGGCGGGAAGCTACGCTGACCGCGTCAGCATAAACATGGAGCTTCCCAGCCAGCGGAGCCTGGCACTGCTAGCTCCTGACAAGCCGCAGGAACTGCTGCTGACCCCCATGCGCCAGATGAGTGAGCTGATTGCCGCCTCCCGTTTGGCGGCAAAGGAGTCCCCCAAGGCGCCGCAGTTCGCCCCCGCGGGACAGAGCACCCAGTTGATCGTGGGGGCGACACCTGAGCAGGACCGGGAGATCATCACGCTCAGCGAAGGTCTCTATAGCCGCCTCGGTCTGAAGCGGGTTTATTACTCGGCTTTCGTGCCCGGCTCGACGGACCGCCGGCTCCCCGAACTCCCCACGCCTCCGCTATTGCGGGAGCACAGGCTTTACCAGGCCGACTGGTTGCTCCGCTTTTACGGCTTCCGGGCCGATGAGCTCCTGGACGACGCGCACCCCAACCTTGACCCGCGTCTTGACCCCAAAAGCGACTGGGCTCTGCGTCACCTGGAAAATTTTCCGGTGGAGGTGAACCAGGCCGGCTACGATACGCTGTTGCGGGTGCCGGGAATCGGCGTCCGCTCAGCAAAGCGCATCGTGGCCGCACGGCGAGAGACCAGATTGGGCGAGGCCGAGTTAAAACGGCTGGGAGTGGTGCTCAAGCGGGCGCGCCACTTCCTGACCGCCGGCGGGCGCCATCTCGGCGGCCCCAAATTCTATGTCGACCGGGTGGCGCGTCTGCTGATGGCGGGGGGAGAGGGGGAAAGACTGAAGCAACTGGACCTTTTCAGCGGCGGGGCGGACCTCTCGATGCTCACGGGGGAGCTGTGACTACGCGCTATCTCTACGACGGCAGCTTCGCGGGGTTTATCTGTGCGGTCGCCCACTCCCTTGAGGGGGGTGTGGAGCCGGACGGCTTCGAGCGGGAAGGGGATCAATGCCAGGGAGGGCTCTTCGCGGAGCTGCGGCACCCGGTGGCGGCGGACGAGGATACTGTGCGCCGTTTCCGTAAGCGGTTCCAGAGTGCTGTTTCGCCGCAAGCGTATGAGACGGTTCGCTACGCCTTCCACAGCGAAAAGGGGGACGTTGAGATGCTCCTCTGGAGCTACCTGCGCCTGGGGCTGACGCTCGGCAGGCGGCTGGACGGCATGCTCGCGGAGGAACCGGTGTATTCGGTGCGCCGTCTGGCGCGTCAGGTGGCGCGTGAGGCCCACCGCTTCCTGGGGCTGCTCCGGTTCCGGGAGGTCATCTGCACCGGATGCACCTTTCTCTATGCCCGCTTCGAACCGGACGCTGACCTGCTGGAGTTCGTAGCTCCCCATTTCGCCGATCGCATCGGAGACCGTCCCTGGATGATCCACGACCTCAGGCGGAATAAGGCCGTCCTCTGGGATCCGGACCACGGGCTGCGCCCAGTGCGGGAGGTTTCGCTTGTGGCCGCACCGGTCACCAGCTCTGACGAGGAAAACATCGCCCGCTACTGGCGGGGCTACTTCCAGCACCTGGCGATTGAGGAGCGTTCCAACCTCTCCCTGCAGCAACAGCACGTGCCGCTGAAGTACCGCAAGCACCTGGTCGAGTTCGAGGCAGTCAAGAACTGCGAGAGCCGAGAGCCCTAAAGGACGCCCTCCATATCTTCACCTCGTCGGCAGATTTGTAACTATTCTGCCCTCTCCTCCTCGTTCCGTACCTTGGCTATTCCACTCTCACCTGGGCGCACCCATAGACTTGAACTGGTACAGCACCGTGGCGCTTCCAATGAAGATGTTGGGACGGCGGTCGCGGTCGGTGTCCTTCACCGCGATGCTGTTCGACCTGCCGAGGGAGGCGCCGAGGTATCCGCTGCGCCAGTAGAGTCCCTGCCCATCGAGGACGGTGAGGATCCCGCCGCTCGCCACCAGCCACTTTCCGGTGCCGCTGCCGTCCAGGTCCGCCACTTTTAGCGCGTCCACCGCCGAGGTGCTGTAGGTGGAGACGGTCCTCTCTATCGCGAAGCTCACGCCGTTGTACACATCGATCTTCCCATCGTCGCGCCCGACCAGGATCTCCTGGACGCCGTCGCCGTCCACGTCCGCCACCTCCAGGGCGCGGGCGGGACTCTCCGCCATGAGCTTCAGTACGTGCGTCGATCCGTCGTAGACGATCAGGCGGTTGTAGGTCGAGGCGATGATATCCATCCTGCCGTCCCCGTCCAGGTCCGCAAGCTTCACGTCATAGACGTGGCTTCCCAGGTCGATGCTCTTCCACTTCTGCCCGAAGGTGGTCCCGTCGAAGACCATCAGGTAAACCCCCGGCGCGCCGCTGTGGGCTCGCCCCTGTCCCGCGACAATCTCCATCTTGCCGTCGCCGTCTACGTCCCCCACCGCGAGGGTCGAGAAGTAGTTCCCGCTGTAGGCGGCGGTCTGCCCGAGCACCGTGCGACTCTGCCCGTCATAGATCCGTATGAAACCGTCGTAGGTGTTGGAGGTTGTCAGCACGAACTCGCTGCGGCCGTCTCCGTTGACGTCCGCTATGCGCACCGCGCGGTTCTCACCCATCCAGTCGGAAAGCCCCAGGTTCTGTTGGGCCAGAAGGTCGTGGCTCTGCGGATCGAAAACCTGGATGACCCCGCCGTCGTATCCGCTGTTGCTGGACTCGGTGATCATGAGGAGACGGTCCACGCCGTCATTGTCCAGGTCGCCGACGGCCAGGGGACTGAGGCCGGCTGAATCGAGGCTCTGCCACTTGATGACCTTGGTCGCCGGATCGGCAACAAAGAGGTGGTCCGCCCACGTAGTGGACCCGCCGCCGCCCCACACGAGCTCCTTCTTGCCGTCGAGGTCCACATCGGCGTAGGCCATACCGGAGACGCCGGCATAATAATTGTTGGACATCGACCACTTCTGCGCGTGGGTTGTGGTGTCTACCGCGTGAATCGTGCCCCCCTGCCGGTCACCATAGAGGATTTCTGGGGTTCCGTCCCCGTCGGCATCGGCCACCAGCACCGCGTCTATGTCCTGGTCCGTGGCGATCTCCCAAGCGGGGCTCCTGATATCGCCATCGAAGATGGTGATCTTGTACCATGCCGAGGCACCGACAATCTCGTCCATGCCGTCCCCGTCCAGATCCGCGAGCTTCACCTGGGCCCCGAAGCCGTTGACATACTCCCATTTCCCCGCGCCGGCGGTGCCGCTCAGGACGTACCCCTTGCCGCCGTACGAAGTGGTCACAATCTCCTTCTCCGGGCCGCCATCGATGTTGCCGACAGCCAGAGAGGTGCCGCCGAAGCTGCTTTTGCTCCACTTGAGGTCGCCACTGGCGGCACCGTACACCCGGAGGGACGACCCGTCCGTCGTCACGAGTTCCTTCTTGCCATCCCCCTCCAGGTCCGTCACCGCGAGATCCCTAAGCCCCGGAGCGAGCGTGTGCCGCGCAAACTCCTTCAGGGTGGGACCGTCATAGTATCGTATCGAGCCGTCGGTCAGGGCGACCACGACATCTTCCTTACCGTCGCCGTTCATGTCGGCGAGGAGTATCCTCGCAATGGAGACGCCATAGTCCTCGCTACGCCAGACCTGCTCGAAGCCGCCGCTCCCCTTCTTCTTCACCACATACCACAGCACGTTGCTACCGAAACCGCCGGCGGAGGCGGCGGCAATCACCTCGGGTGTACCGTCGCCGTCGAGATCTGTCGTGTACAAACCGGCCTGGCCGATGTACGAGCCGTAGTTGCCAAACTGCCAGGTCTGCTGCAGCGCCGACGGCTGGGCCTGGACGGCAGCGGTAACCGTCACCGTAACGGTGTCCTCGGCCGAGTAGTAGCCGTCATAGACCCGGAGTCTCAACTGGTAGGTCCCCGGCTTCTGGGGAACAAAGGATGGGGTGGCTGTGTTGTAGCCGGTGAGCCCGGGGTACCCGGTTCCGGACGGGAATGAGTCGAAGGACCAGTAGTAGGAAAGGATGTCGCCGTTGGGGTCGCTGCTCGCGCTGCCGTTCAACTGCACCTCTGTCTCCGCGACTGCGCTTGCGTCTGGACCCGCGTCGGCGCTGGGGGCCATGTTGATTGGGGGTGCGGTGTTGCCGGGTCGCTCTACCTGCCAGTCTACAACGCCATCTCCGTTAGTCTCCGCCTCGATCCCGTAGGTGGTAGGGTGGAAGGTCAAGCTCACCCACCTCCCGCCGGCCGAACTCATTCTCACCGCCCCCTCGAAGGGCCACTGGCTGTTGTAGGCAACCACCAGGGGAGTGGGTGTTACTATGTCGACGTAGCCGTGATCGTGGTCGTAGTAGCGGCCCGATATGGTCTGAGTTGCGCGGTCCGAACCGTATGCGGTGTCGACGTGGTAGTCGCTGTACCAGTACGTCTTGGAGCTGCTCCCGTCCCTCACCACCAGGTTCATGTTGAGGTCCTCGTTGGAGGAGGGATAGGAGAAGGTCCAGGAGGCCGATCCGGCCAGGGTGTACGCATTGCCCCCCGCCGTGACTGAGAGGGAGCTGAAGGAGAGGGATATCTGCGTGATTTCCTGCAGGTTGAGGTCGAAGGTCCCCAGCACCTCGCACGTCCCGTCTATTACGGTAGTGCTGGAAGTAAAGCCGCTGCAGGAAACGCTGCCGTAGAAATTACCGGTCTCGTCGTTTAGCTGCAGCGAGTACGATGCGGTGCCACCGCCGGGTCCGTTCACCACGAAGGAGTTGTTGCGAATCGCCTTCGCGCGGGCGCCGGTGGCAGTCTGCGGCCTCAGTTGGGCGGCATGCTTGGCGATGTCGAGGTGCCTCGCCAGCGTCTTGAGATCCTGGGCGAGCGGGAGGGCCGGGAGGCCCTTTACCGTGACGGGGGCCGCCGCCTTCCCTCTGCCGATGGAGGACATGGTGACTCCGAAGCCTTCTCCGGCAAGCCCCCCCATCGCCAGCGCCTCCGCATTATCGGCGGAGATAACCGCCTGCGCGCTGCTCCCTTGGTACTTGGCGGCGGGGTCGAACAAGGAGCCGGACTGGACCTTCCCGCCACCGCCGCCGCAGCCGTGGAGGAGGAGACTGAAAAGGAAGATTGCGGCGAGAAAGACGTGGCGGGTGATGTGCAGCGTGGACATTGCTTCCTCCCGGCTCCGGCGGAAGCTGCGCCCCCGGAGTACCATTGCATGACATTGAAGAACAACTCGGACATTTTAGCGTACGCAAACTAATGGGAGTTCATGTACAAGTCAAGCGGATAAGTTGGGTCCCGCGGTGTCTTTCGCCCTAAAGGCGTCGACGGGTCTGTTTGAGATGGTGAAGGAGGTAAGTAAGAGGGACAGAGGATTGACGGGGAGGAGGGTGATCTCCTCAACCCTGCTGCGGCGTTCCCGAGGCAGTTCTACAGCCTTGACTGTTGACCCACTCAGTACGATACTGTGGCGAGGTAGTAGAGCGCGAGGAGTTAGAAGGAAATCTCATCTACGATACAGGAGATGACTTATGGCCGTTGGATGGTCCCGCGATGGTGCCGTGCAGGAACAGATAGACGCTACGGTGGAATCGGAAATAGCCTCGGCGAGAAAGCGACTGCCCGTCGGCGAAAGCCTGACCCATTGTCAGGAATGCGATGCCTCTATACCAGAAGCGCGCCGAAAGGCGATGCCCGGAGTCCGCTACTGTGTCGCTTGTCAGTCGGAACTCGAAAAAAAGCAGAAAGCGGTAGCGCTTTATAATCGAAGAGGGAGCAAAGACAGTCAACTCAAGTGATGCGAGATTTACGGGGCTCAGCAATGAAGAGTTTCCCCGAATTCTCGACCCCCTCTCTATGGAATCATCCCCCTACTCAATTCTCGCTGTCGGTCATCTGGCAGATAACCTGCGGAGGGTGCACATCCTTCCCTTCATGAGTGCCGATGCACAGGTGGATCTTGCACGAAACGGGAAACGATGTGACACATCCAAAACATTGCCTGCGGGGGATTCATGGACGACAATAGCCGCCTGAAGTTGCTGGAGCACACGGATCCCGGCATCATCCTGTTCGACAATGACTATCGGGTGACCCATGTGAACGGGGCGCTGATGCGGATCTTTGCAGAGACTCCTGAAAACACAGTCTTCGAGCAGAGTCTACTGGAGATGCATCGTGCGGAATCTGCCAAACAATTGCAGGCGCTGGTAGCGATGATGCAGGATTCCTCCCGCCAGCAGTCCATCGCCGTCAGGCGCATGAGCGGGGCGCGTGAAATCTTCGTGCTCCTGAAGTTTGTACCGCTCCTCGGGCCACAAAAGACGAATACCCTTCATTGCTGCCTCCTTTTTGACATCACTGCCGACATCTCCACCCCCCAGAGCGGCTTCATCAGGGTGCCGGTCACTGCAGGTGGCGACATCCTGCTGGTCCCTCCGCCAGAAATCCTCTTCATCAAAGCTGACAACATCTACTCACAAGTGGTTACCGCCGAGGGGGAGTTCTTCTGTGACCTCTCCCTCGGTGTTCTTGAAACGGGGCTGAACCCTCAGAGCTTTTACCGCACCCACCGCAGCTATGTCGTCAACCTGGAGAAGGTGCACAAGGTGGTGCGGGACGGAAACGCCATCAGCGTGCAGATGGCAGGGAGCGACCGCCGCCTGCCGGTGAGCCGCACACGCTCGAAAGACTTTCTCGCCCGCGTCGGCCTCAAGTAACCTCCCCCAGTTACCTTTCACAAGCGTATACAACCGCTCACAAGGGTCGTGTTGCGCGCTCCCCTCTCGATCGGCTACCTTCCCCGTATCTTCATCCTGTCACTCAGACACCTCGTCATTGCACCCCGTCAGCACTGGCTTGGACGATGGGGCGAGGAACAGGAATCAACGACAAGAACCACAAGGAGAGCGAGAGATGAGCATCGAGATCAATGAGGAAATCAGCAGAAACTTCCACCTTTTCTGGGACAACTATCCCGCGCCCGTCATGCTGATACAGAAGGACAGGACCATCCTCGGAGTGAACAAGGCAGCCCTTGCCGCTGGCTATCCCGTTGGAGTGAGGTGCATCGACCTGGGGGAGAAGAAACACCACGAAGGTTGTGCAGCGGACCAGGCTCTGCAGGAAGGAAAAGCTGTGCGCGCGGTGGTTTACCTGGCGCACCTGGGGATCGTGGGGGCTGTGAACTGGATCCCGCTGGCAGGCTCCAGTGACCTCTTCCTCCATTTCATCGACGACCTCACCGAGCACGCCTCGGAGCGACTCTTTCCCGCCAAGGCCTAACGGGCGCCATCAGGGGAGCAACTCAGGTTCAAGGACAAGAAGCACAAAAAAGAGGGGGTCGGTTTTCTTCTCCGGAAAGCCCCTAAAGCAGCAAAGGCTGTAACCTCATCAGGTTACAGCCTTTTGCTTTACTGCAAGCTACCTACGCTGACAAACCATTACTTCAGTGGCGCCACCTATTCTTCACCAAGATGCTACAGCCACGTCGTCAGCGAATGACGTACCCCTGCGGCAGCGTTGAGGAGAAATCGACTTCTTTGGTAACCATCTTGTTGACCTGGTTGGTTTGTGCATCAATTTTCTTCACGAAGATCAGCAGCTTGCTGCGATTGTACTCGTAGGTCCCGACAATGACGTGACGTTCCGTGTAGGAATCCTTGTTGACCTCAGCAGCAGAGCGGGTGAGGGCCACAAATCCCTCCCCTGACAGCTTGAAGTATTTGGAAAATTCTCCCTGGATAATCCGACTGCCACAGACTTTCGACAGGCTTCCCCGCATCAGCTCCGCCATCGTCAATCCAGGCTGACCTGGCGTAAAAGACCGAAGGTCGACAAAATCGGTGACAACAACCTTTTCCCCCTCACAAGTGGCACACGTCTGGGTGCAGAGCTCCCCCGCGATCTGGTCGAACATGGTCTTGAGAGCAACCCGCTCCAGACGAGCGTCGAGCGTCTGATAGGCTACCGCCGGGTAGGAGTCATGAAACCCATTGTCGTAGACGCAGCCGGAGATGGTGAGCAGCAGGAGAAGAATGGCCGCAACTTTCACCGGTCGCCCACCACGCGCATGACCGGCATCTTCTCCGGGTTGTGCAACATTGACTCCGCAAAGTTCGACAGCGGGATGAAGGCTTGCGCTGAGGACTGCACCAGGCCGGAGTCGAGATCGATTGCCCGCGCATTGATGATGACGCCGCTTTCAGAGATCGAATATGTGCCGGTCACGACGCCGCCCACCTTATAAATGTCGCGGATCTTTTTGATGTCGCGGCTCAGAGAGAATTCCCCCGCGTCGTTCACCACGATGTCCCGCGTGAGGCGGACGTCCACCACGTTCCAGCGTCGAACCTGCAGCTCGTGGATGATGCTTTCGCCCAACAGTCGCCCGAGCGAGGTTGTTTCGCTAAGGCGGTCGAGGTTGGAAAAGGTAGAGACGATGACGGTGTTGCCCAAGACTTTCCGATCGAGGTTGCGCTCCAATTGGTCTGCCAGGTATATCACCATGCCGTTGAAGTTCCCCACGCTCGTACGCGAACGGTGTACCGGGAGCGGCTCATTGATGATGTAGCGATGCCCTTCGCCGAGGACATGCACCACTTCATCGGCGTAGGCGGCGCCAGCCAAAGTGGATGTAAAAAGGGCGGTTCCGCACAGAATAAGCGAAAGCTTCATTTCAGATCTCCTGATGATTACGGCAGCGTGACTTCGTTGACGGGAATGACGACTCTTTTCTGGTACACGTACTCCGTCCTCTGCGGCGTGATGGCGGTGATGCGAGACCTGAAATCAACGGGAAAGTCTCCGCATTCGAGGTAGTCGACATCATAGAGTCGCTGGCCGCCGCAAAGAGGATCGTTGTCGCAGGCATAGATAACCCTGCGGCCTCGATCATCGGTGTAAATGACCCTCTCCGATTGCACTGCACGATCAGTCGAAAAGACACGTGGTTGGGTTTGAGCCGGAGTGGTATCGGGCATGACATTTACCCCATGGGTCGCGCACCCCGCCAGCATGCCCATGAGTAAGAATAAACCCCAGCAATCCCTTTTTTTCACAAAGACCTCCGAAGATGAGAGTGTGCGGCAGAGGTAACGTCACCTCAGCCGACCTGGAATCGTATTCGGTTTCTTTGGTGATAACTTAAGAACATTGCGCGATCGCAATTAAAAATAACTGTGACATGCTTTGTATCCACAGAAAATCCGGCGGCGGGAAGATGGGATTGAGAAGGAGAAAGGGACGCCTATATACACAACCGGTAACTAGCTCGTGGTTTAATAACTTCCAGGGACCCAGGTTCAAGGACAAGAAAGCACAAGGCAAGGGGGCCACCTCTGTCCCCCATAGGCTCAGTGTAATCTGCAGCTGGTTCGCTGCCGCAGGTTCGCACTCTGCTCTTTCAGTGCGCTAGAGGATCGACGGACTTCGCGAGGCACCCTGCATCTACGATTCAATCACCGGATGCTGCGTTTCTACCTGCATTTGGTGGTGGAGTCGTAAAATGCGCCCGCCCGCTTCAGGTCATCGCAGTGTCCAGCAGGACGTTCTCCATCTGAGCCCCCTGAAAATCCGCCCCAACAAAATCTCACCGGGTGCATTCCTCCAGCAGCTTCGTGCGCTCCATCGCCATCGGATCAAAGGCATGGGCCTGCACACCTTGCCATAGCACCAACGAGACCATTACCGCCGTCCACCTTCTCATGTCCCCTCCTCTTTCTATTCAAGCCGCTCTTTATAAAGGAAAAGATCGAGAGCAGGCAAGCCCGAAACGGAACGAAGCAGGCCCCGGGTGCCGGCCTCCACGGCTGTGCCCCGACAGTCGAAGACCACAGTCCTCACCTCGGCGGCAGATGAGGGCTTTCCCCCTACTCACCCTTCAGGCGGTACCCCACGCCGGGCTCGGTGATGATGAGCCGTGGCCGAGAGGGGTTCTTCTCTATCTTCTGCCGCAGGTGGCTGATGTTCACCCTGAGGATGTTCTGCTGCTCCCCGTATGCCGCTCCCCATATCTTCCGCAGTATCTGGGTGTGGGTGACGACGTTGCCGGCATGGTTCACCAGGAGCCGCAGCAGTTCGTACTCTGTGGGGGTGAGCTGGACCTCCTCCCCCGAGACCGTGACCCGGCGGCGTGACACATCGACCTCGAGGTCGTCGCTTCGATACACCGCCTCGGGCGCCTGCTGCTGCGACCTGCGTAGCGATACCCTGATGCGCGCCTGGAGCTCCGCCACGCCAAACGGCTTGGTGAGGTAGTCGTCGGCGCCGGCATCAAGAGCCGCCACCTTCTCGCTTTCCGCTTCGCGCACCGAGAGGACGATGATCGGCACCTCGGACCACTCCCTTATCCTCTTGATCACCTCCACCCCGTCCAGGTCCGGCAGCCCGAGATCCAGAAGGATCACGTCCGGCCGCTTCGCGCTGGCGGCGGCAATTCCGGTATAGCCGGTCTGGGCCTCGTGCACAGAGAATTCCCCGGTGTCGAGGGCCGCGCGCAGGAAGCGCAGAATGGCCACCTCGTCATCAATGATCAGGATGACCGGCGCGGTTCTTTTCTCATCGGCGTTCATGGCCCCTCCTTGGTGGTATTTCCTTGCTGCAGTTGCGTCCTCAAGCGGTCGGCAGGGCAATGGTCATGGTGAGACCTCCCCCCTTCCTGTTCTCCGCCCTTATCGTCCCGCCGTGCACCTCGACGATCCCCTTGCTGATGGAGAGCCCAAGACCTGTTCCCCCCATACCCTCGGGGACCGGAATACGGTAGAACTTGTCGAAGATTCTGGAAAGATCGTGTTCCGGTATCCCGGGGCCGCGATCCGCTATCTCCAGCACCAGCATCGCGCCGTCGCTTCTGGCGCTGATTTCAATCTCCGACTTCGGGGGGGAGTATTTCAGCGAGTTGTCGAGGACGTTGACCAGCACCTGGGTCATCAGCACGAGATCGATGCGCAAGAGCGGCAGGTCCGGGGGGAGATCGGTGCTGATGCTGCGTCCCTCCAGCCGCGGCTCGAGTGCAGCCAGGGCGCATCCGACCAGATCCTGAACGTCGCACGGCTCCTCCTTCAGCTTCAGCGCTCCCGCCTCCAGGCGCGTCATGTCCAGAAGGTTTCCCACGAAACGGTTCAGTCGTTCCGCCTGCTCCCACGCGGTCTGGACGAGCTCCCGCATGCTGCGCACGGTGAGGTGGGGGTCGGGGGCGCGCAGGGTGTCGAGGACTCCGGAGATGGAGACGAGGGGGGTGCGCAGATCGTGGGAAATAGAGTTGAGCAGCGCCCGTTCGAGCGTCTCCCGCGCCGCGAGGAGCTGCGCCTCTTCCGCCTGCGACGTCAGGTGCACCCGCTCGACCGCCAGCGCCGCCTGGGTGGCGAAGGCTTGCAGCAACCTGCGGCAGTCGGGGGCGTGGTATCTCGCGTCGTCCGCCAGCCTGACTCCGAGGACTCCGCGGACTTCCGCTGCAGTCTCCAGTGGCACGCAGAGGAGGGGCGCCGAGCCCATCGTCTCCGTTCCACGACCGGCAGGGGTTCTGCTGCGAAAGACCCACTCCGCCACCGCCTGTTCCTTCTCGCCATGATACAGACCGGCGCTCACAGCCCGCACAGCCAGATGCTCCCCCTCGGACAAGAGGATCGCCACCCGGGCCTCCAGGCTCTCCTCCACATTCCTCAGCACCGCCTGAACGATTCCTTCGATGTCGGAGGCTCCCGCCAGATCCCGGGTCAGGTGGTATAGGCTCGCAGTCTGCGCCTCCCGCTCACGTATCGCCTCGGCGCGCTCGCGAGCCTGGTAGACCAGCGTGCTGATCACGGCGCCGACGGTGAAGAAAGCGACGAAGGTGACTACATATTCCGTGTCGGAAACCCTGAGGGTGAAGCGGGGCGGGATGAAGAAGAAGTCGAAGGCGACGACGCTCAGCGCGGAGGTGACGATGGACGGCCCCCGTCCGAGTTTCGTTGCCGCGAAGATCACCGCGAACAGGTAGACCATCATGAGGTTGGTCGGCGCCAGAAGCGGTCTCAGCAGCTGACAGAGCCCTGTTGTTCCCGCCACGAGAAAGAGGCTCTTCAGGTACCCTCTCCAGTCCGTGCCTACGGGATGCACCGTCGCTCCCTGCCGTGCGTCTCCTCCTGTGCCGTCGTCCCGGCGCCCTTCCTTCCGCCGCTGCGCGAGATTGAGGAGCGCTGCAGGGAAAGGTCGAGGCATATCTTTGTCGCGGTCGGGCACAGGCACACTCCTTTCCCTGACGAGAGCTTCTACAGGTATTCATCAACGGCACGTTATAGCTCTTCGGGTGGCGAAGTCAACGGGAGGCGAATGGCGCAGGGAATCACCGGTGAAAGGAATTCCCGCTCCGGCCGGCAAGCCGCAGCGCCGGGGCTCGCTCATTTTCCGGGGAGCAGTCCCCCAACGGCAGCATCGGCTTCGGCACAAGCAGGGGGGGAATGACGCTGCAGCGTCCACACTTTCCTCGTGGCGTCAAAGACCGGGACCTCGCCCGGACCTGCCTTGGGTGGCGCGACCGGGGTTGCATCGAGGGGGATGCAGCAGGTCTGCCCCCCTTCATCCGCGAAGTCTTCGCCGAGGTAACACCCTGTCTCAGGATTGAAGAGATAGACTTTCATCGCTTGCTCCGTTTGTGTCCGGGGGCGGTCGCTGGGGCCGGGAATCGCAGCCTTTCTATCTTCACGATACAGCCACACGGATAAAGATAGTGTTAAGATCGCCTCCCGGTCCGTTAACGAACCCTTAAGGACGGCACGACTCCCACGCGCGGCGACAGTGCGGTCAGGGAGCGCGGGGGCGTTACGAAAGTATTAAGGCAAGGGGGGCGGCATGGCCAAACCACTCGACAAGGGAGACACCGCGAGGGCAAATACTACTGTGTTTTCGAATGCTTGAAGCTGAAACCGTGCCGGAGGGGGCAGGTACTCCGGTGCCTTTTCCGGCTCGTATGCGTCGTTGACACCTCTCTGCTTCGGGACGTATAAGGAGAAAAGATGCAGCCGAGATCCGCGCCAGGTCGGGCGGATGCGGGGGACCCAGGTAACAGGGGCGTATTCCTTGAAGAGGATAGGGCACTTCCAGGCCCGAGCCCGTCAGCTAACCTCGCAGGCACTACCGGAAGAGCATGGTCTAGAAAAGCAGAATGCTGCTGTACGCGGGCGTCTTTTTCAGACTGTATCTTTTCCGTCACTTACCGGGGGAGCAATATGGAGTCTGTAAAGAACGTCAGCAACGGCGGTCCGGTACACGTCAACGGCGGGCACAACCAGGGACGCCGTTTCAGCCGCGCCCTTTTCGGCGCACCGAAGGTTCTCAAGGACCCCCGCATATTCCACAGCATGAGCCTCATCCCGATCCTCGCCTGGGTCGGGCTCGGCGCCGACGGGCTCTCCTCCTCGGCCTACGGTCCGGAGGAGGCGTTCCGGGCGCTGGGACAGCACACCTACCTGGCGCTCCTCCTGGCCGCCTTCACCGCCCTCACCGTCTTCATTATCTCCTACTCCTACTCCCGCATCATCGAGCACTTCCCCCACGGCGGGGGTGGCTACATCGTGGCGAGCCATCTCCTGGGGGAAAAGGCGGGGGTGGTGTCCGGCGCCGCGCTCCTCGTCGACTACGCCATGACCATCACCATCTCCATCGCCTCCTGCGTGGACGCGATGTTCAGCTACGTCCCGCAGCAGTTTCACGAGTACAAGGTGCCGCTGGCCTGCGTACTGACGGTGCTTCTCATCATCCTCAACGTGCGTGGGGTGAAGGAGTCGGTTACCCTCCTTGCGCCCATCTTCATGGTCTTTGTCCTCAGCCACCTCATCATGCTCACCTATGCGGTGGCGATCCACAGCGACAAACTGGTGCCGGTGGCGCACGACCTGGGTGCGGGACTGCACCGTGATGCATCCACTATCGGGATCGTGGGGATACTCCTTATCTTCCTGCGTGCCTACTCGCTGGGTGGGGGTACCTATACCGGGATTGAGGCGGTATCGAACGGGCTGCAAATCATGCGCGAGCCGCGGGTGCAGACCGGCAAGCGGACGATGGTGTACATGGCCACCTCCCTCGCCTTCACCGCAGGGGTGCTCCTTCTGAGCTATCTTCTCCTGGGGGTTCACCCGGTGAGCGGAAAGACCCTGAACGCGGTGGTGGCCGACACTCTCTTTTCCAACTGGCCGATGGGTAACAGTATCGCCTTCGTCACCATCTTCTCCGAAGGCGCTCTCCTCCTCGTGGCAGCCCAGGCAGGCTTCGTGGACGGCCCCCGCGTCATGAGCAACATGGCCATCGACTCCTGGTTCCCGCACCGCTTCGCCGCGCTCTCGGAGCGCCTCACCATGAGAAACGGTATCCTCCTCATGGGGGGCGCCGCGCTGGCGCTCCTCTTCTACACCGGTGGATCGGTCTCCGCGCTCGTCGTCATGTACTCCATCAACGTCTTCATCACCTTCTCCCTCTCCCAGCTCGGGATGTCCCGTTTCTTCATCCTGCGCAGGAACGAGGACCCGCAGTGGCGGCGCCACCTCTCGGTGCACCTGGTGGGGCTCGCACTCTGCGCCACTATCCTCGTGATCACGACGGTGGAGAAGTTTGCGGAGGGGGGGTGGGTGACCCTTGTCATCACCGGTGTGGTGATCGGGCTCTGCTATCTCATCAAGAGCCACTACGTCTCAGTGCGCAAGGGAATGGCGCAGTTGGACGATACCCTTCTCGACTTTCCCACCACCGGGAAATACAACGACCAGCAGCTGAACAGAAACGAGCCGACGGCTATCCAGCTGGTCTCGGCCTACAGCGGTTTCGGCGTGCACACCTTCCTCTCCATAATCACCACCTTCCCGAAGACGTACAAGAACATCGTCTTCGTCTCCGTTGCTGTCATCGACTCCGGCTCCTTCAAGGGGGCCGAGGAGATGGAGGCCCTGGAGGCGAACGCCAGGGCGGGGCTGGAGAAGTACGTGGATCTGGCGCGCCGGATGGGATTCGCCGCCGAGTATCGGCTGGCTACCGCCATCGAGGTGGTGGACAGCGTGATAGAGCTTTGCCAGGAGATCGGGGAGGAATTTCCCCGCTCCACCGTCTTCACGGGGCAGCTCACCTTCCGGCTGGAGAAGTTTTACCACAGGATGCTGCATAACGAGACTGCGTTCGCGATCCAGCGCCGTCTTCAGTGGGAGGGGATGACCACAGTGATCCTGCCTATCAGGGTGAGGATCTGATGGAATAGGAGGCCTTCGAGACGCCGGTTCGAAGGATGGTGGAGGGAGAGCAGAAAGAGATGCAGCCTGCGAGGTATTTCTACATTTCTTCTCCGGGATCCGGAAGCGCCTCAGCCGGGGGGCAGCTGTCGACTTCGATGGTGAACTCGGCTCCGCCATCGATGTTTCGCACGGTGAAGGAGCCGTTCATGTGCTTCTCGATGATCGTCTTGGCCATGAAGAGCCCGATGCCGGTCCCCTTCTCCGGCCCCTTGGTGGTGAAGTAGGGCTCGAAGATCTTGCCGATGATGACCTCGGGAATACCCCCGGCATTGTCGGCGATGGTGACAATGGTTCTGGAGCCTGCCGCGACGGCCCTGATGCGTATCACGCATGCCGTTTCTCTCCTGCACTCGAGGAACGCGTCGCGCGAGTTCAGGAGAATGTTGAGGAGCACCTGCGAGCACTCGCTGAGGTAGCCGTACATGGAAGGCTCGCCGATCTCCTCCAATTCCACCTTTATGCCGCACTTCTCCAGCGTCTCAGCAACCAGTGCGAGCGTCTTGTCCAGCAGATCCCTCACCCTGAACACCGCCTTTTCCATGCTCGGCCTGAAAAAGCTCCTGAAGTCCTCGATCGTCTGGGACATGTATGCGATGACTGCCTTCGCCTGGTCGACCCGGGCGTGCAGATACGTTTCCGTAAACTCACCCTGCTCGTACATCAGCGGCATTTCCTGGATGATGAGGCTGATGACGTTGAGCGGCTGGCGCCACTGATGCGCGATGTTGTTGATCATCTCCCCCATCGCGGCGAGCCGGCTCTGATGCACCAGCAACTGGTCCCTCTCCCGCAGAGCCTCCACAGTCTGCATCCGCTCCTCTATCTCCCTCGTCAGGGATTCCAGCGCCTCGTGCAACTCCGCCGTCCGCTCTTCTACCCGTTTTTCCAGCTCGTCGTGCGCCCTCTGCAGCTCCTGCTGCATCTTCTTGCGCTCCGTCACATCCAGGAACGCGCCGATCGCGCCGCGCACATTCCCTGCTTCATCGAGGAGCGGAACGGCGTCGCCGAAAATGTCACAGGAAGTCCCGTCGTTGTAGACCACGGTCATTTCAAAATCCCGCACCTCCTTCCCTTTGGCGGCAAGCTGGACCGGAAGTTCCTCCGGGGCCAGTTCCCTCCCGTCCTTCATGGCACGGAAGCTGTGCGGGCGCTCCTCCTCCGGGGCCGACGCAGACACGCTTCTCCCCTCCGGAATGCGCAGAAGCTGCCGTGACTTCTTGCTCCCCGACATCTGCCGACACTCGGGGTCGCGGGTGATAAAGGTAAAGGCGGGTACGGTGTCCATCAGCAGGGCGAACTCGTCGGCACGTGCACGGGCCTCCGCCTCGCGCCCCCGCAGCTCCTCTTCCATCAGCTTCTGGGAGGTGATGTCGTAGTTTACTCCCCGCATCCGCACCGGCTTCCCCTCCCTGTCCCGGGAAAGGCGCGCCCGCCCTGCCACCCACCGGACTTCGCCGTCGGGACGCACGATCCGGAAATCCTGCGAGAAGTAGGTTCCGCGCTCCAGTACCTCGGCAAGGGCCTCATTGAGCCGCGACTTGTCGTCCGGATGCACCTGCCTGAAGAAGTGCTCCGTCGGCTCATTCCCGTCCCCCCTGGGGAGGCCGAGGAGCTCGTATTCCTGATCGTTCCACTCCGAACGGTCGGAGGTGACGTCCCAGATCCACATCCCCATCCGCGCCCCTTCCAGGGCGAGCCTCAGTCGATGCTCGCTCTCCTTCAGGTTCTCGTCCGCCCTCTGCCGCTCTCTCGCGACGGTGTCTTCCGCTCCGGCAATGCGGGCCCGGCGGATCCGCTCGGCCGCATAGGTGATGATCAGCCCTTCGAGCACGAAAACCGCCACGTATACCTGGTCTTCCACGCGCTCGACGGCAAGCGCGTGTTGTGGCTCCATGAAATAGGCACCGAAGAGGGCAGAGAGGATTGTCGTCGTCACCCCCCCCTCCACTTCCAGATACATCGCCGCCAGGGCCACTACGGGGTAATAGACGAGGAAAGGGTGCCGCACCCCGATCGGCTTCAGGAAAGCTACGAGCACCACGCTCGCCACCGCGACCATAAGGACGGCGGCAACCCCGCGCAGTACACGCTGCTGAGCAACAGAGATCCTCGGCACAAGCTCCTCCCGGTGGTAAGCGAACGGTGTCCCACGCGCGACAGCTGCACGACCGCGTCGGTGGAGGTAATGGATTCACGGCGGCAGGCCGTGGCGGAGTATTCAAAACTGCCGCTTTTTGTCCCCAATCTGGACTGCACACCAAAGACGCCGCTATTTTTTAAGTACAAAGTGTGCAGAAATAAATATAATAATGCTTCCTTAATTTAACCAGCACTTTTCCTCTTTTACAGCATCACGACAGACAGTGGGGCCCGGACAAAATGCCTTCGCTCCTTCACTTCATAATGGCGGTATCGGTGGCGCTGCAATGTGTCGCCGTCTTCATGGCCATCCGCCTGATCCGCCTCACCGGCGCACTCTGCGCCTGGATCCTCTTGTCCTGCGCCTTTCTGATCCAGGCGGTGCGCAGGCTTCTGGCCCTTTTTCTGGTCATGGAAGGGTCCACCCGCGACAGCCTGGCAGTCGAAAGCATGGGGTTGCTCGTCTCTCTCCTCCTGGTGTGCGGCATATGGCGGATCGGGCCCCTCTTCACCCGATTGAAGGAGGCAAAGGAGGAAGTGGAAAGGGGTAGGGACGAACTGGCAAGGAGCCATCAGGAGCTGACGCAAAGCGAAACACGCTACCGCACCGTGGCCAACTTTACCTCCGACTGGGAATTCTGGATCGCGCCCGACAACACCCTGCAGTACATCTCCCCTTCCTGCCAGCAGATTTGCGGGTATTCCGCTGAAGAGTTCTACCGCGACCCCGGCCTAATCTGGAAGATCATTCACCCTGACGATCTCCCCCGCTACAATGCGCACACCCACACCCTCATGGCGAACGGCCAGCCGCAGCCGCTGGACTTCCGCATCACCACCCGCGACGGCGAGGAGCGCTGGATCTCACATCTCTGCCGATTCGTGGTCGATACGGACGGCGCGCCGCTCGGCTCGCGCGCCAGCAACAGGGACATCACGGAGCGAAAAAGGATCGAACAGGTCCTGCACGAGCGCACGGTGGCCCTCGAGGCGGAAGTCGCCGAGCGAAAAAAAGCGCAGGAGGCGCTGGCGGCGAAGCAAGCCCAGCTCGAGGCGCTGAACCTGACCCTCGAGGAGCGAGTGAGCGAGACTGTTGCGGAACTGCGCGAGAAGGACCAGATGCTGGTTGGGCAAAGCCGGCATGCAGCCATGGGGGAGATGATCAGCTACATCGCCCATCAGTGGAAACACCCTTTGAACAACCTCGGGCTGGTGATCCAGAGCATGGGCCACGAGTACCACTCCAAGGCGATGACTCCGGAGC
This sequence comes from Geomonas sp. RF6, assembly GCF_021044625.1. NCBI lineage: Bacteria > Pseudomonadati > Thermodesulfobacteriota > Desulfuromonadia > Geobacterales > Geobacteraceae > Geomonas > Geomonas sp. RF6. Next base: position 2,022,733 of record NZ_CP087999.1, on the reverse strand, counting down.
AGATGTCGCTCTACGTCGACAGAGGGATGGAGCTCATCTCCTATATGTCCTGCACCATCAACGACTTCCGGGACTTCTTCCGCGAGGACAAGCGCAAGGTGCCTTTCAGCGTCAGGGAGAGCGTCTATAGGGCGATCTCTCTTGTGGAGGCGAGCCTCAAGGACAACGACATTGCCATTGTGGTCGAACCGGGGGAGGACCTGCAGATCGAGGGGCTGCGTAACGAGTACGCCCAGGCGCTTCTCAACGTTATCGGCAACGCCCGCGAGGCGCTCCTGGAGCGGCGCGTGCCGCAGCCGCTGATCAGGGTGAGGATCTTCGGGGAAAACGGGCGCGCCGTGGTGGCCATAAGCGACAATGCCGGCGGCATTCCGGAGGGGCTCCTGGAGCGGATCTTCGAGCCGTACTTCACCACAAAGGAGGAGGGGAAGGGAACCGGTATCGGCCTGTGGATGTCGAAGACCATAATCGAGAAGAATATGGGGGGGCGCGTGTCGGCACGCAACGCCGAAGAGGGTGCGCAGTTCAGGATCGAGGTGTGAAACCGTCCAATCCCGGTTGTCACAAGACAGAGGGACTATATACTCACTGGGTTCCGCCATCATGTGCACATCAATTGAGGAGGGTTCAGTATGAAGAAAATGTCTCTTTCCGCAGCGCTTTTTCTCTTTATCCTCGGGGTGGCAGGGATCTGCCACGCAGACCTCGCTGGGTTCATGAACAGCGTCAACGTCCAGGCCCATGCCGACATGCAGAACTTCGGCGTGAAGCTGAGCGCACAGTTCGGCGTCCCTCTACCCCAGGTCCAGACGATCATCCGGCAGGTCGACCAGCCGGCGGACGCCTTCATGACGCTCCAGCTGAGCCAGATGTCCCACCGGGCGCCGGACACGGTGCTGCATACGTACCAGACGAAGAAGGGTAAAGGGTGGGGTGTGATAGCGAAGGATTTGGGGATCAAGCCCGGCTCACCCGAGTTCCACGCCTTGAAGCGCGGCGACCTCTACTTCACGGGGGAGCCGGGCGGCGGCCAGGGCGGCCCCGGAAGCGGGCACGGCAAGGGAAAGGGGAAAGGAAAAGGGCACGGCCACAACAAGTGACCGAAAAGGCTCATCCGAGAATTCCGGCGAAGCCGTAGTATGTTTCAATGAAAGACCGCACGAGCCCTTGCGTCCCCCCCCTTTGCGAAGGTTCATCCGGGAATTCCGGGGAAGGCCGCTCTAATCTTTAGAAAGAAGTAGTCATGGTCCCGGAAGCCATAGGCCATTCTCTTGATCACTTTGATCTTGTTGTTGATGCCTTCGAGGATGCCGGTGTGCAGTTGATAAAGGCAGTGATTCAGGATGCCCTGGAGGTAGGGCTGCAACCGCTTTGCAAACGTCGTGAGCTGTTCAATATTGCTTTCCATCGCTCGTCGGTGCCACTGCTCCCAGAACAGCTTCGCTTCCTCGGTACACCTGAAACGCCATAACTGTTTGAGGTCCTCTTTCAGCAGATAAACCGTCAGGAGGTTCTGGTTTGCTTCCAATAGTTCCTGCAAACGAAGCATGTCGTCACCTTTGACATTCCGGCTATTCCGCAGCAACAACCACCGCGAGGTTCTGATTACCTTGCGGGCTTTCTTGTCATCTTTGAGGCGGTCCGCTTCAGCGTTGCGGACCTTGTCCAGGACCTCTCTGCTGTACTTTGCTACGACATGGAAAAGGTCATAGACGATTGCGGCCTGAGGGCAGTTAGCTTTCACCTCCGTCTCAAAGGCACCATTCATATCCATAGCAACGGCTTTGAGTCGTTTGCACCCCTCTTCCCCAAGTTGCTGAAAGAACGGACGAATGCTCTCGCGGCCCCTCCCCGTTGCCACGAACAGCACTTTCCTGCGGTGCGGCTCCACGATGACAGTTGCATAATCGTGCCCCTTTCGAAGGGCAAATTCGTCCATGCCGATTACCTCGACGTCCGAGAGATCAACGCTGCCGAATCCGTTTTGCAGAGACCGTTTGTCGATCTCCTTAACCTGATCCCAGGATAGCCCGTAGAACTCTGCCACCTGCTTTATTGGGAGAACGCAGCACAACTTCGCTACGCTCTCAGCAAGTCTGGCTGTGACGCGAGCGTACTTCTCCAACCATGGCAACGCCTCAAGGACAGGTCCGCATCGGGGACACCAGAGTCTGCGACGCCGAACCCTCAGATACGTTTGGGCATCCAGTATCGGCAGGTCGCGTATGAGTCGGACACTGGTGTCGTGAACCCCTGTGCAGCGCTTACCACAACTGGGGCACAGCAACTTCTCCTGAAACCTTGGAACCAGCACTATCTCGAACCGTTTCTGCTTGTCTGTGCCTGAAGTGGTGACCTTGGCAATACGATATCCTTCCCACCCTCCGAGATATGATATAAGATCGGTTTGCGACAACGGCAGCCTCCTGAGTATTTGATGTTGGGGAACCTCAAAATAACCCAGTGCTGTCGTTGTCGCTTTATTTTTTTTAACTTTCCCCAGAATTCCCAGAAGAACCTTTGCGAAGGGGGGACAGGGGGGATTTGACTTGGCCGGCACCGTCCTGCAAAGTCGCAACTGCTGTGGTCTCAAGCAATTCTTTTGATTCCAGGTTGTAAAAAACTGGTGGTGTCTATGTCGTTGTCTTTAGACTGCCGCAGCACTGAGGTCCGACGACCGAGATGTACTGTTAAAGGGTCTGCGGTTCTGGAGACTTGAAGATCAAATCCCCCCTGCCCCCAGCGTTGTCCGGTTAGGTTCTTGCTCTCTGAAATCTTTGATATTGCTGTACTTTTTGCTTGACATCTGTTGAAGGGTGGCGCGCGCCGCGTTCGTAACTACGTAATTCGGGAGTGGTTACGACATGCGTCCCTTCAGCAGACAAAAGCCGCAGAATCCTTATGAATTTAATAGACTTCTCGACCCAGTAAAGAGATCATGCACCCCTGTTTCTCCACTTACATCGAGAGGTTACCGACCGTTGCAACTGTCATTCGACGATCAGCTAAAGGCCCTTGTCTACTACCATCTCCAGGAATTCTCTTCTGGAAGAGAACTGATCCAGGCCCTGGAACAGGACAATTTCGCCAAGGAATGTGTTGCGCCACCTAAAGGCGTTAAAAAATCCGCCTTTTTTGAGGCTATCAACACACGTGGACTCGAACAACTCACTGAAATCTTTGGAGCACTGGCGAAAGAGGCTCGCAAAGTCATTCCCGCCCAACACGCAGAACTTGGCAACCTTGTTGGCATCGATGGATCTGTCATCGACGCTTTGATGTCCATGGATTGGGCGCAGTACTCAAGCACTCACAATAAAGCCAAAGCCCACGTAGGCCTTGATCTGAACCGTGGTGTGCCGACGAGTGTGGTCGTGACTGACGCTAACCAGGTGGAGCGGCAGTATGTAGACCGTATCCTCCAGCCTGGCGAAACTGCTGTCCTTGATCGAGGGTACCAATGCAACGCCGACTTCGATCAGTGGCAAGAAGACGGCAAACTCTTTATCTGCCGCATCCAGCAGAGAGCCAGAAAGAAGGTCGTCCGTCAAAATCCTCTTCCGCACAGTGACATCGTCTTTTATGACGCCATCGTTATTCTGGGCAAGAAGGGGCTCACTGAAGGGCAGAAAGAGCTCCGAGTAGTTGGCTATCGCGTTGACCGAAAGGAATACTGGGTTGCGACAAACCGCTATGACCTTACCGCTGAACAGGTGGCCGAAGCCTACAAACTACGTTGGAACATAGAGACCTTCTTTGGCTGGTGGAAACGATACCTCAACGTCTACCACTTAATCGCCAGAAGCCAGTATGGCGTGATGGTGCAGGTCCTTAGTGGACTTATCACTTACCTTCTCCTGGCCATTTACTGCCAAGAACAGCATAACGAGCGGGTGAGCATCAATCGTGTCAGAGAGCTAAGAAACAAAATCGCTAGTGAAGCTGCTGGAATGGCAGCTGAAGCCTCTAGACTGCGAAAAAATGAGGCCAAAAAAAACCGAAAAAAGCAGAAACGACGCAAAGCAAAAACCTAACCGGACAACGCTGCCCTGTCCCCCCTTCGCAAAGGGGGGGACGTAACGGCCTCGCCTCGCCCTTCGAGGGAAGACCATACCGGCTCCGGCATTCACCAATGAGCGGCCACGACGAGTATCGTGGCTCCGCGGGATTTAGGAAAAAGCCCTTTGCCACTTCGGAACGTGTGCCTGTGGTCGCGTGCACTAAAGTCGTGGTGGCGTGCACCGAAGCTCGTGGTGGCGAGCACCGAAGCTCGTGTTCGCATGGACGAAGTTCGTGGTAGCGTGGACGAAGCTGGTGGTCGCGTGGACGAAGCTCGTGGTCGCGTGCACGAAGCTGGTGGTCGCGTGCACGAAGCTGGTGGTCGCGTGGGCGAAGCTCGTGGTCGCGTGGACGAAGCTCGTGGTCGCGTGGGCGAAGCTCGTGGTCGCGTGGGCGAAGCTCGTGGTCGCGTGGGCGAAGCTCGTGGTCGCGTGGACGAAGCTCGTGGTCGCGTGGACGAAGCTGGTGGTTGCGTGCACGAAGCTTGTAGTCGCGTGGACGAAGCTTGTAGTCGCGTGCACGAAGCTCGTGGTCGCGTGGACGAAGCTGGTGGTTGCATGGACAGAGCTGGTGTTCCCGTGCACGAAGCTGGTGGTCGCATGCACCAAGCTGCTGGTCGCATGGACGAAGCTCGTTATACTTCGACGAGGCGGTGCAGGAGACCTAGAGTTCCCCCCTTTGCGAAGGGGGGACAGGGCAGCGTTGTCCGGTTAGGTTCTTGCTCTCTGAAATCTTTGATATTGCTGTACTTTTTGCTTGACATCTGTTGAAGGGTGGCGCGCGCCGCGTTCGTAACTACGTAATTCGGGAGTGGTTACGACATGCGTCCCTTCAGCAGACAAAAGCCTCAGAATCCTTATGAATTTAATAGACTTCTCGACCCAGTAAAGAGATCATGCACCCCTGTTTCTCCACTTACATCGAGAGGTTACCGACCGTTGCAACTGTCATTCGACGATCAGCTAAAGGCCCTTGTCTACTACCATCTCCAGGAATTCTCTTCTGGAAGAGAACTGATCCAGGCCCTGGAACAGGACAATTTCGCCAAGGAATGTGTTGCGCCACCTAAAGGCGTTAAAAAATCCGCCTTTTTTGAGGCTATCAACACACGTGGACTCGAACAACTCACTGAAATCTTTGGAGCACTGGCGAAAGAGGCTCGCAAAGTCATTCCCGCCCAACACGCAGAACTTGGCAACCTTGTTGGCATCGATGGATCTGTCATCGACGCTTTGATGTCCATGGATTGGGCGCAGTACTCAAGCACTCACAATAAAGCCAAAGCCCACGTAGGCCTTGATCTGAACCGTGGTGTGCCGACGAGTGTGGTCGTGACTGACGCTAACCAGGTGGAGCGGCAGTATGTAGACCGTATCCTCCAGCCTGGCGAAACTGCTGTCCTTGATCGAGGGTACCAATGCAACGCCGACTTCGATCAGTGGCAAGAAGACGGCAAACTCTTTATCTGCCGCATCCAGCAGAGAGCCAGAAAGAAGGTCGTCCGTCAAAATCCTCTTCCGCACAGTGACATCGTCTTTTATGACGCCATCGTTATTCTGGGCAAGAAGGGGCTCACTGAAGGGCAGAAAGAGCTCCGAGTAGTTGGCTATCGCGTTGACCGAAAGGAATACTGGGTTGCGACAAACCGCTATGACCTTACCGCTGAACAGGTGGCCGAAGCCTACAAACTACGTTGGAACATAGAGACCTTCTTTGGCTGGTGGAAACGATACCTCAACGTCTACCACTTAATCGCCAGAAGCCAGTATGGCATGATGGTGCAGGTCCTCAGTGGACTTATCACTTACCTTCTCCTGGCCATTTACTGCCAAGAACAGCATAACGAGCGGGTGAGCATCAATCGTGTCAGAGAGCTAAGAAACAAAATCGCTAGTGAAGCTGCTGGAATGGCAGCTGAAGCCTCTAGACTGCGAAAAAATGAGGCCAAAAAAAACCGAAAAAAGCAGAAACGACGCAAAGCAAAAACCTAACCGGACAACGCTGCCCTGCCCCCCCTTCGCAAAGGGGGGAACGTTAGGCCTTCTGCAGTGCTTCGTGGCAATGTACCCACGCTTCCCCCGAATTCCCGGATGGACCTCGAAAAAAAGCCTCTCCCGGGAATTCCGGGGAGCCGGCGTCAGGAAGGTCCCCCCTCCCTTGACGGGAGGGGGACAGGGGGTGGGTGAAGCTGCTATGTGGCTGAAATGGTGGCACCTTCCCCCCCACCCTGTCCCTCCCCCGCAAGGGGGGAGGGGACGTCCGACCGGCTGTCCCCGGAATTCCCAGATGATCCGAAAAAAAGGGGCGCTTTTACCGGCGTCCCCCTCGTCACACGACTTTCCCCACCGGGCCAGATCTACGTCTCCAGCCTGAAATGCCCCACCGCGATCCGCAACTCCTCCGCCAGCCCCCTCAGCTCACCTGCAGCCCCCGCCGAATCATGTGCGCCGCGGCTGGTGCTCTGCACGAGATCTGTTATGCGGTGCATGTTGCCGCTTATCTCCGCGGTGGTCGCCGTCTGCTCTTCCGCTGCCGTGGCGATCTGCGCCACCTGCAGCTGGACCGAGCCGATGCGCTCGACGATGTCCAGTAGAGCCGCGCCGGAGCGGGCACCCTCCGCCGTCCCCTGCTCCACCTCCTCGACCCCCTCTGCCATGGAGGCCACCGCCCCCCCCGTCTGGAGCTGGATCGCGCGGATCATCTCGGTGATCTCCCTCGTCGCGCGCCCGGTCCGCTCCGCCAGGGCGCGCACCTCGTCTGCGACGACCGCGAAGCCGCGTCCCTGTTCACCGGCGCGAGCGGCCTCTATCGCCGCGTTCAGCGCGAGGAGGTTCGTCTGGTCGGCGATGTCTTCGATGGTGCCGACGATGGCGCCGATCTGGTTGCTCCGCTCTCCGAGCCCCTCCACTGTCTGCGAAGTCTCCCTCACCCGTCCGGCGACCCGCTGCATGACCACCACCATGTCATCTACGACGCTCGCTCCGGCACGGGCCGCTTCGAGGGCGCCGTCCGCGCTGCTGGCGACCTGACCGCAGCTGTCGGAGATCTCCCCCGAGGTCGCAGCCATCTCCTCACCTGCCGTCGCCACCCCCATCACCTGGTCCAGAGCTTGACCGGCACCGCAGGCAAGTTCCTCGGCCGTTTCGGAGAGCTGCATGGAGGCGCCGGCAACGCGCTCAGCCACCCCCTGGACGTTTCCGACCACTTCCCGGAGGGTCGCCACCATGCCGGTGAGATCCGATGCGAGCCTCCCCAGTTCATCCCCCCCCGCATCCGCTATGGTGACGGCAAGATCCCCCCCCGCGATCCGGTTTACTCCATCGGCGAGGCTTCGTACTGCGCCGGTTATGTAACGCACCACCAGGAGCACGATGGCAGTAACGGCCAGGAATATCACCGCGCCGATGGCAAGGCAGCCGTACAGGGTGCTGCGCATGAGGCCGCCGACCTCGGCCAGCGAGACATCGGCCCCCACGATGTAGGGGACCCCCTTCGGGGAGCGGCACGGTATGAAGACGGAGCGGAAGCTTCCCCACTGGTCCTGGTACTCGTCGAAGTGCGCCTTCCCGTCGGCAAAGGCCGCCTTCAGTCCGTCGCTTGCATCCTCGTACGGGTCGTACAGCTTGTTGAAGTCCCCTTTCTCCTTCTCCTCCTTCGTGTAACTCGATAGGGTGAAGACGATTTTGCCGTCCTTTTGCACCGTGCTGTACAGATAGTTGATGTGCGCCTGCTCCGCATATTCGGAGAAGCGGTCGAGAAGCTCCCGATATTCCCCGGGACCAGGAGCCGCTGCCGCAATGCGGTCGTGGAAGGGGTCGGTCACCAGCCGCAGCCCCAGTGCACCGGTGGTCAGCTGGCGATCGATCCCCGCCATGATGGAAATTTTCTGTTTGTGGTAGAGATAGCCTGTGAACGCGGCGGTACTGGCGAGATTGACGAGGATGATCGGAACGAGGAGCTTGTGAGTCAACCTGAAGGTGGGGCGCGAAAGGGTGATCGGCATAGGTACCTCCTACGGGGAGATACTGTACCTATCGGCACGACCATGAAGCTGTTAAAGAAGAATTATAGGAGAAGCATCATATATCGGATTTTTGCCAAAGACTGAGCAAGAGGAGCCCTTCTCGGGCTCCCCTCCCTCCTAGAGTCCCAGCCTGAAATGCCCCACAGCGATGCGCAACTCCTCCGCGAGCCCCCGCAGCTCACCAGCAGCCCCCGCGGAGTCGTGGGCGCCGCGGCTGGTGCTCTGCACGAGGTCGGTGATGCGGTGCATGTTCTCGCTGATGTCGGTGGTCGTCGCCGTCTGCTCTTCCGCCGCGGTGGCGATCTGCGCCACCTGCAACTCCACGGCCCCGATGCGCTCGACTATATCCAGAAGGGCCGCGCCGGAGCGGGCCGCCTCCGCCGTCCCCTGCTCAACCTCCACGGCCCCCTCCACCATGGAGGCAACAGCTCCGCGCGTCTCCACCTGGATCGTGCGAATCATCTCGGTGATCTCCCTGGTGGCGCGCCCGGTCCGCTCCGCCAGGGCCCGCACCTCGTCGGCGACGACCGCGAAGCCACGTCCCTGTTCGCCTGCACGCGCCGCCTCTATAGCGGCGTTCAGCGCCAGGAGGTTCGTCTGGTCGGCGATGTCCTCGATGGTGCCGACGATGGTGCCGATCTGGTTGCTGCGCTCTCCGAGCCCCTCCACCGTCTGGGAGGAATTTCTCACCCGCCCCGCGATGCGCTCCATGACTCCGACGGTGGTATCGACGACCGTGGCGCCCGCCTTTGCCGCTACGAGCGCACTGTGGGCACTGGCGGCAACCTGCGTGCAGTTGCCGGAGATGTCCGCCGACGTGGTCGCCATCTCCTCACCCGCGCTGGCCAACCCCAGCACCTGGTCGACTGCGCACTCCGCTCCGGCGGCCAGCTGATCGGAGGTTTCCGAAAGCTGCAGCGACGCCCCCGACACCCGCTCGGCCACCCCCTTCACATTTCCCACCACTGAGCGGAGTGTGGCAACCATGCCGTTCATGTCGGCGGCGAGCATGCCGAGCTCGTCACCGCTGTCGTGGGTGATGGCCACGGCGAGATCACCGCCGGCGATGCGGTTGACGCCGTCGGCGAGCCTGCGCACGGCACCGGAGATGGAGCGCACCACGAGAAGGACGATGACCGTCACCGCGATGAAGATGACCGCGCCGATGGCGAGGCAGCCGTAGAGGGTGGTGCGCAGGGCGCTCCCGACCTCGGCGAGGGAGACGTCCCCTCCCACCACGTACGCCACGCCCTGCGGCGAGCGGCACGGGATGAAGACGGAGCGGAAGCTCCCCCACTTGTCCTTGTACTCGTCGAAGTGGACGCTGCCGTCACTAAATGCCCCTTTGAGACCTGGGCTCGCGTCCTCGTACGGGTCGTTGAGCTTCGTGTAGGAACCCTTCTCCTTCTCTTCCTTTGTGTAACTGGAGAGGGTGAAGAGGATCTTTCCGTCTTTCATGACGGTCGTGTACACGTATTTGAGGTGCGACTGCTCCGCGTAACGGGAAAGGCGCTCCAGGAGCTTGTCGTAATCCTGCGGATCGGGGGAGGGGTTGGCGGCAAGCCCGTCGTGAAAAGTGTCGGCGACCAGCTGCATCCCGTACGCGGCGGCGGCGAGCTGCCGGTCGATCCCTGCCATGACCGCCTTCTTCTCCTCCTTGTACAGGTACGCTGTGAACGCCGCCGTGCTTAAGAGGTTCACCAGGATGATGGGGATCAGGAGCTTTTGGGTCAGCGAAAGGGAGCGGGGAGCAAAGGAAAACATGCTTTCACCTCGAGATAGAGAGTACCGAACCTATCGGCTCTATCTTCCGGTACTTTAGGAGATCCGGCACATTCCTTCAGCGGCTATTGCCTTGACACTCCCGTCTCGTTACATGATAGTGTTCCCGCTTTTGGTGGAACCCTTTCCGAAAGGTAGGCCCGTGCGACTGACTTTTACCTCCACAACAGATGAAGAGATCATCAAGGAGCGACTCGGCCTCCTTCTGGTCCCCGGCCCTTTGCACGACCCGGCGCTGGACCGGACGATCGCGCGCATCGCGGACTCCTTCGCCCGCTACGCCGGTGCGTACCCTCTGCCACTGTGGGCTCCTCACCTCCTCATCGACCAGGAGATGCGCTCCCTCACCGAGGCGCTGTTCCCGCTGAAGGAGATCGAGCGCGCTTTCCGCCACCTCCTCTCGCGGGGGTGCCGCTTCGCGCCACTATTGCACGCCACCGCTCTCGGCACGGCGTCGAGCTGGCTCGACGTGCTGCAGGGCCTCCACCCCCTTCTCGAGGCTGCTGATCCCGCACCGGCCCTCGCCGCTCTTGCCGCAGATGACTGCGCCCGCCGCGACTTCCTCTTTTCTCTCTTCCTCCCTCGGCGGTATGGCGCCTCTTTCGAGCGTTACCCTTTGCAGGCGGAGTGGCTCGCCTCGTGGGTGCGCGCCTGCGCTCCGTCGCTAAGGAGGCGGCTGCGGGTTCTTGACTGCGCCTGCGGCAGCGGCGAGGGGACGTGGAGGGTGGGGGAGATCATAGCCCGGTGCGGCACGGACCTCGGCGCCTGCTCCGTGCACGGCTCCACCTTCGAGCCGATCGAGCTCTTCGCCGCTGCCCACGCCTTTTTCCCTCACGACCCTCAACGTCAGTCGGGGTACCGGGAGCGGATTGCGCCCCTTCTCGGGGGGGAGATGGAGGTCCTTTTTTACCTCGACGACGTGGGGTCGGAAGGGGAAGGGGATTACGACCTGATCCTCTGCAACGGGCTTCTCGGTGGGCCGATGCTTTCGGAGCGAAAGGAGGTGGCTCATGTGCTCGCGAAGCTCGCGGGTCGCCTTGCGAAGGGGGGGGTGCTGCTGGCAGCCGACCGCTTCCACGCAGGGTGGAAGAAGCGCCTGCCGAACGACGGACTGATGGAGCTGATGACAGGGTGCGGGCTGGAGCCGCTCCCTGTGCCGGAGGGGGTTGGGGGGAGGAGAGGCCGCTAGTTTCGCCGGCCTGTGTCCCGTCCGCCCCGTCAGACTGGTCCGACAAAAAAAAGGGCACCCCCCGAAGAAGGTGCCCCCTGCAAAACTCTCTGCCGCTGCGATGCTAGAACTGGATCAGCACCCCGCCCCAGGAGAGGCCGCCGCCGAAACCCATCATCAGCACGAGGTCCCCCGGCTTGATAGTCCCGTTGCGGCGGTTTTCATCGAGTGCGAGACCGACCGACGCCGCGGCGGTGTTGCCGAAGCGGTCGAGGTTCAGGAGGAATTTCTCCTTGGGGATCCCGGTCTTCTTGAAGATGTAGTCGATGATCCGCACGTTCGCCTGGTGCGGGATGATGTAGTCGATGTCGTCGGGCTTCACCCCCCCCTTCGCCGCCAGGTCCTCGATGATGCTCGGGATGACGTCGGTGGCAAAGATGAAGACGCTTTTCCCCGCCATCTTGAAGGTGTTTTCCTTCTGGGCGATCGTCTCCGCCGTGATCGGTCTGCGGGAGCCGGAAGAGGGGACCTGGATCAGCTCCCACCCTTTCCCGTCGCTCTTCATGACGCTCTGCAAAACACCCTTCCCGGTCTCGGTTGCGCCGAGGATCATGGCGCCTGCGCCGTCGCCGAAAAGGGGAGCGGACCCCTTGTCGTCGAAATCGAGGATCTTCGAATAGGTGTCGGCACCGATCAGGAGCACCCGGCGGTACTTCCCGGAGCGGATCAGGTTGTCGGCGACTTCGAGACCGTAGATGAAGGAGCTGCACACCGCGTTCATGTCGAAGGCAAAGGCGTTCTCGGCGCCGATGTTCTTCTGCACCATGCAGGCGGTGGCGGGAAGGATCATGTCCGGAGTGGAGGTGGCTACGATGATGCAATCAAGATCGAGCGGGTCGATGTTGCCGTTTTCCAGAGCCAGAAGCGCTGCGGTGGTAGCCAGGTCGGAAGTCGATTCCCCCTCCTCGACAAAGCGTCGCTCGCGGATCCCGGTTCTCGAGTGGATCCAGCTCTCGGCGTCATCGACGAGATAGTTGAAGTAGTCGTTGGAGATGACCCGGGAAGGGACATGCCCCCCGGTGGCTAGAACCTCTGCACGCAGCATATCTTTTTGCTCCATTTCTGCACCCGCCCTCCCTGGGCAGGCTGGTGTATTTATCTCATGTGGGTGTTGCCTTGTCAAACGTTACTGCTCCCCCTTGTCGAGGAGCGCGTCCACCACGCCGAAGGCCCACAGAAAGAGAAAACCGAGGCCGAGCCACCTCACGAAAGGGGCGTCCTGATGCACCGCCTGCACCAGCTGCGCCGCGTCTGGCGCCTCGCTGCGGCCGGCGGCGAGTATCTTCCCGGCGCTGCGCAGCACCACCGCCAGTGCGCCGAGAATGAAGAGGTTGTCCAGGAGGAGCATGATGCCCCCCTTCACCTTGCGCCCGAGGTAGAGCTGTCCCAGCCCGGGGAGGACCAGCGCGGAAAGTACGACGCTTTTCACCTTCTTGTTCATGGCACGCTCTCGAAAGGAAAATAGGTCAAACTGCGCATCTTTAAGGCAAATGCGCGAAAAATGCAAGGGAAACCTGCTCGCGCAGCTCACAGCACGCTCCTGAAGGGCACACCGTTCATTAGCCCCATTCCCGCAGCACCCACAAGTTGCAGCTTTCTCATTTTATGTTGTGCAACGCGGGGAATTTTGCTAGTTAAGGGATATGGATAAGGAAGCGCTCCAGAGAAGATGTCAGGCCATAGCCCCCCTCCTGAAGGATGGGAGCGCGGAGGTGCGCTCGGCGGCGGCCGCGGCGCTGGAAACGCTGGAAGCGGCGCTGAGCCTCGACGACATCCTCCTCTCACTGAGGAAAGGGGACCGCGGCACGAGGATCCGGGCGATCTACGCGCTCGGGGCGATCGGCGGGGACCAGGTGCTACAGCCTCTGCTGTACTGCATCGGGCGGGACGAGGAGGACATAAAGACAGCCGCCATCGAGGCGCTCGGGAAGCTCGCGCATCCGGCAGCCCTCGCTAAGCTCGCGGAAAAGCTGAAGGATCCTTCTCCGTCGGTACGAGCCTGCGCCATCTCGGCCCTCTCCCGCTACCGCGACCCTTCGCTGAAGCCGCTCTTTATCTCTTTTCTCGCCGCAGCGGACGGGATGCAGGATGCCGAGGCGGCGCTCGCCCTCGGCGAGCTCAGGGACCCCTCCGTGGAAGGGGACCTGCTCCCCCTCATCCGGTCACCGCACGAAAAGACCCGGGCGGCGGCCGCACAGGCGCTCGCCCTCCTCCCCGCACTCTAGAAGAAGCGCGCCACATCCACCCCGCGCACCAGCGGGTCCACCAGATCGACAATCCGCTCCCCGCTCTCCGAAAGCCGCCGCATCACCGGCTCCTCGAGGTTTTTCCCGGCCGCGTCCCTGATGACCTTCACCATTACCGCACCGAGTTCGTCGGAACTCGGCAGGTAGACCACCGCGATCTCGTTGGAGTCGAGGCGCACGAGGCTCCCCACGGGATATTTCCCAGCCAGTTCCTCGAAACGCTCCACCACCGTCTCGTGCAGGACGGTGCCGCACAGGCGGCGCATGTTCTCCACCGCCTCCTTCGGGTGCAAGGGGCGCTGGTACACCCGCAGCGTGGTGCTGGCGTCGTAGCAGTCGGCAACAGCCACGATGGAGCTCGCCAGCCCGAAGGAGCGCTCGCGCGCCCACTCGGGGTAGCCGTTCCGGTCGTAGCGTATGTGATGGCCGAGGACGACCTCCGCCACCTCCGTCGGGACCCCCTCCATCTGCCGCACGATCTCCGCGCCGAGCTCAGGGTGCCGTCTCATCTCCGCCATCTCCGTCGCCGAGAGCCGCCCCGGCTTGTTCAGGATCTCCTTGTCTATGGCGGTCTTCCCGACGTCATGGAGAAAACCCGCCATCCCGGTTTCCTCGATCTCGCGGCGGGAATATCCCATCGCCGCGGCGAGCGCCATGGCGAGGACGCCGACATTCACACTGTGGGTGAAGGTGTAGCTGTCGTACTCCTTTATCATGGCAAGCCCCATGAGGGTCGCCGGGTCCTTCACCGCCACCGCGGCCAGGCTGCTCACCGCCTTCATGATGCGGCGCGCGCTCGGGGTGCTGGCATTGTCTATCTCGTGGAAGATGTCGCGGATCGCCTCCAGCGCCTCGCTGTACGTCTGGCGCGGGTCGTCCTGCTCCTCCTCGTCGCTGACTGCGAGTGTGGCAACACCTTCCTCTTCGAGCTTCCGGGTGAGCTCCGCTATCCCCCCGTCGCAGCGCGCCACGAGGCGACAGAAGACGAGGAAGTCGTCCGCGCTGGCGCCGCGGCTCATCGTCACCACCCGCACCCCGCGGTCGCTCAGGCGCCGCCAGAGCTCCTCGAGGGCGGGGGTGGAGGCGAAGAAGACGTGGTCACCGACGGTGAAGATCCCCTCGCCGAGGGTAAGACAGAGTTCCTCCCCCTCCGGGACGAGCTGCTCCGTGAGAGCCGCGAGCTCGCGCACAGGCTGCATCGCCGCGGGGTGCCCCGGGGGGTAGAACCCCCCCCCTTTGAGCCCTGCCGCCAGAAGGGTCGCCAGCCGCTGCGCCTGCTGTACCGTCGCGTTATTCATGGTGCCCCCCGAAGAGCCGCTCGATACCCTCTACCGCCTCGCCGCAGGCGACGGCGAGGCGCCCTCCCCCGGCCGCCTTTTTCCTCAGTACCGGGAGGGCGGTCTCGTCCCCCAGCGTCCCGAGCGCGGAGGCCGCGGCCACGGCGAGCTCTTCCCTGCGGCCGAAGGAGAGCCAGCCGGACAAGGTCCGCAGGAGCGGAGCGGTCGCGCGCCGGTCCCCGATCCGCCCGAGCGCCCCGAGCACCTCCTTCTTCACGGCGAGATCCTTCAGGAGGAGGTCGCGCTTCTCCAAAAGCCTGAGGAGATGCGGTACCGCCTGCCTGCTGCGCATGAGGCCGAGGCAGATGATCGCCTGCTGCAGCACCCCTTCATCCTGATCCTCCAGGAGCTTCACCAAAACCCCTTCGGCCTCGGACCCGCCGCATTTCATGAGGGCGCGGATAGCCTCCCGCTTCACCCTCAGGTCCTCGTGCGCCAGCGCCTGCCTGAGCGCAGGGACGCACTCCTGACACTTCAGCTCGCCGATGATCGCCACCATGTTGCGCACGACCCACCAGCGCTCGTCCTTTAGCATCGCAACGAGCGGCGGGAGCGCGCGGGGGCCGAGGTGCACCAGAGCTGCGGCAAGGACCTTCCTCTCGTACAGCCCCTGCACCAGGCAAACGCGCTGGATGATCCAGTAGGCCCCCTTCCCGCCGAGCGCCTGCAGGATGCGGTGGATCCCCTCCTTCTCCTGGAAGTCGGGGTTGACGAGGCAATCGAGAAGGAGCTCGGCGGCTCCGTCGGCGAGGTGCTCCAGGATGAAGAGGGCGTACTCGCACTGCAGGAGCGTGCGCTCCGAATCGGTATGATGCGCCAGCAGCCGCTCCAGGACCTTCACCTGCGCGACCCCGAGCTTCTTCTGCCGCACTCGCACCACGAGGAGTCGGCCGAGCTCCTGATAGCGCCCGTCGTCCGTCTCGAGATCCATGCGGCGCACGATCTCCTCGACCTCGGGGGGCTCCTCCCCCGCCGGCGACTCCCAGGAGACCGGATCGCCGAAAAGTTCCCGGTCCCTGAGGGTGGCGATCTCCTGCTCGTTAACCTTTATCGTGCTGATCCCCGCCTGCTCGATGCGGCACCCCATCCCGCCGGCGCCCTGCACCTTGTGCGGCTCCTCGTTTAAAAGCTGGATGAAGGCGCCGAGGTCCTGGCGGCGCAGCTCGCGCAGAAAGGTGATGGAACGGATGCGGCGGATCAGGCATTCGCGGGCGAGGTGCACCAGCATGGGGCTTGCCTCCAGCGCCTTCTCGCCGCGGGTGAAACCCTGGCGGTGCACCGAGACGAAGAGCTCCCGCTCCGCGCAAAGAGGTTGCAGCGCCTCGAAGGCGTGCTGCACCGTCTCCAGGCGGCAGGGGTGCCCCGGCGGGTAGAAGGCGCCACCCTTCACGGCCTTGTGCAGCTCCGTCAGCGCGCGGCTGACGGAATCCGAAGTCGGCGCAGGGGGGGGTACGACCTTCAGCTGGCGTTTATTTTCGGCTTCTGCTGCCACGCTCCCTCCTCACTACTCTCCTGGTGCGACCGCGAGATGCGGCAAGGGGCCTGCGGCGTCTGCGGCAGGCCGGAAGGAAAACGCCCCGGCTTCCGCGACGACTCACGAAGGGGGGCAGGAAAAGGCATTCCCGCAGGCGACGCTTCGTGCTGCTTTGGCCCCGAAAAAATACAGAGTTAGCGGCGGCTGATTTTACTCTTCCGGTAGAATTTGTCAATTTATTACGACTTTTCCGCGCAGCCGCTTCCCCCTTACAGCCATTCTTCCGGACGCTCCGAGGCACCAGTATTTGTGCGCCTTGACAGAAGCAGGCGCCGCTACGTCCCCCCCTTTGCGAACGGGGGACAGGGGGGATTTGCCTTCGCCAGGCCATAAGACGACCAGTTGAAGTCCATGGAGCCTGCAGCATACCCGCCACTCGCGCGGAATCATTGACAGTACCGGGTAAAGCGCTTACTATCCGGACGTATACTTTGGCCGCTAAAGTCGCGGCAGGTGGGGGGTTATGGCAAGGGGAAAGGTGAAAACGGGGTACGTCTGCAGCGACTGCGGCGCGGTCTACCCGAAGTGGCAGGGGCACTGCACCGCGTGCGACGCCTGGAACACCGTCGCAGAGGTCAGGCTTGCTGAAAAGGGAGGGCGCCACGACGGCTTCGCCGGAGCGAATTCCACCGTGACACTCCTTTCCCAGACCCCGTGCGATGAGGAGGTCCGCTTCTCCAGCGGCAGCGAGGAGTTCGACCGCGTCCTCGGAGGTGGGTTCGTCCCCGGCTCCGTCCTTCTCATGGGGGGTGACCCCGGCGCCGGGAAGAGCACCATCCTCCTGCAGACCGTCTGCCACGCCGCCACCCAGCGCCCCGTGCTGTACGTCACGGGCGAGGAATCGCTGCAGCAGGTGGCGGGGCGGGCCCGGCGCCTCGCACTTCCGACCGAAAATGTGAAGATGCTAGCGGAGTGTTCCGTCGAACGGGTCCTCGATATCCTGGGAGCCGAGCGCCCCGAGGTCGTGGTCATCGACTCCATCCAGACGATGTACCTCTCCACCCTCGACAGCGCCCCCGGCGGGGTGGCCCAGGTGCGGGAATGCGCCGCCGCGCTGACACGCTTTGCAAAGGTGAACGGGGTCGTCCTCATCCTCGTGGGGCACGTCACGAAGGACCAGTCGCTGGCGGGGCCAATGACCCTGTCGCACATGGTGGACACGCAGATCATGCTCTCCTCCACCGAGGACGCCCGCTACCGCCTCATGCGCACGGTGAAGAACCGTTTCGGCGCGGTGAACGAGCTCGGCGTCTTCGCCATGACGGAGCGCGGCATGCGCGAGGTGAAAAATCCAAGCGCCATCTTCCTCTCACGCACCGAAGGGGAGGTGCCGGGAAGTCTCATATCGGTGCTGTGGGAGGGGACACGGCCTCTCCTCGTGGAAATCCAGGCGCTCGTGGTCGGGGCGCAGTTCGGTTCCCCGAGGAGACTCGGGATCGGACTCGACGGGAACCGGATCGCCATGATACTCGCGGTTCTGGCCAAGCACGGCGGGCTCGTCCTCGCCGACCAGGACGTCTTCGTGAACGTGGTGGGCGGTATCAGGGTCGTGGAAACGAGCGCCGATCTCGCCGTCGCCCTCTCTGTCGCCTCGAGCCTCAGGAACGCGGCACTCCCGCAGGACCTCCTCGTCTTCGGGGAGGTAGGGCTCTCCGGGGAGGTGCGCCCGGTGTCGAACGGAGAGGCGCGCCTGAAGGAGGCGGCAAAGCACGGCTTCACCCGGGCGGTCGTGCCGAAGGGGAACCTGCCGCGGCAGGGTGTGCCGGGACTGGAGCTCGTAGGGGTGGCGAATCTGGGGGAGGCGCTGGAGGCTATTTAGGAAAGGAAAAGGAAGGTCGGCTGCCGAAAGCGCGCCTGGCGGGCGCGGATCGGTTAAGGAGGTGAGATTTTACTTTACTAATAAGGCAAAATCCTCTTTAATACCGATTTGATCTAGGAAGGGTGGGTGTCATGAACACTGAAAAGCTTGAGTACTTCAGAGGTATCCTGCAGGAAGAGAAGCGTTCACTCCTTGAAGAGGCGGGGAAAACCGTCTCCGAAATGACCTCCGACACGACCAATTTCCCCGATCCGACGGACCGGGCGACCCAGGAGGCGGATCGGAGCTTCGAGTTGCGCATCAGGGATCGCGAGCGTAGACTCATGAATAAGATTCAAGAGGCGCTGGCGCGGATCGATGCCGGGACCTTCGGCATCTGCGAGATGTGCGAGGAAGAGATCAGCGAGGCGCGTCTGAAGGCGCGGCCGGTAACTACCTTGTGCATCAACTGCAAGATGGAGCAGGAAAAGAAAGAAAGACTGCGGTAATTCCCTTACCTTAGAGGTAATCTTCCGGAGTTTCCATGACTGCCCGGGGCGGACAGAACCTTTTAAAGGGCGCGGTAAGGATTCACGCGTCCGGCCGTCCGTATGGGGCACGGCTCGACGCATTTCTGTCGTTCCTGGTACGGACACTCCCCCTCTCCTCCGCCACGATTTACCTCCCCGACGAGCGCCGGCGCGTGCTCTCCCGTCGCTTCACCAGTTCCGCTCCCTACAGGAAAACCGGTTGCAACATTCCCTTCGACGAGGGGTGCTCCGGACGTTGCGCCGCCGCGCTGGCTCCGCAGAGCGCCGGAAAGGCGGATCTGCATGCTGACGAGCCGTGCGGCGAAGGTGACTCCCATTTCCTTGCGCTTCCCATCCGTCTCGGTGGCGAACTCCTCGCCGTCTTGTCGGTCGGTGCCACCTCGCCGCTCCCTGCCACATTAAAGAAGGCGATCGGTCCGGTCGTCCCGCTCATCGCCTCACTGGCAAGGGGGGTGCGGCGGGAGGAGGAGGACCAGGAGCGGCAGCGGCACCTCTCCCTTATCGCCGAGCTTTCCCGTCTGCAGTGCATTCCGCTGGCGCCGGGGAAATACCTGCCCAACCTCCTGAGGCTGTGCAACAGCAGAGGGCTCTCCCGCTGCGCATTCGTCCGGCTCACCGGTGGCCCGGAACGGGCGCGGCTCTTCAAGAGTTGCTCCGTGCAGATGCGCCCTCACCTCCCCGCGATTCTCGAGTCCGAGGCGCAGCTTTCCGCCGCTGCACTGGCGCAGGGGAGTCCCGTCACCGAGGAGGTGCTGGAGTCGGCTTCAGCCCCTTCGCTGTGCCTCCCGCTGCAGATAGGCGACAGGGCGCTCGGAACGCTGACACTGTGGGGAGAGCCGACGGTGCACGAGACACAGCAGAGGGAACTTGCCGAGACCGTGAGCCGGCTCGTATCGTGCGCCATGGCGGAAGCCATCAACTCGCAAAGGATCGCCAGCTTCTACTCCAGCAACGAGAAGAAGCTGAAGGAACTATCCCTCCTGTACCGGATGAGCAACACGATGCTCTCCACCATAAAGCTGAACAAGCTGATCCACCTCACACTGACCGCCCTTACCTCCGGCCCGACCCCGTTCTTCGACCGCGCCATGCTCTTTCTGGTAAACGAGCGCTCCGGCGTCCTGCAGGGGATGCTCGGCGTGACCACCGAGACCGCTCCCTCATTGGCGAGCCAGGGAAGCGAGGATATCCTCTCCAGCCGCTGGGACATCTCCGAAGAGGTGATGGCATCGCAGCAGGAGTCCGATTTCAGCAAAGAGGTACGCGGGATGCGGCTGGAGCTGAACAAGACGCTGAACGCCGCCTCGCGGGCCGTGCTGGAAAAAAAGCTCATCTATGTAGGCGACAGCGCAGAATCCACAACCGCCACCTCCTACGCGGTCGCGCCGCTTCTGGCACACGACAAAGTCGTGGGAGCAGTAAGTGTCGACAATGCCCTCACCGGTACGACCATCACCCAGGAAGATTTACGCTTTCTGCAGCTCTTTACCAACCAGGCGGGAATGGCGATCGAAAACTCGATCCTGTACAACAGGCTGGAGGACGCCAATCGTCAGCTGTGCGAGACGCAGGAGCACCTGCTGCAGAGGGAGAGGCTGGCGGCGATCGGAGAGATGGCGGCGGGTATCGCGCACGAGCTGAAGAACCCCCTCGTGGCCATCGGCGGGTTCGCCGGGAGGCTCACCAGAAAGCTCGCCAAGGACAGCGGCGCGTGGGGGGACGCGGACCTCATAGTGCGGGAAGTGATGCGGCTGGAGGCTATCCTTTCCGAGATCCTCTTCTTTTCCAAGAAGAGCGGCACCGCCTACGTGCGCTGCAACCTGAAGCAGATCATCAGGGAATCGCTGCAGGTCATCACGCCGGGTCTCATGGATAGGAAGATCACCGTGAGCACGAGGTTCTGTCGCCACCCCCTGCACCTTCAGGGGGACCCGCAGCAGCTGAAGCAGGTCTTCATCAATATCCTGGGGAACGCGCAGGACGCCATGGCAGGCGGCGGGCAGCTGAAGCTCGCCGTTACGGTGACCGAAGTCGACGGGAGCGAAGGTGTTTCGGTGAAGATATCCGACACCGGAGGAGGCATTCCAGTGGAGGCGCTGCACAGCATCTTCACCCCCTTCTACACCACAAAGGAGAAGGGGACAGGGCTGGGGCTTCCGATCGCCAACAGGATAATCATCAACCACGGCGGGAAGATACAGGTGCACAACAAACCCGGCGTCGGCGCGGATTTCACGGTTTTGTTGCCGTTGCAGCAGTAGATCTCCCTTGTCAGGCGGAATGTCTGCGGTATGAAGGGAAGCGGCTTTAAGGAAGTAGGATGGGGATGTAGCTCAGCTGGGAGAGCGATGCGTTCGCAACGCATAGGTCGAGGGTTCGAGCCCCTTCATCTCCACCAGTGTTCACGAGAGGTTAGCCGCAGAGGCTAACCTCTTCTGTTTTTCGTGGTCACCGAGTGCCACTTCGGTAACACCTGCGGCGAAGATGATGGCCGTGGGAGCCGAAGCTGGTGGTCACGGGTACGAAGCTGGTGGTTACGACGACGAAGCTCGCGGTCGCGTGCACGAAGCTTGTGGTCGCGTGCACGAAGCTTGTGGTCGCAAGGACGAAGCTTGTGGTCACAAGGACGAAGCTCGTGGTCGCAAGGACGAAGCTCGTGGTTGCAAGGACGAAGCTTGTGGTCGTGACGACGAAGCTGGTCGTGGAGGGTGCCTTCGTGGTCGAGGGTACAATGGTGCCGCGCGTAGGTCGGAGGCGTTGACCGCCCGAAAGTTGGGATTGCCCCGCTACAGCCCGAGGATCCTTCCGTGTCACTCCCTACTTCCGTGACGTCGACTGGATGACCCGCTCCTCACATCGTGACTCATTGACATGCCGACAGGGTCGGTGTTACATGTAACACAAAATGGAGGGAGCACCATGCAACCGACAAGACATCGGGTTCAAACACACAGGGAACGCCTTCGATCCGCCGGGCTCAAGCCTGTGCAGATCTGGATTCCGGACCCGCTTGCCCCTGGATTCGCGGCCGAGTGCCGAAGGCAGTCGCTGATCATTCGAAATGATCCTGCTGAGGCCCATGACATCGACCTGCTGGCCGAAATAGCGGACTGGGGTAACGAATGAAACGTGGCGAGCTCGTGGTCATCACCGCTCCCGGTGATGGGAAGCCCCGCCCGGCCCTGGTAGTCCAGACCGACCTCTTCTCTGAGCATCCAAGCGTTACCATCTGTCTCCTCACATCTCACCTGCAACAGACGCCGTTGTTCCGCTATAGCGTCGACCCATCCCCTGAGAACGGCCTTGCTACTACCTCCCAAGTTCAGATAGACAAGATCATGACCATCGCCCGGCACAAAGCGGGTCAGAGTATCGGGAACCTCACGCAAAAGCAGATGAGTGAGATCACGAGGCTTTTGGCGCTCTGGATTGGTGTCGCCGACTAATCGCTCATATCAAGGGATGCGGCAGATGCGTCAACTGCCTCCCACGACTCCTACTTCCGTGAAGTCGGCTGTATGACCCGCTCCTCTTCCATCTTTTTCATCATCTTCTTTACGTACGACTGAACGGTCTTCTGCCCCGATTGGCCGGCGAGGGTGTCGGAATCGGCGGACCAGATCGGTTTGCCGGTGGAGGTCTGATACAGCAAGGTTCCGAAGACGTCGTACTTGTTTTCTACATAATCATACGGCTGCCAGTACATGGGGCCGAAGAAGAAGGAATGCCCGCCGCTCGGGTAGAGGTCGACTTCGGATTTTCTCTCCATGAACCTGCAAACCAGCAGTCCCTCGTGTCCCAGATCCTTCGTCTTGGCCAACGCCGCCTCCTGGGAGGCCTGCTCGGGGAGCTCACTGTACCCGCGGGTGGCCCGGATCCCCCGCTTTTCCAGCTCGGCGACGAAGTCATCTGTGCACTGATGCCCGACGGGGGAATTCATCGGGAGCCCCACGACCATGACCGAGCCGATCCCTTGGCCCTTGTAACCAGGATCTTTCCACGCGTGGTTAACCGTCGTGCTGCTGCAGCCAGCTATCATTATGGCGATGACCGCCAATAGAAACCTCGCTCTCATCTGACACCTCTTTTCCTTAAAGTTCCAGCCCTTATGTTATCAAATTAAAGTGTGAATCAGCCATCGCCAACACGCCTCCATTGTCATCTTCACCCGCGTTGGTGTATAAAGGCTCCATGGTACTCGCTCCGCCACCAATCCAAAAGTCTGCTCCCAGCGCCACTCTATGAACCTTCTCCCGGCATCGTGCCTCGCCAGTTCATTCTCCGTGCTCAAGCTCTTTCTCATTCCTGTCGGGGGCGGGATCCCTGCCGGAGTTCTGCTCGCGCGCGCAGATCGGCTGCCGTGGGCGCTCACCGCAGCGCTCTACCTGGTTTCAGATGTCATCCTCGCGGTTGCCTTTGAGCCGATCCTGCGGCTTCTCGCTGAGATGTGCAGGAGAATCCACTTCCTGTCGCGCCTGAGCGTAGCGATGAAGACTGCAACTGCTCGCAGCACGGCACATTTCAGTGGCACCGGTGCCGGGCCGGTTTCGCTCCTGATGGTCGCGTTCGGTGTCGATCCCATGACGGGACGGGCCGCCGCGCTCGCCGCGGGTCACGGGTTCCTCGCCGGGTGGGCCTTCGCCATTGCCGGCGACATGCTCTACTTCGCGGTCATCGCCCTCACCACCCTTCGCCTCAATGCCTATTTTCACGATCCCGACACGGCGATGCTGATCGTTCTTGCTGCCATGTTCTTCCTCCCTGTCATCATTCGATATTTCCGGGGTACAGTCGTTCCCGTAATGGGACGTCAGTAGCTGGTCGCTGTCCCCTTTCCGCTGCCGAAACTTTTGCATTTCACCTTCCAAAGGCAAAATCCCCCCTGTCCCCCCTTCGCAAAGGGGGGAACGTTTGGCTCCTGCAGTGCTTCGTGGTGCACCCACGCTACTCCCCGGAATTCCCGGATGAACCTTCGCAAAGGGGGGAACGCTAGGTCTCGTGCTGTGCTTCGTGGAAATTCAATGATGAACCCGCGAAATGCCTGATGAAGTCCCTTTAGCGCCATTTTCTGCTTCGGACACCCATCTCCAGCATGCGCGGGTAATGGGGCGTGTTTGATACACTTTCATCAGGGGTGGAGGCCTCTGCGGGAGACGCCGAACGCCTCGAACGGGAGCCAGGAGGTGCCGGGATGAGCGGGACCAGAAAATATGATGCGATCGTTATCGGCTCGGGACAGGGGGGGACGCCGCTTTGCCAGGCGCTTGCCGAGGCGGGGCTTCGGACGGCGCTGGTGGAACGCGAGCACGTCGGCGGGACGTGCGTGAACGAAGGGTGCACGCCGAGCAAAACGATGGTCGCCAGCGGCCGGGTCGCCTACCTCGTCCGCCGCGCCGCTGCGTACGGCATCAACACGGAGGCTGCCCGCGTCAACATGGCGCGCGTGCGCAAGCGCAAGCGGGACATCGTGGAAAGCTTCCGCGGTGCAAGTGAAAGGCGGATCGAGAGCACGCCAAACCTCGACCTCATCGCCGGGGAGGCATCGTTCACCAGTCCGAAGGAGATCGTGGTCGATCCGTGGCAGGACGCGCCGCTCACGCTTTCGGCGGAGCGCTTCTTCATCAACGCGGGGTGCCGCCCCGCAGTGCCCGACTTGGAGGGGTTCCCACAGATCCCCTTTCTCGACAGCACGAGCATCATGGAACTCGATACGGTGCCGCAGCATCTTTTGGTCCTCGGGGGCGGCTATGTCGGCCTCGAGTTCGGCCAGCTCTTTCGACGCCTCGGCAGCGAAGTCACCATCATCCACTCCGGCAGCCAGCTCCTGGCGCGAGAGGATGCGGATGTCGCGCAGGCTGTGCAGGCGATCCTACAGCAGGATGGCATCCACGTGATGCTTCAGGCGAAGGCCGGGAGCGTGCAGCTGCACGGCTCAAGGGTGCACCTGATGGTCGGGGACGAGGAACAGAGCGACGTGAAAGGTTCGCATCTTCTGGTGGCGACGGGGCGCGTGCCCAATACGGACCTGCTCAATCTCCCGGCGGCGGGGGTCGCCACCGACTCCCATGGCTACATCGTGGTCAATGACAGACTGGAAACGAATGTGAAAGGGATCTACGCGCTCGGCGATATAAAGGGTGGGCCCGCCTTCACCCACATCTCGTATGACGACTTTCGGGTCATCCGCAGAAATCTTCTCGAGGGAGGCAGCGCCTCCATTGCGGGGCGGCTGGTCCCCTACACGGTGTTCATCGACCCGCAGCTCGGCCGCGTGGGGCTCACCGAAACGGAAGCCCGTGCCCACGGGCGCCGCCTCAAGGTGGCGAAGATGCCGATGTCGTATGTGGCGCGGGCACTGGAAATGGACGAGACGAGGGGATTTTTGAAGGCTGTGGTTGATGCCGAAAGCGGAGAGATCCTGGGAGCGGCGGCACTCGGGATCGATGGAGGAGAGATTGCCGCGCAGCTGCAGATAGCCATGATGGGCAGGCTCCCGTACACCGCGCTGCGCGACGCGGTCTTCAGTCACCCCAATCTCGCGGAGGCGCTGAACAACCTGTTTTATCACTTCATGGAGACGTAGGAGGGGGCGGGAAAGGGCGGACGCGTCCATCCTTTCCCGCCCTCTCGTTCTCAACGCTCTGTCACGGCTCTTTCCACGATACCGGCTGCGGTTCGTGCTTCACGAGGAGGATCGAGCAGGGGAGCTTCCGTATCAAGGCATCATCCTCGCCGCCAAAGAGCATGTGCTCCAGGCGCCCTTCCTCGTGCGCCAGAACCACCACGAGGTCTATCCCCTCACGCTCCACAATCCGCACTATCTCCTTCACGGGCTGTGTCTCTGCAAGATATTCTTTTATCGGCACCCCGTCCCTCGTTACCTGCTGTACCGCCTTCTCCAGGTCCTCCTTGTACTGCTCCCGGACCGAAAGGTAGTTGCGGTACTGCTCTCCACTGAAGAGGACGCTCGGGGCGTTCACCGCCTCCAGGTCGACCGGATTGGAGATGATGCGGATGACGCTGAGCTCCGCGCCGAAACGCTTCGCCAGCTTCACCCCCACTACGAGGGCGTCGCGGCTGTACTGGGTAAGACGGTTCACCACGAGAATGCGCTTGACGTCTAACATGGTTCTTTCCTCGCTGGCACCTCTTTGAGCGATCCGGAACGGTACTCCCTTTGCGGGATCAGATACCGCGGCGCTTCCTGCGGTGCCTCCGGTGCGCGCCGGTCCGGAGGGCGCATGATCGTTGCAATGCCGGGTCCTCCGTAAACACCTTCCGGTCCTCACCTATAGTATAGCCCTCCGGCACCTTCGTGGCATAAGCGTCGATTGTCACAGAGGAAGATGGAACCACCTTCTTCCATTGCATTGCCCCTCCTCTCCGACAGATTTGTATGGCAGTAGACTTCCTCTCTCTCGGTGTGGAGCAGGGTGATCGCGCCCAATGCCGCCTTTTTGCCGGAAACGCTCCGCTTATTCCGGCCTACATTGCTGCACGTCGTCCGAAGAGACGCAAGGGCAACCCGCGCTGGAGCGCAGGCATCTTGCCTGCGGTGGCGGCGCAGCCGACATGACGGCGCGGCTGCTTCAACGGTTTCATGTAGGCCGGGATAAGCCGCAGGCGTTCCCGGCAGACCCTGGTGATTCCCCTCCAATGCCACCTGTTTGCCGGAAACGCTCCGCTTATTCCGGCCTACATTGCCACATTTGCTTACAGCGCCTTCCCGTTTAACACCACGGTAAACCCTTTTATCCCTTCCTTGTAGCTCGTCGTCCCGTAGAACCGCAGGCGCTCTTTGCCCGGGGCCCACCTGTACTCCGGCTCAAAGGAGAGGGTGTTGCTGCTTCCTTCTGCAAGGGTTATCTCCCGCTCCACGACGACTTTATCTGCGGGTATCGCGAGGACAATCTCGTGCCTCCCCGCCGGGATCGGCACATTGTTGTAGAAGCTGTACAGCATCCCCGCCCCCACCTCGGCGTCCGCGAGGCGCCGCATTTCCGTCTCCTCCTGCCGCAAGGTTGCCGGCAGCGGCACGTCCTTGCCGTCTATCTTTAGCAGCAGCTTGTACTCCGGGGTGCCGTGAAGGTCGGGGGTGGAATGGACTCCGGGGGTGTGGGTCTTCAGGGAGGCGGTGATGCGCAGGTTGCAATACCCCTTCGAGGCCGCGGTGGCAACACCCGCCTCCTGCATGATGCCGCCGCTGCCACCCTTTACCGTCTCTGCGTTCGCGGCGACGCTGCATGTTAATGCCATCGCTATGACAAGTCCCCATGCTCCTCTTTTCATTTTCCTCCCTCCTTTGTCAGAAAAAGCTGCGACCGCCGCTGCAGAAAGGGTCCCCCCTCCCCTACCCCCTCCCGACTGGGAGGGGGCATCAGATGCCGCAGTAAAAGATGCTACCAGATAAAATCGCTCCGGCCTCCCGGGATGCTGTTACCTCTCCGCCGCGGCCCCCTTCTTCTCGAACCACCCGTACAGCGATGGAATGACCAGGAGGGTGAGGAGCGTGGAAGTCACCAGTCCTCCCACCACGACCGTTGCCAGCGGTTTCTGGATCTCGGAGCCGGTGCCGCTCGCCAGGAGCATCGGTACCAGGCTGAAGATGGCGATCGATGCGGTCATCAGGACCGGGCGCAGCCGGTCGAGGCTCCCCTTCCTGATCGCTTCCTGGAGTTCGAGCCCCTCGTCCCGCAGCTGCGAGATGCGCGACACCAGCACGAGACCGTTCAGTACCGCGACGCCGAAGAGGACGACAAAACCGACGGAAGCGGGGACGGAGAGGTACTGCCCCGATATGAAGAGGGAGAAGACCCCGCCGATGAGTGCAAAAGGAAGGTTCGATATGACCAGAAGCGCCAGTCGGATGGAGCGGAAGGTGACGTACAGGAGGAGCAGGATCACGGCGACCGCCACAGGACCGATGATCATCAGCTTCTTCATGGCGCGCTGCTGGTTTTCGAACTGGCCGCCCCAGGTGATATAGTACCCCGGCGGCAGCTTCACCTCTTTCCTGATCTTCTCCTTCGCCTCGGCGACAAAGCTCCCTATGTCGCGGCCGGTGATGTTCATCTCGATGCCGATCCGGCGCACCCCGTCCTGGCGGCTGATCTGCACCGGCCCCTCGACCATCTTCACCTCCGCCAGCTGCGCCAGCGGGACATTGCCCCCGGTCTTTGTAGCGATCATCAGGTTGTTGATCGCCTCCAGCGAGTTCCTCTTCTCCTCCGGCAGACGCACCGATATGGGGAAGCTGCGGTTCTCCTCGTACAGCTCGGAAGCCGCCTTCCCGGCAACGGCGATCTCGATGACTTTCTGCACATCGCTTATGTTCAGGCCGTACCGGGCTATCTTGCCGCGATCGATGTCGACCGTCAGGTACGGCTGCCCCGACACCTTCTCCGCGGCGAGGTCGGTTCCCCCCCGCACCGTGGACAGAACCTTCGCTATCTCGGTGGATTTCCGGCTCAGCGTCTCCATGTCATCTCCAAAGAGCTTCACGATGAGCTGCGCCCGCGTCCCGGCCACCAGCTCGTCGATACGGCATTGGATCGGCTGGCTGAAACCGAGGGTGATCCCCGCGATCGACTCCAGCGACTCGCGCATCTCGTTGGTCAGCTCCTCCTTGGAGATGTCCCGCTTCCACTCGCTCCTCGGTTTGAAGATCCCCACGTACCCGGTCTTGTCCGAGCCCCTGGTGTCCAGCGCCACCCCGGTCTGTCCCGTTCGTGAAACGATCGTGTCGAGTTCCGGAAACGCCTTCAGCTTCTCGGCGGCCCGCTGGTTCACCTCCATCGCCTTCGCGAGCGACACCCCGGGGAGCAGGGAGACGTCCATGTCGAAGGAGCCTTCGTCCATGGCGGGGATGAACTCGGTCCCCAGGCGCGTCAGAAGGAAGATGGAGCTGACCAGCAGAATCCCGGCGACGCCGAGGACCGCCCCTCTCCTCCCCATGGCGTATTCCAGAAGAGGCAAATACGCCTTCGTCGCTTCCCTCATGATCGCGCTTTCCTTCTCCGGCTGCGGCTTCAGGAAGAGGAGGCAAAGAACCGGGATCACGAATATGGAGAGGAAGAGGGAGGCCACCAGAGCGATGGCGACCGTGATCGCCAGCGGCCCGAACATCTTCCCCTCGATCCCCTCCAGGGAGAGGATGGGGATAAAGGTGAGGGCGATGATGAGCTCGCCGAAGATGCTCGGCTTCCTCACCTCCATGACGGCCCGGAGCACGGTGGCGAGTTTGGTGCGGTCTCCTCCCTCTTCGCTCAGGTGCCGCTGGACGTTTTCCACCTGGATAATGGTGGTGTCGATGATCATGCCGATGGAGATGGCGAGCCCCCCCAGCGACATGAGGTTCGCGCTGATCCCGGTGAGCTTCATGACGATGAAGGTCGCCAGGAGCGACAGGGGGAGGGCGATAAGGACCACCATGCTCCCCCTGATGCTGTTCAGGAGGAGGTAGAGGACGATGAGCACGAGGATGGACCCCTCGATGAGCGCCTTGTTCACCGTGGAGACGCTTTCCTTCACGATGTCGCTTCTGTCGTAGTAGGGGACGATCTTTATCCCGTCGGGGAGGACGTTGTTCTCGTTGATCTCCCGCACCTTTTCTGCGACCCGGCGCACGACCTCGCGGCTGTTTTCGCCGCGCAGCATCATGACGATCCCGCCGACGCACTCGTCCTTGCCGTTCTTCATGGCGGCACCCATGCGCACCGCCTCCCCGACCTTCACGGTGGCAACGTCACGGAGATACGTCGGTGTCCCCCCCGGAGACTTAAGGACGATTCGCTCGATGTCGGAGACGTCCTTGATGAGCCCGACGCCGCGAACGATGTACTGGTCGGTGCCGCGCTCCAGCAGGTTGCCGCCGACGTTCTCGTTGTTGCTGCCGATCGCCTCGTAGACGTCGTCCACCGTCGTGCCGTACTTCAGGAGCTTCTCCGGCGAGACGAGGACCTGGTACTCCTTGAAGTACCCGCCGTAGGAGTTGATCTCGTTCACACCCGCCACGCTTTTCAGCTGCGGGGTCACTATCCACTCCTGGATCGTCCGCAGGTTCGTGAGATAGGTGGTCTTTTGCTGCGGGTCCTGCGGCATCTTCCCTTCGAGGGTGTACTGGTAGATCTCCCCCATGGCGGTGCCGATCGGCCCCATGGCGACCTCCACCCCCTTCGGGACCTTCTCCCGGGCCTCGGCAAGGCGCTCGAAGACGAGCTGGCGCGCGAAGTAGATGTCCACGTCATCCTTGAAGACGATGGTGACGATGGAGAGGCCGAACTTGGTGACGGAGCGCATCTGCTCGATCCCCGGCAGTCCGCGCATCGCCATCTCGATGGGGTAGGTAACGTTCCTCTCGATCTCTATTGCCGAGAGGCCGTCGGCATGGCTCACCACCTCCACCTGGATGTTCGTCACATCGGGAAAGGCGTCGATGGGGAGCTTGATGTAGGAGTAGGCTCCGAAAATGACGATCAGCAGGGCGAGGAAGAGGATCATCCCCTTCTGCCGCAAGGTATAAGCGATGACCCTTTCCAGCACCGTTACCTCTCGTCCGCCGCTTGCGCTCTCCCTCGCATCACTTGCCATGATTGTGCTCGTCCTTTATTTCGCCCTTCTTCACCTCGGATTTGAGGATGAAGGCGCCCTTGGCGGCGTACTTTTCCCCAGCCTCCAGCCCCGAGACGATCTCCACCATGCCGCCGCCGCTCCGGCCGGTCTGGACCGGGCGCGCAGCGAAGCGGGAGTCCCCTTCGGCGATGAAGAGCACTTTCTTCCCGTCGAGGTCCTGCAGGGCGTCCTCGGGAACCGCGAGGACAGGAGGTGCGTCGGGAGCGAGCGCGAGCTCCACCGTGGCGAACATCTCCGGCTTCAGCTTCCGCCCGGGATTGGCAACCTCCACCCGCGCCTTCACCGTGTGGGTGGACTCGTCTACCTGGTCGGCGATGTAGGTGATGCGCCCCTTCAGCCTGAGATCGGGGAATGCCCCGACGGAGACGGTGGCGACCTGCCCCCGGCGCACCTTGGCGAGGTCCTTTTCATTGACGTCCACCACTACCCAGACGGAGGAAAGATCGGCGACGGTGAAGAGGCTCTTTGTGGGGTCGGCAAGTTCGCCCACGATCGCGTGCTTTTCGGTGATGATCCCGCTGATGGGAGAGGTGACCGGCAGGACCGGCTTTTTGCGCCCCCCCTTCTGGAGATCGGAGACGGAGACGCCGTACAGCGCAAGGCGCTCCCCGTCCGTGTGCAGCTCCGTCTGGGCGTACTTGTACTCCGTCTCCGCCTGCAGGATCTCCTTTCGTGCCGCTATCTTCTTCTCCACCAGCGCCTTGACCCGTTCCATGTTGGACTGGGCGAGCGCGAGCTTCGTCCTCGACTGATGGTAGCGATTGAGGGAGTCGGCGAGTTCGACGCTGTCCAGCGTCACGAGCGTCTGCCCGGCCCCGACGGCGTCCCCGAGCGATCCCCTGACGGAAACAACCTTTCCCGAGATGCGGGGGGAAACGTGGGCGATGCGGTCGGCATTGGCCTCCACCTTTCCGGTGGCGCTGATGACGCCGGCGATACGCTCCGCCTTCGCTCCCTGGACGGCGATGCCGTTTGCCTTCTGTGCCTCGAGCGTCATGGCGACCTCAACCTCTTCACCGTGTGCCTCATGTTCTTCTGCACCCTCTGCGTGCGCCTCCTCCTTGTGGGTCTCCACCTTGTGAGTCTCCTCCTCGTGCTGCGCGGTGCCATGCTTTCCCTCACCGCCGCCGTCGAGTTTCGCGAAGCGGTACCCGAGCCCGCAGCCGAGCGCTATAGATCCGGCGACGGCCAGGATTACCAATTTGCTCTTCATTTCTCACCTCCGGTAAGGTCCGACGCGCTCGCGGACATGAGTCTGACAAAGGCCGTCTGCCGCGCATGGAGCGCCGCAAGATACCCTTCACTCACCTCGAAAAATTTCCTCTGCTCCTCAATGATGCTGAGGATACCCACCTCGCCGAGCCGGTATGCCTCCTGGGTCAGCTTCACGTTTTCCTCCAGCTGCGGAATGATCTCGCCCTTGTAGAGGGAGAGTACGGAAGTGGCATTCTCGAAGGCAGCGTAGGCGGTGCCGACTTCCCGCTCCACATTTCTTGCTGCTGCCGTGAGGCGGGTTTCGCTGCTGTTTCGCCGCCCCCTCGCCTCCTGGAGCGCTGCCTGGTTTTTGTCGAAGACAGGAAGAGGGACCGAGAACCGGAGCGCTACCGTGTACGCGGTCTCCTTCCCCTCCACCCCGCCGATCTCCATCGTTGTGGTGTCGCGGCGCAGCGCGAGTCCTGCCGTGAGGTTCGGGATCCTCTCCGCCCGGGCGAGCGATATCTCCGCTTCCCCCCGCCGTCTTTCCGCGTCGAGGACCTTCAGATCCGGCCGCCTCTCACGCGCCAGGAGCTTCAGCTCGGCGAGGGGCTTCGGCATGTCCGCGATGCCATCCTCAAGCTTTCCGTATGGGGCGGCTTCACCAGCGCCGGGTGCGCCGGAAAGGGAGGCAAGACGCGCCTCCTTTTGCAGGAGGTCCCTTGCCGCCTCCAACCGTACCCCCTCACTGCGCCCCACCTCCACCTTGACGAGGTTCATCTCCAGCTCCGGGATGTCCCCCGCCTGGAGCCTCTCTTTCGCCACATCGAGGAGCTGGCGGCTCAGTGCGATGGAGCGGTCGCCGAGAGACACCCGCTCCCGCGCGGCAAGGACGTCGTAGTAAGCGAGGGCGACTTCCTCGCGCACCCCCCGCTCCCGTTCGGCGACCTGCCAGCGATACAGGTCCAGATCGCGCTCGGCAACGGCAAGGCGTTTCTCTTTTTTGCCCCACAGGAGAAACTCCTGGGAGATGCCGAGCTCCAGGTTGTTTTCTTCGCTGCCGCTGAGGGCACCGGTTCCGGCCTCCAGGTCGAGGGTGGGGTTCGGCAGGAGCCGGGCCTTTACCTTGCCCGCCTCGCGGATTTCCTTCTCCTGCCGGTATGCCTGCAGCTCGCCGTTGTTTTGCAGTGAATACTCGATTACTTGCGGCAGCGATCCCCCCTGCGCCTCTCCCTGCACCTGCAATGAGAAAACAGGTACGAGTATCGGCGCAAGGAAGAGGACGCGCCGTGTGAATGCGGTTCTTCCCAAAGGACTGGCCTCCTATTCAGTTATTAAGGACGGTTTTTGTGCGATTGCAGCTGCACGGGAGGGAGAAGGCGCATCAATCCCGGGAGGGATCAGGACGCACTCCTGCCGTGCGGGTTCAGGCGAGTAACTGCGGAGGTATGAACTTTGAGAGGTAGACTTCGGGGAGCGGCTTGAAAGGCTCAGCGGTTGCTACGTCGGTGACGACGGGAATGTAGCAGAGGTGAAAGAGCTGGACCGGCAGCGGAGCATGGCAGGCGCAATCGATGCAGCTATCGCAGCCGTCGCTTTCGGTGTGCTGGTCGAGGGGAATGGCGGGGGAGTCTTGAGACGCAGAGGGATCGGTCTGACTGGACGCAGAGATGGTGCACCCCTCGGCATGGGCGCGCTGATGCATGCCGTTAATCGCGACAAGCAGCAGGACCAGGAGGAGAAGCCTGCAGAAAAGTTTGACCGGGATTGATTTGAGCATCGCGGCGACACATTAAGGCAATCAAGGGGAAAATGCAAGAATCAATATAAGGCGGGGAGTCAGAGTTGTAACGAGGCGTTACGTTCCCCCCTTTGCGAAGGGGGGACAGGGGGGATTTGCTCTTCAGCAAATGTAGGCCGGGATAAGCCGAAGGCGTTCCCGGCGTTTCCCGCGGCATCTTGGAGCTGCCACCTTTCTGCCGGAAACGCTCCGCTTATTCCGGCCTACATGGACGGCCTTCCCGCGGTCCTTCCAGCGGCGCTCCCCGCGGGTCCGGTGGCACGCCCTGCCGCGCCTCCTCTTTCGGCTGCTCCTGCCCGGGGCGCGACCAGGGCCACCGGCCGCTTACCTCCACCTCCAGGGTGAAACTGAGGAACGTCCTTATGGCGACGATCGCGCCGAGAATGCCGACACTGGTAAAGGTGGGCTCGATGGCGACGGTGCGGATGATGTCCGCCGCCACGAGAAACTCGAGCCCCAAGAGGATGGCCCGGCTGAGCTGCCTGCGATAGGCGGCGTAGAGATCGACGGTCGCGTTCCTTCGGAGATACCCGGCTACTCCATGTGCAGTCGACAGGATCGCGCCGATGGCGATAACCAGAATGCCGGTAGCCTCCAGGGAGACTGCGGCAACCTTTATGAGTGCCGCGATGTCCATCCTCTCACCTTCTCCCCTACATCATCATCCCGCTGTTTCCTACCATTACCGTCGCCGTCCTTGTCTGCGAGGTATCAGATATGCCGGTAGCCCTGATGATGTACATGCCAGGCGTAGCGGGCGCGGTGTAAAGCCCGGTGGAGCTGATCGTTCCGCCGTTGGTGCTGACCACGCTCCAGCTGACGGCGAGGTTGGAGGTGAATTGCTGCGTCTGCCCCGGACGCAGTCTTGCTACTGACGGTGATATGGTCACGCTGCTGGTGGTCGCTGATCCCGGCTGGTGGATATTTCCGGTATTCATCGTGCCCCCCATCATGTTTCCCATGGGGCCGTTGTACACCTGGCTTCCGTTCACATACATCATGGTCACGTTGCCGTTCGCGTCGATGCTCATCTTCACATCATCGAACATCCTGTCCATCCCCTGCCCGATGGCAAAAGTGCCGTTCATCGGATCGGTATCCCCTGCCCCGTACGCATCGAGGAGAGGTCGCATCTTGTCACGCATGTGCATCCTCGACGTGCTCATATTGGCGAACATCGAGTTCATCCTTCCGGGATCGGGGTGGTTGTAAAAACCGTTCAGCGACGACATGTTGCTGAATCCGCCCATCTCTCCCACCATGAGAGTGGTGAGCGGATTGATGTTCGCTGTCCCGGACCCGCCGCTCATGGAATAGAGCGAACCCGCCCGAAGCATGAACGGCGGCGTCTTCCCGGTCGCGTTGAAGGAGAATCTGCCCGTCTGCGGATCGATCGTCGTGCTCATTTCGGGTGAATTCGCAGCGTCCTTCATGAAGGCGCTTCCGTTCATCGGTGCTCCCGTCGCTGCTACCCCCGACACGGTGACAGACGCGGCGGGCGTGCCGCCACTATCTCCGCCGCCGCCTCCGCAGCCGTGCAAGACGGATACGATGATGCATGCCACCACAAGGAGCGCTCCTTTTCCAGCTATCACATGTCCGCTCATCCCTTTTTACCTCCATTCCCGATATAAAGCCTTCTCCTGCCGCTACGCAGCACGTTCTCCCGGTTCTTCTCGAAAATTATACCGTGATGGTAATCCGATACCCCCCAATGTCAATTACATGACAGAGGCACCTGCGGACGGGGTGCTACACTTTACAGGAAGGACCCTCATTCAACAAGGGATGAGCTCAGAAGTCATCTGACGAATGGAAGAAAAAGATGAGGAGGTGCCGTATGAAGGTGCGCACTGGTACTTTGACGACGAGACAGAAGAGATTTCTTACTGCAGCGGCAGCGGGTCTGGTTGCGACCGCTCTTACCGCGGTATCGGACCGGCTCCTCAGCGGGCTGGTGAGCGAGAAGCAGAAGGCGCGTGACCGCGCGCTGAGAAAGGGGAGCGCGCACGAGATCGCCGGGCCGTATTTCGCCGAGAAGATTGCGCGCAAAGAGATCTCCGAAACGGGGAAGAAACGGGCAAGGACCGTCTTTAGCATCGCCTATTCCCTCATGTGGGGCGCCATCTATGCCTCTGTCAGGAGGAAATACCCTCGCCTTTCCCGCTACGGCGGAATCTCCTTCGCCATTCCCTTCTTCCTTGCCTGTGATGGGATGATCGCTCCACTCCTGGGGATTTCGCCGAACCTCAAGAAGGTTCCGTGGCAGCCGAGCGCAAAGGAGATGGCAAACCACGTGGCGTGGACGGCCGCGGCGGAGATGGTGCATCGCGTCGCAAAAAGATAGGCAAAGGAGGGTGCCATGTCGCGCAAAAGAGACTTTATGAACCGGGAGCTCCCACCGTGGCTCAACGCGATCCTGGTCTTTGGGACACTGGTGACGGTGGTGTACATGGAGATGAGGCGTCCGCTGCGCAAGGAGCGTCAGGACAAGGTCGTGAGGGACACCCGCAATCTCTTCATGTCCATTACCACCGCCGCCACGATCGCCCTCACTGAAAAGCCGGTCACCGCGCCCCTTTCCCGGGCGGTGGAACAGCACCGCTTCGGGCTTCTCAAGCTGCGCCCGCTGCCGCCCTGGGCGGAGATCATCCTCTCGGTGGCGCTCCTCGACTACACGCTGTACATGTGGCACTACCTGACCCACAAGGTCCCGTTCCTCTGGCGCTTTCACCTCGCGCACCATGTCGACCTCGACCTCGACGCCTCCACGGCTCTGAGATTCCACGCCGGAGAGATGCTCCTCTCGGTCCCCTGGCGGGGCGCGCAGGTGGCGCTCCTCGGGATCTCCCCCTTCAGCCTCGCGCTCTGGCAGACCATCACTCTCATGGAGATCATGTTCCACCACTCCAACGTGCGACTGCCGTACGGGGTGGAGCGCCGTTTGTGCCGCGCGATCGTGACGCCGCGCATGCACGGCATCCATCACTCCGCGATTCGGGAGGAGACCGATTCCAACTGGTCCACCATCTTCAGCTGGCCCGACTACCTCCACGGGACGGCGCGGTTGAACGTCCCGCAGGACAAGATCACCATCGGCGTCACCGCCTACCAGGACCCGCGGGAGCTGACGGTGGGGAAGGTCATGAAGCTCCCCTTCACCTCCGGCCGGCCGAGTTGGATCACCCCGGATGGACGCACGGCGCACAGGGAGGCGCTGCCCGCCCCGGTCACTTCGCTGGCGCCCGAAGAAGCCGCGTGAAAGCATCGGCTCCCGCCGCCGAAGAGGAATGGTGAGACTGCACTTTTAATGAGTTGACAGGCGCAGCCCGATTGTGGTTACGTGCTTGTAACAGTGCAGTCCATCGTTCTTTTTGTTGTGGTGGGGGTCGAATGCCGGCTGAAGAGTACAAGGCACGATTGAGCAAGATAGGCGAGTTCCTGATCGCCAACGGAGACATCAAGCCCGAGCAGCTGGCGGATGCCCTCGAGCAGCAGAAGGGGACCGGGAAGCGGCTCGGAAAGCTCCTGGTGGAACTCGGATACACCACCGAGGGGCAGATCGTCGCCGCCCTGCACCACACCCTCGGTATTGACTGCGTCGATCTAAAGAATTGCGTCGTGCACCGCGAGGCGCTTTTGCTCGTTCCGAAGGACCTGGCGGAAAAGAAGCACCTTGTTCCCCTCAGGGTCGAGGGCCGTCGCCTCCTGGTGGCGATGGTGGACCCGCTCGACTACATGACGATCCAGGAGATCTCCTTCCGGTCAGGGCTCACCGTCGCGCCTCTCGTCGCCGCGGAATCGGTCATCCACGACCTGATGGAGAAGTATTACGGCTCGTCGGCGCGGATTGTAGAGCTTCTCACCACCCTTCCGGCAGACGAGGTCGAGGCGATCAAGGAAGTGCGGCTCGATGCCGTACAGCAGGGGCGGGACGAGATCATCGACGCCGCGCCGATCGTCCGGGTTGTGAGCTTTATTATCAACGAGGCGGTGAGGCGCGGAGCCAGCGACGTGCACGTGGAGCCCCACGAGTTCGATGTGAACGTGCGACTGCGCATCGACGGCGAATTGAGCAGCCTCATGCGTTTCCCGAAGGCTGCCCAGGTAGCGGTGACCTCCCGAATCAAGATCCTCGCCAGCCTCGACATCGCAAACCGCAAGGTTCCTCAGGACGGCCGCTGCGCAGTAAAGATCCTCAACAGGCCGATCGACCTCAGGGTCTCCACCATGCCTACCGTCTTCGGGGAAAAGGTGGTGATGCGCCTTCTCGACCACGCGACCGGAAAGATCCCGCTGGCGAAGCTCGGCCTGGACGACGAGATGTTTCGCCCCTTCTTCCAGATGACGAAGTGGTCGCGCGGAATGATCCTCGTTGCGGGGCCGACCGGCAGCGGGAAGACCACCACGCTGCACGCGGTGCTCCAGCAGTTGCAGACCGACAAGAAGAATATCGTGACCATCGAGGACCCGGTCGAATTCCGGCTCGAAGGGGTAACGCAGATCGGGATACACGAGCGGGCGGGGCTGACCTTCTCCTCCACGCTGCGCTCGGTCCTGAGGCAGGACCCAGACATCATCATGGTCGGCGAGATACGGGACCACGATACAGCAGAGATTGCGGCGCGCGCGGCGCTTACCGGTCACATGGTCTTTTCCACCATCCACACCAACGACACGGTCGCGACGATCGCCCGGCTCTACGACATGGGGCTAAAGCCGTACCTCATCAATGCGGCACTCTCCGGCGTTATGGCGCAGCGGCTGGTAAAGCGGATCTGCCCCCACTGCCGGGTGAGGCTGCAACGGGAGGAGCTGGCAACGTACGGCATCCCTTTTCTCACGGTGGCGTACAAGGGGAGCGGGTGCCGCGAGTGCCAGATGACCGGCTACAAGGGGCGGGTGGGGATCTACGAGTTCCTGCCGATAACGAAGGAGATCAGGCACCTGATCTCGGCTGGGGCAGACGAAGACGAGCTATGGGTTGCCGCCCGCGCTGCCGGTACCGTCGCCCTCATCGATGCCGCCTGGAAAAAAGTGGAGCTCGGGGAGACCACGATCGAGGAGGTGGCCATCAACATGTTGGGCGGGACGATGTCCGCTTCGGAAGCGCCTCGTATGGCACAGGAGGAGCTTTCCCGCGACTCCGAAATCGTCACCCTTCCCGCGAAAGACGAATTCTTCGGCGCAGAGTTCGACGGAGCATTTCAAGATACTCAGAACCAGTTCGTCGGGAAGTAGCGGAGGGGTTGGATACACCGATAAATGGGCCGGCGCTTCCGGATACCGGAACTCGTTCCCAAGCTCCAGCTTGGGAACGCACTTGCCCGCGAGTCTCAGCCTCGCAAAGCAGTTCCACAGCAAAAAAAAGCCCTCGGCTACCTGAGCCGGGGGCTTTTCTTTGTTCGGTTCTTTCGGTACCCCGCTAAGTCCTACGCGAGGGAACCTTCAAAGACCATTTCAACGACGCCGCCGAGTGCTTCGCCGTCATAGAACGGCACGTTGACGACCGTGATGATCCCGTTCTCGACCGGCATGGTGAGGTAGTTGATCTTGATCTTCTTGTCTGCGAAATCCTGGTAGATCCCCTTCAGCTTCTCCATGGTTTCCGGCTTGTGGCAGCCTGCCATGTTCTTGCCGACCTCGAGGCCCGGGATGTTGAGCTCGTTGAACAGCGAGAAAGCCCGCTTGTTTGCAAAGGTCACATTGAAGCTGGGGTCAGATACGATGACTGCGGTGTTCAGGTTTTCCCATACCATTTCACTCATTACTTTTCTCCTCCCGCGGGCAAATGTGGTTACTGCAGTTGTTCAGTGGCCGCATCGGAGCCTTGCCCCACACGTACAACTACGCGCAGAACGAAAAAGGCGTCTTACAGCGGAACAATAAAAAGGTGTTCGTCTTGTATACGATGAGCGGGTCTTATGTCAATAGTAAATTGGGCTGGCTCCATCTGTGACTGGCAGGGGTGTTTGGGAGAGGGCGTTGTGACAGAAATCAAAAGGGCCCAACTCATCTCTGGGCCCCATCTGTTTCCGTGGAAAAGCGTTTTAAAGTACTGCACCTATCTCCTCATCGGCAGAGGACGATGGCTGAACAGCGCGGAGTGGACCCACTTGAGTCCGGAGTAGATGCCAAGGAGGATCCCGGTAAACTGGATGACCAGTATCGTCAGGAACATCGCCGACAGGTAGATGATCAAAGCTATGGAAGAAGCGACCAGCATCACCGGGAGAAGCAGTATGTTCAGGATTCTGAAAAGAGGTGATTCCGAGTTGAACACTTTGAGTCTCATGTTGAAGTTTTTCATGGCGTACCTCCGTCGCGAGCCCGCTGTTATACTTCGTTCTCCCCTTTCTGGGGCGCCGTCTTTCGCCGTGGTTCTATACTTTTAGCAGCATACGGCGTACCAATAATTGACCCGGCTCGCTGACCGTCAGACGCCCATTTTCCGCCCTTCACAGGAGGTACTTACGGTATGCCGGCAGACCCGTCCTGCCGTGCAGGAATACGTCCTGAATAACAGGATTGGTCTCACCAGACGGGACGGCAAAGAAGGGAAGTGGATAGGAAAAGTTGATTTTGGCAGGCATTTGTAGGCCGGGATAAGCCGCAGGCGTTCCCGGCAGCAGTTGGTGTACAGCTGCCGGAAACGCTCCGCCTATTCCGGCCTACATTTGGAGGCGCAACACCAGCTACCTTATGAGCTCTCCGCCGAGCGGCGAAAACCTCATCAGGAAAAAGCGCAGCGATCCGGCCGGGGGCTCGTACGCGATTTCCAGCCCGCTGATCCTGTCCCGCATAGCGTAGAGTTCGATGATCTTCTCGGCCGCGTAGTCCATGTGCGATTGGGTGTAAACCCGGCGCGGGATGGTGAGGCGCACCAGCTCCAGTTCGCAGAGGTTGTGCTGCGTCGTCTCCTTGTTTCGTCCCGCGGAGACGATGCCCCGCTCCATGCTCCTCACTCCGCTGTGGAGATAGATGGCGCTCGCCAGCGCCTGGGCCGGGAACTGCTCCTGGGGGAGATGGGGCAGGAACTTTCGTGCGTCGAGGAATACCGCGTGTCCGCCGACCGGCAGGACTATCGGCACCCCCGCCTCCTGCAGGAGCGCACCGAGGTAGTGGGTCTGTCCGATGCGGTAGGCGATCCAGTTGTCGTCGACCGACTCACGGATCCCCTCGGTGAGCGCCTCCATGCTGTACCCGGCCATCCCGCCGTAGGTCGGGAACCCCTCGAAATCGAGCAGCATCTCCCTCGCCTTCGCCCCCTTTTCCTTGTCGTTGAGCGCCAGGAACCCCCCTATGTTAACCAGATGATCCTTCTTTGAGCTCATGGTGCAGCCGTCCGTAAGGCTTCCCACCTCCCGCACGATCTCGGCTATGGTGCGGTCGCCGTACCCTTCCTCCCGCATCTTGATGAAGTGCGCGTTCTCCATGAGGCGGGTGGCATCGAGGAGCAGAGGGATGCCGTACCTGGAGGTCAACTCCCGCAGCGCCTTCAGGTTCGCCATGGAGAATGGCTGCCCCCCCGCCATATTGGCGCACGCCTCAAGGTGCAGGTACGCTATGTGCCGCGGGCCCTCTGTCTCCCCCCAGCGCGAGATGCAGTCGTCGATAAGGCTTTGCACCTTCGCGAGGTCCACATTTCCCTTGAAGGGGTGCCAGAGCGTCGCGTCGTGCGCCTCGTCGATGATCACGTCCCGAAAGGTCCCCCCCGCCCGCAGGATATGGACCTTCGTGGTGGTGAAATACATGTTCTTGGGCACATAGATCGGATCGCCGCCGTAACGCTCCAGGAGCGGCTTTATGTAGATGGTGGAGAGGATGTGCTCCGCGCCCCGCCCCTGGTGGGTGGGAATGACTTCGCGCCAGCCGTACACCTCCTGTATCGCCCTCTCCAGCGGATAGTAGCTGCGCGACCCGGCATAGTCTTCATTGCCTCGCAGCATGGCGCACCACTGCATGTCGCTCATGGCGGAGGTGCCGCTGTCGGTGAGAAGATCGATGTAGATGACCGTCTGCCGGTCCTCCTTCAGCAAGAACGTGTTGTACCCGGCCTCCTCTATCGCCTCTTGCCGCGTCTCGTATGACGGGCACCCCCCCCCGCGCATCTCGATACTTTTGATGCGATACGGCTCCACCGGGTGTACCGGGAGCCGGGCCAATACCTTATCCGTCGCCGTGCCACAACGAAGCGCCACTGTTTCTTCCAGTTCCAGCAGAGACTCCCCTGCACGAAGGGGGCTCTTGCACCCTGCGATGCGGGCAGACAGCAGTTCGAGTTTCCTTTCGGCGGAAAGATCTCCGTCCCCTCCCCTGAATCTGATGGCATCAAGATTTGCGCGGAGCTTCATATTTCGGTCCTCCGTAGGCATCCGTTGCACAGATGCATGGTGCCTCTGTATCTATATTGCATCGGCGCACCGGTCGCGCAAGAGGGTGTAGGAGAGATAAACCCTTTAGAAAAAAGAAAAAAAGGCAGGAACCGCAAAGACGCAAAGAGCGCAAAGAGAAGCGGAACCTGTTGCCTGAAGTTCCTCACTTCTCGTCGCGCTCCTGAGCTTTTAAAAGGCGCACGTTGAGCTGGAGACAGAGGTTCCAATGCTATTGCCTCTCTTTGCGTTCTTTGCGTCTTTGCGGTGAAACGAGCCTTTGACTTTCACATCCCCTGTTTCCTGCTACGTTTGACTCGTAAGGCACCCGAGAGCCAGAGCCGCCGGAGGTGGCAGAAAATGCTCAAGATCATTCTTCTCACCGTTCTCTTTTCCGCCACAGTCTTTCTCTTCTGGCCCGGCCGGGTCTCAAACCTTTTCTACTACCCCGACAACGTCTCCTACGGCACACCCGCAAATTACGGGCTTCGTTTCCACGAGGTAGCTTTCAGAAGTCATGACGGTACCGAGCTCTCCGGCTGGTTCGTCCCGGCACTCGGAAAAGCCCACGGCACCGTCGTCCACTTTCACGGCAACGCCCAAAACATGGGCTCCCACTTCGCGTTCGTCGCCTGGCTCCCCGCGCAGGGCTTCAATGTTTTCACCTTCGACTACCGCGGCTACGGATATTCCGCAGGGGCGCCGGATCGCGAAGGGGTCTACCAGGACAGCGTCGCCGCCCTCTCCTACATCTCCACACGAAAGGACATAGACCCCTCCCGGCTCCTCGTCCTCGGGCAGAGCCTGGGAGGTTCAAACGCCATCGCCGCTCTCGGGGCGAACGGTTTCAGAGGGGTCCGCGCCGTCGCCATAGAATCGGCATTCTCGTCCTATCGCAGCATCGTCAGAGAGAAAATCGGTGAGATCCCCGTCCTCGCTCTTCTCAAGTGGCCCCTCTCCTATCTCCTCCTTGGCGACCGCTACAGCGCGGAGCAAGTAGTGGATCGGATCTCTCCCGTCCCGTTGCTCCTCATTTACGGGACGAACGATCCTGTTGTCTCTCTGAATCAGGGAAAGAGACTTTTGGAGAGAGCAAAAGAGCCGAAGGAATTTTGGACAGTGACAGAGAATGGGCATCTGGAGACCTTCATTCGCGAGGACTGGCCGTATAGAAAAAGACTGGTGCAGTTCTTTTTAAAATCGCTCTCTGAGATACCTTCCGCAACAGGCAGCAAATGATGCTCAATTCTTCTTCAGTCTCAGAAAATTACGTCCAACAGGCTAAGACTTCTCTGAGAAAGTACAGGCTATGACAGAAAAGTTTTAAGAAATGAGAGAAAAGTGGTTGTAGCCACTGATAAGGATAGTATCATTTATCTGTGGGGGAGCTGGCGATGGAGTGGCCACTTCCGAAAAGCGACGCCACAGCAACAACTTGCCGCACCAGATTTCGTTAGTGCTGCCGCACCGGAGGCGTTGATGGAAATAGACCTGACGACACCGGCGCTCCTTTTTCCGGCCATCACCCTGCTGCTTCTTGCCTTCACGAGCCGGTTTCTGGCCATAGCTTCACTCATCAGGAGCCTGCACGAGCGCTACCAGCGCAATCCTGACGAGACGATCGTGGCGCAGATAGGAAACCTGCGACACCGACTTATGCTGATCCGCAACATGCAGCTTTGCGGCGCGTCGAGCGTCCTTTTATGCGTTCTGTGCATGTTCGTCCTCTTCGCCGGGAACCTGTGGCTCGGCAAGCTGATCTTCACGGTCTGCCTCATACTCATGATGATCGCGCTGGGCCTGTCCGTCCGGGAGATCCAGATTTCCGTCAATGCCCTCAACCTGCAGTTGCAGGACCTCGAGGTGAAAAAGGGAACCCGCGAATAGTCGCGGCAGGAAAAGGGTGAGCCGATGAACAGCCTGGCAATGCGATTGCTGCACTTTTGCGCCTTTGCTCTTACCATTTTGCCGTGCAAGGGAAATGCGGCGCTCCTGACGGAAGACACTACAGGGTCGAGCACCACAATGGCGGTGGGCGGGTGCATCCAGATTGCCCTGCGAGGCAATGCCACAACCGGCTTCGCCTGGGAGCTCGCACCCGGCGCGGAAGATATTCTGGCACTGGAGGGGGAGCCGGAATTCACCGCTGACAGCAGCGGCAT
The DNA here is from genome assembly GCF_021044625.1 of Geomonas sp. RF6. Classification (NCBI taxonomy): domain Bacteria; kingdom Pseudomonadati; phylum Thermodesulfobacteriota; class Desulfuromonadia; order Geobacterales; family Geobacteraceae; genus Geomonas; species Geomonas sp. RF6. The sequence goes on along the minus strand of NZ_CP087999.1, from coordinate 1,979,014 downwards.
CGGGGCGGGTGGAGTATTTACCTTTACCTTTCGGGCCGTGGCCCCCGGAGAGGCGACACTGACGCTGGTGTACCGGCGCCCCTGGGAAAAAGAGATGGCTCCGCTGAAGAACTATCAGCTGAAGGTCTCGGTGACGCCGAAATAGCTTTGGCATGAGGCGTGACAACGATGACGCTTTTCGGAAATGCGGACGTGGTGGCGCAGGCTCAGGGGGCGTACTTCTTCCTGACCGGCGTCTGGCCGATCCTCAGCATAGGCACCTTCCAGATGGTGACCGGGCCAAAGCGTGACCTGTGGCTGGTGAAGACCGTCGGTGCAGTCATTACAGCAATCGGGGCAGCGCTTTTCATGGCGGGGTACCAGTCGGAGATCGTAGGATCGATCGTGCTTCTGGCGATAGGAAGCGCGCTCGCCCTTGCCGCAGTCGATGTCATCTACGTGGCAAAGCGGGTCATTGCCCCCGTCTACCTGCTCGACGCGGCAGCAGAATTCGCGCTGGTACTCTGGTGGGTGGTGAGCCTCTCGGCGAGATGAAAGGGAAGGGGTGGCTTTTCTATCGTCCGCCCGGTTCTGTCAGCGTTTTGCCCTGAATGTGGCACAGGCAATGCCGGCAAAGATCAGCGCTATCCCCACGACGTGGAATGGGCGCAGGTGTTCTCCGAGAAAGAGTACGGCGAGTATCGTGCTGAAGGCGGGCATGAGATGCACGAACTGCCCTCCCAGGTGTGGACCCACCTTCCGCAAGCCGTAGTTCCACCCTCCAAAGGCAGCCACCGAAGCGAAAATCCCCACGTACCCTATGCTGAGAAGAGTCGCCGCCGAAAGCTCCATCCGCGCGCCTGTGCAGAGCTCTGCGCCGTAGATGGGGACAAGGAAAAGGAGGCCGCAAAGGGAGATGGCGAAGAGAAAGACGAACTGGTCGAGCCCCTGGGGGTACTTGCGCAGCGTGACCGAGTAGAAGGCCCAGGTCACGGAGGCGAGAAGGACAAGGAGGTCGCCCCTGTTGAAGGTAAGGGTGGCGATCTTCCCCAGGTCCCCGCGCAGGATGATGGTGGCGACGCCGGCGAGGGAGAGGGCGATGCCCGCATACTGCCTCAGAGAGATGCGCTGGCCGTAGAAGGCGCGGGCAAAGATGATGATGAAGACCGGTATGGCAGAATTGACCAGAGCCGCGTTTATCGCGGTAGTGGAGTGCACCGCAGTGTAGACGAGGAAGTTGAAGAGGGTGACGCTGCAAAGCCCGCAGACGGCGATCAGTTTGATGTTGTCGCGCACCAGCGGCCACTGCTTCTGAAGCCGCGGCAGGACAACAGGCGCCAGGACCAGCAGCGCCACCACCCAGCGCCAGAAGACGAGTGCGGCAGGAGGTATCATCGCAGTGACAGCGCGACTCAGTACAAAGTTGCCGGACCAGATGAGGGCGCTCAGTGTAAGGAGAAGGTAAGGCATAAGGCGCAACTTCGCCGATAATGAGCTTCTGTGTCAAGGGAAAGGTTGATAAGTGAGTACATATCCCTCTTTCACGGCAGACGCCATGATGCAATGTAGGCCGGAATAAGCGGAGCGTTTCCGGCATTCGATGGTGCAGGTACACTTCCGTTGCCGCAACGCAAAGGGAATGCCGGGAACGCCTGCCGGCTTATCCCGGCCTACAGTACAGCTCAAGCACATTGGTCCCGCGCCCGGCTTTTAATTGTTGCGCGTTTGACACCCGAGCCGAAATCGATTAATAATGCCGAAGCGTTACGGCTCGCGAGGTGCCTTATCACCGAACTGAACAGACTATACCGCTACATGCGCACCTGCTCGGGGGCCTACATCGGCGGTGCCTTCCTCCTTGTCGGCACAAACCTTTGCGGTCTCGCCATACCGTGGCTTTTGAAGCTCGCCATCGAGAACCTCCAGCATCCCACGCCGGGATCATTTTCCTCCGCCCAGTTCGCAGCCATCATCGCAGGGACCGCCATCGTCCAGGGGGTCGTGCGCGTCTTTTCCCGCACCACCATGCTGAACGCGGGGCGGCGCATCGAGTACCTCCTGCGCGAGGAGCTCTACGCGAAGCTTCTCACCCTCGACCGTCTCTACTTTTCCAGCTGGCGCACCGGCGACATCCTCTCCAGGCTTGCAAACGACCTCACCAATGTCCGGATGCTCGTCGGCTTCGGCATCCTGAGCCTCATCAACACCTTCGTCATCTATACCTGCGCGATCTTCCTCATGACGCGCATCTCCCCCTTTCTGACCGTCTGCGCCATCGTCCCCTTCCCGGTCATGATCCTCCTCGTGAAGAGGATCAGCGCCTCCATGTTCCGCCGTTCGAAGAGAACACAGGAAGCGCTGGCGCAGCTTACCAGCAGGGTAGAGGAAAACGTTTCTGCCGCCGCCGTCGTGAAGGCGTATTGCCGGGAAGAAGGGGAGATCGCCTCCTTCAGCGTGGTATCGCAGGGGTACCTCGAGGCGAGCCTCGGCATCGCGCGCCTGCGCGGGGCGCTCCTCCCGATCATGGCCTCCACCGGCGCGCTCGGCACCCTTATCGTACTTTTCATCGGGGGGACCCGTGTCATCAACGGCGAGCTCACCCTCGGCGGCTTCGTCGCCTTCAACGGCTACCTGGCGATGCTGGTGTGGCCCACTATAGTATTTGGCTGGATCCTGAACCTCATGCAGCGCGGCGCGGCATCGATGGTGCGGCTCAACGAAATCCTCGATGCGTCTTCCCGCATCAACGAGCCGATTGACCCGGTCCCGATGGAGAAGATCACCGGAGAGATCGAGTTCAGGGCCCTCTCCTTTTCGTACCAGGAGGCAGCGGTCCTGCGCGGCGTGTCGCTGAAGGTCCCGCGAGGGGCGCGCCTCGGCATAGTCGGCGCAGTCGGCAGCGGCAAGTCCTCGCTGGTGCGCCTCGTCCCCCGGCTCTTTCCCTCACCGGACGGTACGCTCTTTCTCGACGGCGTCGACCTGAACCGAATCCCGCTGAAGACTCTGCGCGACGCCATCGGTTTCGTACCGCAGGAAAGCTTTCTCTTCTCCCGCACCATCGCCGAAAACATCGGCTATGGAAAGCCGGATGCCACGCGCGAGGAGATCGAGCGTGCGGCTCGCATCGCGGGGCTCACTCCCGACCTCGCCAAATTCCCGGCAGGTCTCGACACCATGGTGGGGGAGCGGGGAGTCGCGCTGTCCGGAGGGCAAAAACAGCGTGTGGCCATTGCCCGCGCGGTGATCAAGGATCCCGCGGTCCTGATACTGGACGATCCCCTCTCCGCGGTCGATGCCGACACCGAGGAAGAGATCCTGCGGGCGCTCGGGTCGTACTACCAGGACAGGACGGTGCTGATAGTGTCGCATCGCCTCTCCCCCCTGCGCGACTGCGACAGGATCATCGTGCTGCACGAAGGTGAGATTGTCGAAGAAGGGAGCCACGACGAGCTCGTGGCGCTCGGCGGGCGCTACGCCGACATCTACCGCGAGGAGCAGCTGAAAGCGGAAATAGAAAAGCTGTAGGAGCGGCCGGCGATGTACAACTGTAGGCCGGAATAAGCGAAGCGTTTCCGGCAAAAAGGTGGCAGCCCGGTGATGCCGCCGGAGATGCCGGGAACGCCTCCGGCTTATCCCGGCCTACATTTCTACCTCCTGGTAAAGGACAGTGCATGCATTTTGGCGGGCTATACGAAGACGAAATAGTCGGGAAGGTCTACGACCGCAGGCTCATGAAGCGCTTTGTGCGCTACGTGCGTCCGTATGCCCGGCTCATGCTCGCCGCCTTTTTCATGCTCCCCATCATGGCGGCAAGCAAGCTGGCGCAGCCATACATCCTGAAGCTTGCCATCGACAACCACATCGTCACCGGCCGCCTCGAGGGGCTGCCGGAGCTCGCTGCGGGATACCTGGGGGTCATCCTCGCCGACTCCCTTTTCACCTTCGGGGAAGTGTACATCCTCCAGTATGTCGGCCAGAAGGTGATGTACGACCTGAGGGTGGAGCTCTTCACCCACCTGCAGCACCTCCCGGCCCGCTTCTTCGACCGCACCCCGGTGGGAAACCTGGTCTCCCGCCTCACCAGCGACGTCGAGGTCCTCGGTGAGATGTTCGCCGCCGGCGTTGTCACGGTGCTCGGGGACCTCATGGTGCTCGCCGGCATCGTCGGCGTCATGCTCTGGATGAACGTGCGGCTCTCGCTCGTCACCTTCACGGTTCTCCCCTTTCTGATCTGGGTCGCCTTCGCCTTCCGCAAATGGATGCGCGCCGCGTTCCGCCAGGTCCGATCCCGCCTCGGCAACCTCAGCTCTTTTCTCGCCGAGAGTCTCGGGGGGATGGCGGTCGTGCAACTCTTCAACAAAGAGAAGGCGGAAGCGCAGGAATTCACCCGGCTCAACTCGGAATACATGGACGCCAACATCCCGGTCATCACCTGGGACGCCGCCCTCTTTGCCGTAGTGGAAACTCTCTCCTCCATCGCCGTCGCACTCATCATCTGGTACGGGGGGGGCGAGATCGTCAGGGGAACCCTGACTTTCGGCGCGCTAGTCGCGTTCATCCAGTACATCGAGAGATTCTTCGCCCCCATCAGGGACCTCTCGGCGAAGTACTCCGTCATGCAGGGGGCGATGGCCGCGCTGGAGCGGATCTTCGCGCTCCTCGACCGCGAGGAGAGCCCGCCGCCGCAGCCCGCAAACCCGGTCCAGCCGCAGGCGCCACTCAAGCACATCTCCTTCAGCGACGTGTGGTTTGCCTACAACGACGAGCAGTACGTCCTGAAAGGTTTCTCTCTGGAAGTGGGGCGCGGTGAAAAGGTCGCTCTCGTCGGCGAGACCGGCGGTGGGAAGACGACGGTGACGCGGCTTCTCTCCCGCCTCTACGAGGTGAATCGCGGCGCCATCACCATCGACGGAGTCGATGTCCGGCAGATGGAGCTCACTGCGCTGCGCAGCCGCATCGGCGTCGTACTTCAGGATCCATATCTCTTTACCGGGACCATCGCCTATAATATCTCGCTCGGCGATCCCGACGCCCTTGCCCGGGTAGAGCAGGCCGCGGCCATCGTCGGCGCAGATAGGTTCATCAAGCAGCTTCCGCACGGCTTCGATGAAGAGGTGCGCGAAAGGGGTGTGAACTTTTCGGCCGGGGAGCGGCAGCTTATTTCATTTGCTCGTGCCGTGGCCTTCGATCCGGAGATACTGGTGCTCGACGAGGCTACCGCCAGCGTGGACAGCTCGAGCGAGCGGCTGATCCAGCATGGGCTGGAAGGGCTGATGGCGGGGCGCACCACCCTCGTCGTGGCCCATCGCCTCTCCACCATCCGCGATGCCAACCGCATAGTGGTCATTCATCGCGGCGAGAAGGCGGAAGAAGGGAACCACGCAGAGCTGATGGCCCAAAAGGGGCTGTATTACCGGCTGTACCAGCTGCAGTTCAAGCAGTAGAGCTTCTTGTCCCATCCCCATCCTGTCGGAACGGTTCATCCAGGATATTCCGGGAGCGTGGGTACATTGCCACGAAGCACTGCAGGAGGCCTAACGTTTCCCCCCTTCGCAAAGGGGGGAACGCGAGGCCTCCTGCGGCCCTTCATTGGAACATACTACGGCTTCCCCGGAATTCCCGGATTAGCCAAGCTGGAGCACCTGATGAAACACCTGATACTCGGTACCGCCGGGCATATCGATCACGGTAAGACCTCGCTGGTGAAGGCGCTCACCGGCATCGACACGGACCGGCTCAAGGAAGAGAAGGCGCGCGGCATCACCATCGAGCTCGGCTTCGCCCATCTTGACCTTCCTGGCGGCATCCGCTTCGGCATTGTCGACGTTCCAGGCCACGAGCGCTTCGTGCGCACCATGGTGGCGGGGGTCGGCGGGATGGACCTCGTCATGCTGGTCATCGCCGCCGATGAGGGGGTCATGCCGCAGACGCGCGAGCACCTGGAGATCTGCCAGCTTCTCGGGGTGCAGCGCGGACTGGTGGTCCTCACCAAGAAGGACATGGTGGAACCGGAGTGGCTCGAGCTGGTGGTGGAGCAGGTGCGCGAATACCTAGAAGGAAGCTTCCTCGACGGCGCCCCCATCGTGCCGGTTTCCTCCCGCAATGGTGAAGGGATCGACCTGCTCAAGGAGGAGCTCGCCCGGGTTGCAAAAGAGGTGCAGCCGAAGAAAGAGGACGCTCCCTTCCGGCTCCCGGTCGATCGCGCCTTCACGGTGACCGGTTTCGGCACCGTCGTTACCGGCACCCTCCTCTCCGGCGGCATCGCGGTCGGGGACGAAGTGGAGATCCTCCCCCGCGGCATTAGTTGCCGGGTGCGCGGGATAGAGGCGCACGGCGCGAAGGCGGACCGGGGGAGCGCCGGCGAGAGGCTTGCGGTGAACCTGCATGGCGTGGAGTACGGCGAGGTATCGAGGGGGGACGTCGTGGTGCCGAAAGGACGCTACAGCGCGACTTCCCGAGTGGACGTGCGCCTCGATTACCTCCCTTCTGCTCCGCGGGAACTGAAGCATCGCTCGACGTTGCGGCTTCATTCCGCCACCTATGAGGTCGAGGCGACGGTGATCCTATTCGACCGCGCATCGTTGCAGCCGGGGGAGACGAGCTATGCCCAGCTGCGTCTCGCCCATCCGGTCCTCCTCCTTCCTGGCGATCCGTTCGTGCTGCGCAGCTACTCCCCGCAGGCCACCCTTGGCGGCGGTACCGTCCTCGACCCCGCTCCCCCCGGGAGGAGAAGGCGGTCGGAGGAAGCTCTCCAGCTCCTCGCTTCGGTGGAAGAAGGGGGCGATCCGGACAGGATACGGCTCCTCACAGAGTCGGCGCGTCTTTCCGGGATTTCCCTCGACGAGATGTTGAACCGCAGCGGTATTTCGGGAAAGAGAATAGAAGCCGCGCTCGGGTCGCTCCTGTCGAACGGATCGGTGCTCCAGGTCGTGAAGGAACCTCGCGTCTTCCTCGCCCGCACCGCATTTGACGAGCTGAAGCAAAAGCTGGCGCTGGAGCTCGAGGAGTATCTGTCGGAAAATCCGCTGCAGGAAGGTATCGGGAAGGAAGAGCTGAAATCGCGCCTGCCGAAACGTAGCGATTCACGATTCTTCGGGCCGCTCCTGGCAGCTCTTGAAAAGGAGGGGCGCGCCCTCTCCGATCGCGATGTCGTGAGGATTCCGGGGCGAAAGGCAGGGGCACCGGTCGACAAGGCCGCCCTGCAGGCGAGTCTGGAAGAGTCGCTGACAAAGGGTTGGCTCGAGCCCCCTACCCTGAAGGAGCTCATGGAGGCAGGCAACAGCGGGGAGAAGGAGGTGCTGGATTATCTGAACCACCTGTGCCGCGAGGGGCGTGTGGTCAAGGTAAAGGCGGACGTATTCTACGCTGCGCCGGCGCTTGCCGAGATCCGGGAGAAGCTGACGACATATCTAAAAGAAAAGGCTGAGATAACGCCGCAGGAGTTTCGGGATCTCACCGGGCTGTCCAGAAAGTTTATGATCCCGCTGCTGGAGTACTTCGACAAGGAGCGCCTGACGATCCGGCTGGGAGACAGGCGCGTGCTGCGCAAAGGATAGCTGGCAAAGCCTCAATCACCAGTGTGAACAGTAGCCGAACCCCTTGAATGGGAGGTACGTAGGGGTGGCCGCCGAGGCTTGATGTATCCCTCCCTACAATCGAAAAAGGGCCATGCCTCAAAGACATGGCCCTCTTTCGTTTTGCTCAGGCAGCATTGAAGCGCGTCACTGCCCTGTGGTAGCACCGCCTCCTGTAGTCCCGGTGTCCGTAGCACCACCTGCTCCAGACCCCGTGTCGCCGGTCGAACCACCTGCGCCGGATCCCATGTCGCCGGTATCACTCGGCGGAGTCGCGGGTTCAGACGGAGATGTTACCCCACCCGTCCCGGAACCGGTGCCTTGATCACTCGGCACCAAAGTGCTGCCACCGGTCCCTGAACCGGTGTCGGTGCCAGTGCCGGTTCCGGTATCGCTCGGCATGGTGGTGCTCCCGCCGGTGCCGGTGCCTGTACCGGTCCCCGTGCCGGTGCCAGTATCGCTAGGCATGGTCGTGCTGCCGCCGGTTCCCGTACCGGTGCCTGTACCGGTATCGCTCGGGGTGGTGGTGCTGCCACCTGTGCCATAGCTCGGCGCAGTCGATCCGCCGCTGGGTGCGTTATACATGCTCCCGCCTGTCCCGGTCCCTGTGCTCGGACTCGTTGTGGAGCCGCCAGCTCCTGTGCCACCGGTGCCGGTAGTGCCGCCGGTGCCGGGAGTAGTACCGACAGCACCGCCGGGGGCACCGTAAAATGGGCCGTACTCGTAAAGGGTGGCGCCGAGCGGGGCGCTGCTTCCCATGCCGGTACCTCCACCTGCACCAAAACCGCCGCCGGTGCCGCCACCGGCCGCGCTACCGCTCTGGAAGCCTTCCTGACCGCTGGCTGCGCCTGAGGTGCTGCCACCCGCGCCACTGCCGCTCTGCAGGTTCTGCTGCTGTTGCTGGTTGTAGTCGCCGGTCGTGCTGCCGCCGGCGCCGCTGCCACCCTGCAGGTTGTTCTGCTGTTCCTGGTTTAAGTCACTGCTTGTGCCGGACGTGCTCCCACCTGCACCGCTGCCGCTCTGCAGGTTCTGCTGCTGGTTTAAGTCGCTGCTGCCGGATGTGCTGCCACCGGCACCGCTACCACTCTGCATGTCGCTCTGCTGTTGCTGGTTGAAGTCGCTGCTCGCGCCGGACGTGCTGCCGCCCGCACCGCTGCCGCTCTGCATGCTGCTTTGCCCGCTGGTCGTGCCGGAGGTGGTGCCGCCAGCTCCGCTACCGTCCTTCATGCTGCTCCCCCCACAGGCGCCGTAGGAAATACCGGAGAGGGCAACCAGCGCGATGGTGCCAAAGATCATTCGTTTGACAGCTGCCATAACGTTCTCCCTGTGATGCAAATGGTAATGGTGCTTTTATCTTTATAAATTCTACCATTACCTCTTTGGACTGACAGTGATACTTTAAAGAACGCTCAGGAACTGTCTCAGGGAGAGCGGCAACAGCTACGACGCGACGCCCCATGTATCCTTCATCTGGATCTTGTGGAGTGCATTGGCACACGTCACCTCGTGGAGAATTTTTTCCGCCTCCTCGGCCGTGAGGCCGACCTTCGGGCGCGCCCCCATCCAATGAGTCGAGTCTCCCGATGGCTCTTCCAGAGGGCGTGGCACCGGCGGCCCAGGACGGTACCGTCTGTCGAAGAAGAGTGCCGCCTCGTACTGGCGCTTATTTTTCACAACCCACACCTCCATGACCGCACCGGTGCTTTGCAGCACCCTCTCGATTACCTGGTCGTCCAGTTCCATCCCTTCCGGCATGTCCTTATACCAGCTCGTGCTCGTGTTCATAAACCCCTCCGGTATTGAGATCCTTCAAATAATCGACCGGAGAAGTTTTAACTTTAATATTTTCTAATGGCTAAATGTGGATCAGAAAAGCTATCCGGGTTGCGCTGGAGCACAGGCTTCCCAGCCTGTAGCCGCGGCGCCAGCCGCGCGTTCTGTGGCGGCTGCGCCGCCATCGCAGGCAGGATGCCTACGCTCCAGCGCGGCGCCACCCGCCAGCTTGCCCGGGATTTCCGGAGTGAGTGTTATCTGAAGGGGTACGGGGGCGGAGAAACTACCAGATATAGTCCTTCGCGATATCGCGCTTGTCGCGACCGAAGAGGACATGGAAGACGCGGAGCTTTTTGAGCCCCACCGGGGAGAGGCTCGCGAGGGGCAGGTAGATGATGCGCTTCCCCAGTTTCGAGGCAAGCTGTTTCATGAATCCGCGGGGCGGGGTCGGCGCGGCGTACACCACGTCGCGCTCCTCCGAATAGTCCAGAGCCGCCATGAGGAGAAGCTCCGCCTTCGTTAACGCGCTGTCGTAGTCACTGTCACTCCACACGTCGAACATGCGCCGCGGCGGGTAGCTCAGGAGGAACCCCCCATACTCGCAGCGGGAAATCCCGGGCCCCACCACGTTGTCCACCGGCGACGTCGCATAGAAGGCCATGTCCGATTCCTGGTCGTGCTCGCCAAGCCAGGTGATGCAGTAAGGGAAGCGGGTCCCCCCGCGGTCTTCGTCGAAGATTACCACCACGCACCCGACGCCACTCTGCACACGTCGGTTCTCCCTCACGTAGATGCGCCCCTCGTGGAAATTCCTCAGCGTCTCCCGCATGTCGATCCCGTCCAGAAGGGAGACGGTGAACGGCTCCGTCCGGGAGTGCTCCTCGCTCAGCTGCCGCGCCCCGAGTTTCTTCAGATTACGACCATACTCTTCGATGGTGATGTCCTCGGGAGGATAGGAGCAGATGGAGGGATCATCGAACCCCTGCAGCCACGACCCCGGCTGCTTCTCCCTCTTCCTACCCAGCGACTTCAGCGCCGAGCGTCCCTTCACCCGGCGCGGTTCCTTCGGGCGGAAGCGCATACGGCGGGTGCCGGACCAGAGATCCGCCGCGGTGAGTCGCACCGTCGGTATCTCGCTCGTCTCGCGCTGCCACGGATAAAACTTCGCCAGCCGGAAAAAGGCATAGGCGAAATTGTCGTCCACGCAGGAGCGGGCCGAGGTCAGCATCTGGAAGAGGTCCGGAAGGAGCATGCCGGAAAGGAGTGCGCAATTGCGGCTGAAACGGAAGAAGGCCCGCCTCTGCCAGTGGGCGACGGTGTCGCCGGTCTCCTGGCGATAGTGCCGGGCCGCCTCCTGGAAGAGGCGCAGGAGAATCCGTTGACGGTCCGGCATCTCTCCTTCCTCCCCCACCAGTCGGGCGCTGCGGTCAACGGCTTCGCGCAGCACCGCCTCCTCCGGTATCTCCCTTTTTCCCCCCTCGATGAGCTCGAAGGCGTTGAAGCTCTTGCGCATGCTGAGCCTCGGCGTCGGCATCAGCGGAGGGAGCGGAGAGCGGCGCAGCTCATAGAGGGCGGAGAGGAATGGATGTTCCGCGAGCACCTCGTGGCACGTCTCCGGATGCAGGTTCAGCACGGTAACCCCTTCCCGCCTGCTCCTGGTCAGCGGCTGGGCCTGCGGCTCCGCGAAGAAGGCGCGCACCCGGGCCAGGTGGTGCATGCCGCAGATGAAGAGGACCCGCTCGTGCTGATCGGCGAGCTGCTGCAGACGGTACGCCATCCCCTGCTCGCGACGCAGGTCGACCGTTTCCGGCTCGACAGCGGAGAAGCGCGCGGCATATTCCTCGTAGAAGGGAGCGAGCCCTATACGCTGGACGGAATAGGAATCGGGGACGGAGTCGGCGTGGTTCGGGTAGTCGTCGAGATCGAGATCGATGAGGTGCAGCGGGATGTCGTGCTCGAGGGCGAGCCGGGCACCCTCCACGAGGGGATCGGCTGGCTCGATGATGAGGTAGACGGTCTGCTCCGCCACCTGGTAGCTGAGTACGGAGAGCTCCGGCAGGCGCCGCACTCCGCGCAGAAAGTGCTCCCGCAGGGTCGGGGCAAGCTCGATGGCGATGCAGTCGGGGCGCACCTCGTCCAGCGCCTGCCGCACCAGGTGGGCGAACTCCATCCGGTAGTGCAGGATCGGGAGGGCGTGGACGTTGCCGAATCTTTCCAGGTAGAGTTGGGGCATAGGATCAGGTGGCCTGGGGTTATAATGAAGCCGGCAGCAGTGCCGTGCCACACGGTGGGACGAACGCTACAGATACCTCAGGGCGTCCTCGCCGAGGATACTTTTCACCGCGAGCGCCAGAAGCTCCCTCGAGTCGTTCCCGGCGTGCTTCATCTTCAGTGCGAACCGCGCGATGTTGATCCCGTCGCGCACCGAATACGGCTCGTCCGCCGCGTGCCCTCTCTGCAGGAAGTCGGTGACGTAGCGAAGTATGGCGACGTCGGCAAAGGGGAGGTTCTCCCTCAGTATCGCGAGCTCCTCATCCGCCTCGGGGAAATCGATGAAGATCTGGGGCTGCAGCCGCGAGTGGATGTACTCCGGTACCTCGAAGGTGGAGGAGTCCTCGTTCATGGTGACGACTATGCGGAAGTCGGGATGGGCGGAGATCCGGAGCCCGGTGATAATCGACTCCACGTACCTGCGGTCGTCCAGGAGCGGCGCCAGCGAGGCCCACGCCTTCTCGCTCATGCGGTTACCTTCGTCGAGGATCAGCACCCCTCCGGTTATCATCGCGGAGACGAGCGCGGACGCCGCATACTGGATCGTGCCGTCCGGGCCTATGACCGGCGTGATGATGAGGTCCTCCGGGCGGGTATCCATCGTCGCCTGGAAAAGATAGACATCCCGGCCGAGCCGCTCGGCCGCCGCATACCCGAGGGTCGTCTTCCCCACCCCAGGCTTTCCGATCAGCCGCGGGTTGAAGGGAAGGTCGCGCTCGTCGATCACCATCCACGCCGCCAGGAGCTGCTTCAGGAGCTCGTCATCCCCCACCCAGCGAAGCGGCAGCTCTATCGGGTTTGCCAGCGTCACCGCGATGCCGTCTATAATTCTCTTTTCCATGCTTTCTCCCTGACTTTTCACTGCATAACAGAGCAATTGAAGCGCAAAGGCATCGAAAACGCAAAGGAATTCGGCGCCCCCTTCCCTACTGAGACACCCCGTGCACCAGATCGGCCAGGCACTGCATGAAGATGGGAGAGGAGTTCAGCGACTCGGCCCTGACGAACCGCTCGATCCCCAGTTCCTTTGCCTCCTCGGCGTACTGGATATCTATCTCGTAGAGGGTCTCGATGTGATCGGAGACGAAGGAGAGGGGGACCATCAGCAGGTTCTTGCGCCCGCCGGCTGCCAGTGTCTGCATCATCTCCTCGGTGGAGGGCTCCAGCCATTTCACCGGTCCTGCCTTGCTCTGGAAGGAAAGGTGGTGGCTCACCCCGGAGACCCGCTCCATCACGAGGCGCACCGTCTCCTTGATCTGGTCGAGGTACGGGTCCCCCTGGTCGATGAAGGACTGCGGCAGGGAGTGCGCGGAGAAGACCAGCTCCACCTCCCCTCTTTGCGGAAAGTTCCCGAGCGCTTCCTCTATCTTTTCCACCAGTGCCCGTATGTAGAGGGGGTGGTCGTAGAACCGGTCAACGTAGCGGAGCTGGAAGGGGTGCCCCGCTTCCTTCAGCACGCGCTTCAGCTCGTTGAGGCTGGAGCCCGTGGTGGCCCTGGAGTAGTGCGGGTAGAGGGAAAGGGCGACGATTCTGGAGATCCCCTCCCTTTTTATGGCGGCAAGCGCTTCCAGCGTCGAGGGGCGCGAGTAGCGCATGGCAACGAAGGGGACCACATTTGCCCCGAGGAGCTCCTGCACACCGCGCCCCTGAGCCTCGGTGAGCTCCAGGATCGGCGAGCGCCCGCCTATCTGGCGGTAGTACTCCTCCACCTTCGGCGCCCGCTTACGCGCGATCCTTCTCGCGATGAACGGCTGCAGGAAAGAGGGGCCAAGCCTGATGATGTCCCGGTCGGTGAAGAGGTTTACCAGGAAGGGCTCAACGGCAGCCAGAGAATCGGGTCCCCCCATCTGGAGCATAAGGAGTGCGGTTTTTTCGGCCATGATCACCTCGTGTGGAATCTGGGGCTGAAGAAAGCGCCGGAGGTGGTCCCCGCGCCGGTTCAGCCTGCGCGGTATAGTAGCCGAAAGGTTCAGCCTGTGTAAAGACGGGAGTGGGAGGGGAGGCGGGTGGTGAAGGGAAAAGAGGGGGAAGGTTCCCCTCCCCGAGGCCGGGGAGGGGAGAAAACGGTAGCGGGAGTTACTTCACGCCGTGCTTTCTGAGGTGAGCGGAGTACGAGCGGTCGGTTCCCTTTATGTGGTTCACCAGCCAGTCCTGGAGGAAGTCCGTAACTTCGGCGGTGAGAACGACTGTGCCGGACTCGAATTTCTCCTGAAGGTCCAGTACCTGCCTTACAAGGTCCGCGTGCAGCTGGCAGTGCTTCTCCGCGTCGGGATAGCCGGTCTTGCGGAATGCTTCCTCTTCGGCCGCAAAGTGGCTCCCGGTGTACTCCACCAGGCGCTTCAGGATGGAGCCGATGATCTCCTTCGTCTTCTTCTCCTGCATCGCCTTGCTGAGCTCGTTGATCATCTCGAACAGTTTCTTGTGGTGGCCGTCGAAGAGCGCTATGGAGGTGCTGAAGCTCGCGTCCCAGACGAGGAGCTCGGAGAGACGGAAGTGCCCGACCAGTTCGTGCAGCTCGTCGACCTGCTGCGCGAGCCTCGAGGTAGCGTCGCTGGTGCCGCGCGCACTCACCACGTTGCTGTTCACCACGCTGGTGATCATCTGGATGTTGTTGGTGATTTCGTGGGTCGTCGCGGTCTGCTCCTCGGCCGCGGTGGCGATCTGGCTGACCTGCATGGTGAGATCGTTTATCTGCCCGAGTATGCCGGCGAGTGCCTCTCCCGAACGGCGCGTCTCAGCCGTTCCCTTGTTCACCTGCTCCACCCCTTCCGACATGGAGCCGACGGCGGCCTGCGTCTCCTGCTGGATCGACCTGATCATGCCGTCGATCTCCTTCGTCGCCTTCGTGGTCCGTTCCGCCAGAGCGCGAACCTCGTCCGCAACGACCGCGAAGCCGCGCCCCATCTCTCCTGCTCGCGCCGCCTCGATAGCTGCGTTCAGCGCCAGGAGATTGGTCTGGTCGGCGATGTCCTCGATGGTGCCGGCGATGGCGCCGATCTGATCGGAGCGCTTTCCGAGCCCGGCCACCGTCTGCGAGGTGTCGGTGACTCGCTGGGAGATGCTTTCCATAAGGACGGAGCTGTTTCGCACGATATCGGCGCCACGGGTCGTCTCGTCGGTAGCGATCTGTGCGTTTTCCGCGGCGTGGAGACAGCTGCGGGCGATGTCGCTGGAGGTGGCGGACATCTCCTCGCTGGCGGTGGCGATGGTGCTCGCCTGCATCGCCACATCCTCTGCTGCGGCCATCGTCGCCTCGGTAGTCGCCTTCACGAGCACTACCGAGTCGCGCACCAGGTCGGTCACGGAAAAGAACTTGTGCATCATCCTGTTCCAGTCGCCCAGCATCAGGTTGAACGCCTTTCCGAGGCGGGCGATGTCACCGGTCCCCTCTTCCTTGACGCGCAGCGACAGATCCCCCTGGGCGACCTTTTCGAGCGCGATGGTGACCTCTTTCAAGGAGGCATCGCTCTTTCGTGAAAGGACCCAGCAGGCAAAGGAAGAGATTGCAAGGATGGCAACCCAAAGAAAGAGAGCGACGGTGATGCTTCCACTGCGGTTGCAGGTGGTGAGGATTGCTACGGTAGAAGTTACGATTGCGGCATTCAGCGCAAATGCTCGTGTCGTTTGGGACATTAAGAAATCCTCCGTGGAACCGAGAGAAAGGTATCGGTGACAAGGAGTCATTTCGTCATATCTTTGGAAAACTTTAGTATTGGGCGAAAAAAGACCAGCGGCTGACCCTTTGGGCTCCCCGTACGGGGGGTACTCAAAGGATCAGCCGCTGGCTGATGCTGCACGGTACGAGAAGATCTTTCCGTTCGTCCGCCGTTCTTACCGCTCAAAAGCCGGAGAGCGGGGCGTCACCATGGGGTGTGCCTGTCTTGCGCGTAGTACACCACCACCTTTTTCGAGTCGGGAGATGCGGCAGCATCGTTCCCGGCGCGGGATCCCCTGCTCTGCGCCGCCTTATCCGGCGTGTCAGGGGCAGTGTCCCGCGCAGAAGAGCCAAGGGAGAAGATGATTCCGCACGACAGGATGATCATGATCAATAACAGTCTTTGCCAGATTCTTCTCATAGCTCGCCTCCTTCTTGCGGGGATGCATTTCCTAAATGGGGCAACCTTTTATCTCAGCAGGAGGGGGTGGGGGGCGGGAAGTATAAACGTAGTTTAATGCGACTTCTGTAGTAGTCAAGACTAATCTATTTTCACGTCGCCTCGTCCGAAGGGGCGCGCGGGATCACTCAGAAAAATAGAAGGTCCGCCGGCCAGATCCTGAAAAATAGAGAAGAGATCCAGTATTCTCCCCTAATGAAGGGCCAAGACTCATCCTTTCACTAAACTCGGATGGTGGGGATGTCGTGCGATGCACCTCGAAGGAAAGAAGATTTCCCGGAAACCTTCTCCCTCCACCGGGTCCGGTGCACAGTTTGACACCTGCTCCCTTTAATGGTAGCCTTTTCTCGTCTTTTTTTAATTAATTCAACACCCTGCTCCTTTTTTCCAAAAACCGTCTAGCTGATTTGGAGGTCCCGTGTAGGTGGAAAGCGCGGCACCCCCGGTTTTCCGTACCACTTCTGCGCGATCGGTGGCACTGCCGAACAGCACTTCCGCAGCGGGTGCTGATCACCTGGCTGAACCGCGGGGATCGTACCCGATGCTCAGCTGGTGGCGAAGAGGGGGCCCCGTATGCCTCGACTCGATGCAAGGATAAAGACCGACCTGCTGGCGAAGTTTATCTATCGCGGCAAGGGCGGCCAGACCGAGGAAACGGTCACCATAAAGGAGCTCAGCCTCAGCGGCGGTTTGCTGAGCGGCTCCGCGCATATCCCCGAGCAACTCTTCCTGCTGGTCCTGAAACTCCCCCTCAACGGTGAAGTAGAAGTCGTGGCGGAACCTGTGCGGGTGAAGCACGGCCTGGTCGCCGTCCGCTTCTACTATGCCAACAAGGCGGCGGCTTCCCTCCTTTGGCAGTACATACGCGATTTCCTGCACAACGACGGTTGCCCCTATTGCGGCTCAAAAACCGAATCGAAGGGGGACTCCTGTCCGGCCTGTGGCCACTGCCTCAACTTCGACGACGATACCTATCTCAAGTTGCACATGAAGGCCTCTTTCGTGGAGAGGATCCAGAGCCGGCTCGACCGGCTGGACGGGGAAATGCTGCAAAAGGTGATCGGCTTTCTGGACGCCGAGATGGCCGAAAAGGTGAACCAGTGCCACGAGGACATCTTCATCGGCCGCTCCCCTCACCTGCAGCAGGTCTCCACGCTGATCCGGAAGGCGGCGAACACCGACATGAACGTGCTGGTGCTCGGGGAGAGCGGGACCGGGAAGGAGCTGACCGCGAAGGCGATCCACGAGCGGAGTGTGCGGAAGGGGAAGCCGTTTGTCACGGTAAACTGTGCCGCCATACCGGAAGGGCTCCTGGAGGCGGAGCTCTTCGGCTACGAGAGGGGGGCCTTCACTGGGGCGGTCACCACGAAGAAGGGAAAATTCGAAATCGCCGACGGCGGGTCCGTTTTCCTCGACGAGATAGGGGATCTCCCGCAGCTCCTGCAGGGGAAGCTCCTCAGATTTCTGGAGGACCGCATCGTCGAGAAGGTGGGGGGGCACTTGAGCAGGAAGGTGGATGTGAGGGTTATCGCCGCCACGAACTGCGACCTGGAGTCGATGGTGCGCGACGGCTCCTTCAGGATCGACCTTTTCTTCCGCCTGAACAGCTTCACCATCAAGCTCCCGCCGCTGCGCGAGAGGGGGGAGGACAAGGTCATCCTCGCCAGATACTTCCTGAAGCGGCTGAGCAAGAGTGAGGGAACGACCTTCAGGGAGTTCTCCGAGCGCTCCATCCTCGCAATGCGCAAGTACAGCTGGCCCGGAAACGTACGGGAGCTGATAAACAAGGTACGGCGCGGGCTGGTGATGGCGACCGGAGAGGAGATCGAGCCTGCCGACATGGAGCTCGACGGCAACGCCCTCTTCACGGTCGCGAGCAGCAGGCCCCCGACTCAGGACACCCAGCGGGAGATCATCATCGAGGCCCTCACCCAGAACAACTTCATCATCTCCCACACCGCCCGCACCCTGAAAATCAGCCGCCCCACCCTCTATGCCATGATAAAGAGATATGGCATCAACCTCCCCTCCCGGAAGCCGAGCGTGCTGTACCTCGCCGACTGAGCCCTCACAGCGCGCCCCTTCGCCGTGCCACAGACGCAAAAAGGGCAGCCGATCGGCTGCCCTTTTTACATTTCCATCGTGTAGGATCCCCCCTCCCTTGACGGGAGGGGGATAGGGGGTGGGTGAAGCTGCCATCTGCTTAACTCGTGGCAACTTCCCCCCTACCCTGTCCCTCCCCCGCAAGGGGGGAGGGGACTCGCAGTCCTCTATTGCCTTACTTCTGCGACAGCCTGTGCACCGTCTCCACCATGAAGATGGCGTTTTCGGGGGGAACGGTGGGGAGGATGCCGTGACCCAGGTTGAAGATCAGGCCCGGGCGGCCGGCGTTCTCGTCCAGCACGCGCTGCACTTCGCGCTCGATGATCTCTTTCGGCGCGAAGAGGACCGTCGGATCGAGGTTCCCCTGAACCGCCATGTTCCCGAGCACGTCCCTCGCTTTCCCGAGGTTCACGTGCCAGTCGAGCCCCATGACATCGCCGCCTGCTTCCTTCACGATCTCCAGCATGGTGCCGGCGCCCTTCACGAAGTGGATTACCGGGATGTTGGTGCGGTTCAGACCGTTGATGAGCCTCTGGGTGTAGGGGAGGACGTAGCGCTCGTAGTCGGACGGGGAAAGCATGCCGCCCCAGGTGTCGAAGATCTGGATCGCCTGCGCGCCCGCCTTGATCTGGGCGTTCAGGTACTCCATGTCCATGGTGGTGATCTTTTCCATCAGCGCCGCGTACACTTCGGGCTCTGCGTACATCATCTTCTTCAGCGCAGCGAAGTCCTTCGAGCCCTTCCCTTCCACCATGTAGCAGGCGAGGGTGAAGGGAGCGCCGCCGAAGCCGATCAGGGGGACCTTCGCGGCCAGTTCCTTGCGCAGCATCTTCACGGCGTCAAGGACGTACGGTACGTCGCGCTCCATCTCGGGGATGCGCAGCGCCTCCACGTCGGCCATGGTGCGGATCGGCTTCTCGAAGACCGGCCCCGGGACGAAGTCGAGCTTCATCCCCATCGGCTCGATCGGGGTGAGGATGTCGGAGAAGAGGATCGCCGCATCGACGCCGAGGATGTCCACCGGCTGCACGGTGACTTCGGTAGCGAGCTCCGGAGTCTTGCACAGCTCCAGGAAGGTGCACTTGGAACGCACGCGCATGTAGTCGGGGAGATAGCGCCCCGCCTGGCGCATGAGCCATACGGGGACCCTGTCGACCGGTTTGCCCCAGCAGGCATCAAGGAAAGAAGTATTCATGTAAAGCCCTCCAATATAAAGTGAATGAATCAGAAGTCGTATGTCTTACGGCAGCGTCCCGGGGAAGCCCCATCCCCACCCTGTCCCTCCCCTTGAAAGGGAGGGGACGCGGGGGAAGGGGAAGCGGGGCTTGCGCGGCGGTCGTTCAGAGACCCTCCGCTACCCCTTGTTCTGCTCCCGCTGCATCTTGATCGGGACGTAGTTGCAGAACGGTTCTTCTTCCATGTAGTCGCCGTGCACCGCATCGGCGCGGGCGCGGCACCCGCCGCAGACGTTCAGGTACTCGCACTGACCGCATTTCCCCTTGTAGCTCTTGAAATCGCGCAGGTCGTTGAAGATCTCCGAGTTTTCCCAGATCTCCCTGAAGGGGGTCGTCTTCACGTTACCCGCGGTGCGGTGGAAGTAGGAGCACGGTTTCACGTTGCCGAAGCAGTCGATGAGGCAGATCGTCTGCGCCGCGATGCACCCCTTCCCGCCGCCGGTGGAGAAGGTAAGGGAGCGGCGCTCGAACTTCTCCCCTTCCGACTTCGCCTTCTGCGGCACGATGCGGTAGTAGTGCGGCGCGCAGGTCGGGCGCATGAGGATCTCGTCCTCCATCTTCTCCTGGTGGTAGTGCCAGTCGAGGATCTCCTCGTAATCTTCCTTGGAGATGAGCTCGTTCATGATCTCCTCGCCGCGGCCGGTCGGTACGATCATGAACATGTACCATGCGGTGGCGCCGAGGGACTTCGCCACCTTGAAGGTGTTGGCGATGTCGTGCTGGTTTCTCTTGGTGAAGGAGGAGTTGATCAGGAACTTCTGGCCGTGCTTCTTGAACAGGTTGGCGGCGCGCACCACCCCTTCGAAGGCGCCGGGGCACTGACGGAAGTCGTCGTGCACCTCGGGGCAGGAGCCGTCGAGGGAGAGGGAGACCATCTTGATGTCGGCCTCTTTCATCTTCTGGCACACCTCGTCGGTGACGAGCGCGCCGTTGGTGGCCATGCACATCCGCAGCCCGAGCGAGGTGCCGTAGGCGGCGAGCTCGAAGATGTCGGGGCGCATGAGGGGCTCTCCGCCGGAAAGGACCACCACCGGCTTCGAAAAGTCGGCGATATCCTTCAGCAGCTTTTTCCCCTCTTCAGTAGTGAAATCCCCTTCGGACGAAGTCAATTCCGAGGAGCAACGGCAGTGGACGCACTTCAGGTTGCAACGCTGGGTGGTCTCCCAGGCGAGCCATTTCGGTACAAACTCTTCAGCCATGGTATCTCCCGTATGGCCTGGATCGGTTGCGTTTCAAGCAGCAGGGGGCTGAACGGCGCATGCAAAGGATGGAAATTGCACCAAATCTCGATCTGCCTAGCGACTTGTGTTCGACAGGTTCGGACCTGTACCCGCTTGAATGGGGCCAAATCCGTCTCCAGGGGAAAGGTTAACGAGCGAAATCCTAAATGAAAAGGGCGGAAAACTCAAGAACAATCGCCTACTCCGACATTTTCCGGTTGAAGGTAAATACAGCCAGTGCAAAGGAAAGGGCGGCCGTGACGACGAGGTTTACGAGGTACTCCGGCGCGATCTCCCCTTTCAGGAGAGCGTCCCTCGCCCCCTCGAAAACGGCGGTCGTGGGGAGGAGCCGTATGAAGGGGAGGATCGAGGGGGGATACGAGGAGAGGGGGAAGAAGATCCCCGCCATGAAGATGAGGGGGACGATGATCACCGACGACACCCGCCCGATGTTCTCCGGCTTGTCGATGGTGGTGCCGCAGATCGTACCGAGGCAGGAGAAGGTCATGGAGGCGAGCGCCAGGCAGAGGATGTAGAGGGGGAGGTGGGCGTACTCGATGCGGAAAGGGGTCAAAACGAGGATCACCAGGAAGACCACCGCCCCCTTGATGGCGCCCTGCGAGAAGCCGGAGAAGATCTTTCCGATCACGATGTCGTACACGGTGACCGGAGTCACCCGGTACTCCTCTATCGTGCGCTGCACCTTGCGGTGAAACCACATGCTCCAGGAGCTCTCGTCGAAGGCGGCGTTCACCGCGGTCATGGTGATGAGCCCCGGCGCTATGAAGAGCGGATAGGGAATACCCTCGACGTCGGCGATGTAGCCGCGCAACCCGAAGCCGAAGGCGAGATAGAGGGTGAGGGGGTAGGCGACGACGGAGAGGAGCTCGGAGAAGATGCTCCTCCTCAGTACCAGCATGTCCCTGCCCCAGATTGAAAAGGCCCCTTTCAACACTGTCGTACCCCGCTTCTTCATTCCTGTACTTCTACATTACTCTCTCACCTTCTCCCCGGTAAGCCCGATAAAGACGTCCTCCAGGGACGGCTCGCGGAAGTGGATCCTCTTCAGGTCGGCACCCACGATATCGAGGAGCGGCTTCAGCGACTCCTCACCTGAAAGGGTGAGCTGGTACTGCGCCCCCTTTCTCTCCACGGAGGTGACGAAGGGGAGCGCGGAGAGGAGCGCCTCGTAGCCGTCACCGTTGGTGCGAAACTCCAGCTCGTATATGTGCATCTGGGAGAAGGTTTCCTTCAGCTGCGCGGCGGTCCCGTCGACGAGCGCGGTGCCGTGGTCCATGATGACTATCCGGTCGCAGAGCGTGTCCGCCTCGTCCATGTAGTGGGTGGTGAGAAAGACGGTCATGCGCCGGCGCAGGGAGCGGATGTGCTCCCAGAGCATCCTTCTGGACTGCGGATCGAGTCCCGTCGTTGGCTCGTCCAGGAAGAGGACCTGCGGCTCGTGCACCATGGCGCGCGCCACCACGAGCCGTCGCTGCATCCCGCCGGAAAAGGTGTCGGGAAAGTCGTGCTGGCGGCCGGCGAGGCCGGTCAACTCCAGGAGCTCGTCGATGCGGGGATTGTACTGGGACGGGGAGAGGCCGTGCATCCTGCCGTGCAGGATCAGGTTCTCCCGCGCGGTGAGGTAGCGGTCGAGGTTGTTCTCCTGGGGGACGACGCCGATCAGGCGGCGCACCTCCTTCGCGGCGGAGAGGACGCTGAACCCCTGGACGTAGGCGTCGCCGGAGGTGGGGCGCATGAGGGTGGTGAGGATCTTTATGAGGGTGGTTTTCCCCGCGCCGTTCGGGCCGAGAAGTCCGAAGACGGTGCCCCTCTCCACCTCCAGAGAGAAGGTGTCGACGGCCTTGAAACCGCCGTAGCTCTTGGTGACCTGGTCTATCTTGATTGCCTGCGGCATAGCGTGCAAAGCCTCTGGACAACCACCTGTTTTCTGTCGAGACACGAGAATAAGGCCGTCGTAGCCGTTGTAGGCCGGAATAAGCGGTAGCGTTTCCGGCATTTCGCTGCTGCGCGGCTCCGTCTGTGGTGGACCGCCGGGAACGCCTGCCGGCTTATCCCGGCCTACATCACCCCATCTCTACCCTGGACCGCGCTGACACCACATCACGGCATTTCGCTGCTGCGCGGCTCCGTCTGTGGTGGACTGCCGGGAACGCCTGCCGGCTTATCCCGGCCTACATGGAGGCGCTGACACCACATCAGGAGGGGGACAGGCACCTTTTAACAAAGGAGCCAGTCCCCGAGTAGCTGATCGCGCGCTACTTCACCGGGAAAAGGAGCGAGAAGAGGCTCCCCTTGTTGTCGCCGGTGACCCAGACGGCGCCTTCGTGGACGTCCATGATCCCTCTCACGATGGAGAGGCCGAGGCCGGTCCCTTTCGACATGAAGGCGGTGTTCCCCGAGGAGTGGTGCGCGATGTCCCCTACCCCGTAGAACTTGTCGAAGATGCGCACCCGCTCCTCCACCGGAATGCCGATCCCGGTGTCCTGCACCTCCAGCACGAAGAACTCCTTTGCCCACCGTAACGCCGCCGGCATCTCCGTGTAGAAGGGACGCAGCTCCTCCTCCAGCCGGGACAGGGACCGCTTCTTCAGCACCTTTCCGGAGAGACGGACCTCGCCGCCGTCGGGGGTGAACTTCACCGCGTTCTCCATGAGGTTTCTGATGGCAAGCTGCGCCAGCGCCTCGTCCACCGGCACGAGCGTCTCGTCCGCAGCGATGTGCACCCGGATCTGCCGCTCCGAGAGGGGGAGCAGGAGCATGTCGTGCACCTCCCGGCACAGCCGCATGAGGGGCACTTCCTTCTTGTGCAGGTTCGGCCCGTGCGCCTCTATTCTGGAGATGGAAAGGAGGTCCTCCACCAGCCTGCGCAGCTGCACGGTCCCCTCGTACACGGAGGTGAAGATCGTGCGCTGCTCCGGGGTCATCTTGATGTCGGCGTACTTCAGGAGAAACTCCACGCCGCCGAGGATGGAGGTGATCGGGGTCTTCAGCTCGTGGGAGGCCATCCCGATGAAGTTGTTCTTCACCGTGTTCAGGCGGCCGAGCTCGCGGTTCGCCATCTCCACCTTTTCCAGGTTTTCCCTCAGCTCCTCCTTGCTCCGGTGCAGCTCCTCCGCCTTTTCCTTCATGGAGTTGTACAGGTTGTGGTTCTCGATGAGGACCGCCAGCTGCCCTGAGATGGAGGAAAGGAGAAAGACGTCGCGCTCGGTGTAGCTCCTCTCCGAACGGGTGGCGACGGTCATCACCCCCATGACCTCGTTGACGAGTTTTATGGGGATGGCGGACCACGAACGCAGCCCCATCTCCTGAGCCGCCTCCAGCGCCTTCGGCGGGAAGGTGTCGTCGGGATTGTCGCCGCGGAACGGTTTTCCACCCATGACGGAAGCATGGTACTTCGTCCCCTTCGGAAGTACCTCCATCGCCTTCTCAAAGGAGCGGGAGATCCCGAGGGAGGCGCGCAGCTTCAGGTTTCCCCTGTCGAGGAGGTGGATGCAGGAGAACTCCACCTGGAGCATGTTGTGCAGCTGGAAGAGGAGGTCCCCCATGATCTTCTCCACCCCCTGCGCGTACTGCAGCCGGAAGGCCACGGCGTACAGGGTGAGGAGCTCGCGGTCGCTGGTCCTTTTCTCCTCCTCCACCTCTTTTCTCTTGGTGATGTCCTTGATGATGAAGACGATCCCGGTGCGGTCCCCGGAGAAGCGCATCGGGTAGCTCGCGACGTTGAACCACCCGTTCAGCTTCGGAAACCGGATGTCCTCGTCGACCTCCCCCTGCGCGCTGTGGATGAAGCGGAAGACGCGGCGCTCCAGCTCGTCGGAGCCGAAGAAGATCTCGTCGATCTGCTGCCCTATCAGAGCCTTGTAGCCGAGGGGGAAGTAGGTGTTCACCCTGCCGTTGCAGCGCGTGATCCGCCCATCCGAATCGGTGATGATGACCATGTCGGAGACCGCATCGAAGACGGCCTCCCACTCCGCCTTGCCGCGGCGCACCGCCTCCTCGACGGTGCGATGATTCCTGCGGTCCTCCGCGTCGCGCAGCTCCCGCTCCACGACCGGCACGAGGCGCGCGAGGTTCCCCTTCATGAGGTAGTCGTTAGCACCCGCCTTCAGCGCCGCTACCGCGAGATCTTCGCCGATCTTTCCGGAGACGATGACGAAGGGGATATCGCCGCCATGATCGTGCAGCACCTGCAGCGCACCCGGCGCGTCGAAGGAGGGCATCTTGTAGTCGGAGATGATGAAGTCCCACTCCTCCTCCGCCAGGGCGAGCCGCATGTCCTTCTCCGTCTCCACCCTCTTGTGCACCGGCGCGTACCCGCCGCGCGAGAGCTGGCGCAAAAGGAGGAGGCAATCCTCCTCGGAGTCTTCGATCAACAGCAATTTGAGAGGCTTGGACATGTGGACCTTCGCTATTCCGCTCTTTCTGGCCTTCTTTATCCTACTCCGCTACAGCGTGAAATAGAAGGTGGCGCCGGAGCCGGGGCTCCCTTCCCCCCAGATCCTCCCGCCGTGCCTGCGCACGATCCGGTGCGCCACCGCAAGACCTACGCCGCTCCCTTCGAATTCGTCCGCCCGGTGCAGCCTCTGGAAGAGGGAGAAGAGCTTCCCGGCATACGCCATGTCGAAGCCGGCCCCGTTGTCGCGCACGAAGTACACGGTCTCCCCCTCCCCTTCGGTGGCGCCGAACTCGATAAGCGCATCCTCCCTCTTCCCGGTGAACTTCCAGGCGTTTCCGAGGAGGTTCTCCAGGAGGAGCCGGGTCAGCCGCGGGTCGGCATGGGCGGTGAGCCCCTTCTCTATGTGGAATTCCACCTGCCGGGCGGGGTCGGCGTGCTTCATTTCCAGCGCGATGACCTGTGCGACGACGCTCAGGTTCACGTTCTGCCTGTCGAGCTCCGCCCTGGTGACGCGCGCCATCTTCAGCACATCGTCGATGAGCTGCCCCATCTTCTGCGTCGCCTGGCAAATCCGTCCCAGGTACTCCTTCCCCTCCTCGTCGAGCTTGTCGCCGTAATCGTCCAGGAGCGCCTTGCTGAAGCCATCGATGTGCCTCAGCGGCGCGCGCAGGTCGTGGGAGACGGAGTAGCTGAAGGTCTCCAGCTCCTTGTTCGATGCCTCAAGCCGCGTCCGGCACTCCGAGAGTTGCCGCTCGAGCTCCGCGATCTGCTCCGCCGGTTCCTCGCTTACCTTCTGCACGGAGTCGAGAAGAAGCACGAGCTGCGCCCGCGCCCCGCCGAAGTCGAGCTCTTTTCGTTCCGTGCGCACGAGGAAAAGGGTCTCGTCCCTGCGCAGATGGCGTTCCCACCCCTGCGCGGTACTCCCCTCCCGCACGATCTGCCGCACCGAAAGGTCGAGGAACTCGCGCCTGGTGTAGCCGTACATGGCAAGCGCCGCCTCATTGACGGCCACGAGCTTGCGCGTTTCCACCTCGCAGACCCACATCGGCTGAGGACTCAGTTCGAAAAGCGTCCGGTATGTTTCCTCGTCATGCCGTGGTGCCACTCACCCTCCCCGTCCCGAAGGACCGTTCCAGAAAAGGTAATCAAGCTTCGCATGCTACGTCAACGCCTCTTGCCGGTGTGCCGGAAGTTCACTGCAATTGTGATGGAGGCTGCCGTTTCTGTCCATGTAGGCCGGGATAAGCGGCGCGTTCCCGGCAGTCCACCCGCAGGCGCGGCAGCAGCGAATGCCGGAAACGCTATCGCTTATTCCGGCCGTACATGCAAAGCGCGTCGAACCGCATCCCGTCCTCCCCCTGAAACGTGAAGGAGGTGTGCTTCCGGCGGCTTAGCCCCCCCTACCCGTCCTCTTCTTCCTCCAGTACGGCCGGGAAGAGGATGGTGAAGAGGCTCCCCTTCCCCGGCTCGCTCTCGGCCCAGATGAATCCGTGGTGCGCGTCTATCGCCTTGCGGCAGAAGGCGAGCCCGAGCCCGGTGCCGCGCGTCTTTCCGAGGCGCCTGTTCTTTGCCTGCACGAAACGGTCGAAGATGGTGCCGAGCGCTTCCTGCGGGATGCCTACCCCCGTATCCCGCACGGTGATTCGTACGAAGGGGCCGCCGCGCGGCAGCTCCCACGCCGGGTAGCTCTGGGGGGGGATGACCGACGCCAGTGCCGAGGCATCGGCAACGGTGTCGAGCCGTACCACTATCTCCCCCCCTTCCGGAGTGAACTTCACCGCGTTGGAGAGGAGGTTCCCGAGGATACGGCTGAAGGCGCTGCGGTCCACGGAGATCTGCGGCACCCCCGGCGAGGCGTCAAAGGAGAGGGTAATACCGCCGCGCTGGGCGAGGGTCTGGAACTTGGCGAGGCTTCTCTTGATGAGGGCGTCGGCGTCCTCGTGCCTGAAGTAGAGCCGCATCTTTCCCGCCTCGAACTTGTGCACCCCGAGGAGGGTGTCGATCATCTCCACCATCTCCTCGCAGCTCTCCACCGCCGCATTGAGATACTCGCGCTGCTCCTCGTTGATCGGCCCGAGCTTTCGCTCGCGCACGAGATCGATGGAGCCTACCACCGCCGTTATCGGGGACTTCAGGTCGTGGGTGAGCATGCTCACGAAGTCTTCCTTCTCCTGCTCCAGCTCCTTCAGCTTAGAGATGTCCCTTATCATCTCCACGCTCCCCACGAGCTCCCCTTCGCCGTTTAACAGGGGCGCCGCGCTGGAGAGAACCGGCACCTCGCGGGAGCCGGTGACGATCGTGTAGGCAACGTCGAGGCACGGCTCGCCGGTCCGCAGCACGCAGACGCTGGGGAGCTCGCCGCCGGGGATCTCCGCCTTCACCACCTCCGCCAGCCTCTTCCCCTGGAGCTGTGCACCGTCACCGAGGATAAGCTCGGCGCGGCGGCTGGTGGTGATGATGCGCCCTTCCGTGTCCACAGCCAGGAGAAGATCTGCCATGCCGTTCAGCACCGCCTGCATCTTCAGCCGCTCCTCTTCGAGCTGGCGGGAGAGGCGGGCGTTCTCCTTCCTGGTCCGGTCCTGCGCCAGGGCGCGCTTCACCTTCTGGAGCAGGTCGTCGTCGGAAAACGGCTTGGAGATGTAGTCGACCGCACCCTTTTTCATGGCGTCGACCGCGATGTCCTCGCTGCCGTGCGCGGTCATCATGACGACGGGGATTTCCCCACCCTGGATCCGGTCCAGCACTTCCATTCCGTCCATGCGGGGCATCTTTATGTCCAGCATGATCAGGGAGAAGGGGTGCGCAGCGAGGGCTTCGAGCGCCTCGACGCCGTCGCGGGCCCACAACGTGTCGAACCCGGCATCCTCAAGCTGTAGCTTGAGGATCAGGGCTATGTCCGGCTCGTCGTCCACTATCAGAATCCTGTCCTTTTCCATGCCCCTCCCCTATGATCGGCACCGTGAAGCTGAAGACGTTTCCCTGCTCCTTTGGCGCCGTGTAGTAGATCCGCCCGTGGTGACGCTCCACTATCTCCTTGCAGATGGCAAGACCAAGCCCGGTCCCACCGCTCTTGCCACGCTCCGCGCTCTCTATCTGCTGAAACTTCTTGAAAAGCTTGTCCCGGTCGGCCCACTCTATCGCCTGGCCGCGATCGGCCACCGACACCGTCACGTAGTTCCCCTCCTGCTGGGCGGAAACCATGACGACCTTCCCCTCCGGGGAGAACTTCACCGCGTTGGAGAGGAGGTTGGTGACGACCTGGATCAGCCTGTCGCTGTCGCCGTACACCTTCGGCAGGTGCTCACCGACCGAGTTCACGATGGAGATCCCCCGTCCCATGGCGAGGCTCTTTATCTCCTCGATGGCGTACACCGCCACCTCCGCTATGGAGACAGGGCGGAAGTTGAACGCCATGCCGCCGGACTCGATCCCGGAGATGTCCAGGATCTCGCTGATCAGGCGAATCAGGCGCTGGGTGTTGCGAAAGCACACCGAGAGGAGCTGCCTTTCCGTCTCGGTGAGCCACTTGCCGCGGTTCAGAAGAAGCTGGAGCGATCCCTTCATGGAGGTGAGCGGCGTCTTCAGCTCGTGAGAGACGGTGGAGATGAAATCGGTCTTCATCCGGTCCACCTCCTGCTCCACGGTGACGTCCCTGATGGACATGACGAGGCCGGCAAACTTCCCCATTTCGTCCGCAAGGGAGGAGATGAAGACGTGCAGGCGCTTCCCCTTCACCTCCAGCTCCTCCTTGCGCCGCTCCCCGCCGACTGTTGCCGCGACCTCAGCGATCACCGCCGCGAGTGCGCCGAGCCCTCCCATGGCGCACACCTGCTCGATCCCCTGCCCGAGCACCCGGTACGGCACGAGCTCGAAGAGCTGCTGGGCGGCAGGGTTGAAGAGAATGACGCGGTTCACCTTGTCCGTCACCACCACGCCTTCCGCCATCCCGGTCAGCACCGCCTCCAGCCTCCCCATCTCCATGGTGAGGGCGGAGGTGCGCTCGGCAACCTTCTTCTCCAGCTGCCCGTTCAGCTCCTCAAGATCGGAGGTCTTCAGCCTGATGATCCGGTCCCGTTCCTTCAGCGCCTCCGCCATCCTGTTGAAGGAGCTCGCCAGGATCCCTACCTCGTCACCGTAATGTTCCTCCACCCGCTGGTCCAGGTCCCCTTCCTCGATCCTCTTCACCCCTCTGGCGAGCTGGCGCAGGTGCCCGGTGAGCTTGCGGCTGGCGAGAAAGGCGATGGCGAAGCAGCAGAGAATCCCCAGGGAGGCGGAGGCGAAGATGTTCGCCAGGTTCTCACGGCGCATCGCCTTGAAGCGCTCGGTGGAGACCGCCACGGCGATCGACCCGACGAAGTCCCCCCTGCTGTTCATGAGGGGGTCGATGGCGGTCTCGTACATGCGCCCCCCTACCTTCAGCTCACCGCGGAACTGCTCCCCGCGCTCCAGCACGTCCAGGACCTGCGGCGAGAGGGTCCCCGCCTTCTCCTCGTTCAGGCTGCTGGCGACCCGCAGGTCGCGCTGGGTGATGAAGCAGTCGACCTCGCTCCCCTTCACCTGGGCCGGAAGGTTGTCGTTGCCGTCCAAGACCTCGGCGGTAAGGACGCACCCCACCACCTCGCCGTCGGCGGCGACCACCGGCAGCGCCACCAGCACCGCCAGTTCCTCCCCTTTCCCTCTCTTGCCGCGGCAAAAGTCCGAGGCGCCGGAGTTACAAAGAAAGGAGTCGGAGACGATCTCCGTGGAGACGACCGGCTTTCTGGAGGTGATCGCCTGATCCACCACGTACGGCACCGACGCCCCCCCTTCCATCGCCGCACCCGCCACGACACGCTTGTGCCCGTCGAGGAGGAGGACGACGTCCATGAAGGGGAGCAGGGTGTGCCAGCGGGCCACCCGCTCGGAGAAAACTGCGTAGCGGCCGTGCTTCAGGTCCTCCTGGACGTTCGGCGCGGTTACCGGGTTCATCAGGGTGTGCTTCGCAATGAGGGCGCGGTCCAGGTACTGGCTGCGGGCAAACTTGAGGTTCGTCTCGAGGTTGCGATCGATCTCGGCGCGGATCGTGGCCGAGAGGGTCTTCATGGTGGAGTAGATGAGGGTAGAGTAGGAGGTAAGGAGGATGGCGAGGATGGACAGGAGCAGTTTTGTTCGTATGCCAAAACGTGGGTGCATGACCTATCCCTTGATATCGGCTCGCCGCGCCGGCGCCTCCACGCGGTCACGGTCCCGACGTGGTCCATGTGTCAGAGCTGTCACTTTTGTCGGTCAAGCCTTCCTTCCTCCGTGTGGAGGATGGCCCTCGGTTCGGTGCACCGAAACCGCAGTAACCGCGCGGGGTCACACGATTCTACCACAACGAAAGCAGCAATGGTTAATTAGATCCCTTCCGCCTTCAGGTCGCGGGTCATGAGCTCGATGACCGCGTCGCGCGCCGGCTTGTCCTCGTAAAGGATCTCGTACATCTTGTGGGTGATCGGCATGTCGACGCCGAGCTTTTTTGACAGGTTGTAGGTCGACTCCGTCGTCTTCACCCCTTCGGCTACCATGCGCATCTCCCCAAGGATCTCGGAGAGGGTCCTCCCCTGCCCGAGCTGAACCCCCACGGTGCGATTCCTGGAAAGGTCGCCGGTGCAGGTAAGGACGAGGTCCCCCATCCCGGCAAGCCCGGCAAAGGTCGCCGGCTGCGCCCCCATGGCGATGCCGAGGCGGGCTATTTCGGCAAGGCCGCGGGTGATGAGCGCCGCCCTCGTGTTGTAGCCGAAGCCGAGCCCGTCGGAGATCCCCGCGGCGATGGCGATGACGTTTTTCACCGCCCCCCCGAGCTCCACACCGGTCACGTCGGAGTTGCGATAGACCCGGAAGTAGTTCGTGGTGAAGGCCTCCTGGACCTGGCAGGCGGTCTCCTCAGACTCGGAGGCGGCGGCAACTGCCGTCGGCATCTCCTGCGCCACCTCCCGCGCAAAGCTCGGTCCCGAGATTGCGCTGAAGCGGGCGTACTGCTCGGGAGGGAGAATCTCCTGGTAGATCTCCGAGACGGTGGCGAGGGTGTCGACCTCGATCCCCTTCGATGCGCTCACCACGATGCTGTCGCGCGGGATCAAGGGGACCGATTTTCCCATGACGGTGCGCACCAGCTGCGAGGGGACGACACAGAGCACCATGCGGCACCCGGCGTACACCTCCTCGAAGGAGTTGGTAAAGGCGAGATTCGGGGAGAGGGTGATCCCTGGGAGGTAGACGCTGTTCTCCCGCGTCTCGCGCATCTCGCGTACCAGTTCCGGCTCGTGCCCCCAGAGGGTCACGTCGTGCCCCTTCTTGGCCAGCAGGTTTGCCAAGGTCGTCCCCCAGCTTCCGGCACCGACTACCGCTATCTTGTCCGCCATGATCCCCTCCCCTATCCGTTCATCCAAAGCCGGCAAAAAATGTTCTTCCTCGTTCGTTGTGCAATGTAGCAATGTAGGCCGGGATAAGCCGCTTCCCGGCAAGCTGCCGGAACCCGCAATGGCTCGCCCCGATCGCGATCACCCCGCCGTCGCCGGGCACTCCCCCTCCTGCAGCGCCCGGGCAGCTACCCGCAGGCTTTCCGAAGCGAGCCGGCGCAGAAAGGGGTGCAGGTGGTAGGGGAGCGGGTACGACTGCAGGCTCCGGGCGAGCCCAAGGACCTGGAGAACCGTGGAGCGCTCCCTGCCGCACTCCCTCATGAGATCGGCGACGGCAACGAGCCGCGCGGCGACGAGCCCCACCTGCGGTGCGATGAGCTCCGCGCAGAGGGCTGCGAGTACTTCCTCCTCGCTCTCCCCCTGCCGGCAGCGCCCCGCTACCTCGTAGACGCGGCGCTGCAGCATGAGCCACCCGGCGCAGAAAGGATCCTCCAGGAGTTCCCCGGAGATCCTCTCCCCCTCGAAATAGGTCAGGCCGCGGCTAAGCCGGTAATCCTCCACCGCCGCGCGAAAGGGGGCGGGTGTGAGGTCGACCCCGCTGAAAATGCGCCGCCTGAGGTAGAAGTCGGCCGGGAGCCAGGAGAGATCCCTGCTCCAGTACAGGGCGTCCCGTACCAGCGCCACCACATACTCCGGCTCCACGCGGTACAGCTCTTCCTGCTCGCCGAAGCCGTCCACCTCTTCCTCGAAGGCCGAGACGTCGAGCCCTTCGCCTCCCCAGGCCGCCAGAAGCCCCCGCCTCTCGTGCACCTGCATGCAGAGAGCCGCGAGACTCTCCTCCCCGTCCCAGCGGGAGATCAGGAGGGAGCGGTAGCCGTCCCCGTCCGGGGCGCTGACGTATCCCTGGTGAAATGGAAGGGGCGCGCAACGCTCCTGCGGGACGAGCCCCTGGAAGGAAAGCCGGCGCAAGGCGTGCTGCGCCAGCGGCGCAAAGGCAGGGTCGCACTCGCTGAGAAAGTCGGCGACGGCGTCGGCCGCCCCCTGCAGTCTCACCCTCCCCAGCCCCTCCAGCGCCCCCTGCACGACGGAAGAGTCTTCGTGCCAGAGCAGTGCCTCCAGAAGGCGTACCACCCACGGCTCTTGCGAGCGCGAGAGCTCCCGGATCGCGCCGAGCTGCACTTCCGTGGAGTACCCCAGGAAATCGTCCAGGAAGGTGACTATGACATCGTCATCTGCCTCGGCATTCCCCTCGGCCCCATGCTGCGCCCCCGGCCGGTGATGGACCGGCAGGAGCGAGCTGAAGGGGGGTGCGTCCACGTCGACGCCGTACTCCTGCAGCGCCGTGAGAAGCGCCACCCTACCCTGCTCCGGCAGTTCCCTGCGCCTGAGCGCTATCCCTATCAGCGGGGAGAGCCACTCCTCTTCCTCGAAGAAGTCGAGGAGATAGGCGTAGCGGGAGATGAGCTCGGGATCTTCCTCCTTCCCCAAAGCCCGCAGGAGGGTGTTCAGGGCGAACACCCCCGCCACCTTCAGGCGCGTACCGATCTCCTCCAGTTCCTGGAGTGTCACAGCTTCGTCCCGCACCCGGTGCACGATCTCCTGCACCGCCTGGCGTGCCACGAGGGTCCGGTCTATCTTTTCCCTTGGCTGCATCGCCTCGTTCCCCGCGCCTTGCTACTCCTCTTCTTCGGCGGCCGGGGCATCCACCACCTCGAGCCCCTCTTCCTGCTCGCTCTCTTCCTCTTTCTCGGCGAGACGGGCCACCGCGACGATGCGCTCCCCTTCCTCCATGACCATGAGGCGCACACCCTGGGTGTTCCTGCCGATAATGGAGAAGCCGGCGACCTGCACCCTGAGGATTTTCCCCTGGTCCGTGATGAGCATGAGGTCGTTGTCGTCGGAGACCTGCTTTATGTCCACCACGCAGCCGTTTCGCTCCGTCGTCTTGATGGTGATGACACC
Organism: Geomonas sp. RF6; assembly: GCF_021044625.1. Taxonomy (NCBI): domain Bacteria; kingdom Pseudomonadati; phylum Thermodesulfobacteriota; class Desulfuromonadia; order Geobacterales; family Geobacteraceae; genus Geomonas; species Geomonas sp. RF6. The sequence goes on along the minus strand of NZ_CP087999.1, from coordinate 1,945,985 downwards.
CTTGCCGCCGCGGGTCTGGGTGCGGTACTCGCCGATCTCGGTGCGCTTGCCGTACCCCTTCTCGGTGACGGTGAAGAGGGTCGAGTCGCTGAAGTTTTCGTTGATGATCGCCATCCCGATGACGACGTCGTCATCCTCCAGCGTCATGCCGCGCACGCCGCGGGAGACGCGTCCCATGGAGCGCACGTCCTCTTCCTTGAAGCGGATCGACTTGCCGTTTCTGGAGGCGAGCAGCACGTCCTGGCGCCCGTCGGTGAGCGCGACGGAGATGAGCTTGTCCTCGTCGTCCAGGTTGACGGCGATGATACCGCCGACCCTCGGGTGGGAGTACTCCATGAGGTTCGTCTTTTTCACCACACCCTGGCGGGTGGCCATCATGATGTAGCGGTCGTCCACGAACTCCTTTACCGGGAGGATGGTGGTGATCTTCTCGTTCGCCGCCAGGTTCAGGAGGTTCACGATCGCCTTCCCGCGCGCCGCGCGCCCCGCCTCCGGGATCTCGTACACCTTCAGCCAGTACACCTTCCCGGCGTCGGTGAAGAACATGAGGTAGTCCTTCGTGGAGGCGATGAAGAGCTGCTCCACGAAATCCTCTTCCTTCGTCTTCATCCCGGTCTTACCCTTCCCGCCGCGGCGCTGGGCGCGGTAGAGCGTCACCGCGTTGCGCTTTATGTAGCCGGTGTGGGAGATGGTGACGACCATGTCTTCCTCGACGATGGTGTCCTCCAGCGAGATGTCGGCGGTCTGCTGCACGATCTCGGAGCGGCGCCTGTCGCCGAACTTCTCCTTCAGCTCGGTGAGCTCCCCCACGATGATCTTCAGGACCTCCGCCTCGGAGGCGAGGATCTCTTTCAGGCGCTCGATGTAGGCGAGCACCTCGCGCAGTTCCTCGAGGATCTTCTCACGCTCGAGGCCGGTGAGGCGGTGCAGCCTCATGTCGAGGATCGCCTGCGCCTGGATCTCGGAGAGACCGAAGCGCGACATGAGGGCGACGCGCGCCTCCGGTGTGGAGGCCGACGCCTTGATGAGGGCGATGACCTCGTCGAGATTGTCCAGCGCGATCTTCAGACCTTCCAGGATGTGCGCCCGCGCCTCGGCCTTCTTCAGGTCGAAGATGGTGCGCCTGATGACCATCTCCTTCCTGTGCTCGATGAAGAAGTCGATGGTGTCCCTGAGAGCGAGGATGCGCGGCCGGTTGTGCACGATCGCCAGCATGATGATCCCGAAGGAGGACTGCATCTGGGTCTGCTTGTACAGGTGGTTCAGGATGATCGTCGGGTTCTCGTCCCTTTTCAGTTCGATGACGATGCGCATCCCCTCGCGGTCGCTCTCGTCGCGCAGGTCGGAAATCCCCTCGATCTTCTTCTCCTTCACGAGCTCGGCGATCTTCTCCACGAGGCGCGCCTTGTTGACCTGGTAGGGGATCTCAGTGACAACGATCGACTGGCGCTCGGTCTTCTTCTGCGTCTCGATGACGACCTTTGCGCGCATCTGGATGACGCCGCGCCCGGTCCTGTAGGCGGAGACGATCCCCTCGCGCCCGTAGATGTAACCGCCGGTCGGGAAGTCGGGGCCCGGGACGAGCTCCATGAGCTCCTCGAAGGAGAGCTCCGGGTTCTGGATCACCGCGACGATGCCGTCGATCACCTCGGCGAGGTTGTGCGGCGGGATGTTGGTGGCCATGCCGACCGCGATGCCGGAGGAGCCGTTCACCAGGAGGTTCGGGAACTTGGAGGGGAGGACGAGCGGCTCGAGGAGCGAGTCGTCGTAGTTCGGCCCGTGCTCGACCGTTTCCTTCTCGATGTCGGCGAGAAGCTCGTGGGCGAGCTGCTCCATCCTGATCTCGGTGTAACGCATTGCAGCGGGGCTGTCGCCGTCTATGGAGCCGAAGTTCCCCTGGCCGTCGACCAGCGGGTAGCGCAGCGAGAAGTCCTGCGCCATGCGGACGATGGTGTCGTAGACTGCGGAATCGCCGTGCGGGTGGTACTTACCGATGACGTCGCCGACGACGCGGGCCGACTTCTTGTACGGCTTGTTCCAGTCGTTGCTCATGTCGTACATGGCGAACAGGCAGCGCCGGTGCACCGGCTTCAGGCCGTCACGTACGTCCGGCAGAGCACGCCCCACGATTACGCTCATGGCGTAATCCATGTAGGAGCGCTTCATCTCATCTTCGATGTTGACGGCAACCTTGTTGTGCTGATCTAGCATTAAAGTCCTCTTCAATCAGATTTCAAACTCCCCTCCGCCCTTGCGGGGGAGGGACAGGGGCCAAAGCAGGAGTCAAGCTCACCCAACTTCTGGGCCGCCGCTGTGTGCAAATTCTAAGCCCACCGGCAAGAGACCGGTCTCTGGGCGGCTGCTGAGAGTAACATAGTTAGCCGAAGATTAAAACCCCTTTCCCACGGCACACGCGTCGGCGCTCGTGAAGCGCGTGGGCTCGACGATGGTGCCGCTCATACGACGGCGGCAGTGATGCTGCGGGGTCTAGGCAGGGGGATCTTTCAGCGGATGAAGCCGCGGTGGGAGGTCTGGCGGGCACCCTGCCAGTAAAGGGGGGAAGAGGTGAGCGGGCCATGAAGCCGCTCCACCACGAAAAAAGGTCCGGCAGCGCAGGGAGCTAAGGGCCCCCACTCGCCTACCGGACCTTCCGTTGCTGTTGATGTCGCACCACGGCACCCTTCGTTTGCGCCCTGTCCGTGGGAAAACGCCTGCCTAGCTGCGATCAGGCAGGTCAAAGCGATCTGCCATCATCACCTTGTTCCAGGCCGCCACGAAATCGTGCACGAACTTTTTCCGGGAACTCTCGCAACACCCGTAGACCTCGGCCAGTGCCCGGAGCTGGGAGTTGGAGCCAAAGATGAGGTCCACACGGGTGCCGGTCCACTTGAGCTCGCCGGTGACGAGGTCGCGCCCCTCGAACAGGTCCTTGTCTGCCTCCGTCGGCTTCCACACGGTGCTCATGTCCAGCAGGTTCACGAAGAAGTCGTTGGTGAGCGACTCCGACCGCTTCGTGAAGACACCGTGCTGCGACTGACCGAAGTTGGCGTTCAAGACGCGCATCCCCCCCACGAGGACCGTCATCTCCGGTGCGGTCAACTTGAGCTGCTGAGCCCGATCCACCAGCAGTTCCTCCGCCGATATGGCGTACTTCTTTTTCTGGTAGTTGCGGAATCCGTCCGCAGCCGGCTCGAGGACCGCGAATGACGCCACGTCCGTTTGCTCCGGCGTGGCATCGGTGCGTCCCGGGGTGAACGGAACGGTTACCGGGGAGCCTGCGTTTTTCGCGGCCTGCTCGACCGCAGCGCACCCACCGAGGACGATCAGGTCTGCCAGCGAAACCCGCTTTCCTCCGGACTGCTCGCCGTTGAACTCTTTCTGGACTGCCTCAAGGGCCGCAAGCACACCCTTCAGCCGGGCCGGCTGGTTAACTTCCCAATCCTTCTGCGGCGCAAGGCGGATGCGCGCACCATTGGCCCCGCCGCGCTTGTCGGAGCCGCGGAAGGTGGCTGCCGAAGCCCACGCAGTGGAGACCAGATCGGAGATGGAGAGCCCCGAGGCCAGGATCTTCTCCTTGAGGTGAGCGGTGTCGCTGTGGTCGATGAGCTGGTGATCGACTGCCGGCACCGGGTCTTGCCAGATCAGGTCCTCCGCCGGGACCTCCGGACCGAGGTAGCGCGAGCGGGGCCCCATGTCGCGATGGGTCAGCTTGAACCATGCCCTGGCGAAGGCGTCGGCGAATTCCTCCGGGTTCTGCTGGTAGCGCCGCGCTATCGGCTCGTAGACAGGGTCGAAGCGAAGGGAGAGGTCAGCGGTAGTCATCATCGGCCGGTGCTTCTTCGTGGGGTCGTGGGCGTCAACTATCATGTCCTCTTCGGCCACATCCTTGGCCAGCCACTGGTGCGCGCCGGCCGGGCTCTTGACCAGTTCCCACTCGTACTTGAAAAGCATCTTCAGGTACCCCATGTCCCACTTGGTCGGGTTCGGCTTCCAGGCCCCCTCGATGCCGCTGCCGATGGTGTTGCAGCCGCAGCCGCTCCCCAGGCTGCACTTCCAGCCGAGCCCCATCTCCTCGATGGCAGCGGCTTCCGGTTCAGGTCCTACATGCGACGCGGGGCCCGCGCCATGACATTTCCCGAAAGTGTGTCCACCCGCGATGAGTGCGACCGTCTCTGCGTCGTTCATCGCCATGCGCCCGAAGGTCTCCCGCACGTCGCGGCCGGAGGCGACCGGATCGGGGTTGCCGTTCGGACCTTCGGGGTTCACGTAGATCAGCCCCATCTGTACGGCGGCGAGGGGATTCTCCAGGTCGCGCTCGCCGGAGTAGCGCTTGTCGCCAAGCCACTCTTTCTCGGTCCCCCAGTGGATGTCCTCTTGCGGCTCCCACACGTCCTCGCGTCCGCCGCCGAAGCCGAAGGTCTTGAACCCCATCGACTCCAGGGCGCAGTTGCCGGCAAGGATCATGAGATCGGCCCAGGAGATAGCGGCGCCGTATTTCTGCTTTATAGGCCACAAAAGCCGGCGCGCCTTATCGAGATTGACGTTGTCCGGCCAACTGTTCAGCGGCGCGAAGCGCTGGGTACCTCCCCCTGCCCCCCCGCGGCCGTCCCCCGTACGGTAGGTGCCTGCGCTGTGCCACGCCATCCGGATAAAGAGCGGCCCGTAGTGCCCCCAGTCCGCCGGCCACCACTCCTTCGATTCAGTCATCAGCGCATAGAGGTCGTTCTTTACGCCCCCCAGGTCGAGTTTCTTGAACTCCTCGGCATAGTTGAACTCCTCCCCCAGCGGATTGCTCAGGGGAGAGTTCTGGTGGAGAATCTTGAGGTTCAACTGGTTGGGCCACCAGTCGCGGTTTGAGGTGCCAGCAGTGACAATGGGTACGCTCGGTCCGGCCGTTACTGTTACCGTGTCCATATACGCTTACCTCCCGTGCTCTTGGAATTCCCTCTCCTGGATCATTTGCGCTGTACCCGATCAGAGCCCTCCCCTATTGGAAGCGCAAAAAGAAGATTTCAACCTTCCTTCCCCAGGCAATCCCTGCAGTAACCGTAGTATTCGAGTCGCTTCTGATGGGCCCTGAATCCTGTCCGCTCTTCAATCGCTTCGACTGCTGCAGGCACCCCTTCCTGAAAGTCTTCGATTTTGCCGCACCCCAGGCAAATGAGGTTGAGATGGTCTGCCGTATTCGGCTCGTAACGGTTGTCCCTGTCGTAGAAATCGAGTTCCTTGATAAGCCCGAGACCCTTGAGCAGGTTCAAGGTGTAATAGACCGTCGAGGCGCTTATTTTCGGCACCTTTTCCTTTGCTGTCTCAAGGAGGGTGCAGGCGCTGGGATGGTTTTCCCCCCCGGCGAGAAGATCGATGATCAGAAGGCGCTGCGGAGTCAGTTTCAGCCCCTCATCCCGAAGCGCCTGCACGATCCTCTTTTTGATCTCGTCAGATTCGATGGTGCCCCCCTAATTCGTACTGGTTCCTATTAATAGAAAAAAATGATACCGGGGCTAAGCTTACTGTCAAGACGCCATGAAGGCATACAAATGCAAAACCCCGCCCTGATTCCAGCTACTTCTGGAGCCACGGCGGGGTTTTTTGCTGCAGAGGGTCATTGCGCTGGGGAGGCTTGCCCAAAACGAAAATGCCGCCCCTGAGAATTTTCCAGGAGCGGCATTTCCAGACAGCAGCGACGACGGACGGTGCTAGATATCCAGGTTCGAGACGTTGAGCGCGTTCTGCTCGATGAAGTTGCGGCGCGGCTCGACCTGGTCACCCATGAGGACGGTGAAGATCTCTTCGGCAGCGACCGCATCCTCGATCTTCACCTGCAGAAGCACCCGGTTTTCCTGGTGCATGGTGGTCTCCCAGAGCTGCTCCGGGTTCATCTCTCCGAGGCCTTTGTAGCGCTGGATGTACAGACCCTTCTTCGCGGTCTCCAGGAAGAAGGCGACGACCTCCTCCTGGCGCTCCGTGGTGAGGAGGAGCTTCTCCTCGCCGGCGCCCCCTTCGGTCTCCTTCCGTTGGGAGACGTAGGCGGTGCTGCTGCCGAAAGTCCCGGAGACGCGGTTGTAACTGTCGGCAAGGAGGCCGTAGTCGTAGGAGTTGATGAGGTCGACCGTCTGGTTGTCGGCGCGCACGCGCAGGTTACCGAAGGAGAAGACGATGGCGCCGGCCTGGGCGGTCTGGTCCTCGTAATCGACCTCGGGGAAGCACTCCTTCACCTTCGGGAGCTGTGCCACGAGGTCGGAGAGCTCCTCGATCCCCTTGCGTACGTTGCACTTCAGGAGGACGTTCAGGAGCTGGTCGTTGATCCCCTTTTTCACCACCTTGTCGAAGAGGGCGTTGTGGTCGATGAACTGGCGAAGGATGGGGATGATCTGCTTCCCGCGGTAGACGCGCTCGTCGGCGCCGAGCTTCAGCACCATCTCGTCGGTCCCCTCCTCGAGGAGGTAGCTCTGCAGCGCCGCTTCGTTTTTCAGGTATTGCTCGCGCTTGCCGCGCTTGATCTTGTACAGCGGCGGCTGCGCGATGTAGAGGTAGCCGCGCTCGATGAGCTCCATCATCTGACGGAAGAAGAAGGTCAGAAGAAGGGTGAGGATGTGGGAGCCGTCGACGTCCGCATCGGTCATGATGATGATGCGGTGGTAGCGAAGCTTCGCGATGTCGAAGTCCCCTTTCCCGATCCCGGTGCCGAGCGCGGAGATCAGGGTGCGGATCTCCTGGGAGGTGAGCATCTTGTCGAAGCGCGCCTTCTCGACGTTCAGGATCTTTCCCTTCAAGGGGAGGATCGCCTGGTACTTGCGGTCACGCCCCTGCTTCGCCGAGCCACCTGCGGAGTCACCCTCGACGAGGAAGAGTTCGCAGAGCGCAGGGTCCTTCTCCTGGCAGTCGGCGAGCTTTCCGGGGAGGGTGCCGATCTCCAGCGCCCCCTTGCGGCGCGTCAGGTCGCGCGCTTTTCTCGCCGCCTCGCGGGCGCGGGCCGCATCGATCGACTTCTCGAGGATGCGCTTCGCCATCTGGGGGTTCTCCTCCAGGTACATGGCGAGCTTTTCGTTCATGAGGGTCTCTACGTACCCCTTCACTTCGGAGTTCCCAAGCTTCGTCTTCGTCTGCCCCTCGAACTGCGGCTGCGGGATCTTCACGGAGATGACGGAAGTGAGCCCCTCGCGCAGGTCGTCGCCGGAGATCGCCACCTTCACGTTTTTCAGGAGGTTGTTGGCGTTCGCGTAGTTGTTCATGGTGCGCGTCAGCGCCGCCTTGAAGCCGACGAGGTGGGTACCACCCTCATGGGTGTTGATGTTGTTGGCAAAGGAGAAGATCTTCTCGTCGTAGGAGTCGTTGTACTGCATCGCCACTTCGATCTCCACACCGCCGCGCTCGCCGCGGAAGTAGATCGGATCGGAGTTGATGACGTTCTTGTTCTTGTTCAGGAACTCCACGAAGGAGCGGATACCCCCCTCGTAGAAGAACTCGTGCCCCTTCTCGGAGCGCTCGTCGTAGATCTTGATGCGCACACCGGCGTTCAGGAAGGCGAGCTCGCGCAGACGCTGGGAAAGGACGTCGAAGGAGAACTCCACCGTCTCGAAGATCTCGCCGTCGGGGAAGAAGGTGACCTTGGTGCCGCGCTTCTTCGTCTCGCCGCTCTCGGCGAGCGGTGCCAGCGGCACCCCTCTCTCGTAGCTCTGGTTGTAGATCTTCCCGTTGCGGCGGATTTCCAGGTGCAGCTGGCGCGAGAGCGCGTTCACCACGGAGATCCCCACGCCGTGCAGGCCGCCGGAGACCTTGTAGGAGCTGTTGTCGAACTTCCCCCCGGCATGAAGGACAGTGAGGACTACCTCCGCGGCCGATTTCCCCTCCGTGGGGTGCATGTCGGTCGGGATGCCGCGGCCGTTATCCACGACCGTGACGGAGCCGTCCAGGTGGATGGTGACGGTGATGTCGTCGCAGTAGCCGGCGAGCGCCTCGTCTATGGAGTTGTCCACCACTTCGTAGACCAGATGGTGCAGTCCCTGGGAGGCGGTGGAGCCGATGTACATCGCCGGCCTCTTGCGGACCGCCGACAGCCCCTCCAGAACCTTGATCTTGTCTGCACCGTAATCGCTTTGTTCTTCTCTGTTCATCGCTGCCTCAATTGTCATCCGTACCTGTACCTCTAGTGAAGAATCCTTCCCTCTCTAATCTGGAACGCCCGGTGCTGTGCCCCCTCCTCGAAGGGGACGTTTTGCAGGGCGGTGGTGGTGATAAAGACCTGCATCTCCCTGTTTTTGAGAAACTCCATCAGGTTCGCGTTGCGCTCCCGGTCCAGCTCGCTCGTCATGTCGTCCAGAAGGAGCACCGGCGGCGCGCCGAAGCGCCTGTGCAGGTACTCGATCTCCGCCATCTTCAGCGCCAGCACAAAGCTCCTTTGCTGCCCCTGCGAACCGAAGTGGCGCACCGGCCGCCCGTCGAGCGCGAAGTAGATGTCGTCGCGGTGCGGTCCCGCAACAGTCGTCCCCCGCCTCTTTTCCTCGGCGGCGTGCGCCTTCAGCGTTTTTAGGAGCGTCTCCTCCGGGTCGGCGAGGTACGCCTCCCGCTCCATGAGGTTCAGGCGGTAGGAGAGCACCACCTCCTCGTCGTTTCCGGAGATCTGCTTGTAGAAGAACTGCAAAAGCCCCTGCATCTCCTCCAGATACGCCACACGCCGGGCAACCACTCCTGCCGCCGCGTGCGCCAGCTGCTCGCTCCACACGTCGAGACCCGAGAGTTCCCCGCGCTTTAGCAATGCGTTGCGGTTCTTGAGGATCTTGGAATAGTCGTGGAAGAGGGCGAGGTAGCCGAGGTCGCCGGTGAAGACGGCCCGGTCCAGATAGCGGCGCCGCAGCTCCGGAGCCCCCCGGACCATGGAGATTTCCTCGGGGGTGAAGACCACCACGTTCAGGTTCCCGAAGAAATCGTCCATGCGGGTTGCGATTTTCCCGTCGACCTTCCCCTTTTTCCCCTGTTTTTCCAGAAGGAGGGAGATGTCCCTCTTGACGCAGTCCTTCTCTACGACCCCACGGATGAGGGAAAAGTCCGCCCCGAACGTGATGAGTTCCGCGTTCCTGGCCAGCTTGAAGGACTTCATGGTGGAGAGGAGATAGATCGACTCCAGCAGGTTGGTCTTGCCCTGACCGTTGTTTCCGTAGAAGACGTTGAACCGCGCGCCCGGCGTCAGTTCAAGGTTTTTCAGGTTGCGAAAGGAGCTAACTCTTAGTCCTAGTAATCTCATCCGGTCTTCTGGAACCTTGTGCCCCTTGGTTTCCTGGCGTGGAAATAGCCCAACACGCTATTTTAATGCTTTTGCCCCCTCTTTGGCTATTAATTAATTTTTCAGGCCTTCACAACGCCGCCAGAGCCGCCTCCAGCGCCAGCTCCGATCCCCGTGATCCCGCGTCCCTCCCCTTTCAAGGGGGAGGACAGGAGGGGGATGGGGTTTCCTGCCTTCGGCGCCGAATCCCCGTATTTCCACAGCAGGGCACGGGAGGTGGCGTCGTCTACAGCCTCATCGGCATGATGACCGCCATGAAGTCGCTCTCTTCTGCGGAGTTCATCACCACCGGGGAGAATTCATCCTTGAACTTGAGCTCGACCTCCTGCTCGTCCATCACCGCGAGGACGTCGATCAAGTACTTGGCATTGAAGCGTGCCGAGATCGGGGTACCGTCGTAGGTCACTTCCATCTCCTCCCGAGCCTCGCCGAGTTCCGGGTTGCTGGAGGAGATAACCATGACGTCCGGGCTCACCTCGATGCGGATCCCTTTGAACTTTTCGCTGGAGAGGATGGACATCCTTTTCAGGGAGTGGAGGAAACGGTCCCTGTTCACGTGGACGGACTTGTCGTTTCCTTTCGGAATGACCTTCGTGTAGTCCGGGAACTCGCCGTCGATGAGGCGCATGACGACGACGGTGTTTCCTTTCTTGATGACGGCGCTGTTGTCCATGAACCCGAGCATGATCGCCGCCGATTCCTCGTCGACCATCTTTTTGAGCTCGAAGATCCCTTTCTTGGGGAAGATGACCCCTTTCGCGAGCTCAGCGGAGATGCTCCCTTCGATCCCCTTTTCAGCGACAGAGAGACGGTGGCCGTCGGTGGCGACCATCTTGAGTAGCGTGCCGGACTCGTCGACCGCCTTTACGAAGACGCCGTTCAGGTTGTACTTCGTCTCGTCGTAGCAGATGGCGTAGGAGGTCTTCTCGATCATCTGCTTGAGGATCGCGTTGTCGAGAAGGATAAAGCTCTCGTCCTTTACCTTCGGGAAGTAGGGGAACTCCTCGGAGGAGAGGCCGACGATGTTGAAGCGCGCCTTGCCGCAGACGATCTCCACCCAGTCGTTGTCCCGTGTGGTGAAGTGGATTTCCTGGTCGGGCATCTCCTTTACGATCTCGTAGAGCTTCTTGGCGGAGACGGTGATCTTCCCTTCGCGGATGACCTCGATCGGGTACGAGCTGCGCATGCCGACTTCCAGGTCCGTGGCGGTGATGTTCAGCGTGTCGCTCGTCGCCTCCAGAAGGGTGTTCGAAAGGATGGGCATGGTGGATCTCTTTTCCACGATACCCTGGATGCGCTGCAGGGCTTTCATAAAGACATCTTTGCTTATCTTGAATTCCATCTTTTCTCCCTTCTCCGTCCGCGCTTCTTTTTCTAAGGTTTTTATGTCTTTTCAGTAGTAGTAGATAGATGCCTGTTGAAATGTGGACAAGCTTCGTAAAGGTGCGGCGCGTCGTCTCTTTCCGGCGTGGGAAACCCTGATGATTGCCGGGCTACTTTTTCCGCTTCCTGCACAGGAGGCTTTTCCGGGTGTGAACAACAGGGGAGTTGTCCACACTTTTCCCCATTACGCCAACACCTTTTTCTTTATGTCTTCCACAGAGGCCCGGAACTCCGCGTCGCCGGCCATCTGCTTCTCGATCTTCTTCACGGAGTGGATGATCGTCGAGTGGTCCTTCCCTCCGAACTTCTCGCCGATCTCCGGATAGCTCGCCTTGGTGAGCTCGCGGCAGATGAAGATGGCGATCTGTCGCGGCACCACGAGCGTCTTCACCCTCTTGTCGCTTTTCAGCTCCGAGAGTTTGATCCTGAAGTGGTCGGCGACGATCTTCTGGATCATCTCCACCGTGATTTCCTTCGTCTTTTCGACGATGATGTCCTTCATGACCTCGCGGGCCATGTTCAGCGTCAGGGCGCTTCCGGTGAGGCTCGCGAAGGCCTCCAGGCGGATCAGCATCCCCTCGAGCTCCCGGATGTTGCTCGTCGCGCCGTTGGCGAGGAAGAAGGCGACATCGTCCGGGAGCTCGATCCCGTGCATGTCGGACTTCTTCTTGAGAATCGCCATCTTCGTCTCGATGTTCGGCGGCTGGATGTCCGCGATGAGCCCCCACTCGAAGCGGGAGCGCAGCCGCTCCTCGAGCCCCGGGATCTCCTTCGGGAACTTGTCGCTGGTGATGACAATCTGCTTGTGCGAGTCGTAGAGGGCGTTGAAGGTGTGGAAAAACTCCTCCTGCGTCGCCTCCTTTCCCGCCATGAACTGGATGTCGTCGATGAGCAGCAGGTCCATCTTCCTGAACTTGTTGCGGAATTCCTCCATCTTCTTGTAACGGAGGCAATTGATCATCTCGTTCATGAACTTTTCGGACGAGTAGTAGCAGATCTTCGCCTTGCTGTTCTTGGCGAGGATCTGGTTCCCGATGGCGTGCACCAGGTGGGTCTTGCCGAGTCCCACACCGCCGTAGATGAAGAGGGGGTTGTAGTTGCTGGCCGGCTTGTTCGCCACCGCCTGGGAGGCGGCATAGGCGAACTGGTTGCTGGCGCCGCACACGAAGGAGTCGAAGGTGTACTTTGGGTTCAGGTTCGGCATGAACTCCGGCGCCTTCTTCTCCTTTTCCTTCTCTTTTTCCTTTTCCGGTTCCTTCGGGGGAGGGGCGGCTTTTGAGGGCTTTGGCTCCTCTTTTGCCTCCTCCTTGTTCTCCGCGACCTGGAACTCGATGTGGAACTGCACGGCGGTGAGGGCGTAGAGCACCTCTTTTATCATGGTGAGGTACTTGTCGGTGACCCACTTCTGGATAAAGGTGCTGGGGACTTTGAGGATGAGGGTGTTGTCCGTGCTTGAATGGAAGGTGAGCGGCTCGATCCAGGTCGTGTACGTCTGCCCGGTGAGCACGTTTTTCAGATGTGTTTGGGCTTCGCGCCAAACGTTTTCCATCGAGTGAATCCTTTATGCTGATGCGCGGATTGCTGCGGCCGCGACACTTTTGCATTATTCAGTGAGGTGACAGGGGAGGGGGGTACCCTCCGCAAACACCGCATTCGTGGGGCGGCGCCTTTGCCGGCGCGGCTCCTGGGTGCCGGGTCGGACTTACAGGAGCCTCTTCTGGTAAAATTGAATGCGAAGTCTAGGAAGATGCATCGCTGCAATAGGTAAGGATCACGGGGCCCCCGACGGTGTATGATGCGCTCGCCCGGGAGTTGTCCCGACTGGACTACGGCTGAGTCTCCCCGGGTGGAAAAAAGGGATCACGGGAGAGCTCATTTTACACGGTTTTTGCACAGCTTTATCAACAGATGTTGATAATAAAAAGTGTCGGGGATACCAGCTACTTACGCGGTTATTAACAGGATAAAGCCATCCTAATTTTATCGCAGCGGGCAGACTAGCAGAGCTACCCCCAATTTGCAAGGCAAAAGTTGCCGCAGGAAAAAGACCTTGACAGCTAACGGTGTTTATGTTTAAGTTCGATGCTTGCCTTTAATTCCGCAATAAATTAGCGAAGGAGTACATAGAAGATGAAAAGAACGTACCAGCCGAGCAACGTCTCCAGGAAAAGAACCCACGGTTTTCTCGTGCGCATGTCCACCAAAAACGGCCGTCTCGTGATCAAGAGGAGAAGGGCTAAAGGTCGCAAGCGCCTCGCAGTGGGTATCGCCACCAAGTAAGGACCTGCTTGACCGGTTTTGCCTTCCCTAAAAAAGAGCGCCTGCTGTCGCGCCCCGAGTTCCTGCAGTTCAACTCCGGCGGCAATAAGATGCACACAGCTCACTTCATCGTGCTCTGGAACGACTCCGGCACAGCCGGTACCCGGCTCGGCGTCACGGTGAGCCGCAAGGTGGGCAATGCGGTCATCAGAAACCGCATCAAAAGGCGCCTGCGCGAATTTTACCGGCACAACAAGCCGCTTTTCATCGAGGCAGATTTCAATATCATAGCCAAAAGGGGAGCGGAGGGTCTTGATTCTCAACAGGTCTCAATCGAACTCGCAGCCGCTCTCGGGCGGCTGCGTGAAAGATATGCTCAATAAGACGCTCATAGGCTTCATCAAGGCGTACCAGAGGTATGTCTCTCCCTTTCTAGGCTCCTCCTGCCGTTTTTACCCCACCTGTTCCCATTACTCCCTGCAATCGCTGGAAAAATATGGCCCCATGAAGGGCTCGTGGCTCACGGTGCTGCGCATTCTCAAATGCCACCCGTTCCACCCCGGCGGTTACGATCCTGTCAGATAGCTTCTCTAGGAGAACTTTTATGGAAAAAAGACTCGTTGTCGCGGTACTACTCTCCATCGGGGTCCTGTATGCGTACTCCTTTTTCTTCCCCCCCCCGAAGCAGGTAGCCCCCAATGCGTCTCCTGCCCAGCAGCTTTCCCAGCCCGCGGTTTCCGCCGCACCTGGGACTGCCGCAGCTCCCGCACCTTCCGCGCCGGCTCCCGTTGCTGCAGTACCTCAGGCGACTGCCGCCAAAGAGGTCGTGGTGGATACCGACCTGTACCAGGCCGTCTTCTCCACCCAGGGTGCCGGGCTCAAGAGGGTCGTCCTTAAGAAATACAAGGAGACTCCGGGACCCCAGGGTAAGGACGTCGTTCTCCTGGACGAGGCCAATGCCGACCGTTTCGCCTTCCTCACCGAATCGCGCGAGCTCGGCATCGCCCCCGGCGCTCTTTTCAACGCCAGCGCCGACAGCGTAAAGCTCACCGACGGCAAGAGCGGCACGCTGGAGTTCACCACGAAGACCCCCCAGGGGATCGTCTTCAGGAAGGTGTTCTCCTTCTCCGGCAACCAGTACAGGATAGGGCTCACCGAGGAGATCCAGAACGCAGGTGCGGCGAAGACCGACGGCGTCCTGCACCTCGTGCAGCACAACCGCGTGGTGGAGCACAAGAAAGAGGGGAGATACGAGGTTCACGGTCCCTCTACCCTGGTAGGGGAGAAGCTCACCGCGGACAAGATGGAGAACCTCCTCAAGGAGCCGAAGGCGTACGACAGGGGAGTCATGTGGTCTGCGTTTGCGGACAAGTACTTCATGGACGCCGTCATCTCCGAAAAGGGGAGCATCGCCTCGGTGCGTCTTTCCCGTCCGGCCAATGACGTGCTGGTGAGGGACATCGCTTCCCCGGTAGTGTCGGTGAACCCCGGGCAGGCCGCCGGCGTCTCCTACAATCTCTTTATCGGCCCGAAGGATCTCGACGTCCTCAAGGTGCAGGGGAGCAGGCTGGAAGAGGTCATCGACTACGGCTGGTTCGCCGCGCTGGCAAAGCCGCTGGTTAAAATCCTCAAATACCTGTACCAGTACACCCACAACTACGGCATCGCGATCATCATCATCACCGTCGTGCTCAAGGTGCTCTTCTTCCCGCTGACGCAGAAAAGCTACAAGTCGATGAAGGAGATGCAGAAGCTCCAGCCGAAGATGACCGAGCTGCGCGAGAAGTACAAGAACGACCGCGACCGGATGAACCGCGAGGTCATGGAGCTGTACAAGACGCACAAGGTGAACCCGATGGGGGGGTGCCTCCCGATGCTGGTTCAGATACCGGTCTTCTTCGCCCTGTACCGCGCGCTCATGTACTCCATCGAGCTGCGCCACGCGCCTTTCATGCTCTGGATCACGGACCTTTCCGCCAAGGACCCGTACTACGTGACTCCGATCATCATGGGTGTTACCATGTTCATCCAGCAGAAGATGACCCCGACGAACATGGATCCGGTACAGGCGAAGATGATGCTGGCGCTCCCGGTGGTCTTCACCTTCATGTTCCTGAACTTCCCCTCCGGCCTCGTCATCTACTGGCTGGTGAACAACGTCCTCACCATCGCGCAGCAGGCATACATCAACAAGACGACCGCCTAGGCTCTGCCAGGCTGTCTCTGTGCTGAAAGGCTAGAGCAGGTAAAAGCATGTACATCCGAGATACCATAGCCGCAATAAGCACACCGGTAGGGGAGGGTGGCATAGGGATCGTCCGCATAAGCGGGGATCTCGCCACCCGCATAGCCGGGAACATCTTCAAAGGTAAGTCGAACGGTGGCCTAAAAAGCCACCGTTTTTCTTATGGCACCGTCTTCGATCCCGCTACCGGCGACAGCATCGACGAAGCGATGCTCGTGTACATGAAGGGGCCCAATTCCTACACCCGCGAGGATGTGCTGGAGATCCAGTGCCACGGCGGGAGCCTCATCGTGCAGCGTGTCCTCGACCTGGTGGTCACGCAGGGGGCGCGTCTCGCCGAGCCGGGGGAGTTTACCAAGCGCGCCTTCCTGAACGGGAGAATCGACCTTGTGCAGGCCGAAGCGATCATGGACGTGATCTCCAGCAGGACGGAGGCGTCGCTCACTCTGGCGCGCCACCAGGTGGAGGGGCTCCTTTCCCAGCGCATCGCCGTCATAAAGGATGCCATTCTCTACGCACTGGCTTTTGTTGAGGCGTTGATCGACTTCCCTGAAGAGGATATAGATATCGCTCTTGACAGCGACGTCATGGCGCGCATCGCTCCAGCGCTCCTGGAGCTGGAGACCCTTATATCCGGGTTCGACGAGGGGAGGGTGATCAGGGACGGTGTCAGTGTCGTCATCGTCGGGAAGCCGAACGTAGGGAAGTCGAGCCTTCTGAACACGCTCCTCAAGGAGAAGAGGGCGATTGTTACCTCGGTTCCCGGTACCACCCGCGACGTCATCGAGGAAGTCATAAATATCGAGGGGCTCCCTGTGCGCCTCCTCGATACCGCCGGTATCAGGGACTCGGAGGACCAGGTAGAGCAGGAGGGGGTGCGTCTCACCCTTGACCGGATCCCGAAGGCGGATCTCGTCGTCTTCGTGATCGACGGCGCGCTCCCTTTCGCCGAGGAGGATCATGCTATCCTGGAGGCGATCGGAGGGAAGCCCTACATTGTGGTGAGGAACAAGTCGGACCTCGGCGTGTCCGAAGAGATTCCTGCCGCTCTCCTTGATCGCTGCGTCAGCCTCTCCACCCATACCGGTGTAGGGGTGCCTGAGCTGCGCCATGCCATTCACAATGAATTCCTCAGCGGGAGCGCCACCGACAGTCGCGAGTATGTGGCGGTATCGCGAGCGAGGCATCGGGACGCACTATTGAAGTCACTCTCGGCGCTGCGCCGGTTTGAGAAGAACCTGCAGGCAGGTGTCAATCTTGAGCTGCTGCCGATAGATCTTCGCGAGGCGATAGATGCGGTAGGGGAGGTCACCGGTGAGACGACGGCGGATGACGTGCTGGACCGGATCTTCTCCACTTTCTGCATAGGGAAATAAGATCCTGCTGTGAACAACCTGTGGAAACATGTGTAGTTCCACGTGGAACAGTTATAGAAAGTGACACTGTTTCAAGTTGTTATGTTCTTTTGCTCTTGCAGACGCTATCCTGTGGAAACGCAATAGCAACCAGAGGCCGCCGGGAACGCCTCCGGCTTATCCCGGCCTACAAAGACTGACCCGATATACTCAGAGTTCCACGTGAAACAGAGACAAAATTCGCCGAACAATCCAGCTATTATCTTTTGAGCTTCGCCACTCTCCCATCGCCTTGCGACCTCCCATCACTTGTGCAAGAGCAATCGCGTCCCCTCCCTTTCAAGGGGAGGGACAGGGTGGGGATGGGTTCGGTAGTGATGGGGGCAGTACACAGCATCAATAGCAGCAAAGCTTCATCCAGATCCAAATCAACAGGGAGTACCCCTTGATACACTACGAGAAGTCATACGACGTCATTATCGTCGGCGCCGGACACGCCGGTTGTGAGGCGGCACTCGCTGCTGCCAGAATGGGTTGCAGCACCCTCCTTTTGAGCATCAACCTCGACGCGATCGCCCTCATGTCGTGTAACCCTGCCATAGGCGGGCTCGCAAAGGGGCACCTGGTAAAAGAGATCGATGCCCTTGGCGGCGAGATGGGACGCAACATAGACGCCACCGGCATCCAGTTCCGCGTCCTCAACACGAGAAAAGGTCCCGCGGTGCGCGCTTCACGTGCCCAGGCGGACAAGCAGATGTACCGCCTGCGCATGAAATCCGTGCTGGAGCGCCAGGACCGGCTCGACCTGAAGCAGGGTGAGGTCACGGATCTGCACATGCAGGACGGCGCAGTGGCAGGAGTAGATACCAGGGGGGGCGTCAGATACCTTGGTAAGACCGTCGTTCTCACCACCGGGACCTTCATGCGCGGCCTGATCCATATCGGCCTCGTCCATTATCCCGGGGGTAGGGCAGGGGACCTTCCTTCGGTCGGGCTTTCCCAGCACCTGGGTGAGCTTGGATTCGACGTCGGCAGGCTAAAAACCGGGACTCCCGCACGTCTCGACGCACGTACCATCGACTTCACGAAACTCGAGCCGCAGTATGGCGACGAGCGCCCGCTTCCCTTCTCCTTTGAGACGGAAAAGATAGAGCAGCCGCAGGTTCCGTGCTACATCGCCTACACCAACCCGAGAAGCCACGAGATCATCCGCTCCGGCCTTGACAGGTCCCCCCTTTACGCGGGGATTATTGAAGGAATCGGCCCGCGCTATTGCCCGTCGATCGAGGACAAGGTCGTGCGCTTTCCGGAGAAGGACCGGCACCAGAGCTTCATCGAGCCGGAAGGGCGCGACACGGTGGAAATGTATCCCAGCGGGCTCTCCACCTCTCTCCCTGTCGATGTGCAGTGGGCCTTTTACCGCAGCATCGAGGGGCTGGAGCGCGTGGAGATCATGCGCCCCGCCTACGCCATCGAGTATGACTATGTAAATCCGATACAGCTGCACGCCTCCCTCGAGACGAAGGTGGTGCCCAATCTTTACCACGCGGGGCAGATCAACGGCACCTCCGGCTACGAGGAAGCGGCCGCGCAGGGGCTCATGGCGGGGATCAACGCGGCGCTGCGCGTGCGCGGGGAGGAGCCGCTCGTGCTGGGGCGCAGCGAGGCGTACATCGGCGTCATGATCGACGATCTGGTGACCCTGGGGACGAAGGAGCCGTACCGCATGTTCACCTCCCGCGCCGAATATCGTCTCTTGCTGCGCGAGGACAACGCGGATCTGCGGCTGCGCGAGAAAGGGCACGCCATCGGGCTGGTGCCGGAGGAGACGTACCGGGCGTTCCACGTGAAAAAGGAGCAGATCGAGAACGAGTTGGCGAAGCTTTCGCGCGAGAGACTCGTCCCTTCCACGACCGATCCGGCGCTTCTGGAGGAATGGGATCTGGTGGGGATGCAGAACGGCATGAGCTACGAGCAGCTGCTGCGTCGCCCTGATTTCACCTGCGAGGACCTGGCGCGCGTCTATCCGGCGATCATGGAGTTCCCCGAGTCGGTGCGCGAGCAGATCGAGATTCAGGTGAAATACCAGGGATACATCGGAAGGCAGCTCGAGCAGGTGGAGCGCGCGGCGAAGCTTGAGGGGGCGAAGATCCCGGAGGAGCTCGACTACAGCACCATTGCCGGCCTCTCGACCGAGGTGCAGGAGAAGCTCGCGAAGTTCCGTCCGGACACGCTGGGGCAGGCTTCCCGCATACCGGGAATCACTCCCGCGGGTATCACCATGCTTTCCATCGCGCTGAAGGGGAGGGGGCTCAAGTGAATGCAGCAGCGAAAAAAGCCCTTCTGCAAGGAGCGGCTGAATTAGGAGTCACCCTTTCCGACGCGCAGGCCGCAGCCTTCGACGCCTTCGCCGAAGAGCTCAAAAAGTGGAACAAGAAGATCAACCTGACCGCAATAGATGACGATGCAGGGATTGCGGTAAAGCATTTCGTCGACTCCCTGACCATATTCAGGGCGCTGAAGCCGGCAGGCAAGCTTCTGGACATCGGCTCCGGTGGAGGCTTTCCCTGCATCCCGGTGAAGATAGTTGCACCCGAGATAGAGGTGCTCTCAGTTGATGCTGTGGTGAAGAAGATCAGCTTTCAGAAAAACGCGGCGCGGCTCCTCAACCTGGAGCGCTTCACCGCGCAGCACGTTCGCGCCGAGACGCTCGCCGCCGACCATGCAGCCTCCTTCGACTGGATCGTCTCCAGAGCCTTCTCCGACATCCCCTCCTTCGCAGCGATGGCGCTTCCCCTTCTGAAGGAAGACGGAAAGATCATCGCCATGAAAGGACGGGAAGGATTGAAGGAAGCGGAGGCAGCCTCCGGTGCGCTGGCCGAGTTGGGTGCCAAGGTCGTCTCGGTCGACGAATTTGCACTGCCGATCGCAGGGGATGCCAGATCCCTCGTGGTGATCGCCCGCGCGTAGATTGGAAAAGGTGGCTTTCGCTGTTAATGAGCCAAATTCGCCTTCTGAGCTTGTGGGTTGTGTTTTGAAGGCCTGAGGCTGCGCGGAGTCGAAAACGCCGCCTGTAGCTCAAATTTCGATGCCGCTTTTTTGGGCAAAATCGAAGAATTTGTGGGTTGGACAACGTAGGGAACTGTAGGCCGGAATAAGCGAAGCGTTTCCGGCAAATGATGGTGTGGGACGATGCGTGCCGCGCTGATGATGTCGGACTGCCGGGAACGCCTGACGGCTTATCCCGGCCTACATTTCCCTCCCTCAAGCACAAGGTTTCTTTTCACTCAAGAAACTCATCGCTCTGCGACTGCTGCACATAACTCTGCTCCTTCATTTCCGCATGGAGGCATACCTCGCTGCTCCTTTCACATTCCTCCAACACTCGCAATATTTTTGACTTTTGCCCGATTTCTATGTTAAGGATAAAAACTTTTTTTGTTTGCCTGGGCAACATCTTTAGATAGCTCCAAGGGGGAAATCGATGCATTACTTTCAGTACAAGGATGAACAACTCCACGCTGAAGAAGTTTCCATAAAAGATATCGTCGAGAGAGTCGGCACTCCCGCCTACATTTACTCCCACGCCACCCTCGAGAGACATTTCAAGGCGATGGACGACGCTTTCGCCGGCACTCCCCATACCATCTGCTACTCCGTCAAGGCGAACTCCAGCCTCGGCGTCCTCAAGACCTTCATCAACTTGGGCGGTGGTGTCGATATCGTCTCCGGCGGCGAACTCTACCGCGCGCTGGCAGCGGGCGTCGATCCGAAAAAGGTCGTCTACTCCGGCGTAGGGAAGAGGGACGACGAGATCGCCTACGCGCTCGACTCCGGCATCCTCCTCTTCAACGTGGAGTCCGAGCAGGAGCTCGACCGCATCGACATGGTGGCGGGACACCTGGGCAAGAAGGCCGGCATCGCGCTGCGCGTCAATCCCGACGTCGATCCGGAAACCCACCCGTACATCACCACCGGGCTCAAGAAGGCGAAATTCGGCATAAATATCGAGCGGGCCCTCGAGCAGTACGCCCGGGCGAAGACCCTCCAGAACCTGGAAATCATCGGCGTCGACTGCCACATCGGCAGCCAGCTCACCAAAGTATCCCCCTTTGTCGACACCATCAAGAAGCTCAAGAGACTGGTGGCCGGCGTGCGTGAGATGGGGATCGACCTCAAGTACCTCGACCTCGGCGGCGGGCTGGGGATTCAGTACAATGACGAGGTGCCGCCGCTCCCTTCGGAGTACGGCAAGGCGATCCTCGAGGAGACGAAGGACCTCGGTCTGCACCTCCTTTTCGAGCCGGGGAGGAACCTGGTCGGCAACGCAGGGATCCTGGTGGCAAAGTGCCTCTTCACCAAGAAAGGGGACGAGAAGGACTTCATCATCATCGACGCAGGGATGAACGATCTGGCACGTCCCGCCCTCTACGGCTCCTTCCACGGCGTGCAGCCGGTTGTGAAGGATCAGGAGGGGACTGTGGTGGCGGATATCGTCGGCCCCATTTGCGAGTCCGGTGACTTCCTGGTAAAAGAACGCGAGGTCCCCAACTTCAAGCAGGGCGATTTCGTTGCCTTCATGTCCGCAGGCGCCTACGGCTTCACCATGAGCAGCAACTACAACAGCCGTCCCCGCGTCCCGGAGATCATGGTGAAGGGTGACCGCTACGAGGTGATTCGCGAGCGCGAGAAGGTCGAGGATCTCATCAAAGGTGAGCACCTTCCTTCGTTCCTGTAGGGATATCGCCAGTCTACTCGAGTAAGGCTGGGCCCTCTGGCCCGGCCTGAACCAGATTTACAAAGGAGAAGCCCATGTTTCAGGGAAGCATCGTCGCCCTCGTAACTCCGTTCAACAACGGCGCAATCGACGAGGAGAAGCTGCGGGAACTGGTGGAATTTCAGATCGAGAACGGCACCGACGGGATCGTCCCTTGCGGCACTACCGGAGAGGCCTCTACCCTCGACTATGAAGAGCACGACCGGGTGATCCAGATCGTGGTCGAGCAGACCGCAAAGAGGGTCCCTGTCATCGCGGGGACCGGCTCCAACTCGACCAGGGAAGCGATCGAGATGACGCAGCACGCGAAGGATCTCGGCGCCGATGGCGCGCTGCTGGTCACTCCCTACTACAACAAGCCTTCCCAGGACGGGCTCTACCTGCACTACAAGGCCATCGCGGACGCTGTGGCGATCCCCCAGGTGCTGTACAACGTACCCGGGCGGACGGGCGTGAACCTCCTCCCGGAGACCGTGGCGCGCCTTGCGGACCACCCAAACATCGTGGCCATCAAGGAAGCGACAGGGTCGCTGCTGCAGGCCTCGGAGGTCCTGGCGCTGTGCGGCGACAAGCTGGACGTTCTTTCCGGCGACGACTTCATCACCTTCCCGATGATGGCGTGCGGCGGCAAAGGGGTGATTTCCGTGACGGCTAACATAATGCCGAAGGAAGTCGCAGCGATGACCGACGCCTTCTTTGCCGGCAACATGGAAGAGGCGAGACAGCTCCATCTGAAGCTCCTGAAGATCTCCAACGCCATGTTTGTGGAAACGAACCCGGTCCCGGTAAAGACCGCCGTCTCCCTCATGGGGAAATGCCGCGACGAGCTGCGCCTGCCGCTGGCTCCGCTGGTGGAGAAAAACCGCGAGAAGCTGATCGCCATCATGAAGGAATACCAGCTGATCTAGCACCTTGCCATCCTCATCCCGCTCTGGCGGGGAAGGGGAGGGGAGGGCTTCAGGGACGGGATAACGATGCGGGATATGCCGAGTGGCTCGCCCCGCACAAAGAACCTCAACGCACAAACCGGAGCGAGACTATGATCAAACTAGCTGTCAGTGGGGCTGGCGGAAGAATGGGCGGCCGCATCATCGCCGCCATAAAGGAAACTGAAGGTGTGGAACTTTCCGGTGCCCTCGAGCGCCCCGGCTACGTCCTCCTCGGGCAGGACGCCGGCGTCATCTCCGGACAGGGACCGCTCGGCGTGAAGGTAACCGACGACGTGAACGAAGTCGTCAAGGGGTGCGATGTCCTCATCGACTTCACTGCGCCGAAGGTTTCCCTCAAGAACCTGGAGGTTTGCGCACTGCACGGCAAGGCGATCGTCATCGGCTCCACCGGGTTCACCCCTGAAGAGCGCGCACTCGCCGTGGAGCTTACCCGGGAAATCCCGGCAGTAATCTCCCCCAACTATTCCGTCGGTGTGAACGTCTGCTTCAAGGTCCTCTCCGACGTCGCGAAGATCCTCGGGGACGACTTCGATGTGGAGATCGTGGAGGCCCACCACCGTCTGAAGAAGGATTCCCCCTCCGGCACTGCGGTGCGGATGGGTGAGGTCATCGCCACAGCACTCGGGCGCGACTACAACAAGGTCGCCAACTTCCACCGGGAAGGGATCTGCGGCGAGCGCACCCGCGAAGAGATCGGCATGCAGACGATCCGCGGCGGCGACATAATCGGCGAGCACACCGCCTACTTCATCGGGATAGGGGAGCGGATAGAGGTCACCCACCGCGCCATGACCAGGGACATGTTCTCCCGCGGCAGCGTGCGCGCAGCGAAGTGGGTCTCCAGCGCCAAGCCCGGAATCTGGGACATGCAGGACGTGCTCGGCCTCAAGGCGTAGGGCATTTGTTCGCATTTGTTTTGTAGGCCGGGATAAGCCGCAGGCGTTCCCGGCGAACCCACCGCCACCCGCCCCGGCGCGTGGATGGAATTACTCTTGCTGCTTTCTGCCGGCTCCCCCTTTTTCCACCGGAAGGGGAGGGGGGCCTGCATTTTTTGACCAAGGAGAATTTGCTTAATGGCACAGATCAACGATAACTACCTGAAGTTGAAGGCTGGGTACCTTTTCCCTGAGATAGGTCGGCGCGTGCGAGCCTTCGCCGCGGCCAATCCGGAAGCAAAGGTGATCCGCCTCGGAATCGGCGACGTCACCCAGCCCCTCACCCCCACCGTTCTGAAAGCGTTCCACGCAGCAGTCGACGATCTCGGCGCCGAGGCGACCTTCATGGGTTACGGCCCGGAGCAGGGGTACGATTTCCTGATCAACGCCGTTATCGAGAAGTCGTACAACCCCCTGGGGGTTGAACTGAAGCCGACCGAAATGTTCGTCTCCGACGGCTCCAAGTGCGACTGCGCCAACATCCTCGACATCTTCGCCCTCGACAACACCGTCGCCATCGCCGACCCCGTCTACCCGGTGTACAACGACACCAACGTGATGATCGGCAGGAGCGGCGACGCGGACGAGAAAGGGTACTACAAGGGGCTGGTGTACATGCCGTGCACCGAGGAAAACGGCTTCCTCCCGGCGTATCCGTCCGAGAAGGTGGACATCATCTACCTGTGCTTCCCGAACAACCCGACCGGCACCGTGGCGACCAAAGAGCAGCTGAAGGGATGGGTCGACTACGCCCTTGCCAACGGCTCCGTCATCCTCTTTGACGCCGCCTACGAGGCATTCATCACCGACCCGACGATCCCGCACTCCATCTACGAGATCGAAGGGGCGAAGAAGTGCGCCATCGAATTCCGCTCCTTCTCCAAGACCGCCGGCTTCACCGGCGTGCGCTGCGGCCTGGTGGTCGTCCCCGAGGAGCTCGAGGGAACCACCTCCACCGGCGAAAAATACAGCTACAACAAGCTCTGGCTGCGCCGTCAGACCACCAAGTTCAACGGCGCCTCCTACCCCGTGCAGAGAGCGGCAGCCGCCGTTTACTCCGAAGAGGGGTGGAAGGAAACGAAGGCCAACATCGACTACTACATGGAGAACGCCCGCATCATCAGGGAAGGGCTCTCCGAGGCAGGGCTCACCGTGTACGGCGGCGTGAACGGCCCGTACATCTGGCTGAAGACCCCGGCGGGGCTCACCTCCTGGGACTTCTTCGACAAGCTCCTCACCGAGTGCCACGTCGTCGGGACCCCCGGCAGCGGTTTCGGCCCGAGCGGTGAAGGGTTCTTCCGTCTCTCCGCCTTCGGCAACAGAAACAACGTCATCGAAGCGGTGGAACGGATCAAGAAGAACCTGAAGAAGTAGATCGACGTTTCACGAGAAAAGAGAAGGCGGCCGAATTAAATCGGTCGCCTTTTCTTTTGCTGCCGGAAATTCCGGTGAGCCAGGATTCTGTGGCCTCAAGGAGTAGGCGAGGCAACGTTCCCCCCTTTGCGAAGGCTCCTCCGAGAATTCCGGGGAAGCCGTAGGATGTTCCAATGAAGGCCGCACGAGGACTCGCGTCCCCCCCTTTGCGAAGGGGGGACAGGGGGGATTTGACTTGGTGCAGCACCGTCCTGCAAAGTGCGCAACTGATGTAATCTCAAGGAGTTTCTGGTGGTGCCCATGTCGTTGATCTTTAGACTGCCGCAGCACTGCGGATCGACGACCGAGATGTACTGTTAAACGAACTGCGGTTCTGGAGGAGACTTTGAAAACAAATCCCCCCTGCCCCCCCTTCGCAAAGGGGGGAACGTTAGGTCATCTGCAGTGCTTCGTGGCAATGCACCCACGCTTCCCCGGAAGTCCCGGATGAACCTTCGCAAAGGGGGGAACGTAGGCCTTCTGCAGTGCTTCGTGGCGAAGTTCCGACGCTCCACCGGAATTCCCGGATGAACCTTCGCGAAGGGAAGACAGGGGGGATTTGCCCTTCGTCGGAAAGCTACCCTATTCCCACTTCCCTTCCAGCAGCGGCTTCACCGGATGCTCCTTCCGGCTCAACTTCAGATCCTTGAAAATGTCCGCCGAGGAGAGCGTCTCCTTCTCGGGGTCGAGCTCTATCCCCAGTTCCTCCGACGGATCCTCCGCTGCGCCTATCAGCATGATCTCCGTCCCCTCGTAATCCAGAAAATCAGGTGGATCGGCGTCGATGAACCTGCGATCCTGGAAACCCTCTCTCAGCTTGTACGGGTACGTCGCCTTCTGGTCTCCCCGCAGCCCAGCCTGTTGCGGCGCCGGCTTCTCGGGGTTCTTGATGCTCAGGATGTAGCTCGCCTCGTCCTCGATCCCCAGTTCCCGCTGCACCTCGCGCGGCTTCTCCGGCAGTTCGAGGGAATAGACGAGATGGGTATGGTCGTCATGCCGCACGATCGCATAGACCCCTTCGCCGGCCGGCCTCGCAGCGCCGACTTCGCGCGTGCCCCTGGTCTTTGTTTCGTAGCGCGCCTCCTTGAACTCCTCGACAAGGTCGTGCGGGTCGCGCACCACCATCTTGACGAACCCCCAGTTGCGGTCTCCGCCGTTATGGACTTTCGGAAGGGCCTTGCGGCCGATGATGATTTCACGATACAGCTTCTTCCCTTCCGGACTCATCACCATGAAAAAGCGCTCGATATCCCGCTCTCCCTTCGGATGCTTCTGCTCCACCTTGGGACGGTATAGAAAATAGATGTTCCCGCGTTCCAGAACGCCATCAGGATCTCTCTGTGCCATAACAACCTCCCTCGGTTCACCTCCTATAAGTGTAGCATCCGCCAAATCTGCATTGCACCCAGATTTCCTTTCAGATTGAGAGGTTATAGACGATACAAATGAAAAGGGCGACCGTGGCGGCCGCCCTCTCTTGCCTCTTTGGTGCTGTCATTTGCAGCGTCTGCTCCCATTAATGTGGCAGCAGCTTCATCATTTCCCGCATGAATGCGGGGAGGTCATCAGGCTGCCGCGACGTCACCAGCTTCCCGTCCACCACGACCTCGCTGTCCTCATACTGGGCCTCGATCTCTTTCAGTTCCGGGGCGACCGCCGGGTAGCAGGTCGCGCGCCGTCCCTTCAGGACCCCCGCCGAAGTAAGAATCTGCGGCCCGTGGCATATCGCCGCTACCGGTTTGTCCGCCTCGAAGAAACTCCGTGCAATCTCCTTTACCTTCTGGTCGGAGCGGATCGCCGCTGGCGCCTTCCCTCCCGGGATGACCAGGATGCTGTACTGATCGGGCATAACCTCGTTGAAGAGGAGATTGACCTTTACCTCGTAGCCGTGTTTCCCCCGGATCGTGCCGGTGTTGGACGACGCGATGTCCACCTCGTACCCTGCCTCCTTGAGGCGGTAGAAGGGGACCAGCAATTCACTGTCTTCAAAATTATCTGCACTGAGAAAAAGAGCTTTCATCACTTCCACCTCCACAGGCTGGTCGGCACCACCTTCCAGGCCGGCGGCAAGGAGAGGGGTACCTCATAAAATTATACTACCGGAGGAGGTTGGTAGGGGAGGGGGGTAGAACGGGATAGGATGAAAGGTCTGTGGTGAGGGGGATTACCTGACCGGCTGATAGCCGTCACGGGGATCCCACCGGTATCCCTTCGCGCTCCAGATCGCCTCAATGATCTTCCAGTCGAGGCGGAGCCCCTTCATCGCCTCGCACACGTAGTAGGCGGGCATGATCTCGTCGTCGTCGATGCGCCGGTCCCCGTTGAGGTCGGCCCAGTGGAAGTCGCCGACCGTGAGGCGGCTGTCCCCCGCGATCTTCTCGCTGTGGCTGCTTCCCTTCGCGTAGACGACGATCTGCCCCTTCACTGTCGTCTCGCTCTTCTGAGGGGCATTGGGAGGTATCTGGACGGTATATGACACGGTCTGACCGCTACCACGCCCGGTCACCAGCCACTTCACAGCGCCTCCGTTCGCCTCCACTGCGGCGGGAGGGGGGAGAGCGCTCACCAGCATCCATCCCGGCGGCAGTGTTTCCCGAATCAGAAAGCCCTGGGTCCCTTCGCGCACCGTACCGACCTTGATCTGCACAGGGATTATGCTTCCGGGAGCGGCATAGCGCGGGGTCCAGCGGACGGCGATGGGGGGGGTGAAGAGGATCCTGGCCAGGGCGACGGCAAGGCCGATGGCGAGAAGGACGGCGATGGCGACACGGAAGAGGAGAGGGCGGGAAGGTGTCGGTTCCGGAGCGGGATCCGCGGCTGCAGGAGGTTCCTCCTCCTGGCGCACGATCTCGTCCAGTTCGACCTCGAGGGCGGCGGCGAGCTTCAGGGCATTGTCACGCCTCATGGAGGGGTAGCGGTTGTTCTCCCATCGCGAGATGGTGTCGGTCGTCACTCCCACCACGCTCGCGACATAGAGCTGGGTGAGCTTTTTCGTCTCGCGGACCTGCTTCAGCCTGTTCCCGTCGATGGCGATACTCGGCTGAGCCCCCTTTTCGGTTTTTTCGGGAGATTTTTCCATGGTGTTTGATGCTGCTGTCGAATTACCTGATATCATTGGTTTTGCCGGACCCGGATCTACTCCGGACCAGCGAAAGTCGACCCGACATCGGGTCGAAATGAGATAGATGTCGATAGCAGCGACCCCAGTGTCATGCTATTTCATACCACAGCCGTGGTAAAAATTAACCGTAAAAAGAAAGGAGCAGACCCGTGAGAAAATTCATAGTCGCAGCAGCACTCGTCGCGTTAAGCGCAGGTTTCGCAATGGCAGCAGACACCATGACCTTCCCCGCCAAAAACGGTGATGTGAGCTTCAACCACAAAAAGCACCAGGAGGCAGTGAAGGACTGTAAGGCCTGCCACGAGAAGGGCCCCGGCAAGATCGAAGGGTTCGGGAAGGACTGGGCGCACAAGACGTGCAAAGGGTGCCACGCCGACAAGGGCGCCGGCCCGACGAAGTGCGGTGAGTGCCACAAAAAGTAACAGTCGGGGATACCCCCAACAAGGCAAAAATCACAACGGAGGCGGCCACTCGGCCGCCTCTTCTATTGCCGCTGCCCACTTTTTTTCCTCTGGTTAAGAATATCACCACTATTGGCGCCGATCCGGTGGACACCCCCTAGCCCTCGGGTAGACTAGCAATGGTTACACCGGCCTCATCTTTCACGGGGGGCTTCATGCAGTGGCAACGGATGACCATCGACGAATACGCGAGCTACCAGCGCGGCGTCGGCAAGAAGGTGCTGAAGATAGACGGAACGTGGTGGATCGAGGCGCGCCCGTTTTTCTTCCGCCCCCTCTTCCCGTTCACGGAGATAAAGCCGTGGTCGCAACGCTACCCCTCCAGGTGCATCGCCGGCGGCTTCATGCATGTCGTGCCGCAGCACGGCTGGTCCAATTCCACCATGAGCTTCTTCCTCTACGATGATCTCGGGTCCTACTCCCTCGCCGCCGTCAGTTCGAAAAGAAGAAGAGCCGCAACACAGGGGATGAAAAATTTCACCGCACGGGAGATAATGGATCTGGACGAGTTCGCGGAGACCGCCTACGAGGTCTATCTCTCCTTCTACGACAGGACGAAGTACGCTTACAAGCAGGAGCGCGTCGAAAGGGAGATGTTCCGCGCCTGGTCCGAAGGGGTGTACGGCAGCGACAAGGTCGTGAAAATCGGAGCCTACCATCAGGGGCGCCTGCGCGCGGTGGAGATATCGTACCGTGTCGAGGATGTGATCTTCGGCTCCACCCTCTTCTCCGACACCCACAGCCTCAACCTCAACGTGACCGATTTCCTTTTGCACCTGCACAGGGAAGGTGCGGCACAGACAGATGCCAGGTACTATTACATCGGTCTCCCCTGCGGGCGACCGTCCATTGATGATTCCAAGGTGAGCCGCGGCTGCAAGGTCCTGCGCATGCCGGCTTTTTTCAAAGTGAACCCCATGGGGCTCCTGGCAGCAAAGATCATCATGCCGGACAGCTACCAGAAGCTCGTTACTGTCACCTCACGAAGCCTCACCGGCAAAAGAGACGCCTCGAGCACGGCGGTGCCCGTCACTCTCGATGCGGCGGAGGTTCTAGGGAGCGCGGTGGATCAGCCTTGACACGCAAACTATTTCCGGACGAGCCGCAGGAAAACAAGAGCGCTGAAGCGTCGGAGGACATAAGGGACCGCCTCGTCGTCTACACCGAACAGGAGGAACTCGCCAACAGCCTTACCCACGGCGTCGGCGTCCTCTTCAGCATCGTCGCCCTCGTCGTGCTCATCATGCGCGCCGCCTCTTACGGAGACCCCTACCGACTGACCAGCGTGACGGTGTACGGCGTCTCCATGCTCACCTTCTACTCCCTATCCACCGCCTATCACACCGTCCGCAAGCCGTACGCGCGCTACGTCTTCCGCATCCTCGACCATGCCAGCATCTACCTCATGATCGCCGGGAGCTACACCCCCTTTACCCTGGTGACCTTGCGCGGGCCGTGGGGGTGGAGCCTCTTCGTCACCGTCTGGTGCATCGCCGTGCTCGGCGCCATCCTCAAGGTCTTTCACACGCACCGCACCCCGATTCTCGGCCCGATCCTGTACATAGTCATGGGATGGCTCGTGGTGATAGCGCTGAAGCCCCTTTCGGCGGCACTGGCACCGACGGGGCTGAAGCTCCTCTTCGCCGGCGGGCTCGCCTACACCCTCGGCGTCCTCGTGTACATGTGGGACAATCTCCCGTACAACCACGCGATCTGGCACGTCATTGTCCTCGTCGGGAGTGTGTGCCACTTCCTATCCATTTTCTACTACGTAACCCCCCTCCCAAACTAGCCGTTCCTCTTGATGTGCTCTCCCCAGGGAAATGCTGGGGCCGGTCCACTGGACAGACGGGAAGTACCCCTTATAATTAACAACAATTTTTATAACTCTCATTTGCGGGGAAGGAATGGCGACAATCCGTCTCATCATCCTGCTGATCCTTTTCTCCCTTTTCCCGCTGCTGGCTGGCGGAGAGGAGAAAGCGCACGAGCACAAGCATGAGGCACGGCCTCTGCCGACAGCCGCTGATGCGGCCGGAGTCGCCCTCTCGGAGCATCTCGGCGCCCGGATCCCGCTGGATGCTTCCTTCCGGGATGAAGGGGGGCGTCCGGTACGGCTACGGGAGCTGGTGACGGGGCCGACGCTCATTCTTCCCGTCTACTACGGCTGCACCAATGTCTGCAACTACCTGCAGTGGGGTGTGGCGGGGGTCCTCCCCTCTATAGCGGCGAAGCCGGTGCGAGATTACCGGGTGCTGTCGGTGAGTTTTGACGAGATGGACACGCCGGAGCGGGCAGCGCGTGCCAGAGCGATGTATCTGAACGGCATGAAGAACGGCTTTCCCCGGGAGGGGTGGCGCTTCCTCACCGGAGACGCGGCGACGATACGCCGCCTCACGGACGCAGCGGGATACGGCTTCAAGCGCCAGGGGCAGGATATGGTGCACCCGGTGGCGAGCTTTGTGGTAACGAGGGACGGGACGATCGTGCGCTATCTGTACGGGACCTTCTTCCTTCCGAAGGACCTCGCCCTCGCCTTTGCAGAGGCGCGTGAGGGGAAGAGCGGCGCCACCATCCGGAAGGTGGTGAACTACTGCTTCAGCTTCAATCCCGCCAGCAAGAGCTACGAGTTCAACCTGCTGCGCGTGAGCGCCACCGTCGTGGCCCTCTGCACAGGAGCATTCATGCTCTATCTCATCCTCGGGGACCGGAAAAAAAGGGGAAGGCGCGGGGCTGACCGCCGGGAACCGGGGCGGGCTGCGTGATAGTTCTCCCGAAGTTGCGGGAGGACCGAAACACCGGCAGGACATGAATTTTAATTTCCAGGGGGGCAAATGCAGAGCGAATCAACCCCGGCCACAACGGGTGGCGGGTTCTGGGACGATACCGGAAAAAGAGGTGTCGGCGCCTGGATCTTTTCCACCGACCACAAGCGCATAGGCCTTCTCTACCTCTACTCCACCCTTACCTTCTTCCTCGTCGCCGTCATACTGGGGCTCCTGATCCGCATCGAGCTCATGGCGCCGGGGCGCACCATCATGGGTGCGGAGACGTACAACGCCCTCTTCACGGTGCACGGCGTGATCATGATCTTCCTTTTCGTGATCCCCGCCCTCCCCGCCGCCTTCGGGAACCTGGTGATGCCGATCCAGATCGGCGCGCGCGACGTCGCCTTCCCCCGACTGAACCTCCTCTCCTGGTGGCTCTACGCCGTCGGCGCCATCATCGTCCTCGTCTCCCTCTTTTCCGGCGGAGGCGCGCCGGACACCGGCTGGACCTTCTACGTCCCCTTCAGCGCCCGCACCGGCAGCAACGTCTCCCTCGCCGTCTTCGGCGTCTTCATCCTCGGCTGCTCCTCCATCGTCACCGGGATAAACTTCGTCACCACGATCCACCGGCTCCGTGCCGAAGGGATGGAATGGGGGCGTCTCCCCCTCTTCGTCTGGTCCCTCTACGCGACGGCCTGGGTGCAGATACTCGCCACCCCTATCATAGGGATCACCCTCGTCCTCGTCATCGCGGAGAGGCTTCTCGGCACCGCCCTCTTCGACCCCGCCCGCGGCGGTGACCCGATCATGTTCCAGCACCTCTTCTGGATCTACTCGCACCCCGCCGTGTACATCATGATCCTCCCTGCCATGGGGGTCATCTCCGACATCGTCCCCGTCTTTTCCAGAAAGCCGATCTTCGGGTACAAGATGATCGCCTTCTCCTCCATCGCCATCGCCGCCTCCGGCTCACTGGTGTGGGGGCACCACATGTTTACCAGCGGGATGAGCGACATCGCCATCGCCGTCTTCTCCTTCCTCACCTTCATCGTGGCGATCCCCTCAGCCATCAAGGTCTTCAACTGGATCTCCACCCTGTACCGCGGCTCCATCTCGCTGGAGGCGCCGATGCTCTTCGCCCTCTCCTTCATCCTCCTCTTCCTCATCGGAGGGCTTTCGGGGCTCATCCTCGGCGCCGCGGCGACGAACATCCATGTCCACGACACCCATTTCGTCGTCGGCCACTTCCACTACGTCATGTTCGGCGGCACCGGCTTCGCCTTCATCGCCGCCATGCACTACTGGCTCCCGAAGTTCTACGGCCGCCGCTATGCGGAAAAGCCGGCCGTGATCGGCTGGGCCCTCATGTTCACCGGTTTCAACGTGCTGTACGGCACGATGCAGATCCTCGGTATGGAGGGGATGCCGCGCCGTTACTACGACTATCTCCCGGAGTTCGCCCGACTTAACTTCATCGCCACAGCCGGAAGCTGGATCCTCGCTGCCGGACTGTTCATCGTGGTGGTGAACCTCCTCCGCGGGCTCTTTTACGGCGAGCCGTTCGCGGGGAATCCCTGGGGAGGGGCCACCCTCGAGTGGAGTATCGCCACCCCGCCCCCCACGGAGAACTTCGAGGAGGATCCGGTGGTGAGCCACGGACCGTACGACTTCAGGGGAGCGGGGGTGCCATGAGCGAGCACGTGCACAGGGACGACGCCGGCGCCAAGCTGGGGATGTGGCTCTTTCTTTTCAGCGAGCTCCTTCTTTTCGGGGGGCTCTTCATCCTGTACGCCGTCTACCTCGGCCGCTACCCGCAGCACTTCTCCTCCGGCGGGAAGCAGCTGGACGTGGTGATAGGGACCATCAACACCCTCATCCTCCTCACCAGCAGCCTCCTCGCCGCCATGGCGGTAAGCGCGGTGCAGCGCGGTGAGCGCGGCCGCGCGCTGGGGCTGCTCGCGGGGACGATCGGCTGCGCGGCGATCTTCATGGTCGACAAGTACATCGAGTGGAGCACCAAGATCGGCCATGGCGTCTACCCCGGCTCCCGGCACCTGGAGACCGGTCCCCCGGGGGAATCGGTATTCTTCGGCCTGTACTACGTGACCACCGGGCTGCACGGGATCCACGTGCTGGCGGGCGCAGCCCTTCTGGGGTGGGCCGCGCTGCGCATCAAGACCGGCGCCATCCATGCCGACTCCTATGTGGCGCTGGAAAACGGCACCCTCTACTGGCACCTGGTCGACCTGGTGTGGATCTTCATCTTCCCCCTCTATTACCTCATCCTCTGAGGCCGCAACGAAGGAGAACGTCGTGAGAAGCGCAGAAGGTACACACCACGTCGTAAGCTACGGAAAGCTCACCCTCGTCTGGATCGTGCTCCTCGTCCTGACCGCCCTTTCCGTCGCCATCACCCGCGCGGATCTAGGCGCCTACAAGGTGTGGGGAGCCCTCTCCATTGCCTGCGTCAAATCGGGGCTCGTCATCGCCGTCTTCATGCACATGAAGTACGAGTCCGCGCTCCTGCGCGCCTTTCTCCTGGTCGCGCTGGTGACACTGGCGATCTTCATCGGGTTCACCTTTTTTGACGTCCTGTACCGCTGAAGGGGGATTTTGTGCAGAAAGAGCTGCTGACAACCGTTCAGGCCGTCGATCCGGTCTTCATCGCCATCTTCGGGGTCTGCCTCGTCATGCTGGTCGGTGTCACCGCGGCGACCGTGATCTTCGTCTTTCGCTACCGCCGCTCGCGCGCCCCGGAGCCAACCTCCCAGGTGGAGGGAAGCCTCTGGCTGGAGACGCTGTGGACCCTTCTTCCCACCCTCATCGTCCTTGCCATGTTCTACTACGGCTGGGCCGGGTATCTCACCCTGCGCACCGTTCCCGCAAACGCCTTCCCCATCACCGCCACCGCGCGGATGTGGTCCTGGTCCTTCAAGTATCCAAACGGCAAGTCCAGCGCGAAGCTCGTTGTGCCGGTGGGGAAACCGGTGAAGGTCGCGCTGGTATCGAAGGACGTGCTGCACGGCTTCTACCTCCCCGCTTTCCGGGTGAAGCGCGATGTCGTCCCGGGGATGCAGAACTACGTCTGGTTCGTGGCGGCAAAGGAGGGGTCCTACGACGTCTTCTGCTCGCAGTATTGCGGCACCAGCCACTCGGGGATGGTGACAGCGGTGCAAGCGCTTCCTGCCCAGAAATTCGAGGCGTGGCTGCAGGAAAAGGAAGCCGGGGGTGGCGCAGCAGGGCGCGCCGTGCTGGAGAAATACGGCTGCCTCGGGTGCCATTCCCTCGACGGCAGCAGAAAGATCGGCCCGTCGTTGAAGGGGATCTGGGGGCGCAGCGTCACGGTGCACTCCGGGAACACCGAGCGGGCGCTCATCGTGGACGAGGCGTACCTGCGCCACTCCATCACGGAACCTGCGGCGGACGTGGTCGATGGCTACAAGCCGGTCATGCCCTCTTTCGCGGGGCAGCTGACCGAGGAGGAGATGCGGGGGGTGCTTGCTTTCCTCCGCACCCAGGGGAAGGAAGCCCCAGGCGGTGACGGCGCGAAGATTGCGAAGGAGAGAGGATGCCTCGGGTGCCACTCCGTCGACGGGTCACGCCTGGTCGGTCCGAGCTTCAAGGGGCTCTACGGCAGGGAGACGCGAGTCTCCAGAAACGGGAAAACGGTGGTGGTGAAGGCGGACGAGACGTACATCAGGGAGTCGATCCTCACCCCGCACGCAGCGGTGGTGGAGGGGTACCAGCCGGTGATGCCGGATTTCGACGATCTGCGCGAGGCGGAACTGGGCGCGCTGGTGCGCTATATCGAGGGGATAAAATGATAGCTTCTCTGTGCAGGCTCTTCCGGCTGCGGCTGGTGCTGGTGAATGCCGTCTCTGCCACCGCAGGGTACCTTCTTTTGGCGGCGGATCCCGACCCGGCTACCATGGCCGCGCTCTTTGCCGGTGTCTTCCTCCTCGTTTCCGCGGCGTCCGCCCTGAACCAGGTGCTGGAGCGGGATCTGGACAGCGTCATGGAGCGCACGGCAACCCGCCCGCTGCCGCAGGGTGAGATCACTCCCGCTGCCGCCATGGCCGTTTCAGCTTTTTGCATCGTGGGGGGATCGCTTCTCCTTTTCCGCGCGGGCGGTCTCCTCCCTCCACTATGGGGAGGGGCGGCGCTCGCCTGGTATCTTGTCGTGTACACGCCGCTGAAGCGCCGCACCCCCTTCGCCCTCCCGCTCGGCGCACTGTGCGGCGCGCTCCCCCCCGTCATCGGCTGGTGCACGGCGGGAGGGAGGAGCACCGACTTCCGCATCGTGCTCGTCGGGGCGCTCTGGTACCTCTGGCAGGTGCCGCATTTCTGGCTGCTGCAGGGGCGTCATCGCGAGGAGTACCGGGAGGCATCCCTTCCCCTCTTCGACCCTTCCTCCGGCACGGTGAGCTCCCTGGTGCACTGCACCTGGATCGTGGCGCTCATGGCGCTTCTCCTCCTTTTTCCCCTCCTCGGCCTGATGCCACCTCTCGCGGCAGCAGGCTGCGCCGCTCTCTGCTGTCTCGTCCTTGCCAACGACTCCCGCGCCGGAAGGGCGTTTCGCATCTCCTCATTCAACCTGCTCCCGGTCCTTTTCACCGCGGCGCTGTACCTCGGCAGATGAGCTCGTCCCCTCCCGGCATCTGCTCAACGAAAGGAAGGTCATGCAGTTGAAAGGACTTCATACTGTACCCCTCGGCAATGGAGACCCGGAGCAGAAGCGCGCGGAGATACTGAGCTACTTCCATCGCACCTTCGATCTGGACGAGAGGCTGTACGAGACGCTGAAGGACGAGGATGCCTTCTACGTGCGAGCCGACCGGCTGCGGCACCCCCTGATCTTCTACTTCGGCCACACCGCCGCCTTTTTCATCAACAAGCTGGTCATCTCCCGCGTCATCGAGACGCGCATCGACCCGCCCCTGGAGGCGCTCCTTGCTGTCGGCGTCGACGAGATGTCGTGGGACGACCTGGACAAGACGCCGCGGGACTGGCCGACGGTGCGCCAGGTAAAGGCCTACCGCGACCAGGTGCGTCTCCTGGTGGACGAGGTAATCCGCACCTGGCCACTGACTCTGCCGATCGGGTGGGAGAGCCCCTTCTGGATCATCATGATGGGGATCGAGCACGAGCGGATCCACCTGGAGACCTCCTCGGTGCTGATACGCCAGCTCCCCCTCGACCGTGTGCGCCCCCTCCCCTTCTGGGAGATCTGCAGGGAATCGGGAGCGCCTCCCGAAAACATGCTCATTCCGGTCCCCGGGGGGCGGGTCGTGCTCGGGAAGGAGTTCAGCGATCCGATCTACGGCTGGGACAACGAGTACGGCCGTCACGAAAAGGAGGTCCCCGGCTTCTTCGCCTCGAAGTACCTCGTCTCCAACCGGGAGTTTCTCGGTTTCGTGGAGGCGGGAGGTTATGGCGACCAGCAATGGTGGACCGAGGAGGGGTGGAAGTGGCGCTGCTTCAGGGAAGCGGAGTATCCCCTCTTCTGGGTGAAAGGGGAGGAGGGCTTCGGGCTGCGCACCATGCTCGAGGTCATCGACCTGCCGTGGAATTGGCCTGTGGAGGTGAACTGGCTGGAGGCAAAGGCATTCTGCAACTGGCTCGCGGCCACGAGCGGGAGGCCGATCCGGCTTCCCACGGAGGATGAGTGGGTGAGGCTGCACGACGTCTGCCGGGTGCCGGACCAGCCGCAATGGGAGAAGGCGCCGGGAAACATAAACCTCGAGTACTGGTGCTCCTGCTGTCCCGTCGACCGCTTCGCCGCGGGGAACTTCTTCGACGTGATCGGCAACGTGTGGCAGTGGACCGAAACGCCGATCTTTCCATTTCGCGGCTTCAGGGTGCATCCAAGCTACGACGACTTCTCCACCCCCACCTTCGACTCGCGGCACAACCTCTTCAAGGGGGGCTCCTGGATCTCCACCGGGAACGAAGCGACCCGCGATGCCCGCTATGCCTTCAGGCGCCATTTCTTCCAGCATGCCGGGTTCCGCTACATCGAGAGCGCCGCGCCGGTCGAGCTGCACCACGACCAGTACGAGACGGACGAGCTGGCTGGCCAGTACTGCGACGCCCACTATGGAGACGAGCACTTCGGCGTGCCGAACTCGCCGCGGACCATCGCCCGGATCTGCCTCGAAACGAGCGCCGGGCGCAGGAGGGAGCACGCGCTCGACGTGGGGTGCGCGGTGGGGCGCGCCACCTTCGAGCTGGCGCGCGGTTTCTCGAAGGTGACAGGAATCGATCTTTCCGCCCGCTTCTTCCGGCTCGCCGCACGGATGCAGGAAGAGGGGTATTTGCGCTACGCCGGGCCGGAGGAAGGTGAAATCCTCTCCTACCACGAGGTGAGCCTGGAGCGTTTGGGGCTCGCTTCCCTGCCGGGGGTGGTGGAATTTTATCAGGCCGACGCCTGCAACCTCCCGGAGAAGTTCACCGGCTACGACCTGGTCCTGGCGGCGAACCTGATCGACCGGCTCTACGCGCCCCGCGCCTTTCTCGCCTCCATCCACGAAAGGATGAACCCTGGAGGGCTTCTCGTTATCACCTCCCCTTACAGCTGGCGCGAGGAATTTACTAGAAAGAGCGACTGGATCGGCGGCTACAAGGAGGCAGGGGAGAGCATCACCACCCTGGACGGGCTGAAGGCGCTCCTCACGCCGCGCTTCCGCCTGCTGGGCGAGCCGCGCGATCTCCCCTTCACCTTGCGCGAGACGCGCCGCAAGTTCCAGCACAGCATCGCGCAGATGACGGTCTGGGAGTTGAAATAAGGTGATCGGCAACGCTGCAAAGTGGCGTCTTCCCCTATCGAAGGCTCTTCAGGAAACTCCTCGGAATGTGGAGGAGTAGCCTCGAAGCACTGCACGAGAACCCGCGTTCCCCCCTTTGCGAAGGTTCATCCGGGAACTCCGGGGAAGTCGTAGTATGTCCCAACGAAGGGCCGCACGAGGCCTCGCGTCCCCCCCTTTGCGAAGGGGGGACAGGGGGGATTTGACTTGGCGAGGACTGTCCTGAAACCGCGCAACTGTTGTGGTCAGGGCAATTGGCAAAAAAGTGGTGGGGCCTATGTCGTTGATCTTTGGACTGCCGCAGCACTGCGGTTCGACGACCGAGATGTACTGTTAAACGGGCTGAGGAGACTTGAAGATCAAATCCCCCCTGCCCCCCCTTCGCAAAGGGGGGAACGTTAGGCCTTCTGCAGTGCTTCGTGGCAATGTACCGACGCTCCCCCGGAATTCCCTGATGAACCTTTGCAAAGGGGGGAACGTAAGGCAGCATTTTCTCCTGAATTCCGGCTGAACTAGCTAAAGACGCGGTTCTCCTGCTCCCTTACCCGCACAAATGTCGTGCGCTTGCTGAGCTCCCTCAGTGCCGACGCTCCCACGTAGGTGCAGGCGGAGCGCACTCCCCCCAGGATCTCCCGCACCGTGTCCTCTATCGGCCCCCGGTACGGCACCTCCACCGTCTTCCCCTCCGCCGCGCGGTAGGAGGCCACCCCTCCCGAATGCCTGTTCATGGCTGTGGAGGAGCTCATGCCGTAGAACATCTTGTACTCCTTCCCGTCGTGCTCCGTGAGCTGGCCGCCGCTCTCGGCGTGTCCGGCGAACATCCCCCCCAGCATGACGAAGTCTGCACCGCCGCCGAAGGCCTTCGCCACGTCCCCCGGGCAATTGCACCCCCCGTCGGAGATTATCCTCCCGCCGAGCCCGTGCGCGGCGTCGGCGCACTCGATCACAGCGGAGAGCTGGGGATACCCCACACCCGCCTTTACCCGGGTCGTGCACACCGACCCCGAGCCTATCCCCACCTTCACCACGTCCGCCCCCGAAAGTATGAGCTCCTCGACCATCTCCCCCGTCACCACGTTCCCCGCGATGATGGTCTTGTCGTGGAAGGCTCCGCGCACCCTTTTGACATGGGCGACGAAGCTCTCGGCGTAGCCGTTCGCCACATCGATGCAGATGAAGGAGATTCTCGGATAGTCGGAGATGATGCGGGTGAGTTTTTCGAAATCGACGTCGGAAGTTCCGGTGCTGACCATGACATGCTGGTAGATGTCGTCGCCGTGCTGAGAGAGAAAAGGTCCCCACTGGGCGGAGTCGTAGTGCTTGTGGATGGCGGTGAGCAATCCGTAGCGGGCGAGGACACTCGCCGTCTCGAAGGTGCCGGTGGTGTCCATGTTCGCGGCAATTACCGGGACGCCCGTCCACTCCACGCCGCTGTGCAGGAACTTGTATGTTCTGCGCAGCTCCACCTGGGACCGGCTCTTCAGGTTGGAGCGCTTCGGCCGTATCAGTACGTCGGAAAACCCCAGTTTGAGATCGCTCTCGACTCGCATACGCACCTCCTGGGAGGCCCTTCCGGGATTAAAGATGCCTTTGCTCAGGGTATCCCAGATCTTCCGTCTTACAAGAAGGAGCAGAGCTCTCTTTACCTCCCTGTATACCGTATGCTAGAGTGCCGCCCCGAGGGGGTCTCCGTAATGCCAGAAAAAGCCCGCATGCGCCGCAAGCGCACCACCATCTTCTGCGCACTGGCCTACATCTACATCCTGGTCTACTTCTACCGCGTCTCCATGGCGGTGGTCGCCGGGGACCTCGCGCGCGAGCTGCACCTCACCCCCCAGCAGCTGGGGACCCTGGCGAGCGTCCTCTTCTACGTCTACGGCTTGGCCCAGATCCCGCTCGGTCCGATGATAGACCGGCTGGGGGGGCGGATAGTCATCACCGGCTGCGGCGTTCTCACCACCTGCGGAGGCTTTCTCTTCGCGCAGGCGACAAATATGGCGATGGCCATGGCCGGTCGCGTCCTCATAGGTGTCGGCACCTCCTGCGTCCTCATGGCCACCTTCACCATCTTCAGTTACTGGTTCAGCAAGGACGAATTCGGGCGGGTATCGAGCCTCACCATCTCCATTGGAAATATGGGGAATCTGGCGGCGACCGCCCCACTCGCCCTGGCTGTCGCGGCCCTTGGGTGGCGCAAAAGCTTTGTGATAATCGCCTTTTTGCAGGCGGTCGCCACCGTCCTCGTTTTTCTTATGGTGCAGGATCGTCCGGGGCAAGCCGGCGCGGTGCAGGAGGGGGCCCGCAGGGAAGGGATCCTGGAGGCATGGGGGTACATAGGGCGCAACCGCGACTTCTGGCTGCTGGCCTTTCTTGCCTTCTTCTGGTACGGCAACTACCTGACGCTGCAGGGGCTCTGGGGGGGGCCGTATCTCCTCGGCGTATTGAAGCTGACCCAGGTGGAGACCGGGCGCATGCTCATGTACACCTCCATCGGCTTCATCTGCGGCAGCTTCTTCCTCGACAGGGTCTCCCGGAGACTCTTTCGCTCCTACAAGCGGACGCTCTGGACCGGGCAGTTCCTCCTGCTCCTGCTGGTGGCGTCCTTCCTCGGCCCTGCGGAGTGGATGCACCGGGCCCTTCTCGGTCCCCTCTTTTTTGCCATCGGAATAGCGGTTTCCACCGGCGCCTCCATCTATCCGATCATGCGCAGCATGTTCCCGGTCCGCCTGATCGGCACCGCCCTCACCTCCCTCAACTTCTTCGTCCTCATGGGGGCGGCGCTGACGCAGCAGATCATGGGGCTGATTATAGGGCGCTTCTCCTCGAACCCCCTGGCCGCCTCCCCGCACGCCTTCCACACGGCATTTCTCTTCCCCACCGCGGGACTCGCGGCGGCGCTGGTCTGTTATCTCTTTGCAAGGGAGTACAAGGGGCAGGACTGACGCGGGAGGTGGCGTGCGGGTACCATGTTGCATGTAGGCCGGGATAAGTCGAAGACGTTCCCGGCAATGCCGCCTCAGCGGCATACGTTGGCGGGGACAAAATGCGCGCTGTGGCAATCTCAGGGGGACTGGAAAGAAAACACTGCGGGACCTACTGCAGCGCCTCCATATGTGCGCGGAAAGCATGCAGCGTCTTTGCCCTCTTCAGATGCTTCAGCTCCTTCTCCAGCGCCAGGTCCGTCATAGTGGAGAGGACAGCCTTCATCTTGTTGAGAATCTGCATGTCGCCGCAAAACATCTCGCTGTAGAGGGGGAGCAGGCTGAACAGGTAGTGGCGCAGCACGCGGACCTTTTCGGCGCGATCCGGCGCACTCCCGGCCCGCCCGCGAGCCCTCTCGAAGAGGACCGGATCGGCTATCGCGCCGCGACCGAGCATGAGCCCCGCGGCCTGCGTCTCTTCCAGAACCCGCGCCGCATCGGTGCCGGTGCAGATGTCGCCATTGGCGATGACCGGGATGGAGGTGCTCTTCACCACTTCTGCCGTTATCGCATGGTCGGCGTGCCCGCTGTACGCTTGTACCACCGTGCGCGGGTGCAGGACCAGGAAGTCGACCTCGCACTCCTCGAAAAGGGGGAGCAGGGAAAATATTTGCCTGGGATCATCGAAGCCGGCGCGCAGCTTGATGGAGAATGTGCACGAGATGGCGCTGCGCAGCGCCGGGATGATCTCCTTTAGCTCCTCGGGGCGCTTCAGCATCCCGCCGCCGCTCAGCGAGCTGGTCATCCGCCCGAAAGGGCACCCCATGTTCAGGTTGATCTGTACCGCCCCCGCCGCCTGCGCCGCCTCCGCCGCCGATACGAGCGCCTCTCTCCCCGGTCCGATGAGCTGCACCACCAGGGGGACGCCCCCCTCCAAAGCCCCGACCTCGGCGAGATCGACGGCGGATAGCTGCTGCTTGGCAACCATCGGCCTTACCCTCATGATTTCCGTGAACACCACGTCAGGACGCACCCACTCGATGAAAAGGGAGCGGAGCGCACGGTTCGTCAGCCCCTGCATCGGGGCGAGCATGAGCGGAGTTTCGCCGGGGAGCCACGGGAGAGGGCGGGAAAGGTTCTCGGGAGCTGCAGAGATTGTCGTCATGAGGCAGGGACTTCCAGTTGGGCCCCCTCTCCGGCTGGAGAGGGGGAGGTTGTTCATTCGCCGCTCCCCCGGAGAAGCCCGGCACATGAAGGGCTCAGGGGGGATCAGCAATTCGGGATTCCCTCCCCGTAGAGGGGAGGGGCGTTGTGGGGCTGGGTTAGACGGTCCGTCTAGAGGATCTCTACGAGTTCGAAGGTGTAGGTGATGTCCTCGCCTGCGAGGGGGTGGTTGGCGTCGACGGTGATGGTATCTTCCGCGACTGCCACAACGGTCACACCGACAGGCTCGTCGTCGTCACCGGTCAGTTCCAGCTCCATCCCCACTTCCGGCTCGAAGTCGCCGTCCAGCTGCTCGCGGCTGATGGTGAACACCTCTTCCTCGTCGTACTCGCCAAACGCCTCTTCTGCGGGGATAACGACCGTTTTCGATTCCCCGGGAGCCATGCCGATCAGCCCTTCTTCTATCTGGGGGAAGAATTCTTCCTGACCGATAGTGAGCTCAAGGGGGCCGGCTTCGCAGCCGCAATCGTCGTCATCGCAGCACCCTTCTTCGAGAGTGGTGTCGAAGACCGTGCCGTCTTCGAGCTTGCCGGTGTAGTTGATCTTTACTTTGTCCCCTTTTTTTGCAACTGCCATGGTCTCATTCCTTTTGTGTGTGGTGGTCGATTTACCGGCCATGTTACAAAGGAGAGGAGGTGGCAGTCCAGCAAAATCTACCTCCCGCCGGCAATTCTCCCGCTCCCTTTTCTAACGTATTGAAAGTGCGCCGCTCTCTTTTCCGGTGCGCCTTCCCCCCCTCCCCCTTCAGGGATACCCCCGGAAATTTCGGCTTGCCACCGTGCCCGTAACCATTATTATGGGAGCTTTCGCGCCGGCACCCCCTTCCGGGGCCGCTCGGCCCCTGACGACCCCTCTTGTTTTGACACCGTCGCAGAGTTTAAACTGGTTTAGGAGAGACTAATGGATCTTGTGCTGAACGACATAGAAGTGCGGGTGCTCGGCGCCCTGGTGGAGAAGGAGCTCACCACGCCGGAGTACTACCCTCTTTCCCTCAACGCGCTGACCAACGCCTGCAACCAGAAGTCGAACCGTGACCCGGTGATGAGCCTGGAGGAGTCCGATGTGGTGCACGCCCTGGACTCCCTGCGCTTCAAGCAGCTTGCGCTTCTATCCGGGGAAGGGGGGAGGGTGGCGAAGTACCGCCACGCCCTGGTGGAAAAGTACCGCTTTTCACCGGCAGACCTCGCCCTTTTGTGCGAGCTTTTGCTGAGAGGTCCGCAAACGGCGGGGGAGCTGCGGACCAGGGGTGAAAGGATGCACTCCTTCCCGGACGTCTCCTCGGTGGAGCAGACGCTCGAAGAGCTCATGGAGCGGACACCGCCGTGCGTAACGAAGCTGCCTCGCCAGCCCGGCCGGAAGGAGCCGCGATACTGCCACCTCTTTGCCGGCGAGCCCGATCTTTCAGCAGAGGCGCGTCCTTCCGAGGGGAGGGGGGGTGGAGCGGAAAACGAGCGCATAGCGGCGCTGGAGCAAGAGGTGGCGGATCTGCGCCAGGAACTGGCCGAGCTCTACAACACGGTAACCGATCTGAAGAAGGCTCTGGAGTAAGCGGATAACAGTCCGAGAGACAGGAGATGTTATGGAAGAAGATGCAACTGCTGAAAGCACGAAGGAAAGACTGGCGTTGCAGGTGGACGTTGCCGACTGGTTGACACTGCGGGCTCACCTGGAGAGAGGGGGGCTCATCGTGGTTCACCCGGAGCTCGATATTTCGGAGGTCGGAGCCCGGATAGCTTCTGATGACGTGCCGCTGGTGGAAAACTGGATCCTGAAGGGGCAGATCGGCAAGCCGACTCATCTGCAGGTGGAAAGGTGGGATCTGGAGAAGTTGAAGCTCTTCCGGTGTCTGATCGTTTCCCCGTACGTGCTCATTCAGGAGGAGACGCCAGACCCGGAGCTGGAGTAGTCAGGGATGCGGCAGGTGGGCCCCCCCCGGGGGGGGGCCCCACCACCGTCATAGTTAGCTCTTGGTCGACCGCGCGAGCATCTTCTCCGCCAGGTCGCGGCCACTCACCTGGTAGTTTCCTTCCGCCACACGCGCCTTCACCGCCTGGATCTTTGCATCCTGTGCGGCCTGCAGTTCTCCCACATCGGCGACCATGGCCTTCCTGCTCAGTACCTTGACCTGGTCGGTCAGCTGTACCGTCGTCTGCTGAGGCTGCTCCACCTGAGCCGCTTTTGCCGCCTTCCTCACCTTGGTCACTTCCTGTGCCAACAGATTCGGGCTGGGCGCTTCGATCTTCATAGAAAATTCCCCCTGGGGTACTCAGAGTTGAGAAGGATGATAGAGGTTTTTCCCCTCTTTTGATACCATTTTCGTATCGGGAATGGCATTTCTCGCGCGAATTTTTTCTTTGCAAAGTATTGTTTTATGAAAGCTTTGTCGCTTTAGGGTCCTCCGTTCAGGCCGGAGGGAGGCTTGCACCATGCTGGTCCGGGTAAGGTACACCGACAACAGTAGCGGCACCGTGGACAACTCCATAATTCAGAGGCTGGTGCGGGCCAAGGAGATACGTGAGATACGTCGCTCCACCGGCTGGGTCACCGTCGGTAGCAACGACCCCCGCAAAGAAAGAGGGGACCGAAGACAAAGCCGTGGCACAAGAAGGTGCAACTCCGGGCTTATCGACATCTACGTGTGATGTAAAACGCCGGCGCCGCCCGCACCTTCAGTCACTCCGCAGCGCACCTCACGTCACTGCCAAATCAACCGCAAAACCACTGCCAAAAAAATCGCCGCGCAACACGCCCCTTTTCTGAAATTTCCCCATCATTCTTTATCTACTTCACATATTTCCCCCTATTTCTCTCACTCCTGCAGCCATAAAACCGCGCCCACAGCGGCTCCGTATACTTTCCACTTCCCTTCATTTTATGACTTTCGTCAAGGTTTTCCCGCCGCTCTTGCGGTAGTGTCCCTCAACAGCAAGTTACCCGGGCTCTCCGAAAGGAGGCCTGCGGACACAAAAAAGCCGAAATCGGCAAGCGAAGGGCAGGAAACCAAATGAAAAGCATCCTGAAGTGGTTCACCAACTCAAATAGCAAATCAGCAGCAAATACTACAA
The DNA here is from genome assembly GCF_021044625.1 of Geomonas sp. RF6. Lineage (NCBI taxonomy): Bacteria > Pseudomonadati > Thermodesulfobacteriota > Desulfuromonadia > Geobacterales > Geobacteraceae > Geomonas > Geomonas sp. RF6. The sequence goes on along the minus strand of NZ_CP087999.1, from coordinate 1,901,025 downwards.
AAGTGAAGGAGGAGACGATGTCCATGTTTTGTTACCAGTGCGAGCAGGCAGCCAACGGTGGCTGCACGAAAGTCGGTGTATGCGGGAAGCAGCCGGAGGTAGCGGCGCTGCAGGACCAGCTGGTCTACACCATGAAAGGGATCGCCTTCTGGGCCGATAAGGCACGCCAGAAGGGGGCGAAGGACGCAGCGATCGACCGCTTCATGATCGACGGGCTCTTCACCACCGTCACCAACGTCGACTTCGACGCCGAAGAGATCGCGAAACTCGTCCGCAAGGGCGCCGCCATCCGCAACGCAGCCCAGGAGCTGTACGAGAAGGCAAACGGCGCACCCTTTGCCGGGACCGTCCCCGCCGCCGCGCAGCCGTTCGCTGCAGCCACCACTTCGGAGCTCGTGGCCCTCGGCCAGCAGCACGGCGTGAAGGACGAGACGATCGATCCGGACGTGAAATCGGTGCAGGAGATCATCATCTACGGCATGAAGGGGTACGCAGCGTACGCCCACCACGCCCTGGTGATCGGCCTCGAGAATGAGGAGATCTACGCCTACACCCACAAGGCCCTCGCCGCGACCCTCGACAAGAGCCTCGGCCTCATGGACTTCGTCGGCCTCGCCATGGAGTGCGGCCGCATCAACCTCGTCACCATGGAGCTCCTGAACAAGGCGAACACCGACAGCTTCGGCCATCCCGTCCCGACCCCGGTGCAGCTCGGCACGAAGGCAGGGAAGGCGATCCTCGTCTCCGGCCACGACCTGCGCATGCTGGAGGAACTCCTGAAGCAGACCGAGGGGACCGGCGTGAACGTGTACACCCACGGCGAGATGCTCCCTGCCCACGGCTACCCCGGGCTGAAGAAGTACAGCCACCTGGCCGGCAACTTCGGCGGCGCGTGGCAGGACCAGGCGAAGGAGTTCGTGAACTTCCCCGGCGCGATCATCTTCAACACCAACTGCATCCAGCGCCCGGCGGAGAGCTACAAGGACCGCCTCTTCACCTGGGGGCTCGTACAGTGGCCCGACGTGAAAAACATCGAGGGGATGGACTTCTCCGCGGTGATCAAAAAGGCGCAGGAGCTCCCGGGCTTCGAGGAGAACCTCGGGAAGGAGATCCTCACCGGCTTCGGCCACAACGCGGTGCTCGGCGTCGCGGACAAGGTCATCGACGCGGTGAAGGCGGGGCAGATCCGTCACTTCTTCCTGATCGGCGGGTGCGACGGCGCGAAAAGCGGGCGTAACTACTACACCGAGTTCGCCGAGAAGGTGCCGAACGACTGCGTGATCCTCACCCTTGCCTGCGGCAAGTACCGCTTCAACAAGCTCGACTTCGGCGACATCGGCGGGATCCCGCGTCTCCTCGACGTCGGCCAGTGCAACGACGCCTACAGCGCGATCCAGATCGCGGTGGCGCTGGCGGGAGCGTTCAAGTGCGGGGTGAACGATCTGCCCCTCTCCCTGATCCTCTCCTGGTACGAGCAGAAGGCGGTGGCGATCCTCCTGACCCTCCTGCACCTGGGGATAAAGAACATCAAGCTCGGGCCGACCCTGCCGGCCTTCATCACCCCGAACGTGCTGAACTTCCTGGTGGAGAACTTCAACATCGGCCCGATCGGCACCGCCGAAGGAGATCTGAAGGAGATCCTCGGGTAAGGAGTAGGCAGCATAACAGCAATAGAACAGGCAGCAACTGAAAAGGCCCCGGCATAAACCGGCGGCCTTTTCTCGTTTATTGAGACCGATGCCATGTAGGCCGGAAATAAGCGAAGCGTTTCCGGCAGAAGCTCTGGGATGCGCTGGCAGAAGATTGGTCAAACAAAATGAGAACTCGGCTCCGGCTTACCAGCCAGGGCCGAGTTTCTTTTTCGCCCGTTGAAGATGACGTATACGTTATCTTCCCCCTTTCCCGTATTGTTTTTTAGCGAGTTATGTGGTAGGCATTAACCCCGATTTAAAGGACTGTAGTAATGATCTTTTTTTTTGCGAGGGTTACGGTGGTCGACAGCCTCATTAAGATTACGATAGGAATACTCCTGCTGGCGTTCTGGGGCGTCCTGTTGTTGCAGCAGCACTACAGCGACGAGAAGATAGAGTCGCTGGTAAAGAACGACGTGCAGCAATCTTACCGGAAACGGAATCTCTTCCTGAGGGATGTCGACGTGAAGATCCTCGACAAGGGATCACTCACCTCCAGGAACGAGCTCCCCATAAAGGTCCACGTAAAGTACGAGCCCCCCTACAGCGGCGAAGATGCCGCCCGCACCCCCGTTAGCAAGACCGTCGATCTCTTCGTGAGCAAGAACGACTCCGGCGAGATGGTGATCAAGAGCAGGCAAGGGGTCGATCTGTGCGAGGTGAAGGAGATCAACGTCCTGTAGAAGGTGCCGCCCCATACCTTCTTTCCGGCTCCCCTGCTCCCTCCACCTCATTCACCTTTTCCCGCCTCCCCCCCCTTTCCCCCGTGCCTTTTCCTCGATGCATCAATGCTTTACCTCCGCTGATTCCCCTCCCCAACTTGCCAATGGTGATACAGTTATCTTAGTGTCCGTTATGGCACGGAGTGGAAAAGATGGTGACGGAGGTGCAGCATGTTCTCCTTCCGCAGTTATTTCAAGCTCGGCGATACCAGCTACAAGGATTTGGTGAAGACGACGGCCAAAGAGACCTCGAAGGACGATTGCAGCACGTACTCGGCGGCGATTGCCTATTATCTCCTCTTCGCGCTCTTCCCTTTCCTGCTCTTTCTGACCACACTTCTCGGGTATCTGCCGATCCCGGACCTCTCCGGCTCCATCATGGACGCCTTGGGGAGGATGCTTCCCGGTGATGCCTCAAAACTTGTGCAACAGCACATCAAGGAGCTCTTCACGAACAAGCAGGGGGGGTTGTTGTCCTTCGGGTTCCTCCTCGCGCTATGGACCTCCTCGAGCGCCCTGACCGCCATCATGAACGTGATGAACCGCCTCTACGAGGTGGACGAGGGGCGTCCCTTCTGGAAGGTGCGTCTCATCGCCATGTTTCTCGTGGTGGTGGTGGCGCTATTTTTCATCCTCTCCCTGCTCGCCATGATGTTCGGTCCGCAGATCGGCAATTTTGTGCTCGGCATCTTCGGTATGGGTGAGTTGGAGGATTGGGTGTGGTACATCATGCTGGCACCGGTGATCCTATGCATGCTCATCCTGGGGGTCGCGCTGATCTATCACTTCACCCCTGATGTAAAGCAGTCGTGGAAGTGGATCAGCCCGGGCGCCGTTCTGGTGATCCCGGTGTGGATCCTCGCCTCCATTGGATTCTCTTTCTACGTCAACAACTTCGGCTCCTACAACAAGACCTACGGGAGTATTGGAGCGGTTATCGGCCTGCTGATGTGGCTGTACATCACCTCCTTCATCATTCTCTTCGGGGCAGAGATCAATTCCGTCGTCGAGCACACCTCGGTGGAAGGGAAGGAACCGGGCGAAAAGGTGGAAGGGGAGAGGGAAAGGGCCCCTGGACAGGTGGAAGGGCGAAAGCGGGAGAAGGAACCGTGGAAGCCGGGAAGGGGAAAGCCGATCGGGACGTAGCGGCTGGAACGACGATGTGGACGGTGCCGACATGACGTCCGCCCTCCCCCGAAGGGAGGGGAGCATTCGGCAGCTTCAGCGACTAATGAGGGTCAGGTTGTGAGGGGATCACCTCGAGGGGCATACCCTCCTGATCCCTCCCCTGATCCTCCTTTGCGTTTACCGCACAGAGATACTCGGACCTGTTCCAGGTGGCGACACAGGAGGGGCGCTCCGGGTTCGGCTCGCAGCGGTAGATCTCGTGACCGGGGTACCCGGTGATACGCATCCCGGCGGAGCGCAGCAGCGCCTCCACCGCGGCGTGGTTCGGTATCCACCAGTTCGTGGGATCTCCTGCGAAACGGTGCTCGATAAAGGCCACCTTCGGCCATCCTTGATGCAGTAGTGCATCCCGCTCGTTGATCCACTCGTCGTACTGCTCGTACACCTCGCGACCCGGCATCGTCATCGTCTGGAAAATCATCATTTTTTGCACCTTCTGCGCCACGATGTCGAGCGCCAGGAGCGGATAGCGCAGATGGTAAAAGACCCCCATGAAAAGGACGAGGTCGTAGTTCTTCTTCTCCCGCGCAAGCTCGTAGACCTGCATACGCCGTAGCGTCACCCGGTCCTGCAGCCCCAGGAGCTGTGCCACCCACTGCGCCTGCTCCAGGTAGTGGGGGTCGATGTCGATCCCGGTCACCTGTGCCCCGCGCCGCGCCAGCTCGAAGGTGTAGAACCCCGCGTTGCACCCGATGTCGAGCGCCGTCCAGCCGGTCAGGTCCTCCGGCACGAACGGCGCTAATTCCACCCACTTGAACATGGGGAAGTCTCCCAGGAAGTGGTCTGCAGCGGTCTGGATCCCGCCGGGGAGGTGCAGGTTGTGGAACCACGGCGATAGGGCCGCAATCTTCTCGGTTATCGTCTTTTTGTATGCCTCGTCCATAGTCTCGTCCGATTAAAACGGTGGGACCGTCTTTTCCGGTCACAGCAAGGAAAGGTACCCTTCCAGCTCCTTTGCCCTGTGTGTCGCCGTATGGGAGGAGAGGACCTTGCGGCGCGCCCCCTCCCCGATCTCCAGGCGCTGCTCCTCCGGCAGCTCGCGCAGGTAGGAGAGGACCTCGCCTGGAGAGCCGGCGGTTAGGATCTCCGCCCCGGGCTCGAAGAACTCATCGATCCCGGGCCACTGGTCGCTGATCACCGGCACTCCGCACGCCGCCGCCTCGAAAAGTCTCACGCTCGGGGAATACCCGGCCGCGAGCATATCTCGCCGGGTTATGTTGAGGGTGAATCGCTGGGAACAGTAGAAGTCGCGGTGGTCCTGCGGGGGGAGGTGCTCGATCCGCTCCGTGTTCACCGGCCAGCGGATCTCGTGCGGGTACTGCGGTCCCGCCACCACGAAGCGCCCCTCGCGCCAGGAAAGCGCCGGCGCGCAGAGGAGGCGCTCGAGCCCGGGCTGGCGGTCGCTGCTGTAGGTGCCGAGGTAGCCGAGGTCCCAGGAGGCACCCTGGGGCACCGGGTAGTGCAGCGCCGGGTCGACGGAGCAGTATAGGGGGCGTGCCGCGGGGGCGCCGTAATGATCTTCCAGGAAGGCGAGGGTGGGGCCGCCGGTGAAGGAGAGGTAGAGGTGGTAGCGGGGGATGAGCTCCGCATCAAGATAGTCGCAGCGACCTTCCGCGACCTTCCCCAAGGTCACCGGTGTATCGATGTCGTAGAAGGCGGTGATCCCCTTCGCCTGCTCGGTGACCCATTTCCCCACTTCGATCCCCTCAGGGACGTAGGAGCCGACCATCACGCAGTCCGCCTCCCTGATCTTTTCCCGGTGCTCCCGGAAGAGCTCGTCCAGCGAAGAGTAGAGGAGAGTCGTGCAGAAGGGGGGGGAGGGGAGATCGCGGTTATTCGCGTACCACGGGACGTCGCGCTCCAGGAAGAGGACCTCGTGGCCGAGGTGCGCCATCTCCCGCAGGAGCCCGCGGTAGGTCGTGGCGTGGCCGTTTCCCCAGGAGGAGGTGATGGAAAGCCCGAGAACGACGAGCTTCATGGCATTCCCCCCGCAAATTCCGCCCCTTTCGGGACGCCGCTTCGGAAAAGCGACTCGAACTGCAGGGCGCGCCGGTCGTAGGTGTGCTCCTTTTTTGCCCTCGCAAATGCGCGTGCCCCGACCCTCACCGCCTCCTGCTCGGTGAGGCGCGCGAGGATCTCTGCGACCTCCGCGCCAGAATCGGCCACCAGGATCTCCTCGCCCGGCTCGAAGAACTCGCCGATCCCCTCCCAGTTGTCGGTGATGATGCACGCCGCGGCACCGGCAGCCTCGAAGACACGGGTCGCGGGGGAATACCCGTTTTCCGCCATGCTGGAGCGGCTGATATTGAGGACGGCGCGCGCGGTGCAGTTGAAGGCGTTGTGGTCGCCGGTCCCGAGGTGCCCGAGGTATCTCACGTTCTCCGGCATCCTCTTGTCACCCCAGCCGCTCCCTGCGAGGAGGAAGGCCTTCTCCGGAAGGCTCTGGGCTGCCGAGAGGAAGAACTCCTCCACGCGGGCCTCCCGGTCCGGCAGCCGGTTCCCCAGAAACGAGAGGTCGGCGGCGAAACGGGGATCGGGGGGGGCGGGGAAGTGGGTGGCGGGATCGAGCCCGTTGTAGATCGGGACGCAGGTGGCTGCGCCGAAAGAGGAGTAGCCGTGCACCACCGGCCCTCCGCCGCCGTAGGTGAGGATGAGGTCGTAGCACGGGATCAGCGGGCGGAAGGGGTCCTCCGGGTGCTCTCTCACCCGCGCGAGCGTCGCCGGCGCGTCTACGTCCCAGAAGATGACATGCGTCCTCTCACACTTCAGGTACAGGACTTCCCGTTCCAGGAGCTCGTCGAACACCCCGACCCCGCTTGCCTTCACCACAATGTCTGCGCCGTCAGCCTCCTGCAGCGCATGAAAGACCGCATCCTCTGTCGGAGGATACACCACGACGCGCGCCCACGGCGGGTCCTCCATGTCCCGGTGCGACTGGCGCTCGTAGGCGTCCGGCTCGTAGAAGGTGATCCGGTGCCCCCGCCGCGCAAGGGCGTGCAGGAGCCCGCGGTAATACGTTGCGGCTCCGTTCCAGTACGAGGAGACGAGGCTTGATCCGAAAAAGGCGATGGAAAGAGAGCGGGTCATGTCATCCCTCGTTGAGCGCCTTCTCCCCCGGCGCCCCGTTTTGGAGTCCCAGCTCGCCGCAGATGGAGATGAGGGCATCGATCCTGTGGCTGCAGGTGTGGTGCTGCATTATCGTCTCCAGCCCGTTGCGGGCAAGCTGCCGCGCCTCCTGCGGCTGGCTCAGCAGCTGTTTCAGTACCCGTTCCGTCTCGTGGCCGTCGCGGGCGAAGAGAAAGTCCTTTCCGGGGCGGAATAGTCCGTCGCTGTCCTCCCATGGGGCGGAGACGAGGGGGATGCCGCAGGCGAGCGCCTCGAAAGGCCGGATCGTGGGGATCCCCGGGAGGGCCTTCGCGTATGGGCGGCGCGGGATGTGGAGGGTCACCCTGTATTTTGAGAATACCTTCGGGACCTCGAAGTTCGGGAGCCAGCCGCCGTAGCGGATCCCCGCCTCGGCAAGGAGCTCGATCGCGCTCTCGGGATAGCGCACGCCGTAGGCGGTCGCCTTCAGCCGCAGCCTGCGCACCGGCTCCACGAAGAATTCCCTGATCTCCTCGGTGCGCTCGCCGTCCCCCCAGTTGCCGACCCAGACGAGGTCCCCTTCCTTCTCCTCCCCAGGCATGGGGTGGAAGACGCGCACGTCGGCCGCTTCGTGCCATACCCATGCCCGATCGATCCAGCGGTTGGCGAGATAGATGTCGCGGATCTTCCTGCCGTAGGCGAGGACGCCGTCGAAGCCGGAGAGGTCGTAGGCGCTCATGGAGCGGTAGTCGGTGACGGAGCGGTGATGGGTGTCGTGGAACAGGAGACGGTAGTGAGGGTTCTTGCGCCGGTGTTCGCTGATCCTGTGCACCAGCTCGTGCTCGTTCCATTCGTGGACGATGACGAGATCTGCCCCGGCGAGCGCCCGGTCGAGCTGGAGCTTCTCGAGCCGGTACGGCTTCCCTTCCAGCGACGGGTACGCCTTGCGAAACTGCGCCAGCGCGACTTCCCCCTTTTCACGGATCAGGTTGCTGAAGCTCCAGCCGTTTTCAGGCTCATAGACATCGACCCGGTGACCCCTGGCCATCAGTTCCGTGACGATCCCGCGCAGGAAGTGGGCATTGCCGTGATTCCAGTCGGAGACGATGGAGTGGTAGAACATGACGATGTGCATCGGGGGTCCTTTTCTGTAACGGGTGCTGCTGCTACCGCCGCTTGAGTTATGAACAGGCGTCACCTGCTTGCCGCTGTCCTCCGTCCCTGCAGGAGTGACCCGTATGCTGCCACGTACTGCGCGCCCATCTTCTCCGGAGTGAAATCCCTGCTCCGCGCCAGCGCCCGCTCCGCCAGTTCCCCCCTCGCTGCCGCATCAGCGCAGAGGGCCCGCAGGTGAAAGGTCAGTGCCTCCCCGTCCTCCGGGTCGATGAAGACCGCCGCACCCTCCCAGAGCTCCCGCAACGTCGGAATGTCCCCGATCACCAGCGCGCAGCCGCACATAGCCGCCTCCAGGATCGTGAGGCCGAACGGCTCGTAACGCGCCGGGAGGGCGTAAATGGAGGCCCACCGGTACCACGGGGCGAGACGCTGCTGGGGGAGGTATCCGAGGGTGCGCACCTTTTCCATCGCCACCTGCCCCCCCTCGGGGTGCGTTTCCTCCCCGGCCACGTACACCGGCCAGGGGAGTGCGCCGGCGCACCGTTCCACCAGCGAGATGTTCTTCGCGTCGTCCCAGAGGCGCCCCACCGAGAGGATAAGCTCCCTCTTCGCCCCCGGAACGAAGTGCCCTCCGCTGCGCGCGTTGTGGATGACCCTCGTGTTTTGCAGCGGGAGGTACAGTCGCTCCACCGCCGCGAGCATCGCAGCACTCGGCGCGGCAACAAGGTCCGCTGCCGCCACCCCCTGCCGCACCATCTCCCTGTAGCGGTCGAGCGAGGGGGGGGGAGGCTCCCGGCGCACCGCCTCCCACCAGGAGAGGACGCAGGAGTGTGCCACCACGAGGCAGGGGACGTCCCAGGGGAGCGTGGCGTGGGCGTAGCCGTTCAGGTGCACGAGCTCGGGGGTATGCTTTTGCGCCAGGGAAAGGAGCCACTCTCCGGCCCGCTGCAGCTCCTCCCACGGATCTTCCATCCACTCCAGCCGGTAGCCGCTCTCCTCCACCGTCACGTTCTGCAGGCGCTCCGCTTCCTTTCTCTGGTCGGGGGAGAGGGGGCGCCCCATGGTGGCGAGGACGACCTCGACGCCGTACCGGGAGAGGGCGTGCGCGAGCTCCATAGAGTAGCTCCACACCCCTCCTATGCTGTCGGAGGTCATGAGGATCCGGTGTGCTGTCCTGTCGGGGCGGAACGCTGCGGTGTATTCCGGTACGGTCATCACTCCCTCGCCTCCCTACCTGCCGTAAGCGGCGTCGAGCGCGGCGGCGACGGTGACGAGCTTCTCCGCCCCCGGATCGAACCCTCCCCCTTCCTCTCTGAGGCGGCGGGCCCACGCTATCGCTGCCCTACCCCCCCAGTTGTCCGGGGGGGTGGCGAGCGTCTCTCTTGCGGTGCCGCGGAAGTGCTCCGCGATGAAGTCGTAGAACGACCCGTTCACGTTCCTGAAGGAGACCCCCCCCTTCGTGCCGTAGAAGGTCGATTCGATGACGCAGTCCTGCCCCGCCGAGATGTTCCAGGAGCAGGCGAGGCGCACCACGCTCCCGTCCGCGAGGACCATGGAGACCGCCGCGTAATCCTCCACCTGCCCGGACGGGTCCTTCAGCCTCTCCCCTTGCGCGAATATGGAGCTCGATACGCAGCGTACGTCGGGGAAGCCGAAGAACCAGAGGGCGAGGTCGACGAGGTGGCTGCCGAGGTCGATGAGGCACCCCCCTCCCGAGAGGTCGGCGCTGTAGAACCACGGCTTGTCCGGCCCGTACGCGTTGTGAAAAACGAGATCCGCAGCGTACATCTTCCCGAGTGCCCCCCCCCTCGTCAGCTCGTACATCTTCTGGATCCCTTCGGTGAAGCGGTAGGAGAAATCGACCCCGAGGAGGCGATTGGCGCTGCGGGCGGCGCTCACCACCATCTCCGTCTCCTGCGCGCTCCGCCCGAGCGGCTTCTGGCAGAAGACGGAAAGGCCGGCGGTGAGGGCCTGGATGGCCTGGGTACAATGGAAGGCGCTCGGTGTGGCTATGACGACGCCGTCGAGGTTCAGTGGCAAAAGCTCTTCGAGGGTGGAGACGATCTTTGCATCCGGGGCGATCTTTCCCGCTTCGGCGTTTTCACGGGAGATGTCCGCGATGGCGGCGATTTCCGCCTCACCTGAAGCCGCTATCGCTTCCAGGCGGTGCCGGCCGATCCACCCGGTCCCCAGGAAACCCAGCCGGGGACGAGCCCCTTTCTTTTTCATTACTTCCCCCCCCTGGTCATGCGCACCGCCCCCTTGATGAAGCCGTCGGGGCGCTCGATGAGGGTGTGGTACGCCCTGGAGAGCTCGTCGAGGGGGAAGGAGTGCGTTACCAGCTCTGCCGGCCTGAACGCCCCCCCCTGCACCGCCTCGATCGCCGCCCGTATCCCCTCCAGGTAGCGCCTCTCTTCCCGCTCGTGCGCGTTTATCACATCGATCCCTTTCCAGTTCCACAGCTGCACGTTCACCGAACGCGGTCCGTCCTGGTGGAAGCCGGCGAGCACCACCTTCCCCCGTTCCCGCACGAGCTCACCGGCGAGATCGAGAGGCCACTGGTGACCGGTCGCCTCGATGACCCTGTCAAACCCCTTCCCGCCGCTGAGGGTCGCCCCCTCTTCCAGGACCCGCTGGTGATCGTCGAGGATTACCGCGTGCGCCGCGCCGTGGCCGACGGCGAGATCGAGGGCGCTTCTCCTTCTGGAGAGGGCGGTTACCTCCGCCCCCTTGCGTGCCGCGAGTGCTGTGACGATAAGCCCGAGAAATCCTGTGCCGATGACCGCCACCCGCTGCCCGGAGCGGATGTCGCTGCGCTTGAAGACGTTCAGCGCGCACCCCATCGACTCCCCCGGGAAGGGGACCCCGGAAAGTTCGTCCGGAAGCTTCACCACCGCCTTTGCCGGTACCTTTTCGAACTCCGCATACGCATGGTAGGAGAGGAGGGTGACCCGGTCCCCCTCGCGGATGCCGCTCACTCTCGCGCCGACCCCCTGCACGGTTCCCCACCCCTCGTGTCCGGGGGATCCGGGGGGAGCGGGGTAGCTGAACCACGGCCTGCCTTCCCAGAGCGGAATGTTGGAGGCGCACACCCCGCACCCCTCAAGCGCCACCAGGAGCTCCCCCGCTCCGGGGGTGGGAATGGCGACCTCTGCGATTGCGGCCTCTCCCGGTCCGGTGATCACCGCCGCGCGCATCCCCCCTGTCATCTGGTCACCCCCGTCGTCGGGTATTCCTGCTCGATGTACGACTTCCCGCTGCGAGCCGGGAGGTGCAGCGTCTCCCTGAGCCACTGATAGAGCTTCGCCACCCCCTGTTCCACGGAATAGCGGGGGGCCCAGCCGGTGGCCTCGGTGAAGCGGCGGGTATCCGAGACGTAATAGCGCTGGTCGCCGGTGCGCCAGGGGCCGGAGGCTATCTGCGGCAGCTCCCCGTGCAGCGAGCGGAGAAGCTCCAGGAGCTCCAGGAGGCTTACTGCGCGCTCGGGGCCGCCGCCGATGTTGAACGGCTTCCCGGAGAGAGCAGGCATCATGGAGCGCGCCCGCAGGAAGGCGTCGACGAGATCTTCCACGAAAAGGAGATCCCGTACCTGGCAGCCGTCGCCGTAGAGGGTAATGGTGGCATTGCAAAGGAGGCTGAGGACGAAGTGCGCCACCCACCCCTGGTCCTCATTGCCGCACTGGTGCGGGCCGTAGATGCAGCTCATCCTGAAGACCGTGGCGTCGATCCCGAAGGAGCGGGCGAAGTCGAGGACGTACTGGTCGGCGCTCCCCTTGGAGCAGCCGTACGGGCTCAGGAAGTCGAGGTGAAAGGCCTCGGACAAGCCGTTTTCCCGGAGATCCGGGTCGACAGGGTGGTACCGGCCGTGGGAGCGCTCCAGCGGGATGTCCCCCAGCGCTCCGTATACCTTGTTCGTGGAGGTGAAAAGGAGGGAAGGGGGGGAGGATGCCTTCCTGATCGCCTCCAGCAGTGTGAAGGTCCCCACCCCGTTGATGGCGAAGTCCTGCGCCGGGGCCTCGAGGCTCGTGGTTACGGCGACCTGCGCAGCAAAGTGGAAGACGTGCCTCGCCTCCGCCACCGCCCTCTCCAGGGTGCGGGCGTTGCGGATATCCGCGATGCGGACCTCCAGATCCTTCCCGTAGCGCTCCTTCAGGAAGGAGAGATTGCGCTCGACGCCGGGGCGGGAGATGTTGTCATAGATGATGACCCGCTCCCCTTCGTCCAGAAGGCGCTGCACGAGGTTCGTGCCGATGAAGCCGGCTCCCCCGGTGACCAGCACCCCCTTATCCGGGGCGCGCCCCCCTGCGGGGTAGCCGTTGATCTCCGCGATCTGCTGCACCGCCGGCACCCCCCCTTCCTCCAGGAGTCGGCAGAGGAGCTTCTCCGTGCCGTCCGCCCTGCGGAATCCGAAGAAGTACTCCCGGTCGTCGAGGTGAAAGCGGTCCACCGCGGCGAGCCCCGGGTCGAGGTCGTCCACCCCGTACCAGTAGGAGCGCTCCGCCTTCGCCTCCAGAAACTCCAGGAAAACCTTCAGCTGCTTCTGCTCGTCGTGCTGCCAGGTGGAGAATCCGGCTTCCGTGATCCAGATCTCGCAACGGCTCCCCCTTTCCTCCAGCACCTCCCGCACGTTGGTGATGTTCTCCGGCCACCCCTTCCAGTTGTAGTCGAAGATATCGGGAAAGCCGTGTATGCCGACGACGTCGATGTACTGCATCACCCCGAGCTCGAACATGCGGCAGAGCCAGTGCCCGTCGATCGGGCTCATTCCCCCGAGCACCGTCTTCTTGCCGCGCTGCTTCGCCCAGTAGGCCGCTCCGCCGATCATCTCCCCGAAGAGCGACCAGTGCGGGTCGAGCGTCCAGTCCCATTCGCTCAGGTTGTTCGGCTCGTTCCAGAGCTCCACATACTCGAAGTGCGCGCCGTAGCGCGTGATGCAGACGTCGAGGAAGTCCGCGTAGTCCTTTCCCTTTTTCGGGGGGGCGGAGGTCTTCGGCGCGACGGCGAGTGAGGGGGGGGTGTACAGGAAGCAGGGAAGGAGCTCCACCTTCCCGGCGAGGTACGGAAAGAGCCAGTCGTACCACTCCACCCCCCCTTCGGTGTACCAGTCGGCCCAGGAGATCCCGGTTCTCACCCTCCCGATCCCCAGTTTCTGCAGGTAGTCGACCACCCGCTCAACCCGGTCGTGCTCGCCGGGACGGAACCACTCGACGATCCCCACATGCCCGGGGAGCCCTCCTTTTCCGGTCCCTTTCATACGGTCAGTCCTCGCAGCGACAGCTCGGCGTGCGCCTCCGTTACCCGGTCGACCGCGATCTGCCCTTCCAGCCACTGAGCGAGCTCGGCTACCCCTTCCTCGAAGGTCACCCTCGGCTCGTACCCGAGGAGACGGCGGGCAGCGCTTATGTCCGCGAAGCAGTGGCGTATGTCCCCCGCACGGTAGGTGTTGGTGATTTCGGGGGCGATTGTCCCGCAGTCGAGCATCCGCGCGAGCCGCTCCAGCACCTCAAGGACGCTGTGGCTCGTGCCGCTGCCGATGTTGAAGACCTGCGACTCGTTCTGGTCGATCTCCAGCGCAAGGCGGCAGGCGAGTGCCACGTCGTGGACGCTCACGAAGTCCCTTTTCTGCAGGCCGTCTTCGAAGACGCGGGGGCTGTTGCCGTTCAAAAGGCGGGAGGCGAAGATGGCGAGAACGCCGGTGTACGGGTTGGAGAGGGCCTGGCGGGTGCCGTAGACGTTGAAGAAGCGAAGCGCGATGACGGGGATTTGGTAGGAGTTGCCGACGATGAGCCCCATCCTCTCCTGGTCGAACTTGGAGAGGGCGTAGATGGAGGCGAGGGAGGGTGCCTTCGTCTCCGGGGTGGGGATCGGGACGAGTTCCCCCGCCCCCGGCGCCGACAGCTCCCACTCCCCGCGCTTCAGCTGTTCCAGCGGACGGTGAACCCCCTGGTGGTAGCGCCCCTCTCCGTCCCGGTACAGCCCCTCGCCGTAGATGCTCATGCTGGAGGCCACGATGACCTTGCGCACCTCCCGTGACTGGGCTATCGCCTGCAGGACGACTGCGGTGCCTAAGTTGTTGACCGAGGTGTATCTCTCGATCTCGTACATGCTCTGGCCCACCCCTACCATCGCGGCGAAGTGGTACACCGCCTCGACCCCGGCGAGCGCCTTTTGCACCGTCTCGGGGTCGCGCACGTCGCCGCGCACCAGTTCAACCTGATCGTCGAGGTAGCGCGGCCGCGTCGCCGCCGGGCCGTGCACCTGCGGGGTGAGGTTGTCGAGGGCCCGGACCCTGTAGCCGTGCCGCAGGAGCTCGTCCGCGAGATGCGAACCGATGAATCCCGCCCCCCCTGTGATCAGAACAGTGCCTGCCATGACCCTTTCCCTCCTCCCCCCTCGCGTAGTTTCAGGGAGCGAAAATAATTAGAGATGTCGGTCTTTAATATGCATTAATTATATTTATTAATAACAGCGCTGCGCATCGTGTCAAATCTGCTGCCGTACGATTTCCAGTATTTATGCCTGTCCGGGGGGTGCGGCTTTCTCTTTCCCTCCACACTGGCGCCCGGCGCACCGTCCAAGACAGTCAAAAAGCGTCTCTTCCCGCTCCCTTGGCGGCCTTGCCGCTCGCCACCCTGCTGATATACTGGGACGTGCCTTGCTGCCCGGCGACACCCCTCCAACGGAAAGAGGAGCATGTCCCATCACACCGTCCAGAGCGGCTACCGCGACCTCGTCCTGCGGCTGAACAAGTTCCCCCAGGGGGCACCCCCCTCCCGGCTCCTCTACGATATCCTGTCGCTGCTCTTCAGCGAGGAGGAGGCCTCCCTCCTCTCCCGACTCCCCGTACGCCCCTTCAGCGCCGCGAAGGCTGCTGGCGTCTGGGGGAAGCCGGAAGCGGAGGCGCAGAAGATCCTGGAGGGGCTCGCCTCCCGCGGGCATCTCCTCGACCTGGAGCAGGACGGCGTCATGCTCTACCTTCTACCTCCCCCCATGGCAGGCTTTTTCGAGTTCTCCCTCATGCGGGTGCGGCGCAACATCGACCAGAAGAGGCTCTCCGAGCTCTTCTACCAGTACCTGAACGTGGAGGAGGATTTCATCAAGGCGCTATTCTGCGGCGGCGAGACGCAGATAGGCAGAGTCTTTGTCAATGAGGAGGCGCTTCCGGAGCGCCACTCCTCCCGCGTCCTCGACTACGAGCGCGCCAGCGAGGTCATCGGGAGCGCCAGCGCCATCGCCGTCGGCATGTGCTACTGCCGCCACAAGATGAGCCATGTGGGGAAGGGGTGCGACGCTCCCCTCGATATCTGCATGACGCTGAACGGTGCTGCGGAATCGCTGATACGGCACGGCTCGGCCCGCCAGGTCGATGCGGTGGAGGGGCTCGACCTCCTCCAGGACGCGCGGGACCGGAACCTGGTGCAGTGCGGGGACAACGTGCAGGACCGGGTGAACTTCATCTGCCACTGCTGCAGCTGCTGCTGCGAGGCGCTCCTCGCGGTGCGACGCCTCGCCATCCCCAGTGCGCTGTACAGCACAAACTTCCTGCCGGTCCTCTCCCCCGGGAATTGTACCGGCTGCGGCGCCTGCGTCTCCCTCTGCCCGGTGGCGGCTCTTTCCCCCGAGAGCGGGACCGAGGGGGGAAAGCCCCGCTGCGACGAGAAGGTCTGCCTCGGCTGCGGAGTGTGCGTCAGGAGCTGCCCCCGGGAGGGGCTCGCCCTGGAACCGAGGGCGCAGCGCGTCATCACGCCGGTGAATTCCGCGCACCGGGTCGTCCTCATGGCGATCGAGAGGGGGACGCTGCAGCACCTCATCTTCGATAACCAGGCGCATCTGAGCCACCGCGTCATGGCCGCCGTGCTGGGGGCGATACTGAAGCTTTCTCCGGTGAAGCAGGCGCTGGCGGCGAGGCAGCTGAAGTCGCGCTACCTGGCGCGCCTCCTCGCGAACGTGGAGGTCGCCACCTTCTCCGATTGACCCTTTTCCTCCCCTGGAGTCGTTATGGTCGCACCGGAAGTGACCACATTCTGCACCGGTTTTGCCGCGGGGATCGCCGGCTTCGCCCATTGCCTCGGCATGTGCGGGGGCTTTGTACTCTTCTTGTCGCACGGTAAGGGAGGGAGATGGGGATCGGAGCTGCAGTGGCATCTCGGAAAGCTCTTTTCCTACCTCCTTCTCGGCGCGGTGGCGGGATATGCGGGAGGGTACCTGGAGGGGGCGCTCGGCGGCTTCCTCTGGTTCCAGAAGATCATGGCCTGGGTGGTGGGGGCGCTCTTCCTTCTCGCGGCGGCGAGCCTCCTGGGGCTGATTCCGGTGCGCGGC
Source organism: Geomonas sp. RF6 (assembly GCF_021044625.1). Classification (NCBI taxonomy): domain Bacteria; kingdom Pseudomonadati; phylum Thermodesulfobacteriota; class Desulfuromonadia; order Geobacterales; family Geobacteraceae; genus Geomonas; species Geomonas sp. RF6. The sequence continues at coordinate 1,884,905 of NZ_CP087999.1, read as the reverse complement.
GGAGACGGCTGCGGAGAGGGGGTCCTCTCCCTCTGCTTTACCACGGTGTGCTCTGCACGAGCCCCCGGCGCCCCTCTCCTCGCGGGGGTGGCGACCGCCTTCCTCCCCTGTCCGGTCGTCCTCGCGCTCATCGCCCACGCCCTCCGGCTGGGCTCCGTACTCTCGGGGATCGTTCTCATGGCGGGGCTCGCTGCCGGCACCGCACTCCCGCTCCTCCTCCTGGCAGGTGCGGGGCGCCGCCTCGTCCCGGCGGTGCGGGGGTGGGCGCCGCGCCTTGCGGGGATCCTGCTCCTGCTCCTCGGTGCGGGCACCGTCCTTCGCAGCACGAGCTTTTACCACCTCCTCCTCGGATGTCCCCGGAGCGGGGCACGGCATGACACCCATCCCCCGAAAGGGGAGACGGTCACAAGGGAGGTGCGTCATGCAGGCGAGCGCCACTGAAAAGATGGCGCTCTGCGCCTTTTGCGGGCTGCCGGTGCGCGTCTCCGGTGGGGGGGACGGCGCAACGTACTGCTGTCACGCCTGCAAGGTGGTGGCGGCCCTCGTGGGGCGGCACCCGGAGGCGAAGCGGGGGTGGGATCTCTTTCGCCTCGCAATCGGGACTCTCCTTGCCATGAACGTGATGATGCTTTCCCTCCTCCTCTATGCCGGGAGCGTTGAGCAGACGACGGTCCCGGTGGTCCGCTGCATCCTCCTTGCCCTCTCGGCTCCGGCTCTGGCGATCCTCCTCCCCCCCTTTTTGCGTGGCGCCGCCGGTGAGGTCGCAGGGGGGGGGTGGAAGCTCGACACCCTCATATCAATCGGCTCCCTCGCGGCCTTCGGCGTCAGCGCCCGTAACACCATCGCCGGCAGCGGCCAGGTCTACTTCGATACCGCCACCATGCTCCCGGTTCTGGTGACTTTCGGGAAGTTTCTCGAGTCGACCGCCAAAAGCCGCGCCGGTGGGCTCCTCCATGCGCTGAAGGGGCTCCTGCCCCCCTCCGCCCTGCGCCTCGACGCTGCGGGGTGGCGGGAAGTGCCGCTCGAGGAGGTGCGGGTAGGGGACCTGGTCCGGGTGCGCCCGGGGGAAAGGGTCGCGGTGGACGGGATCGTGGAGGAGGGGAGGAGCGTCCTCGAGGAGGCCCCCTTCACCGGCGAGTTCCTGCCGCGCCTGTGCACGGTGGGTGACCGTGTCAGCGCCGGGACGGTGAACGGCGACGGCGTGGTCGTCGTGCGGGCCGAGAAGGTTTTTGGCGGACTTCTCCTGCAGCGGATAGTAGCCCTCGTAGAGGAGGCGTGGCGCGTCCCTTCTCCCGCCCAGCGGGCGGCGGAGCGGGCGGCGACTTTCTTCATCCCCCTCGTCGTCGGACTCGCCGCCCTCTCTTTCCTCGCCTGGTGGGCCTGTGGAGATCCGGCGCAGGGGGGAATAAGCGCACTCTCCGTCCTCGTCGTCGCCTGTCCCTGCACGATGGGGATCGCCACCCCGCTGGCGACCACTCTCGCGGTCGCACGCGCCGCCCGCGCAGGGGTCGTGGTGCGCGGTGGGGAAATCCTTGAGCGGGTCGGGGAGGCGGATCTCGCCTTCTTCGACAAGACCGGAACGTTGACCGAAGGGCGCCCCCAGCTGAAGGGAATAACGCTGTGGGACCCGCAGGTGACGAAAGAGGAGCTGCTGGGGCGGCTGGCGGGGCTGGAAGGTGCCAGCGAGCATGTACTCGGGAAGGCGGTCCTGGAGGAGGCACGCAAAAGGGGGGTGGCGGGGGGGGACGCCTGCGAGGTGGAGGTATTCCCCGGCCGCGGCATGAGCGGAACCGTGACGTGGCACGGTGAGAAAAAGCGGGTGACGGCAGGAAGCGTCTCCTTCGTGCGCGACCACTCCCTTGGGGCCTTCGACGACGAGGACGGCACGACGATCGAAGTGGCGTGGGAGGGGAGGGTGCGGGGGAGGCTGACGTTTCGCGACGTCCTGCACAGAAGCGCCGGCGCCTGCCTCGCGCGCCTTGCCGCCGGCGGAATCCCGTCGGTCCTTCTTTCCGGAGACAATGCGGTCGCCGCCGCCGAGATAGCAGGACGCCTCGCCATGGAGAGGGTGGCGGCGCCCCGCACGCCGGAGGAGAAGGTGCAGGAGGTACGCGCCGCGGCTGCCGCAGGGCGAAGGACGATAATGGTGGGAGACGGCATAAATGACGCGGCAGCTCTTGCGGCCGCCGGCACCGGTATAGCGCTCGGGGGGGGAACCGAGCTTGCCCGCACCTCCGCAGCAGTCGTCGTCCTCTCGGACGACCTTCTGCTGGTGCCGTGGCTTGTCGAGCTCGGCCGGCGCACGCGCGGAATCATCCGCGCCAACTTCGCCTGGAGCTTCGGCTACAACGCCGTCGCCCTGGCCGCAGCGGCGCTCGGCAGGCTCCACCCCCTCATCGCCGCGCTGGCGATGGTCTTCTCCAGCCTGACGGTGCTGGCGAACTCCTCGCGCATCAGCGCCTTTCCGCAGCACTCGGAGCCATCGACATGAAAAGGAAAGGGGACAGGGGAGGGGGAGGGGGGCGCCGCGAGGTCTTCGTGGTCGGCTCCGGCCCGAACGGGCTCGCGGCGGCGATCGAGATGGCGCGCCACGGCCACGTGGTGACCGTTCTGGAAGGGAGCACCACGATCGGCGGCGGGGCGCGCACCGAGCCCCTCACTCTCCCCGGTTTCCTGCACGACGTCTGCTCCGCCATTCATCCACTGGCGGCCTCTTCCCCCTTCTTCCGCGAGCTCCCGCTGGAGCGCTTCGGGCTGCGCTGGATCGATCCCCCGGCGGCGCTGGCGCACCCCCTGGACGACGGCACGACGGTCCTCCTCATGCGCGATATCGAAGGGACCGTCGCCTCCCTCGACGGGAAGGACGCCGCCCCCTACCGGAAGATCTTCGCCCCGCTGACGGAGAAGTGGGACGGGTTGTCGCGCGACCTCCTCGCCCCGGTGCACCTGCCGAGGCACCCCCTCGCCATGGCGCGCTTCGGGATGCACGCGCTCCTTCCCGCCACCTCCTTCCTGCACAACGCCTTTTCCGGAACGCGCGCCCGCGCCCTCATTGCCGGGATGTGCGCCCACTCCTTCCTGCCTCTGGAGCAGGCCGGCAGCGCCTCCTTCGGACTCGTCCTCGGCACCCTCGGGCACTTCGCCGGCTGGCCGGTGGCGGCTGGAGGGTCGGGGCGCCTGAGTGCGGCGCTGGCGAAGTATCTGGAGCACCTGGGGGGGAAGATCCTCGTCGGGAGGAGGGTCGCCAATGTGGACGAATTCCCCGCCGCTTCGCTGAAGATCCTCGACATCACGCCGCGCCAGCTCCTCGCCCTCGCCGGGCACCGCTTTCCGGAGCGCTACCGGGAGAAGCTCGGCCGGTACCGCTACGGACCTGCCGTCTTCAAGATCGACTGGGCACTGGACGGGCCGATACCGTGGCGAGACCCTGCCTGCCTGCACTCCGCGACGGTCCACCTCGGCGGGACGCTGGAGGAGATCGCCGCCTCCGAGAGGGAGGTATGGCGCGGCGGACACCCGGAGCGCCCCTTCGTCCTCGTGGCCCAGCAAAGCCTCTTCGACCCGGAGCGCGCCCCGAAGGGGAAGCACACCGGCTGGGCCTACTGCCACGTCCCGAACGGTTCCCGCGTCGACATGACCGAGAGGATCGAGCGGCAGATGGAGCGCTTCGCCCCCGGTTTCCGCGAGCTCATCCTTGCCCGCCAAACCCGCAACAGCGCCGGGTTGCAGCTCTACAACGAGAACTTCGTAGGGGGGGATGTGAACGGCGGCGTCCAGGACCTGGCCCAGATCGTGCGGCGCCCGGTCGCCGGCCCGCGTCCCTACGCCACCCCTGACAGCACACTCTTCATCTGCTCCTCCTCCACCCCCCCCGGTGGCGGGGTGCACGGCATGGCGGGGTACCATGCCGCCCGCTGCGTCATCGCGTCGCTGCCGCGCCGTTAGCGAGATGCGCATCTTCCAGATCATAGGGATCCTCACCTCCCTCTCCGCGGCGTTTGCCTACCTGAACCATCGCCTGCTGCGCCTCCCCACCACCATCGGGCTCATGCTGCAGAGTCTGGTTCTCTCCCTTATCCTGATGGCGCTTCTCGCGCTCGGGGTGGACATCGCCCGCCCGGCGCAGGCGGTACTCTCCCGCATCGACTTCGACGTCCTCCTCCTGGAGGGGCTCCTCAGTTTCCTCCTCTTCGCCGGGTCGCTCTTCGTGCAGATGGACCAGCTCCTCGACGTGAAGTTCGACATCGCCCTCTTCTCCGTAGTCGGCGTCCTCATCTCCTCTGCCCTCATCGGCGGAGTCCTCCTCTGGGGGAGCATCCTCCTTGGTCTCGGCGTGCGACCCCTGTACGCCTTCCTCTTCGGAGCCCTCATCTCTCCCACCGACCCAGTCGCGGTTCTTCCGACCCTGCGCCGCCTCGGGGTGCCGAAGAGGACCGATGCCCAGATCGCGGGGGAAGCGCTATTCAACGACGGGGTGGGGATCGTCCTTTTCCTCTCCCTGTTGAGCCTCGCCCGCGGCAGCGGGGAGCTCGACGCCGCGGACGCCCTTCTCCTCTTTCTGCGCTCCGGGTGCGGAGGGGTCCTCTTTGGCACCATCCTCGGCTGGGCCGGCTATTTCATCATGAAGAGCGTCGACGACTACCAGCTGGAGATCCTCGTCACCCTCGCCCTGGTGAGCGGTGGCTACTCCCTCGCCCTCTCCGTGGGGGTCTCCGGGCCCCTTGCCATGGTTATGGCCGGGCTTCTCATCGGCGGACGGGGCCGGGAACGTGCCATGTCGCCGCGCACCCGGGAAAACCTGGACCGCTTCTGGGAGCTGGTGGAGGAGATGCTCAACTCGATCCTCTTCACCCTCATCGGGCTGGAGGTCCTCGTGATCAGCGGGGCGCTGACATCGGTGCACCTCGTGACCGCGCTCCTGGCGATCCCCGTCGTCCTTCTTGCCCGCTACCTCTCCGTCCTTGCGGTGGGAGCGCTGCTGCGCCTCAGGACCCCCTTCTCCTGGGGGAGCGCATGGATTATGACCTGGGGGGGGCTGCGCGGCGGCATCTCCATTGCGCTTGCCCTCTCGCTCCCCCCTGTGCCGGAGAGGAGCGTCCTTCTTTTCGCCACCTACGTGGTGGTGGTCTTCTCCATCCTCGTGCAGGGCTCCACCCTCCGCCGCCTGGTGCCGAAGAAGCACCCCCGCCCTTAGCCTCCCCCGCGCTCTGGTTGACAAGAGGGGGGTGGAACTTAAAATTTTGGAAGAATATAATTAAAAAAGACTGGAGGCCGCTATGGCAACAACCGCCAGTGACTATCTGGTGCAGCGTCTCTTCGCCTGGGGAGTGCGCAGGGTGTACGGGTATCCCGGGGACGGCATCAACGGCGTCATGGGAGCACTGAACCGCGCCCAGGAGAAGGTGGAATTCATACAGGCACGTCATGAGGAGGAGGCGGCCTTCATGGCGTGCGCCCATGCCAAGTTCACCGGCGAGGTCGGGGTGTGCATGGCGACCTCCGGACCGGGTGCGATACACCTGCTGAACGGGCTGTACGACGCGAAGCTCGACCATCAGCCTGTGGTGGCGATCGTAGGGCAGCAGGCGACGGCGGCGCTGGGGGCGGAGTACCAGCAGGAGGTGGATCTGATTTCCCTCTTCAAGGACGTGGCGGGGCAGTACGTGCAGATGGCGACGAACCCGGCGCAGATCAGGCAGCTCGTCGATCGCGCCATCAGGATTTCCATGGCGGAGCGCACGGTGACCTGCATCATCCTGCCAAACGACGTGCAGGAGATGGGGGCCGTTCCCTCACCGGAGCGCAAGCACGGCACGACCTTCACCGGGATCGGCTTCACCAGGCCGGAGGTGGTCCCCAGGAAGGACGATCTGCGGCGCGCAGCGGAGATCCTCAACTCCGGGCGCAGGGTCGCCATGCTCGTCGGGGCAGGGGCGCTCGGGGCGGGGGAGGAGGTCGTCGAGGTCGCCGAGCGGCTCGGCGCCGGGGTGGCGAAGGCGCTCCTCGGGAAGGCGGCGCTTCCGGACGATCTCCCCTTTGTGACCGGCTCCATTGGTCTTTTGGGGACGAAGCCGAGCTGGGAGCTCATGATGAACTGCGACACCCTCCTCATGGTGGGGAGCGGCTTCCCCTACGCGGAATTCCTCCCGAAGGAGGGGCAGGCGCGCGGGGTGCAGATCGACATCAACCCGCGCATGCTGGGGCTGCGCTACCCGATGGAGGTGAACCTGCAGGGGGATGCCGCCCTTACGCTGCGCGCCCTGGTACCCCTTCTGGAGAAGAAGAGCGACCGCGGCTGGCGCAGCGACATCGAGCGGGAGGTCGCCGAGTGGTGGCAGGTCATGGAGGCGCGCGCCATGATCGCCGCCAACCCCATCAACCCGCAGCGCCTCTTCTGGGAGCTCTCCTCGAGGCTTCCGGACTATTCCATCGTAACCTGCGATTCCGGCTCTGCAGCGAACTGGTACGCCCGCGACCTGAAGATCAGGCGCGGCATGATGGCCTCCCTTTCCGGTACGCTCGCCACCATGTGCCCGGGGGTCCCGTACGCCATCGCCGCGAAGATGAACTACCCCCAGCGTCCGGTCGTCGCGCTGGTGGGGGACGGCGCCATGCAGATGCTCGGCATCAACGGGCTGGTCACCATTTCAAAGTACTGGAAGAGCTGGAGTAATCCGCACCTGGTGATCCTCGTGCTGAACAACCGCGACCTGAACCAGGTCACCTGGGAGCAGCGGGTCATGAACGGAGACCCGAAGTTCAGCGCCTCCCAGGACCTCCCCCCCTTCCCGTACGCCCAGTACGCTCAGATGCTCGGGCTGGAGGGGATCGAGCTGAACGACCCGGCAAAGATCGGTGCGGCATGGGAGCGGGCGCTGCGCGCCGACCGCCCCGTCGTCATCGACGCCCACTGCGACCCGGACGTCCCCCCCCTCCCGCCGCACATAACGCTTGAGCAGGCGAAGGGGTACATGTCCTCCATCTTTGAAGGGGATCCGAACGTCGCCGGGATCCTGAAGCAGTCGGCGAAGCAGATGATGTCGGCGCTTCTGCAAAGAAGCGAGAAGAAGAGGTGAAGGGGGTAGTCGAGCACCTGTCGGTGGAGGTTCTGAAGATCCCCACCGACTCCCCGGAGGGGGACGGCACCTTCCGCTGGGACTCCACCACCATGGTCCTTGTCCACCTCGCCGCGGAGGGGGCACGCGGCATCGGCTACAGCTATGCCGACGCCGCGGCGGCTACCCTCATCGAGGGAAAGCTGGCAGAGCTCGTCCTCGGGCGCACCCCCTTCGACATCCCCGCCTGCCGCGCCGCCATGACCGCCTCCCTTAGAAACCTCGGTGCCGACGGGATAGGCATGCTCGCTCTCTCCGCAGTCGACGCCGCCTTGTGGGACCTGAAGGGAAAGCTCCTGGATCTCCCGCTGGTGCGGCTTCTCGGTGGCGCCAGGGGAAGCGTCCCCGTCTACGGAAGCGGCGGCTTCACGACCTACACCCGCGAGCAGCTGCAGCGCCAGCTTTCCGGCTGGGTGGAGCACGGCATCCCCCGGGTGAAGATGAAGGTGGGGGCGGGGGTGCGGGAGGAGGTGGATCGGGTGGGGGCGGCGCGGGAAGCGATCGGCGCGAAGGCGGAGCTCTTCATCGATGCGAACGGCGCCTGCACCCCGAAGGGAGCGCTCGCCCTTGCAGAAGCGATCCTCCCCCACCGGGTGAGCTGGTTCGAGGAGCCGGTGCCGCACTCCGACCGGGCGGGGCTTCGCCAGGTGCGGGAACGGGCTCCTGCCGGCATGGAGATAGCGGCGGGTGAATACGGCTTCACCCTCGGCTACTTCCACGACCTCCTCGCCGCCGGTGCGGTCGATGTCTTGCAGGCGGACGCCACTCGTTGCGGCATCTCCGGCTTCATGGAGGCCGCCGTCCTGGCCTCTGCCTACGGGGTGCCGCTCTCGGCCCACTGTGCCCCGTCGCTGAACCTGCACCCCTGCTGTGCCTCCCCGGCCGTGCGGCACCTCGAGTACTTTCACGATCATGTGCGGATAGAGAGGCTTCTTTTCGAAGGCTTCGTGGAGCCGGCCTGCGGCGAGCTCGCTCCCGCCCCGGCAAGGCCGGGGCTCGGGGTGACGCTCAGGGAGGATGTGGCGCGGCGCTACCGGATGTAGGGAAGGAGGAGAAGGTCAATGCCAGATCCTCGTCAGCACGAGGAGTTCGTGCACACGTCGTTGAACCCCGGCGCCCTGGAGGCGGACCTGAAATATCAGGTCGACGCCGAGGTTCGCTTCGACGCCGGGAGCCGGGCGCTCTACGCCACCGACGCCTCCAACTACCGCCAGGTGCCGATCGGGGTGGTGATCCCGAGGAATGCGGGCGCGGTGGTGAAAGCGCTGGAGGTATGCCACCGTCATGGCGCTCCCGTCGTCTCCCGCGGCGGGGGGACCGGGCTGTGCGGCCAGACCTGCAACGTGGCGGTGGTGATCGACCACTCGAAGTACCTGAACCGGATCCTGGAGATCGACCCGGACCGGAAGTTTGCTCGCGTTGAGCCGGGGACGATCCTCGATCACCTCAGAAGCCAGGCCGAGAATTACCACCTCACCTTCGGACCCGACCCCGCCACCCACAGCTACAACACCTTGGGGGGCATGATCGGCAACAACTCCTGCGGGGTGCATTCCGTGATGGCGGGTCGCACGGTGGACAACGTCCTCGAGCTCGACGTGGTGACCTACGACGGCGTCCGCATGACCGTCGGCCCGACCTCGGAGGAGGAACTCCGCGAGATCATCGCGGCCGGTGGGCGGCGCGGCGAGATCTACGGGGGGTTGCGGGACCTGCGCGACCGGTACGGTGATCTCGTGCGGCAGCGCTACCCGAAGATCCCGCGCCGCGTCTCCGGGTACAACCTGGACGAGCTCCTCCCGGAGCGGAATTTCAACGTCGCGCACGCGCTTGTCGGAACGGAAGGGACGTGCGTGACGATCCTGGAGGCGAAGCTGCGCCTCGTGCACAGCCCCCCCGCTCGCTCCGTGCTCCTTCTCGGCTACCCCGACGTCTACTCCGCCGCCGACCACATCGACGACATCCTGCGCTGCGACCCCATCGGACTGGAGGGGCTCGATGAGATGCTGACCCACTTCGTGAAGGAGAAGGGGCTGCACCCGGAGAACCTGGAGCTCCTTCCGGAAGGGAAGGGGTGGCTCCTTGCGGAGTTCGGCGGCGACACGAAGGAGGAGGCGAACGAAAACGCGAAGCGCGCCATGGAGGCGCTGCGCAAGGTGAAGAGCCCCCCGTCGATGAAGGTGTATCTCTCCGAGCACGAGGAGAAGAGGATCTGGGAGATCCGGGAATCGGGACTCGGTGCCACCGCCAATGTGCCGGGGGTGCCGCTGAGCTGGCCGGGGTGGGAGGATGCCGCGGTCCCGCCGCACAACCTCGGCGCCTACCTGCGCGACTTCCGCAAGCTCCTGGACGAGTACTCCCTCACCGCCGCCCTCTACGGACACTTCGGGGACGGCTGCATCCACTGCCGCATCACCTTCGACCTCTTCAGCGCCCAAGGGGTAAAGAACTTCACCTCCTTTCTCGACAGGGCCACCGATCTCGTGGTCCGCTACGGCGGCTCCTTCTCCGCCGAGCACGGTGATGGGCAGTCGAAGGCGATCTACCTGCGCAAGATGTACGGCGACGAGCTCATTGAGGCCTTCCGGCAGTTCAAGACCCTCTGGGACCCCCAGTGGAAGATGAACCCCGGGAAGGTCATCGACCCGTACCGCCCGGACGAGAACCTGCGCCTCGGGGTGGAATACAATCCGATCCAGCCCGAGACGCACTTCCGCTTCCCCAATGATGAGGGGAGCTTCGCGCGCGCCACCCTGCGGTGCGTCGGCGTGGGGAAGTGCCGCAGGACGCACGACGCCTTCATGTGCCCCAGCTTCCAAGTCACCAGGGAGGAGATGCACACCACCCGCGGCCGGGCCCACCTCCTTTTCGAGATGTTCCGCGGCGACTTCCTGAAGGACGGCTGGCGCTCGAAAGAGGTCCTGGAGGCGCTGGAGTACTGCCTCTCCTGCAAGGGGTGCAAGGGGGAGTGCCCGGTGAACGTGGATGTGGCGACCTACAAGGCCGAGTTTCTCTCCCACTATTACCGCTCCCGCCTTCGCCCGCGCCCCGCGTACTCCATGGGGCTGATCGGGAGGTGGGGGAGGATCGGTGCGAGGATGCCGCGGATGGCGAACTTCTTCTCTCGCACCCCGGGGCTGAGCACCGTTGCGAAGGGGATAGGGGGGATCGCGCAGGAGCGCACCATCCCCCTCTTCGCCGCGGAGACCTTCACCGCCTGGTACCGGCGCACGAAGAGGGAGCCGCGCGGCAACCGCCGCGTCGTCCTCTACACCGACATATTCAACGACTCCTTCTTTCCCGAAACGCTGAAGGCCGCCCTGGAGGTCCTGGAGCGCTACGGCTACGCGGTGACCCTGCTGCCGCACTCCCCCCCCGCGGTGCGCCCCCCCATCGACTACGGCATGATCGACCTGGCGAGGCGGGAGATGCTGCGCGCAGTCGAGCTCCTGAGCCCTTTCGTGCGCCAGGGGGTCCCGGTGGTGATCCTGGAGCCGAGCACCGCGGCGGCCTTTCGCGACGAGCTCCCGGGGCTCCTCCCCCAGCACCAGGACGGGCGCCGGGTAACGGACCTCACCTTTGTGCTGAGCGAGTTCATGCTGCGGGAAGGGCTGCGGCCGCCGAAACTCTCCGGAAATGCGCTCTTGCAGACGCACTGCCATCAGAAGGCGGTCCTCGACGGGGCGGCCGGTCGAAGGCTCCTTACCGACATGGGGCTCACGGTACAGGAGCCGCAGCAGAGCTGCTGCGGCATGGCTGGGTCGTTCGGCTTTGAGTCCGGAAAGTACGAGATCTCTCAAAAGATCGCCGAGCTTGCCCTTTTCCCCGCGGTGCGCAGGGCGAGCATCACCGACTATATCGTCGCCGACGGCTTCAGCTGCCGCACCCAGATCATGGAAGGCACCAGCCGTCAGGTACTGCACAGCGCCGAGCTCCTCCTCCTCGCCTTCAGGAGCGCGGCTCAGGGCGACGAAAATGATTAGCGCCGCCAGCATAAAGAAGCACCCGCTCCACCCGATGCTGATACCACTCCCGATCGGGTTGTGGCTCTTTTCCCTCTTTTGCGACGTGATGACGCTGCGTACCGGGAGCGGCGTCTGGAAAAGCTGCGCCTTCTACACCATGGCGGGGGGGGTCGCCGGTGCGCTCCTCGCCGCCCTGCCCGGAGCGTGGGACCTGTACCGGATGCGCCCCTCGCGTGCGAAGAGGATAGGGATCTGGCACATGTGCATCAATCTCACCGTTGTCACTCTGTACGCGGTCAATCTCTGGTGGCGCTGGCGATTCTGCTCCTGGAGCATCAGGCCGCTGGAGCTGGGACTCTCGGTCCTCGCGGTCCTTCTCCTCGCCGTTTCCGGCTGGCTCGGGGGGGAGATGGTGTACGTGCACGGGGTAGCGGTCGATCCGGTCGACGAGGGTGCACAGGGGAGGAAGGAGTGAAAAGGAAAGAGGGGAAGAAGGAGACAGTGGTGGTGACGGGTGCTTCGGCCGGCGTCGGGCGTGCCGTCGCCTGCGCTTTCGGCCGCACCGGCGCCCGGGTGGCGCTTCTGGCGCGGGACCGCGAGCGTCTCGAGTCGGTGCGGCGGGAAGTGGAGGCGGCCGGGGGTGAAGGTCTTGTGGTTGTCACCGACGTCGCCGATCCCGGGCAGGTGGAGCGCGCAGCACAGGAGACGGAGGAGGCCTTCGGCCCGATCGACATCTGGGTGAACAACGCCATGACTTCCGTCTTCTCACCCTTCACCGAGATGACCCCGGAGGAGTTCCGGCGGGTGACTGAGGTGACGTATCTCGGGACGGTGTACGGCACCTGGTCGGCGCTGAAGCGGATGATGCCGCGCGACCGCGGGGTGATTGTCCAGGTCGGCTCCGCGCTGGCGGACCGGAGCATCCCGCTTCAGTCCGCCTACTGCGGCGGAAAGCACGCCATTCGCGGCTTCACCGACTCGCTCCGCTGCGAGCTCCTGCACAGCTGCTCCGGTGTGCACCTCACCATGGTGCAGCTTCCCGCCATGAACACCCCGCAGTTCGCTTGGGTGAAGTCGCGCCTCCCCTTCAAGGCGCAGCCGGTCCCTCCGATCTATCAGCCGGAGGTGGCGGCGCGCGCCATCGTCTGGGCGGCGCACCACAGGAGGCGTGAGCTCTGGGTCGGGGTGCCGACGGTGGAGTCGTTCCTCGGAAACCGTCTTTTCCCCGGACTCCTCGACCGTTACCTGGCCCGCAAGGGGTATGCGGCGCAACAGACCGATGAGCCGGAGGTACCGGATCGGCCGAACAACCTGTGGGAAACTGTTCCCGGCCCCTTCGGAGCTCGGGGCACCTTCGATGAGAGGGCGCAGGAGGGCAGCCCCGAAGTGTGGATGGCGGAGCACAAATGGCAACTGGCCCTGGCCGCCGCGGGGAGCGCCGGGCTCCTCCTCTCTCTCGCCAGGTGCCGCAGGAAGAAGCGACGCAGGTTCAGAATTTTCCGCTGAGAAAGAGTGAGGAGGGGCGATGGCATACGGGAACGGTTATGGAAGGCTGCTTGCGATTGCCCTCTCCTGGGTATGCTTTTCCGGCTGCTACCTCCTCCTTGCCGGGAGCAAAAGTCCCGAGGAAATCGTAGCTGCGGCCGCCGCTTCGTCCTTTCTCATCTTCCTCGTGCTGCATCTGAAGCACCCCTTCAAGACCCCCCTGCGGCTGAAGCCCTCCTGGCTTCTCCTTTTGCTGCGTATCCCGTGGGCGATGCTGGAGGAATCCTGGCTCCTCCTCTTCCCCCTCCTGCGACGCCTGCGGGGAGAGGAGGTAGAGGGGGTCCTCCTGGAGCATCCCTTTCCACCGCCGAGAGACTACCACGACGCCGCACGTCGCGCCTTCATGACCTTCGGGGTATGCGTCACTCCCAACAGCTACCTGCTCCTGGAAGACCGCGAGCGCGACACCGCGCTCGTCCGGCAGCTGGTGGGAAAGGAGATCTCGAAGGTAGACCGCCTTTTCCTGGAGCTCCCATGAATCCCTGGCTCCTTACCGCCGCCGTCCTTCTCCTGGCCATTCTCCCCTGCGGCTGGGTCTGCCTGAGGGGCAGGCTCATGGAGCGCTTCGCGGCCCTGCAGATGGCGCAGCTCCTCTCGGTCATCGTCCTCATCCTCCTGGCGGAGGGGTACGGCAGGGAAAACTACTTCGACCTCGCCATCATCCTTGCCATCCTCTCCTTCGCCTCGGCCCTCGTGTACATCCGGTTTCTCGAGCGCTGGCTATGAGTGCGCCCGGGAACCCGAGCACCCTCTGTCTCGTCCTCCTCGGCTTCACCGCCGTCGTCGGCGTACTGTGCGCCCTCGGCATTCTGGTGATGAAGGATTTCTACACGAAGATCCACTACCTTGCCCCTGTAGCGGTCCTCGGCACCGCAGCCGTTGCCGGCGCCGTCCTGCTGCAGGAAGGGATTGGTACCGCGGCGTTCAAGACGCTGCTCGTCCTCGTCATCATGCTGGCCAGCAACCCCGTCCTCACCTATGCCGCGGCGCGTGCCCATTACCTGAGGGAGGCCCGCATAAGGCAGGGAAAGATGAGGGAAACGGAGGGGGAGGGGTAGGGAGGGCTCTTATGGATGTGGTACAGCTTGTCAGCTTTATCCTGGTCGCCGCGGGGGGGACCGCGGTCGTGGCAACGCGTGACCCGCTGAGGCAGTCTATGGTGGCGAGCCTCTACGGGCTCCTGCTGACCGTTCTCTTTCTGGCGCTGCAGGCACCCGACGTAGCCCTGTCGGAGCTCGTGGTGGGGGCGGTTGCCTATCCTCTCATGGTGATGCTGACGGTGGCGAAGACATCCTCCGGGGGTGCGGAATGAGCGGCCGGCTCCGGGTAATTCTCTTTCTCGCCGCCGCGGCCGCCTTCGGCTGGGGGCTCCTGGATGCCCTGGCCGGCATCCCCCCCTTCGGGGATTACCGCGGGCCCTATGGGGACGTGGTGCTGCAGACCATGGGGGAGTTGCGCCACACGCAGCAGGGGGTGGCGGCGGTGACCTTCGATTACCGCGGCTTCGACACCCTTGGCGAGGAATTCATCCTCTTCGCCGCCGTTGCAGGCGCACTCCTCCTGATGCGCCGCCAGCCATCGGAAAAGGAGAGGGGGGCGCACGACCAGGCGCCGGGACACCCCGCAGCGCGGATCGGCCCGGCGTGCCGAGTGTCGGGACTCATCATGTTCCCCTTCACTCTCCTTTTGGGCATCTACGTCGTCCTGCACGGACATCTCTCCCCCGGAGGGGGATTCCAGGGTGGAGTACTTCTCGCCAGCGCCTTCTATTTCGTGTACCTCAGCGGCGAATTCGAGGACCTTGCGTCCTTTGTGAAGGAACACCCGGTCGAGCTCACAGAATCGGCCGGAGCTGCCGCCTTCGCACTCCTGGCGGCCATTCCCCTCCTTCTCGGCGAGCCGTGCATGAAAAACATCCTCCCGTTCGGGGAAAAGGGTGAGCTCCTCTCCTCGGGGATGCTCCCCCTCTTCAACATCGCCGTCGGAATCGAGGTTGGTGCCGGCTTCCTCCTTCTCGTCCACGCTTTCCTGAAGCAGGTGCTCCTGATCCGCAAGGAGGGGAAAAAATGACTCTGCTGCCATTTGCCGTGACGGTCTGGCTCTTCCTGGTGGGGCTCTACGGTGTCGCCACCAGCAGGAACACCATTCACCTGGTGAGCTGCCTCTTCGTGGCGCAGTCCTCCACCTACGTCCTTCTCCTCTCCATCGGGTACCGGAAGGGGGGGACCGCGCCGATCGTGGACAAGCTCCCGTCCGGGGCTCCCCTCGTCGACCCGGTCGTCCAGTCCCTCGCCCTCACCGATATCGTGGTGGGGGCTACCGTCTCCGCGCTCATCCTCATCTGCGCGCTCCAGGCCCACAAGAAGGGGGGAACGCTCGACCCGCGGCGCGAGACGCCGATGAGAGGGTGACGTGGAAAGCGCCGCTCCCCTCCCGGTAATAATCCCGCTCATCATGGCGGCACTGATCGTCGTCCTCGAGAAGACGCCGGCAAAGCACCGGCTCCTCGATCTCCTGGCGATAGGGGTGGCGCTGGCGGTTTTTGCCCTCGACCTCTTTCTCCTTCATGCCTCCCTGCAGCGGACCCTCGTCTACTGGTTCGGGGGGTGGACCCCCGTGCACGGCTTCACCGTCGGGATCGCCTTTGTCATAGATCCTGCCGGCGCAGGGCTCGCCTCATTCGCCGCCTTTCTGACCGTCATGGGGCTTCTCTTCTCCTGGCACTATTTCAAGATCATCGGGACCTTCTACCACACCCTCATGCTCCTCTTCCTCGCCTCCATGGAGGGTTTCTGCCTCACCGGCGACCTTTTCAACATGTTCGTCTTTTTCGAGCTCATGGGTGTCGTCGCCTACGCCCTGACCGGATACAAGATAGAGGACACCGGCCCCCTGGAGGGGGCGCTGAACTTCGCCGTCATGAACAGCATCGGCGCCTTCCTCGTCCTCATGGGGATCGGGATCCTCTACGCGAGGACCGGCGCCCTGAACCTCGCACTCATCGGGAGCTCCGTTGCTCTCCACGGCGCCGACACGACGGTGCTGGTCGCCTTCATGCTGCTGGCGACCGGCTTCCTGGTGAAGGGGGCGATCGTCCCCTTCCACTTCTGGCTCCCCGATGCACATGCGGTCGCCCCCACCCCCGCGTCGGTCCTCTTCTCCGGGGTCATGGTAGAACTCGGCCTCTACGCGGTGGCGCGGATCTACTGGGCAGCCTTCAGCGACTCGGCACCTACCGATCTCCTGCGCACGCTCTTCCTCTCCATGGGGATCGCCACCGCGGTCGTCGGCGCCTCCCTCGCATTCCTGCAGCGCCACATGAAGCGGCTCCTCGCCTATTCCACCGTCAGCCACGCCGGGATCATGCTGGCGGGAATCGCCCTCCTCGACCGCTCCGCCCTTGCCGGAACCCTTCTTTATGTCATCGGGCACGGCTGCGTCAAGGGCGCGCTTTTCATCGGGACCGGGATCGTCCTGTACCACTGCGGCTCGGTAGACGAGGAGACGCTGCGCGGCAAATGCGGACGTGCAGCCCCTGTTGTACCGCTCCTCTACCTCGTCTGCGGCCTCGCCCTGGCCGGGCTCCCCCCCTTTGCCGGGTCTGCCGGTGAATCGGCCATAGGATCGGCCGCCGCATCGTACGGATGGAGCTTCGTCTCACCCCTTTTCACCGGGTGCGCCGCCCTGACCGGCGCCGCGGTTCTGCGCAGCGGCGGCAGCGTCTTCTACGGACTCGGCTCCGCGGACTTCCTCTCCGCCTCCGCCCCCTCGACGGGAGACTCGGAACTCCCGGAGGTGCTCGGCAAGGAGAAGAGGACGCCGGCGACGATGTGGGTCCCCCTCCTTCTTCTCGTCCTTTGCGCCCTGGCGGCCGGCGTGGTCCCCGGTGCAAGCCGCCTCGCCGGCGCGGCAGCGTGGCATCTCAGCGACACGGCCGGATACCGCGCCGCGGTCCTTCGGACCGGAACGATCCGCCCGATTCCGCCGCAGGGGACGATCTCCCCCGAATTCGCCACCGGAATAGCGGGTGCTTCACTCGCTGCAATACTCGCGGCCGCAGCCCTTTTCGGTATCCCGTGCGCGGCGCCCCTGAAAAAGGGGGCACAGAGGGTGCTCATGCCGGTGGCGCGGCTCCTGCGGCGGATTCACAGCGGCTACATCGGCGACTACATGACGTGGTTCATGATCGGCGCCGCGATCCTGCTCTCGCTGGCTGTGGCGCGCGTTAACCCTCCCTTTGCAGCAGCCTGCCGTGACGCTATCATTGCAGTAGCCCCCCAGTGTGAGAAAGCCATGCTTCTGCACGAAGTCGTCACCACCTCGAAAGAACTCTCCCGCACCGCCAGTCGCCTCGCAAAGATCGCGCTCCTCTCCGGCTGCATCGCCAGATTCGCCCCGGAGGAAGTCGCCGCAGGGATCAGCTACCTCTCGGGGATGTTGCGCCAGGGGCGCATCGGGGTCGGCTTTGCCAGAGTCTTCGCGGCGCGTGTCCCCCCCGCTCACCTCCCGACCCTCACCCTTCTGGAGGTCGATTCCGTCTTCAGCCGCGTCGCCGCCACCGTCGGCTCAGGATCCGCTGCGCGCCGGGCCGAGATCCTCCAGGCACTCCTTCGTCGTGCCACGGGGGAGGAGCAGGATTTCCTGGCCCGCCTGGTCGTCGGGGAGCTGCGTCAGGGGGCGCTGGAGGGGATCATGGCAGAGGCGGTGGCCAAAGCGGCGGATGTCCCGCCAGCGCTTCTGCGCCGGGCCGCCATGTTCGCCGGGGACCTTGCCACCGTCGCCGCAGCAGCACTGCGCGAAGGGAGGGGCGGGCTCGCCCGCTTCGACATCACGCTCTTCACGCCGGTCTCTCCGATGCTCGCCCAGCCTGCCGCCGACCTCGCCGATGCCCTCGGGCGGCTCGGGAAGGCATCCTTTGAATGGAAGCTCGACGGGGCGAGGATTCAGCTGCACAAGGAAGGGGAAGAAATCCGCATCTACAGCCGTAACCTGAACGAGGTGACTGCTGCGGTCCCGGAGCTGGTCGAATCGGCGCGGCGATTCCCCCCCCGCTCGCTCATCCTGGACGGCGAGGTCCTCGTCCTGCACCGGGACGGGTCGCCGTACCCCTTCCAGACGACGATGCGGCGCTTCGGGCGAAAGCTGGAGACGGAGGGGGCGCAAAAGCTCCACCCCCTCTCCCCCTTCTTTTTCGACTGCCTCTATCTCGACGGCGAAAGCCTGATAGACCGCCCGGAGGAGGAGCGCTTTTCACTCCTTCGAGAGGCACTCCCGGGGGAAGTGGTGATCCCGCGTCTCGTGACGGGGGAGCTGGGGGAGGCAGAGCGTTTTCTCTCCGATCTCCTGGAGCGCGGGCATGAGGGGGTGATGGCGAAGGCTCTCGATTCGCCGTACGAGGCGGGGCGCAGGGGGGCGGGATGGCTGAAGGTGAAGCCGGTGCAGACGCTCGACCTGGTCGTCCTGGCGGCGGAGTGGGGGCACGGGCGCCGGAGCGGTTTCCTGAGCAACCTGCACCTCGGGGCGCGCGACCCCGCGGGGGGCTTTGTCATGCTCGGCAAGACCTTCAAGGGGATGACCGACGCCATGCTCGCCTGGCAGACAAAGCACCTGCTCGAGCTGGAGGATTACCGCGACAGCTGGACCGTGTACGTCCGTCCCGAGCTCCTGGTGGAGGTCGCCTTCAGCGACATCCAGGCGAGCCCCCGCTACCCCGGGGGATTCGCCCTGCGCTTTGCGCGGGTGAAGCGTTATCGGCCGGACAAGTCCCCTCTCGAGGCGGATACAGTGGGCACGGTGCGCGAGCTGTACGAGGAGCAGGCGAAGGGGGGCACCCGGGAGGGGAGGGGATAGCAAGAGGTGCCTCTTCAGCGCCTGCCGAAGGTCCTGTGCAGCGCGCGGTTCATCTGTACCGCGGCGATGCCGAAGACGAGGTGGCTCACCACCGCTCCCGCAACCTGCGGCGCCCTTTGCTTCGTAATCGGTGGCATGAGCCCTGTCGCCGGGAGCCAGCCGAGATACCCCGCCCCCCACGTCACCAGCCCGAGGATGGTGCCGTCGAGCGGTACGTTCACCCTTTTCACCCGTCGCCGCATGAGGGCGTACAGAATCGTGAAGGTCGTACCGTAGCCGAGGCCAAGAAGCTGTGATACACGCTCCTTCGCCCCCGCCGAAAGTTTCCCCGCAGCCTTCTCGGGAAGGAGCGCCTGCGCCTTCTCCACCATGTATTCTCCCGGGTGCTGCCTGATCGGCGGCATCTGCGAAGGTGCGAGCTTCTGACCCGCCGTCTGCATCATCTGTATGAGGAAAGAGGCGGCGACTCCCGCCACGGCCGCGCAGCAGAGCCTCTTCCCCATCCTGTTCCGTCTCATTTCTCTACCTCCCTTTCCCGAACGAAAAAGCCGCCCATCGGGGTGCGATGGGCGGCTCGGAGATGTCGCCTGTTTCTTCGGCAGCCGGGCTATCATGTTACTCGCGTAACAGATCCACGAGCTTTGTGCCTTGAAATTGCTTTCAAGTTACCTTTTCGGAAACAGGCTGACTCTTATTGTATCGCCGTCCCGGATGATGTAAACACTATTTCTGCTATTTTTTGCGAGTCACTCTTCAGCCAGGACCGTGACGTCGAAAAGCACGGTCGCCGCGCCGGCGGGTACCTCCCGAGGGGGCTTCGCCGGAGGGTGCGGTATGGTGAGAAGGACGTCGCCGCCGTCACCGGGGCCGAAGTCGTAGCCGAACCCGGGGCGCCTGTCGCGCTGCGGAGGGGGGGGAGCGGTGCGGCTGCGCAGGAAAGCGTTCACCTCCCCGGCGGGAACAGCAATCACCCGGCGCTCGCCCGGCTCCATCCCCACGACCCCCTGCTCGAGCGTGGGCAGCATCCGCTCTCCGGGGACCACCCTCAGCCTGCCGTGCTCCCCCGGATCGAACGGCGTGCCGTCCTCGAGCCTGCAGGTGAAGCCTATGGTGACGGGACTCCCTTTTTCACATCCCATTCAGCTGCCTCCTTTCCCCTGGCTTTGCCGGACATTCTGTCATACTAGAAGGATAGAGGATTGGTGTGGGCAGTCAAGAATGCATTAGCGTTGTAAATCCGGTACTTATGGGAGGGGTGGTGCGCAGCGAAGTCGTGGAGAGCTGTTACGAGAAGTCGGTGGAGCTGCTGCGGCAAAACAGCACCCCCGACGGGGTCCTCGCCTCCAGCCGGAGCAGCAGGGCCCTCGGGAGGCACTACGCCAGCATCTTCGGCAGGGATGCCTCCATCTGCGCGATCGGGATGGCGGTCTCCGGGGACGGGGAGCTCGCCGACGCCGCCCGCGACGGACTTCTCGCACTCGGGCGGCACCAGGCGCCGAACGGGCAGATCCCCAAGTACGTGAAGCCGGAGATAGGCGAGGTGGATTTCTGGTATGCCGGGTGCATCGATGCCACCCTCTGGTGGCTGATTGCGATCTCTCTCCTGGACCGCTTCCACCCCGACGGCCGCCTCGCTATCGAACTCGCTCCCCGCATCACGCTGGCGCTGCGCTGGCTGCAGTGTCAGGAGCATCAGGTGTGGTACCTGCTGCAGCAAAACGAGGCGAGCGACTGGGCGGACATCATGCCCCGCTCCGGCTTCGTCCTGTACACGAACGCGCTGTGGTACTGGACCAAACGACTCTACGACCTTCCTGGCACCCGCGACACCCGTGAGTGGGGAAACCTCCTCTTCTGGCCCTTCGGGAATGTCGTTCCAGGCCAGCGCCGGGCGCGGCTCCTCATGCACTACATCCGCAACAAGAGCAGGCCGACCCCGTTCTATCTCAGCTTCGTCAATTTCTCCCAGTGGGGGGACGAGGTGGACATCTTCGGGAACCTCCTGGCCCACCTCACGGGCCTTGCCGACCCTTCCGCCGCGTGCCGCACGGTACGGGCGATTGTCTCCATGCAGGCGAGCCTGCCGTACCCCATCAGGGTGGTGGGGGAGCCGATCTCGCGGCAAAGCCCGATGTGGCGCCGCTACATGCAGCGGCACTGCCAGAACCTCCCGTGGCAGTACCACAACGGCGGCATCTGGCCTTTCGTCGGTGGCTTCTGGGTCATGCTCCTTGGGCGGATGGGGATGGAAAAGGAGGCGAGGCTCGAACTGGAAAAGCTCGCGCTGGCAAACCGGGTGAACGACTGGGAGTTCAACGAGTGGTTCCACGGAGAGAGCGGAGAGCCGATGGGGATGCCGGGGCAGTCGTGGAACGCCGCGCTCTTCATCATGGCCTACCACGCGCTGCTGCACAAGGTGAGGTACTTCCTGTAGGGGCGGTTCCTTGACACCCCATCGGCGCGGCTTTAAACTGAAAGAGGATGTACGGGTAATTGTCTGAAATAAAAGGAGAAAAAGATGAAGCGGAAAGCGCTTTTAGCGGCAGCAGTTTTTCTCTTCGCCGGGGTCTCCGGCTGCGCCCACAAGACGGAGGTGCAGTCCTCCACGGCGCTCCCGGCCGCTTTGGGAGAGGCACAGACTTCGCTCGACGACAACGGGAACACCCGCGTTCGCCTCGTTCTCAACCATGTGGCCCCTCCGCAGAATCTGCAACCGCCGAAAAACACATATGTCGTCTGGGTGGAGACACCGGACAAGCAGATGTACAACCTCGGGCAGTTGAAGATCGACGAGGATCGCAACGGCAAGCTCACCGGGATCACCCCCCTGAAGGTCTTCCGGCTGGTGGTGACGGCAGAGGACTACGGTACGGCGCAGACGCCGAGCTCGCAGGTGGTTCTTACCACCAAGCCGATCGAGGCTAAATAGCAGGCGCTGCCACAGTGCCGGTAACAGAAAAGCCCCGGGATACCGAGGCTTTTTCGTTGCACCTTCCTTCTTTTGTTGCTGTACGTTCCCCTCCTGGACCTTCCTTTTCAGCTACTTTACGATAATCACCTCGACAGGTCCCTCCTTGCGCAGGATGTTCACCGCGATGTCGCCGTTATAGCGCTTCAGCACTGCGTCGAGGGTGGAGTCTCCCACCCTGAGCCTCCTGATGCGCACCTCGTTCAAAAATGACGGGAGCACCGGATGGGCGAAACGCACCTGGTGTTTCTCGCCGTCGACGGTAAGCCCCATGCACCCCTGCAGGAGAAAATAGACAGACGCTGCCGCCCACGCCTGCGGTGCGCAGGCGACCGGGTAGAGGATCGGCGAGAAGTCCTCCCGCCGCTTGAAGCCGCAGAAAAGCTCCGGGAGCCGGTGGAGGTCCATCGCCAGAGAAGCGTCGAAGATCCCCTCGAAAACAGTCATCGCAGCCTCGCGGAAGCCGTACTGCGCGAGCCCCATGGCGATGAGGGCGTTGTCGTGGGGCCAGATCGACCCGTTGTGGTACGACATGGGGTTGTAGCGCTTTTCCGTGGTGGCGATGGTGCGCACCCCCCAGCCGGTGAAGAAGATGTCGGAGGTAAGCTGCGCGGCGATGAGATCGGCATGTTCGGGGGCCGCAATCCGCGACATGAGGCAGTGCCCGACGTTGGAGGATCGTACCCGGCAGGGGCGCTTTGCGCCGTCGAGGGCGAGGGCGTAGGAGGAGATGTCGTCGCACCAGAACGCCTCGCAGAATTTGCGGCGCAACGCATCCGCCTCTTCACGAAGCTGCGTCCCCCGCCCCCCTTCGCCGAGAGCCTCGGCAAGGACTGCCGCCGCCACCCGTGCCGCGTACACGTACCCCTGCACCTCGCACAGTGCTATCGGTGCGTCCGCGAGGGTGCCATCGGAGTGGAAGACGGAGTCGTTCGAATCCTTCCACCCCTGCTGCACCAGCCCCTGGTGCGAGTGCTTTGCGTACTCCACGAAGCCGTCACCGTCGGCATCGCCATAGAGGTCGATCCAGTCGAGCGCGCGCAAGACGTTGTTCCAGATCGTGGAGACGAACTCCCGGTCACCGGTGCACTTGAAATACGCTTCAGCGAGGATGATGAAGAGGGGGGTGGAATCGACGCTGCCGTAATAGCGCCCGAACGGTATCTCCCGAAGGGCCGCCATCTCTCCCATGCGCGTCTCGTGGACGATCTTCCCCGGCTCCTCGTCATTTTCCGGATCGAGGCGTTCGGCCTGGGTGGAGGCGAGGAAGGAGAGGACGCCGCGGGCTATCTCCGGATTGACCCAGAGCATCTCCAGGGCTGTTATGATCCCGTCCCTGCCGAAGGTGGTGCTGAACCAGGGGACCCCGGCGTAAGGATAGAGCCCTTGTTCCGTGCAGCTCGTCATCATGATCAGGTCGGCCTGGGAGCGTTCCAGGAGGAGATTGAAGTGATCGTTGTCGGTGGAGATCTCGCAGTAGTCGCTTCTGAGCTTCCTGCTCCCTGCGCGTGCCTCTTCCAGCGCCTCCTCATAGCCGCCGCTGAAGACTGCGCCGCCGTGGCGGTGGCAGGTGACGGTCAGGCTGAGGGTAAGGGATTCCTTCGGTTGCAGCGCGATCTGGTAGTGCGCCTCGCTGTTTTTCAGCCGCTTCGGTGCGGGCTTGAAGTTTATCTTCGTGGAACGCATGACGCCGTCGAGCCCGCCGTAGGAGAGAAGAACTGTGTCGTCGGAAACCTCGGCGGGGCGATAACTGCCACGCTCTTTCCGGTGGTTGCCGCGCACCTCGAAGATGTCGGCGAAGTCGGCGGCGAAGTGGAAGGTGAAAGGGATCTCCAGCGGGTCGAGGCTGAAGTTGGTGAAGCGCAGCTGCTCGAAGCAGCACCCCTTCCAGATGAACTTGGAGCGGTATATGTGCAGGGAGTCCCGGGGAATCTGCCGGTCCCCGGCGTAAAAGTCAGGGTTCATCAGATCGACCGCCAGAAACTCGTTCTGCTTGTTCACCGTGGAGCCGAGCTGCAGGGGGCGCTCACCGGCGAAGCGCAGCTCCATCTTGGAGAGGAAGCGGGTCCCCTCGTGGAAGATCCCCTGCTCGCCGAGGCCGATCGGCTGGATGTCGCCATGGCAATCGAAGATGGCAAAGGTCTCCCCTTCCTTCAGTACCCGGGTGCACTCCGCCGCACGGTCGGAAGTCGCCTGAATGCGATAGTCGTCTGTCTGAGTCACGTCGGTCACAGTACCCTCCGCGCGAGACCAGGAAGGGCTTACGCGAGCCTCTTCTGGTTGTCGATGACCTTCTGATAGAGGGCGAGATAGTCCTCTGCCATGCGCCGGGCGAGGAAGCGCGCCTCGAAGTATTCCCGGCAACTGCGTCTGCTGATTCCCTCCACCTTTCTGACTGCCTCGATCGCCTCCGCCTCGTCCCTTACCAGGAACCCCCCCACCCCGTTCCGCACCACCTCGGGAGCGGACCCGCGGGCAAAGACTATGGCCGGGGTGCCGCAGGCCATCGCCTCGATCATGACGAGTCCGAACGGTTCGTCCCAGTGCAGTGGCAGGAGAAGGGCGAGGGCGTTTCCCAGGAACTCCTGCTTCTCCCCCTCGCTGATCTCTCCGATGAACTCGATGTCCTTGCCGTCGATGAGCGGCCGGATCACGGTAGCGAAGTACTCTTTGTCCCACGGGTCGACCTTTGCGGCGATCTTCAGCCTGATGCCGCTCCCCCGGGCGATGGCGATGGCGCTGTCCAACCCCTTCTCCGGCGAGACGCGCCCGAGGAATGCGAGATAGGCGTCACCACGATCGTTCAACTGCAGGAGCCCGGGAGGGAGGCCGTGGTACACCGTTCCCTGCCAATTCGCGAAGGGAAGGGGGGCGCGCTGCGAGTCGGAGATCGACACCACCGGCACCTCCCGATATTCCTGATACAGCGGAAAGAGGTCGGCGAGGTCGAGGCGGCTGTGCAGGGTCGTCACGTTCGGGAAGCGGTACAGGCGGGTCAGCGGGTAGTGGAGGAACTCGATGTTGAAGTGCACCACGTCGAAGTCGGAGGCGACGCGGCAGACGCGCTGGGCCATGAGGAGGTGGTAGGCAGCGGGGTCGCGGTACGTCTTGTCGAGCCGCAGCCCCTGGGGGGAGCACGGTACAAGCCGCGCCGAGGTCCGGGAGTCACCGCTGGCAAAGAGGGTGACCTCATGTCCCTGGAGCACGAGCTCCTCCACGAGGTAGGCTACGATCCGTTCCGTTCCTCCATACAGTCGTGGCGGTACGCTTTCATAAAGCGGCGAAACAAGGGCGATTCTCATCGGTGCTTCATCTCCGTTACTAAGGAAAAGCTTAACATACTTCGACCCCGGCACCACAGAGGATGCCCCTCCCCAGGAGCAGTAGCGCCCCCTTTCCTGTCGCTCCCGGAGCGGTAAAAATAAAGGCGCCGCTACCTCCTTCGAGATAGGGCGCCTTTTGAACTCATCAGGGTGGAGTGTCCGGTACGTCCCGCAGCGGCACCGGAGAGCTTCCTTCTCTAGCGAGACTTCTTCTTCGATCCGCCTCCGCCGGAGGGGGAAGGATGCAGTTTTTCCTTCTCCTGCATACACTTCATGGCGATGTCGCGCAGCTGGTCGTCGCTTATGAAATCGCTGGTGCGCTTGAAGACCTTGCTCTCCTCCTCCTTCACATGGTGCTGAACGGATTCCTTGAATTCGGAGAGTGCTGACTGGAATTCATCATCGTCGTCGATAACGTCTTCCAGCTGTACCAGCAGCTCCTTCGCCTGGGAGTGCTCTTCAAGCGCATCCTGAACGAGATCCTTCAGCTCGTTGATCTTTTTCATCTGCGGGTAGAAGAACTTCTCCTCGAGCTGGCAGTGCTCGGTGAACTCTTCCTGCAGTGTGGAGAAGAGCTCCTCACGCTGATCCTCGGACCCCCCCTCCAGCTGGGACAAGAGCTGGTCGACCTCGCGGTGGTCCTTCTTCAGAAGTTCGAAAAGTTGCGGCTGCTTTTGCTGGGCCATGGCGCTTCCTCCTTTCGGGTCGGTTGGTGTGCCTGCTGGTCAGTGCGTCGCCTGACTTGCTGCCAGGGGATTCATCACGATCTTGATGCACCCCTCTTCCTTGTGGTCGAATATCCGGTAACCCATCGGTGCGTCCTCGAGGGGGAGACGATGGGTGATGATGAAGGTGGTGTCGATCGCCCCCCTTTCCACGAGCCTCATGAGGGGAGGGACGTACTTCTGCACGTGGGTCTGTCCGGTGCGCAGAGTGAGTCCCTTGGCGAAGACGGCCCCCATCGGCATCTTGTCCACAAAACCGCTGTACACCCCCGGGATGGAGATGGTCCCCCCCTTGCGGCATGCCTTGATGAGCTGGCGCAGCGCCATGGGGCGGTCGTTCTCGATCTTCAGCGTCTGCTTCACGTTGTCGTACGCCGCCTCGATACCGGTCCCCTGCGCCTCCATCCCGACCGCGTCGATGCAGGCGTCTGGCCCGCGCCCCCCGGTCATGTTGTGCAACGTTTCCACCACGTCCGTCTCTTCGTAGTTGATGACCTCCGCCTGGCACTCGCGCGCGGCGAGCTCCAGGCGTTTCGGGAACCTGTCGATACCGACGACCTTGTGCGCCCCGAGAAGTCGCGCGCTCTTCAGCGCCAGGAGCCCGACGGGGCCGCACCCCCATACCGCAACGGTGTCCCCTTCCCTGATGCCGCACTGCTCGGCGGCCTGATAGGCGGTGGGGAAGATGTCGGTGAGAAAGATGACCTGTTCCCAGTCCAGCTGGTCCGGGATCTTCTTCAGCCCCACGTCGGCGAAGGGAACCCGCACGTACTCCGCCTGCCCGCCGGAATACCCGCCGTACAGGTGGGAGTAGCCGAAGATCCCTGCTCCCGTGTCGCCGTACATCTTTTCCATGGCCCAGGAGTTGGGGTTTGAGTTGTCGCAGAGGGAGTACATCTCCTGCTTGCAATACCAGCAGTCGCCGCAGGCGATGGGGAAGGGGACCACCACGCGGTCCCCGCGGGCGACGCCGGAGACCCCGCTGCCGATCTCGACTACCTCGCCCACGAATTCGTGTCCGAGGATGTCGCCGTCCTTCATCGACGGGATGTACCCGTTGTACAGGTGGAGGTCGGAGCCGCAGATGCAGGTGAGGGCCACCCGGACGATGGCGTCGCGAGGGTTGAGGATCTGCGGATCGGGCACTGTATCTACTTGGATGTTATGTTTTCCGTGCCAGCAAACTGCTCTCATCGATCTCTCCTTCCAGCCCCGCGCCTACATCGCCCACGACTCGGCGGTCGCTGTCACCCCGGTCTCCAGGATCTGTTTCAGGCGCTTCAGGTCCTGCTCCAGTTGCACGGCGTTCACCGTTTGCAGGAAGCGTGCTGCCGCCTTGCCGACTGCGCCACCCGGAGGGGTGTAGCTGATCAGCACGTGGACCTCCGTCCCGCGGTTCCCCGGAGCCTCCTCGAAGCGCACCGTCCCCTCGTTCGCGACGTCCGCCTCGCCGATCGACTGCCAGCTGATCTTTTGCCCGGGGATGTCCTGCACGATCTCGGCGTCCCACTCAACGGAGAGGCCGCCCGCCCCTACCGCCTTCCAGTGGGAGATCACCGGTCCCCGTACCTGTACCGACTCGAGATGGTTCATGAACTTCGGCAGGTTCTCCAGGTCGCGCCAGAAGTCGTACACCTGCTGCGGCGTCCGGTTTATGGTCACCACCTTTTCAAGGCGTATCGGGGTCTGCACGTCGCGTGCAGTGTTTACCCCCATCTTCTGGTACATGTTGCAGTGGCCGCTTTTCCCGCGGTTGTAGAACATTCCGCCGCTGGCGAGCATGAGGAGCCCCGAGAGGATATTCCCCTGGGTCAGTTTTTTCACCCCTGTTATAGCGAGGGCGGCGCCACCTATCATCGACGCCTTCCGCTCTTTGCTGCCGACGTTGATCTGTCGTCCTTTGCTGTCTTCTTCGAACGAGCTGCCGTACCGTGTCACCATTATTTACTTCCTCCTTATGGGGTAAAAGTCTCTTCACCGTAACAAAACGTTAACATTGTGGGGCGCATTTGCAATGGCGGGAGGTGCTTCTAAGGAGTTGAAAGATGGTGGCTTTTTTGTTGGGACGACGTCCTGTTTCAACACCCTCTGCGGTGTCTGTGCAGCCGGACGGGTGGCGGTGAAAGGACCGCCGGGGGGAGAGGGAAAACCATCTCCCCCCGGCGGCGGCTGGGGTCTGCGAACCGCTCCTACAGCGCCTGCATGAAGGCCACGAGGTTTGCCTTCTCCTGTGCGGTAAGCTTCAGACAGAGGACGAGATTGAAGAACTCCACGGTGTCCTCCAGAGTAAAGCAGCGACCGTCGTGCAGATACGGCGGGCTGTCCTTGATCCCCCTGAGGGTGAAGGTCTTGATCGGGCCGTCCGGCGGGTCTTTCAGGAAGCGCTCCAGCTGCAGGTCGTGCATCTGGTGGTCGAGATAGAAGGGGGGGGTGTGGCACGCGGCGCATTTTCCCTTGCCGAAGAAGAGGTCTTCACCGGCGATCTCGCTCTGGGTCGCTTTCGTGCGGTCGAGGCGCCCCATCGGATCGAGCTTCGGCGCGGGGGGGACGTCGAACATGTTCTGCATCTGTGCCATGTGGGCCACGTTGAGGCGCGGCATCTCCACCATCCCCTTTTTCGCGGCATGGATCTGGTCGCCGTTGAAGTAGGCGGTACGCTGCTCGAACTCGGTGAAGTCCTCGACGGAGCGCAGGCTTCTCTTGGAGGCATGCACCTGCTGGTTGTACATGCCCCGAAGGCTCGTCGTGTCGAGTCGGAAGCGACGCTCCTGCGGGCGAATGTCGGGGCTCAGGTGGAACTGCGCGGTGGTGTGGCCGTTAATGTGGCAGTCGAGACAGGCAACGCCGAGGCTCGGGGCGACGGTCTTGCGGTCGTCGGTGGCATTGAACTCTTCCTGCGGGATGGGGGTGAGGAGCATGCGCAGGCCGTCGAGCTGGACCGGCGTGAGGATGTCCTTGAAGAGGCGCTCGAAGTTGTTTATAGAGACGACCTCGCCGCGGGAGACGTCACCGAGCTCCGGCCGGTTCTGAAGGAAGATCGCCGGCGGGAACTCCGGAATGAAGGCGTCGGGAAGGTCGAAGTCCACATCGAAACGCTGCAGACGCGGGAACATGTCGATCTGGATCTGGGGGAATACCTGCCCGCCGGTCACCTGCTTCGGATGCGGGAGCGGAGGGTAGGGAAAGAGGTTCCCCCCCTTGATATCCTCAGGCTTCATGTCGCCCAGTTTCTCCCAGGTCACTCCGCGCAGCCGCGCAGTGGGGCCGACCGCAACCGGTTTCCCCCTGGACATCTTCACCGTGGTGGAGAGCTTGGGGGTAAGGATATACCTGCTCGACAGGAGCGCGCGCTGGTCATCCATGACCTTTCCCTTTGCCGCCACGTCAGCCTTGTAGACTTCCTCGAACGTCATCATCGGCTGTTTCGCGTTGAGCGGGTCGCGATAGAAGTCGAAGCCGGTGATCTTCCCCCCCTCGGGTTGATTGTTGATAGCATCGGATGCAGGCTGTGCCTTCGTCGCCTTGTAGACGTCGGAGAGGTCGTGATCGGTCTTTTGCTGCTCCGGCCGGGTGCGCTTCACGTCCTTCGGGGTCTGGGCGTCCAGAACGGCATCCTGCGGCGCCTTGGCGGTCTGCGTCCAGGAAGGGGAGGAAACCAGTGCGAGACCAGTGACAACAACGAGTGAGACGACAGCAAATCGTGTAGTCGCTTTCATCTGGCAAGCTCCTTTTGTGACGGTTGGTGAGAAAGATTAAATTTAGCTAATTCTGTCACAGGTGGGGGCGAAGTCAATGCACTATCCAAGCCGAAGGCGTGGCGGAAAAGGAGACAAATGGAAGAGGTGTGAGGGCTTCGGAGTACGTCATAGAAAGGTCACGGGAGAGTAGGCAGGAAGTTAGGGGAGGGGAAAGTCGGGGTGAGGTCTTGGCTGCAAGGAAAAGAAAAAGGGCACGGCGTAAAACCGTACCCTTTCCTGGTGGCGCGCTCGGAGAGATTCGAACTCCCGACCTACGGATTCGTAGTCCGTTGCTCTATCCAGCTGAGCTACGAGCGCAATCTGTATTATGCCGGCTGGTACCCGACGAGGGTGAAGCCGTACTGCGGATGCTGGAACGCATGGGTGGTGGGGAAGTTCGCGAAGAGCCACCCCTTGAAGATCTCTCTCCCCCCTTCCTCGATCCGGATCTGCACCGCAGGATTCTTCGGGTCGTTGGAGCGGGAGGTGAGGGCGGTCCCTTCCATGACGAAGTGCGGGAGGAAATCACCCACCTTGAGGAGCAGACCGGAGTTGGGAATGGGGAACTCGGAGTTCACCGGGACCGAGTAGACCGACTGCTTGCCGCTGTTCTTGTCGATAACGGCGATCTTTACGGCCTTCCACTTTCCCTTCACGTTTTCCGGAACAACGACCTGCGATTCCTTCTTCGCCTGCTGGGACTTCGGTGCTGCCTGGTTCTTCTCTTCCTTCTGGGTGCATCCGACAAACGCAATAAGCGCAAGTAGCGGCAAAAAGAGGAGTCTCATACGTCGCGTCACTCGATGCCTCCATTGCGGATACTGCTACTTCTTTGCCAGGCACAAAAGGGTGGCGGAGAGAAAGGGATTCGAACCCTTGATACCGGTTTCCCAGTATACTCGCTTAGCAGGCGAGCGCCTTCGACCTACTCGGCCATCTCTCCATTTACTCTTATATTCTATTGGCGGAGGAAGTAGGATTCGAACCCACGGAACTTTCGTTCAACGGTTTTCAAGACCGCCGCCTTCAACCACTCGGCCATTCCTCCAGAGCTTAGCTGATACGTTCCAGGCCGCCCATGTAGGGCCTGAGCACTTCGGGAATCAGTACGGAGCCATCGGCCTGCTGGTAGTTCTCCAGCACCGCCACGACCGTTCGTCCTACTGCCAGACCGGATCCGTTCAGTGTGTGAACAAATTCCGGCTTTCCCTTCTCCTCACGCCTGAACTTGATCCCGGCGCGTCGTGCCTGGAAGTCCTCAAAGCAGCTGCATGAGGAGATTTCCCGGTAGCAATTCTGTCCCGGCAGCCAGACCTCGATGTCGTACGTCTTGGCGGCAGAGAATCCGAGGTCGCCGGTGCAAAGCTCAACCACCCGGTAGTGGATCCCAAGCCGGCGCAAGACCTCCTCGGCGTTCGCCAGGAGCTTCTGCAACTCGTCGTATGATGTCTCGGGAGTAGTGAACTTGACCAGCTCGACCTTGTTGAACTGGTGCTGCCTGATCAGCCCCCGCGTGTCCTTTCCGTAGGACCCGGCTTCTTTCCTGAAGCAGGGGGTGTAGGCTGCGTAGTAGATCGGCAGATCCGTCCCCTTCAGTATATCGCTGCGGTGGACGTTGGTGATCGGCACCTCTGCGGTCGGGATCAGGAAGTAGTCAACCCCTTCCAGGTGGAACAGGTCCTCCTCGAACTTCGGGAGCTGCCCGGTCCCGGTCATGCTTTCCCTGTTTACCATAAAGGGTGGGAGCATTTCAATATAATTATGCTCTTGCGTGTGCAGGTCGAGCATAAAATTAATGAGAGCCCTTTCCAGGCGCGCGCCGGCGCCGCGGTAAAGGGTGAAACGTGCACCGGTGAGCTTCGTGCCGGTCTCGAAGTCGAGAATACCGAGCCCTTCGCCGATGTCCCAGTGCGCCTTCGCTTCGAAACCGAATTCCGGGGGGGCTCCCCAGGTGCGGTACGTCACGTTGTCGTTCTCGGAGGAGCCGACGGGAACGGAAGGGTGCGGCATGTTCGGAACGCTCAAAAGGAAGAGCTGGAGCTCCTCGTCCACCACGCGCAAAGATTCGTCGATCGACTTGATCTTCTGCGAAACCTCGCGCATCTCCGCCATCTGCCCCTGCGCCTGGCTCTTGTCCTTCAGGCGGCTGATCTCCTCGGAGACCTTGTTGCGCAGCGCCTTCAGAGTCTCGCTCTGCTGCAGGAGTTCACGGCGACGCCCGTCCAGTTCCCTGAAAAGAGCGAGGGAAACGCCAGGGCCTCTGCTTCCGAGTCTTGCCTCAACGGCATCCAGATTTTCGCGTAGGTACTTTGCGTCGAGCATTGGTGCGCCTTTACATAGCGTTGACGAAAGCTATACTCTTTAGCACCCGACAGGGGATTAGTCAAATCCTTTTGCGAATTTTTTTGTCCCCTTTAGTGTGGAGGAAGCCATGAGACTCTTTGTCGCAGCGGACCTGCCCGAATGTGCGAAGGAAGCGATCGCCGAGCTGCGCTTTGAGCTCCCGGCGGCGCGCTGGGTGCCGGTGGAACAGCTCCACCTGACGCTGCGTTTCATAGGTGAGGTGGACCCGGCGACGTTCCAGTTGATCAGGAAGGCGCTCGCGGCGGTCCCGGTCGAGGGGTTCTCCCTCACGCTGCGCGGTGTCGGCCACTTTCCACCGGGGAAACATCCGCGGGTCCTGTGGGTAGGAATGGACCCGTCTCCGCCGCTGATCCGGATGCAGCAGCACATCGAGGGGACCATGAGGGAGCTGGGGATCCCCGGTGAAGAGCGGCGCTTCTCCCCCCACATCACTCTCGCCCGCCTGCAGGATGCGCCAGTCTCTGCGGTGAACGCCTTCGAGGCGAGGCACCAGGCTTTTGCCTGCCCTCCGTTCGAGGTGCGCGAGTTCCACCTCTACTCCAGCGTCCTCAGCGGGAAAGGGGCGACCCACCGCCGGGAGGCCACCTACCACCACAAGGGGGCGTGAGCGCCCCTACACGAAATCCTCTTTCCGCAAAAACTCCAGCAGCAGCCGGTTCACCTCTTCCGCATGGGTCCAGTTCAGTCCGTGGGGACCGCCGTTCACCACCTCCAGGCGGCTCCCCTGAATTGCATCGTGGGTCCGTTTCCCCGTCACGCCAAGGGGGAGGATACGGTCGGCGTCACCGTGCAGCACCAGTGTCGGTATTTCCACACGTTTCAGATCCTCCCTGAAGTCGGTCAGCCACGCCTGCACGCAATCGAGCGTTCCCTTCGGCGAGGCGGCCGCGGCTATGTTCCAGCTCAGCCTGAGCACTTCCTCGCTCACCTTCTTCCCGTTCAGCTGATCGAAGTTGTAGAAATCCTGGAGAAATTCCGAAAGAAAGGCCGGCCGGTCCGTTTCCACACCTCTTTTAATACCCTCGAAAACAGTGCCGTCGACCCCTGCGGGATTTTCCGCCGTCTTTAGCAGGTAGGGGGTGACGGCGGCCATGAAAACCGCCTTCTCCACCCGCTCTCCCCCATGCACCCCGAGGTAGCGGGCTACCTCTCCCCCTCCCATGGAAAACCCCACGAGGATGGCGTCGCGCAGGTCGAGCCTGGAGAGGAGCTTGTGCAGGTCCTCGGAGAGGGTGAAGTAGTCGTACCCCGTGCTCGGCTTGCTCGACCTGCCGAACCCCCTGCGGTCGTAGGTAATGACGCGGTAGCCGGCATTGAGGAGGACCGGAACCTGCTTCTCCCACGAGGCGCTGCTAAGGGGCCAGCCGTGAATCAGCACCACGGGCTGCCCCGTGCCGTGGTCCTCATAGTAGAGGTTGATGTCGCAGGAATTTTCCTTTCCCACGGTGAAATAGTTCATGGCGCTTCTCCTTCGGTCTTGGCGGATCTTGAAAGGAAAGAGTCCGTGCCCGGCGCTCGGCGGCTGCTGCACGTCCTTTGATAAGTCGAAAGGGGAAAGGTCAAGGAGGCGGAACTGTCCTGATAACCTTCCGGTATACAAAAGGAAGTGTAATCTGAAACTTTCCCTATTCAATGAGGGAATGGTGAGACGGGAAAATGGTGCGGGAACGTCCCTGCCGCACAGGGTTCGGTCGCGCCGGTTATCTCGCGTAAAAGGGAGGGGAGGGGCTT
This sequence comes from Geomonas sp. RF6, assembly GCF_021044625.1. Taxonomy (NCBI): domain Bacteria; kingdom Pseudomonadati; phylum Thermodesulfobacteriota; class Desulfuromonadia; order Geobacterales; family Geobacteraceae; genus Geomonas; species Geomonas sp. RF6. Next base: position 1,851,582 of record NZ_CP087999.1, on the reverse strand, counting down.
GGGCGTGTCGACGTCGGTGTGGCAGAAGGGGCGCTTACGGTGCGCCGTGAGAGCCGGTCCCCTTCTGCACTTTCGCGTGCGACTTCGCGTAGTGCTGTGCGAGCACCGCGCAGACCATGAGCTGGATCTGGTGGAAAAGCATGAGAGGGAGGACGATGCTGCCGACGGCATGTCCGGTGAAGAGGACCTTCGCGATGGGGACACCGCTGGCGAGGCTCTTTTTCGAACCGCAGAAGACGATGCTGATGCGGTCCTCGCGGCAGAAGTGGAAGAGCCTGCCGCAGAGGGTGGTGATCAGCAGGAGGAGCCCGAGGAGAATGCAGCAGACCACGAAGAGCCCCGCGAGGTCCAACGGGGCGATCTGGCGCCAGAGCCCTTCATTTACCGCCTCGCTAAAGGCGGTGTAGACCACGAGGAGGATGGAGCCCTGGTCGACCGGCCGCAGCAGCGCCTTGTGCCTGTCCACCCACCCACCTATCCAGCGCCTCGACAGGTGCCCCGCCATGAACGGGATGAGGAGTTGCTGCACGATGCGCAAGACTGAAGCGGCCGAAGGATCGGGGGCATTCCCTCCCTGTGTCACGAAGAGGCCGACCAGGACCGGTGTGAGGAAGATCCCCAGGATATTCGAGGCGGAGGCGCCGCAGATCGAGGCAGGGACATTTCCTCCCGCCATGGAGGTGAAGGCGATGGAGGACTGCACAGTGGACGGGAGCATGCAGAGAAAGAGGATTCCGACGTACAGCTCGCTGGTCACCAGGGGGGAGAGGATGGGGCGCAGCGCGAGTCCGAGGAGTGGGAAGAGAACAAAAGTGCAGCAGAGGGTGACGAGGTGGAGGCGCCAGTGGGTGGCCCCCGCGACGATCGCCTCCCTTGATAGCTTCGCGCCGTGCAGGAAGAAAAGGAGCCCGATGGCGAAGTGCGTCAGGGCCTCGAATAGTGCGGCACCCTCCCCGTGGCACGGAAAGAAGGTCGCGGCGATGACGGTGATCACGAGGGCGATCGTGAAAATGTCGGGGAGGAACAAGCTCTTTTTTTTCTTCATAATTCTTCCGGAACAGCAGGAGACGGAGGTGGCAGGCGGCAAGGGGACGGATCATAACACAGCAGGGTGTTTTTGGCGACAGCTGTGGAGGTGCGGGTTGCCCTTGCGACTTTTCCAAGTCATCGGTCCATGTAGGCCGGAATAAGCGCAGCGTTTCCGGCAAAATGGCGGCATTGCGGGAGCAGTCTGCCGGGAACGCCTGCGGCTTATCCCGGCCTACATGAATACAGGCAGCATTCTGCTAAAGTCGGCAGGCGATGGTGACGATAGTGCAGAGTGGTATATCTCACATTCTCTTGAGTCAGCTAAAGCGCAACTACAGTACCCTCATGCCAATCCGCCCACGGAAAATCAGTCTTCTCGCCATCTGCCTGGTCATCTCCATTGCAGTCCATTCGCTCGCACTGTGCGCCGTAAGAATGCTCGGAAGCTACGACTTTGGCGCCCCAGTCGGTGAGAGTGCCGTACTGGTCGACCTCGTGGGGAGCAGTATCGCTGCTAAAGAGGTGGACCCGGCAGACTCCGTTTCAGACGACGGGGAAACTCCGGCTGTGGTCGATCGCACCGCCACCGCGGACGATGCGAGGGCGACCGAGGCAAAGGCGGTCGAAAGCCATGAAGCTGCGGCTAGTCCCGAGGTAGCTGAAGGAGCACCGTCGGAGGAAGAGCCGGTAGAGCCGCCCCCCCCGACGCCTCCAGGCACAGGGGGGAACGAGCCTCATGCTCTGGCTGAAGCGCCAAAGCCGCCTGCTCCCGCCGCTTCGGAGGTCACTACAGCGGAGGCATCCGCCGCCAGGCCGGCAGCCGCCCCGCCTTCCATCACCAAATCCGCCTTTCCAGCTGCCAGGGAGGAAAAGCTCACCTACCTGATATCAATGCTGGGATTGCCCATAGGAAAGGCGGAGCTGGAGGCGAAAAACAACGGGAGAGGGACCACCCTCACCCTGAGGGTCAGGTCGAATCCGGCGATGTCCGGCGTTTATCCTGTGGATGATCTGGTGGAGACGCAGCAGGTTGACGGCAGATACCTGATGACGAGGGTCCAGCAACGAGAGGGAAACTTCAGGAGCGACGAAGGCTTCAGCATCAACATTCCGCAAAGAAGCGTCTCCTGGAGCGACAACATCAACTATCGCAACAAGAAGATGACGGTACCGACCGAGGATGTGCTCGATACCCTTTCGGGGATCTACTCCCTTCGAAATCGCGCGCTCCAGGTCGGGAAAACGGAGACTCTGCACATCTTCGACAGCGAGACGTACGCTGAGGTCCCGGTCGAGGTCCTGCGCAGGGAGGAAATGCGGCTGCCGAACCTCTCCAAAGTGGACGCCCTGGTAGTGCGCCCCCTGCAAAAGAGCGCCGGTATCTTCCGGCGTACCGGCGACATCCTCATCTGGATGACGGATGACGCGAAGAAGGTGCCGGTAAAAATCGTGACGACTATCGCACTTGGCAGGGTGACGGCCGAGCTGGTCTCAGCCGAGACACACTCTCATGATGGAGAAGCGAAAGGAAAGGTCGACTGATCCTTCGGTAGAGGCGCCGCCTTCGCCCCTCCGAACCTTTTGCCGCTGCAGCGCATCCCCCTCTGGCAATCACTTGTTTTGCGGCTGCATCTTCAGTGTTCTTATCTTCTTGCTGAGGGCGGACCTTAGCACCTCCAGGTCGGCCATCAGGCTTTCACTCTGCTCCTTGTCCAGATTTCCAAGGTGCAGTAGATCGATTCTCTGGGTAAACCTCCGGACGAAATTTACATCGACCCCTTGCACGCTCCTTGTGCGCGACCTCGCTTTGAAGTGCCCGTCGGAGGCGCCGCGTACCTTGAACCTCTTGTAGAGTGCTTTCATCTTCGAGTGGGTCGCCTGTTTTGATATCTCCAGCAGGATCTTTCGGGAAGCCTTCGGGTTGCTGCGACAGTCGTCCCTGATTTCTTCCGGAAGCTTCACCAGTGAAAGAATCTCGCTGATGGTCGATTCCGCTTTCCCGAGGGCCCTGGAGAGGTCGCTCAATCTGTAATTGTGCGCCTCCTTCAGTTTTGCAATTGCTTCAGCCTCCTCAACAGCGGTTAGATCCTCGCGCAGCAGATTCTCGACTATCGCCACTTCAGCCGGGTCACCGTCGGTGATGATGGCGGGAATGGTGGTGAGCCCCGCCTTCAGCGCAGCCTGGAACCGCCTCTCCCCCGAGACGAGCACAAAACCTCCTTCCGCGGCGCGACGCACAAGAACCGGTTGCAGGACTCCATGCTTTTCTATCGACGTCTTCAGCTCCTGGAGCGCCTCTTCGTCGATGTACTTCCGCGGCTGGTTTTTGTCGACGCGCAGCTCGGAGAGGCTAAGCTCGTACAGCTTCCCTTTGAGAAACCTCTTCTGTTGAGTCATGACGCCTCCTCTTACGCAAGAATAAGCACCGCCCTCCGCGCACCCAACGGTCAATTTTATCTAATTATGAGAAGAGGGAAAGGAGACTTTAGCGAGTGTGCAGGGGGGTGGGGGGGGGCGTACACTGCCATGTCTCGTGGGGCGGAATAAGCGGTAGCGTTGCCGGCAATCGCTCCGCCTCGCTGCGTCTGTGGTGGACTGCCGGGAACGCCTGCGGCTTATCCCGGCCTACGTGGACGCTGTCTGCATGCCTCATACCATCCCCACCCTGACTAAAAAGTAACTTCTTGCAAAGGAGTGCGGCGCATGGCGGAAAAAGCAGAAGCCGCCTCCTGCTGAAGCGGCTTCTGATGCTGCCATAGTGCGACTTCCCCCCGGTGCCCTGCGCCTACAGGAAGCGTTCGAAGTGCTCCCTCTTCACCTTTTGTTTCGCCACGGCCTGTCCTACCTGCTGCAGGTCGGCGATGTGGTCGACGGAGTCGAGCTTTTGCACGTCCTTCGGCTTGATGTTGGGAAGCCCGAGCTTGTCCAGGCCATTGCGGGTAAGTTCGGCGTTGTAGCGGGCGTAGGTAAAGAGTTTCGGACCCGGGCCTCTCATGTCCATCATGTCGCCGACTTCAGAATCGAGGGGATCGCCGCAGACGCAGTCACCGAAGACACGACAGAGGAAGTCCTGCTCGTTCAACGCCGCGAACATGAGGGCGGAGGGGATGCTGCCGGCGTTGTACAGGACGTTCATGTCCGATGGCTTCAGCTTCTCGTTTTCTCCCGGGCTCGTCCCGGTGCCGATGGAGACCACCAGCATATCCTTCACACCCGCCTGCCAGTTGAGGTTGTACGGCTGCGTCGTGGCCATGAGGAAGGTCTGGAAGGCGGGGTTGTTGTACGGGGTGATGCCGCCGTCCACGAAGATGAAGCGGTGCTCTCCTACCGTGAGGACCTCGGGGGGGAAATAGACCGGCGCGGCGGTGCTCGCGCGCACCAGCTGCCAGAGCGGGAGCTTCAGGTTGCAGTCCGGGAGCGACAGGTCGTTGTACTTCGCCTTCGGATTGTTGCAGATCGGCCAGGGGGAGTCCGTGGTGGCGTTGCGCATCACCATCATGAGGAGGGTCTTCAGCTTCGCGCTCCCCAGGTATGTCACCCCCTCATCACCGTCGAAGACCTCCCGCAGCTTCCTGGCGAGCTTCTCGTCCTCGAACTTGTAACGGAGCTTGTCGAGGAGGAACGCTTCGTCGAACATCTCCTTCCCGCTGTTGATGTAGAAGGCCTCGATGTCCCGCGCCTTCATGCCGAGGGAGATGCAGGCGGCGATGATCGCTCCGGTGCTGGTGCCCGAGACGAAGTCGAAGTAGTCGGCAAGCCGGAAGCTCTCGTCCTTCTGGAGCTCCTTTCGCAGTAGATCCTCGATGGCGATGAGAACCTGGACACTCATCATCCCCCTGATCCCTCCGCCATCGAGTGCCAGAATCTTTTTCGCCCCTTTCCGCTCGATCCTTTCGGTCAGCTTCGCGTGGTTGAGTTCACCCTCCATAACTACCTCCTCTCTCGTATGATATGGGGTAGTTCAGCAACTCCACCCCCCGGCCTACCACAGCGACCGCGTCTCGATGACGTGCACGTCGCCGGAGCGCTTCCTCACGCTGTCGCACATGTGCTTCGTTCCGCCGCGCCCGTCTCCGGCCTTGCCGTCCCACAGAGCAATGAGCTGGACCTTTTCCGGACCCCAGGAGAGGGCGTAGTACAGTTGCCAGAGATTGTTCCTCTCGTACGGGTTCGCCCCGACGGGAGTCGGCCCGAGCTCCTCGGGGAGCACCAGGAGCTTGCTCTTTTTGTGCTCCTTCAGCGCCTGAAAGCGATCCACCCACTGCTCCCCTGCAAATGCGACGGATCGCTCCAGGAACTCCCCCTTTGGAAAAGGGATGCGCACGTTCACTCTCAGCCCGCGCTTCAGCGCCTCTTCGGCAAAGAGGATGTCACCGCCGCACGCACCGCCGCAGATGGCGAGATCGCTCGCCATCGCGCCCAGGCGATCGAGTTCTGCGGCGATCGCCCCCCTGGCCACCTCCTCCTTTTCGGGGGGAAAGCGCGGCTCCGCCCGCCCCGGCGCATCGATCATGTGGCCGGAAAAGAGGAAAACCTTCTGCGGGCGCCACGGCTCGACGAGCTTCTCCATCTCGCGCTCGAAGATGCGCAGCGCCGCCTCCACCTGCACGGCGCGGAAATTGAGGTCCTTCAGAAGAAGGAGCTGCTGCCTCGAGCAGTCGATGTCAAACCAGTTGCCGTCGGCGACTGCGACCGCATCGCGGTACGCCCTCTCCACGACGGAGGTGTCGCTTGCCAGAAGCTCGAGGTCGCCCAGGCTCGCCCTCGCCCAGTAATCCTTCTCCTGCACCGTCTCCCGCGACAGCGCGCTGCGGATGGCCCAGCGCACCCCCCCCTCCATGAGAGCGCACTGCTCCGGGGGCTTCTCCGTTCCGCTTACATGGGCGAGGAGATGGGACAGGGTGATGGCGTTGATCCCGGAGTAGTAATGGCAGGGGTCGTGTAGAAACGCCGCGGAGTAGGTGCATATCGCCTCCCGCAGGAGGCCGTCCTCCAGCGCCGCCTCCACGAGCATCTGCGCCGGCGCGATCCCCTCCCGCCGCCACCCGCTCACCCACGCCTCCTTACCGACCCGCCCGAGATGCGCGAGTGTCTCCGCGTCTGACGGGTCCTCCCGCAGGAGAGAGCGCAGGATTTCCTTCGCCTCGCTGTGCTTCTTCAGCCGGCCAAGGGCAAGCGCCTTGCTGCGCAGCATCTCCGCATCTTCCGGTGACGCGGCGATCCCCTTGTCGAGCTGCTCGATGCCGAGCTCGAAGTGGCCGAGGTTGATAAGCGCCTTCCCTGCCGCCAGCCGCGCCTCCCTCATCAGGGCGTGGTTTGGCGCCTCCTCTGCGAGAACCATGATGTCGGCGGGCCTACGGTTGCGGCGGGCGGTCTCGATCCGGCTCCCCCACGCCTCATGTTGCTCCCAGAACTCCCCCGACTCCTTTACATACAGCTTCTTCCATTCCGGCTCCTCGAGGTAGGGGAGGAGCTGGTATACAGGGCTAATCTTGCGGCCGTGCCAGCTGTTGAAGGTCTCCACCGCGTGGCGCGCCAGGTCGTCGCGGTCCTTTTGCAGAGCGGCGGGATCGGGGGCGCCGTCCTTTATGTGATAGGTGAGTTTCCTGTCGGTGTAGATGTCGAAAGGCTGGTACTCGCGCTTTGACTGGATGAGGATGACGCCGCGGGACCTGAGCGCATGCCTCACGCCGAGCTCGTACCACACATTGGGGTTGTCGATGGAAACGTCGGCGACCACCAGGTCGGCAAGGAGAAGCTCCTGGAACATGTCCGCCCGAATCTCGCCGGCGCGCAGTTCCTGATCTGCGCGGAACACCTCGAATCCGCGCTCCTTCAGTGCCGGCTCGATCAAGTCGTGGTAAACGGCGTCGAAGTCGATCTCTTCCTTCTTGCCGAAAGGCATGGCGACAAAGACATGTGGATTCATGGGACCTCCAGCAATAGCTCGTTAACTTTTATCCTACATTTCCACTTTTGCCAGTGCTGCCGTGCCCTTGGCCGGAGAAAAGGGATCGCCGCCGCAACTCCAGGCCGGGCAATGACCCCGTATGTGTATAAAGCAGAGTCATCCCCCGTCCTTACGGGAGGGGACGCTAGTGGCGCCGCGCTGGAGCACAGGCTTCCCAGCCTGTAGCCGCGGCGCCAGCCGCGCTCTGTGGCGGCTGCACCGCCATCGCAGGCAAGATGCCTACGTTCCAGCGCGGGGGCCCCCGCATCTTTGGAAGAACCTCCGCAAGGGGAGAGGAGATGTAAATGAGAGATTTTGACTTGCTCATAGTTATGCATTAATCTGCAAGGGATTCCCTCGGAGATCACTGTTGTCAAAGGAGGTAAGTATGAGCGCATCTGAACTACGCCCCATCGCCTTCATGGTTATGCCCTTTAGAAAACGCCCGGTTCCCGGTGCTCCGGAAGGCGCCCCGAAGGAGCTCGATTGTGACGCCCTGTGGGACCGGGCTTTCCGTCCGGTGCTGGAGGAGCTCGGTTACCTCCCGGTCCGTGCCGACATCGAAGCGGGGACTGTCATCGTGAAGGACATGCTGGAGCGCCTGGCGTTTGCGGACCTCGTCCTCGCCGACATGTCCCTCCCAAACGGCAACGTCTACTACGAAATCGGCATCCGCCACGTCGCGAAGGAAACAGACTGCGTTCTCGTCGCCGCGGAGTGGTCGTCGCAGCTTTTCGACGTCGACCAGATGCGCACGGTGCGCTATCCGTTGAAAGACGGTGCGGTTCCTGACGAGGCAGCACAGGCTGTCAGAGAGGTGCTGAAGGAGAAGCTCCCGAAGGTGCGGAGCTCGAGGACGCCGTATTACGAGCTCATCAAGGAGAAGAGCGAGGCGAGCTGTTTCCGGGAGCAGCTGGAAACTATCAGCGCCTTTCAGGCGAGCGTGCGGGAAGCGCGCCTGATGCCGACCGCAGAGGGGCGAAAGGGAGCGGTCGAGGCTCTTGTCGCCAAATACACCGGAGCCGCATTCTGTATCCCGGAGGTCGCTTTCGAACTCCTCACCCTCGTGAGGGACTGCGTTTCGTGGCAGGCGATGCTCGATTTCGTGAAGCAGCTGCCGGATTCGGTGCAAAAGGACGGGTACACGAAGGAGCAAACGCTCCTGGCTGAAGCAAAGACCGGGAACGACGCCGCCGCTATCGCAGGGCTGGAGGAACTGATCAGGTTGCGCGGGGACACCCCTGAGCGGCGTGGGCTGCTGGGGGGGCGCTACAAGAATCTGTGGCGGCAGATGCGGGACCAGAGGACCGGCGCAGGCGATGCCACCGCGAGCCTGAAGGAGCAGGGGTATCTTGATGAGGCGATAGAAAACTATCGGAAAGGAATGTGCCTCGACCTCAATGAGTACTACTGCGTTTGCAACCTCCCGGGACTCTTGCGGGCGCGGAGTGGCCCCGGTGACGAGGAGGAGGCTGCGTTTTTCGACCGGCTGACGGTGCTCGCGACCGAGGTGAAGATGGACAAGGGGGAAGAGGACGAGTGGGCTCGCCCGACCCTCCTTGGCGCTGCCTTCCGTAGTGGCGATGTAAAGGAGGTGAGCCGTCTGGTGCGCGACGTGGCGCGGGAAGGGGCCTCTGCATGGAAGCTCGGCACAACGCTGCGAGACATAGAGGACGCTGTCGCCGCACTGCCGGCTACGGATGTCCGAAAACAGATGGAGAAGTACCGGGATCAGCTGGCGACGCTGGTTTAGCGCGCGGTACCTGCCGGCGGGCTGACCCAGTGCCCCGCCCGTTTCACTCCTTCCGTTTGTCTTTTGCTCCCTTCGAGGTTGATCCGGGAATCCCGGGGAAGATCGCTACAGAGATGCGGGTGTCCACGCGCTGGAGCGTAGGCATCTTGCCTGCCATGGCGGCGCAGCCGCCACAGACCGCGCGGCCGGCACCGCGGCTACAGGCTGGGAAGCCTGTGCTCCAGCGAGGCGCCACCAGCGCGGCAGCGAGAAGCATTTCTGACTTGTCCCTGGGGAAGAGTTGGCTTAAAGTGCCCTGTTTGCACGCCCGGGAGGCGAAGCGGGGGCTCCCGCCCGGAGATAAATGCAGGAGCTAAATATGATTTTGACAGGAACGATCGTAAACGCCGCTGCAATCTGCGCGGGAGCCGTCATCGGCAGGTATGCCGGGCGCTTCGTCCCTAACAGGATGAGGCAGACCGTCATGGTCGGGCTCGGACTGGCGGTGCTCCTTATCGGCCTGCAGATGGCGCTGAAAAGCCAGCAGACAATGATCGTGATCGGCAGCCTGATCGTCGGCGGCATCCTGGGGGAGATCCTGCAGATCGAGGCGCGCCTCGAGTCGTTCGGGCTTTGGCTGCAGGGGCGCTTTTCCGGGGCGGGAAACATCGCGGAAGGGTTCGTTGCCGCAAGCCTCCTCTTTTGTGTCGGCGCCATGGCGATCATGGGCTCGTTGCAGGACGGGTTCGGCGCAGAGCCGACGATACTCTATGCAAAGGCAGCTCTGGACGGCATCGCCTCCATCGCGCTCACCTCCACTCTGGGAGTCGGCGTTCTCTTTTCGGCGGTTCCCGTTGCTCTCTATCAGGGAGGGATAACGCTCGCCGCCGATTCCGCAAAGGTGCTCCTAACCGATCCGGTGGTGGTGGAAATGAATGCGGTAGGGGGGCTTTTGATCGCGGCCATCGGACTCGATCTCATGGGGTACAAACGCCTGCCGGTCGGCAACATGCTTCCGGCCGTTTTCGTTGCTGTGGGGCTCATGTGGGTACTTGGGATGGCCTAATCACGTCCCTCCGGCCAATCCTCTAGTTAAACATTCGAAGCGGCGCCAGCCGCCCTCTACTCAAAGTGTTAACTCCCCCTGCCTAAAACGATCTCTCCCTTCCCACCCTTGAATGGCTTACACTTAGTAGATAGGGGTCTTAAAGAGGGGGAGAGGGGATGATCAAGGGCATTCTGCTCGATCTTGCCGGCACCATTCATGTGGGGGACGCGCCGCTTCCCGGTGCCATTTCCGCGGTGCGCGCCCTGGCGGCGTCCGGCCTGCCTCTGCGCTTTGTGACCAATACTTCCCGCAGGACGAGAGCGGCTCTGCATGAAGACCTGCGCCGGATCGGCTTCGACATCGCGGCCGAAGAAATTTTCACCGCCCCGCTTGCGGTGCGCCGCTACCTCGAGGAGCACCGGCTGCGCCCGTACCTTCTGGTTCACCAACACCTCCTTCCGGAGTACGATGGACTCTGCTGTGACAACCCCGATGCCGTCGTCGTAGGAGACGCCGAGGAGGGGTTCAGCTTTCGCAACATGAATACCGCCTTCCGGCTCCTCAAAGGCGGTGCCAGGCTCCTGGCCGCCGGCCGCACCCGCTACTTTGAAGGGGGCGGGGGGCTGGAGCTTGACGTCGGCCCTTTCGTCGCCGCACTGGAGTATGCAGCGGAGACGACCGCAGTTGTCCTTGGAAAACCCTCTCCTGATTTCTTCCTGGAAGCCGCTGCGGAAGTGGGTGTGGAGCCTTCAGACTGCATCATGGTAGGGGACGACGCGGAGACTGACATCGCTGCCGCTCTTGCCGCGGGGGTGCAGGGGGCGCTGGTTCAAACCGGAAAATACCGCGAAGGGGATGAACGACGGATAGGCGGGGACTTCATTCTTGCCAGGAACATCGCCTCGGCAGTTGAGGAGATCGTTGGGAGGGTGAAGCGAGGCGGGTAAAAATCGTGAGTCGAGGCGCATTTGTAGCTTTGTGAGGGAAATACGCTGTAGTATAGTTCGCCTATGAAAAAGTCACTCCTAGAAAGCAACCCGCACCTGAAGGACGCGTCAAAGCGCAGCAAAGCGCTGGCACGAAATGTCGAGTCCTCCTCCGCCATCGAGGGGATTCGCGTGAAACGCGATGCCGATACCGGGCATTTTGTCGCCGAAAAGAAGAAGGACGCTGCGCCCCCCCCTGACAAGCCTGCCCCTACAAAGAAGAGTCGATGACTATCTCGAAGAGCTGTTTCATCGGGACGTAATTCCTGTCCAGCCCCTCCCGCACCGCCGCAAAGTACTCCTCCCGAAGGCTGTCGAGTTCGCCGAAATCGAGCAGCGGCAGTCCCGCCTGCAACGCCATCAGGGTGGCGAGCAGGCGCCCCAGTCGGCCGTTCCCTTCACGGAAGGGGTGAATCAGCATCAGTTCCACATGCACTTCGGCCAGCGCATCGGTCACTGCGTCAGCATCGTTGAACACACAGGGGGTGTACACTCGCAACTGCGTCCGCTCAAATTCCGCCATGAGGGCCGGAATGGCGTGTGCCATGGCGAACTGGAAGTTTCCCTTGCTCATGTTGACCTGCCGGTACACTCCAGCCCACGGATAGATACCTCCGAGCCACTGCCGGTGAATGGTTTGTATGTCCCTCTCCGTGAAGGAATGTCCCACCACCACCTCGCCGATCAGTTGTTCCTGCACGCGCCAGAGCGCGGCCGTCTCCGCAATTCCCATGTCGTCCGGGTGCTTTATGCCGAGGAGGTTGCGCAGCACCTTGAAGTTTGATCCTTCTTCGTACTGGTCTTCCGGCAGCGTAGATGTGTCATAACGATCGTGCATGGCGGTGCCTTCGTCTGTGACGGATCAAGAACGGTTGTGCTGGAAAAGAACTGTCTCAGCCGATAGTTTGTCGCGCACTCTGCAAAAGTGCAAACTAAAAAGCCTCCAGAGAAGGGTGCGAGGGGAGGCGAAATGTCTTCAGAATAAAAGAAAAGGGAAAAACAGCCGCCTGTTTCTCCCTTTTCAACCCATCACCGCGGTGACTCATATTTAAAGCGGGCCTTGATCGTGAGGTCCCGCCTGCTCAACATTCACCTAATGAAATGAATCATGCACTACTTGATCACCCTCATTTTTTTGCTTTCACAAACTCACCACGCCTAATCTGCTCGCTTAGTTCCATATACTCCTGATGGATAGCTTCTGCTCTTTCTCGCCATTCGTCGGCTTCGCGTTGCGCCTGGATTACCTTTTCGGCGAGGTCCCGGATCTTCTTTTGCTGATGCAGTAGCAACATGTTATCCATGGGAAATCCTCCATCTATAGACCCTCCTGCTGTTACCCTCGTTCATTTGGGGGCACATTTTCTCCCGCTCTCCCTTTTCGGTCTGCCATTACCGGGAGATGGTTTTCGCATCCCGCAGGGGTGTTGTCGATAACGTAGCAGGCATCACAGAAGTCCCTGTCGCACTGTGGACAATGAATGCTGTTTTCAGCCCGATCTACCTGCATTCCGCACCCCACGCATCTCTTGTCTTCATGGCTCAACTCCATATCCTCCGTCATGCCCTCCATGGTTTCAAAACATGCTGGTGTCCGCAGCGGCGGCTTCAGACAGAATAAGATGCTGAAAAACCGCAACTTGTTAGTAAAGGGTATCGAGTCGGAGGGAGGTATCAACCCAAAAAAGATCCGATAAGATTTCCCCGACGAGGTAAAAGTGGCCGAAGACTTCAAAGTACGACCAACCCCCCTGAAACGGTGGAATCCTCAGAAAACCCGCTTAAACTATTACGAGACATGAAGTTTACCAACAGGAAGGAGATCATATGGAAAGTGTCGAGACGCAACTGATGGCAGAGTTTACGCTGGGCTCTCGTTCATGGCAGACCGTGTTCGTCGCCCGGAAGGAACCGGCTCCTCCCGGCTGCGAGTGCACGAGTCCTGATTGTTCTTGCGGGAAAAAGAAGGCGGAGGCTGACAACTGCCGGATCAGCTTTGTAAAGCTAACGAAGATTCGCAGCCTCGATTCCACCCTGCATCCGGAACTTCACGATTCGGAGGCCATTGAAGTAAAGAGGCATCTGCACGCGATTCTAAATGACACGCACCGGCCAGTGTATCTCTGCACGGAATGCTACCCCCACCGCTTGCATGACCTCCTGAACAAGCCCCACGTGAAGTAGCCGCCAAGCTTCCTGCAGGACGAAAGACAAGAAAGCCTCTTCGGAAGAAGGGGCTTTCTGCTACCGTATCCGCACTGTCCCTTGTACAGAAGGAGACGTCAGGGTGAGGCGGTGCCATTTGTAGGCCGGAATAAGCGTAGCGTTTCCGGCATTCGCTGGTACGCAGCGTGGACTGCCGGGAACGCCTGGCGGCTTATCCCGGCCCACATTGGGAGGCTACCTCATCCCCACTCTGTCCCTCGAGTCTGCTATCCCTTATTTCCGGCCGATCCGGAAGAGCTGGTCGAGGAGGAGAGCTGCCACCACCCCGACTACGAAGCCGTTCCCGGCGACGGAGCGAAAAAGTGGAGGGAAGGCCGCCACGACGGAAGGGGGCAGGTGCGCCACCACGGTTCCCGCCAGCAGGGGAAGCGCGACGACCAGCCCGTCCTCAAAGGTGAACCTGCCGCCCACAAAGGCGAGGCCGAATCCCGCGGCGGCCTGTCCTGCGAGGGTGTAGATCAGGATGCTGGCGATGACGGTCGGCGGGATCGCCCCGGCGAGCCCCAGGAGGAGCGGCGAGAATGATGCCGCGACGAGGATCAGCGCCGCCGGGATCAGCGGGTAGCGCGAGCCGCATCCGGTGGCGGCGATCACTCCCGGGCTGACGGAGAAGTCGATCGGTCCGATGACCCCAAGAAAGCCCGCGACGGCGTTCACCATTCCCGCTACCGTCATACCTCTCTGCACGCGCCGCTCCATGCCGTCCGGTTGCAGGAACGGTGCAACCGCCTGAATCGATCCTATTTCATTGAGGGCGAGGGCGAGAAAGCAGAAGAGAAAGGAAAGGACAGTGCCCGCGTCGAAGACGGGGGAGGTGAACCCGCTGAAAAATGAGGCAACGGGGGCGTAGCTCCCGAGGCTTGGGCTTCCGCCGAAGATCCCGTAGTAGAGGAAGCTTCCGGCCGCCATGCCGGCGACGATCAGAAGGGAGCGACCGGCGGCTGAAAGAAAGCGGTGGGCGACAAAAAGGGTGGCGGTGAAAAAGGCGGCGAAGAGGAGCCGGTCAGGAGCACCGTCCGTTGCGCCGGCCGTAATAAGCCGGACGATGATCGGCGTCATGGTGAAGGCGATCAGGAGAAGGACGGTGGCGGTGACGCGTGCGGTGAAGACCGTGCGGATCCACCCGAAGAGACCGGCGGCGGATACCAGGGCCAGGAGGACTCCGCAGAGCCCCATGGCGGTGTAGGTCGCGTCGGGGTTCGCGCCGCTGCCGACGATGCCGAGGAGTAGCGCGGTCGCCGATCCCGAGATCAGTGTCAGGCGGTGCCCGATGAACGCCTGGGCGAGGAGCATGAGGGCAGTGACGAAGGTGGCCTTCTGCAGGTAAAGGGTGCGCAGCCCCGGGTCGGAAAAGTGGTGCCCTGCGGCAAGCGTTCCCGCGATAATGACGAAGGGGAGCGATACCGCGATCCACTGAACTGCATATATGGTCGATTTGCCGGCGGAGAGGCGGTCCTCCAGCCCGTAGCGGAGATTCATCGGCACATCCTGTAAGGCAGCATCACCAGCACCAGACCAGGTAGTCGTCGGACATGAAGTCGATGACGTTCAGGTACTTGATCTCCACGTCGCGCTGGCCGAAGAAGTTGCGGAAGCGCTCTTCGGTCTGCTCCCGCTCCACGCGCTGCCTTTCGTTCTGAATTTCGGAGTCGGGGGGGAAGAGTACCACCCTGAGCGCGACTTTGCTATTGCTAATCACCGCCTTTAAAAGGGTATAGCGGAACTCGAAGTCAGCGAGGGGGAGTGAGTAGCCGAGAAAGACGATGCGCTTCGCCTCCTGGAGGTCGCGCTGGATGTTGTGCCAGACGAGCTTCAGGTGGGTCTGCCCGATGTCCTTCACGAAGGTCGGAGTGATCATCACGTTCTCGAGATCGACCTTTGTGCAGAACCGGCACTTGTACTCCTGGGGGAAGAGGATGGGGATGCAGTCGGTGCAGTTCTTGGAGAAGATGCGGTTGCAGCTCGGGCACTTGGCCCAGTTGAGGGAACCGTGGGGCTTCAGGAGCTTGATGTTGAAAAGCCCCTTCGCCTTGCGCAGGATCGACGGGGTGTGGTTGGTGTCCTCTTCGATGTCGTAGTCATAACAGGTGTAGTCGATGCCGCTCTCCTCGTCGCTCGCCTGCATGATCAGGTGGTCCGGTATCGTATCCCAGTTGAAGGAGACGAGGGAAAATGGGTCGTCCTGCTGTGCCCTTACGCTCCCGTCCCCCTTTCTGCACCGCACCAGCGCCTCGAAAAAAGGGCGGTAACGGCTGAGGTCGCACTTCAGAAGTTTTTTCTGGAAGTCGTCGGTGATCGCCTGGACCAGCGCCACCAGGGAGTCGCGGATTTCCCGGTGGCCAAAGCCGGGGATGACCTCGCCGTAGTGGTTGGCGCGGTCGAGCATGGTGAAGACGTCTTCGAGGGGCACCGTCCGCATCGCTTCCGGATCGACGATGTTGAAAAGGATGGCGTAGATGCGGCGCGTCGTCTCCTGCACCGGCTGGGAGTAGGATCTCAGCACATCGAACATGATCTCCGATTGCAGCGGCATTCCCGCGGGAGCGGAAAAGCCTGCGCCGAGTACGAAAACCGTCTTGCTCACGGTTATTTCCCCAATCGCTCCACAGCCCCATGCCGTGGCCGATGCAGCACGGATCCACCCTGCGCAGCATCACTTCTCTAGGGTATAACAACCGCACAAAGACGTCAGCATTATCGTGAACTCATGGTGTTGCCGCTTTCACCCGAGCTTTATGCCGCCGATCTGGGTGGCGGGGTCCGCCTTTTCCAGCGCCTGCTGGGCGAACTCCAGCAGCCGCTCGAGCGGTATGTCCTTCTTCGTCTTGTCTCCCACAAAGCCGACGATCCCGTAGAGGGGGGATGCCTTCACGGTGGTGTCTTTCACCTCGATCGCTATCTGGTTCATGCGGACTTTCAGCCGCTTCGCGACGGTGCAGGCGTCGTTCACCTCGGTTTCCGGGAGGAGCACCAGAAAGTGGTACTCGTTCCAGCGCGCCACCCAGTCAACCTCCTGGCGGACAGACTCCTTCAAAAGGGCGGCTGTCGCCTGGAGCAGCTTTTCTGTGGCGAAGATACCGTTGTCTTTGCGGAACTTGTCGATCCCGTTGAAGCCGATCAGCATGACGGAGAGCGGGCGCTGGTACCTGTTCGTCCGCTTGATCTCCAGGGGGAGCCGCTCCTCCATGAACTTGCGGTTGTGGACACCGGTGAGCACATCCACGAGGGACGCTGCGTAGACCTGCTGGAGGTGCGCCTCCCTGATCGCCTCGAGCTCGATGATGCGCATGGCGGTCCTGATCCTCGCCTGCAGTTCGGGCTTGTGGACCGGCTTTGTGAGGTATTCGTCGGCCCCGGCGTCGAGAGCGGTGATCGTGTCGTTCTTGCTGTCCTGGGAGGTAAGCATGATGATGTAGGTGTAGCCGAGATGAGGCCGGGCGCTGCTGTCGGCGCGGATCGCCTGGCAGAGCTCCAGTCCCGTCATCCTGGGCATCACCCAGTCTGTGACGACGATGTGAAACCGTTTTGACTGGTACGCCTCGAGGGCCTGCGCCCCATCCTCCGCTTCGCACACCTCGAAACCCATCGTCTTCAACATGTCGACCACGATATTGCGGATCAGTATGTTGTCGTCCGCAACGAGAACTGAATGTTTTGCCTGGCCGTCCAAACGTCCCTCCATCGAAGTTCAACTGGATGTGAACTTCGAGATGCAGATAGCGCAGCCATTGAAGGCGGCTCTTCTGGTAGTGCGACTTATCGGCAAAGGGGAGGTTTCTGTTGAAGAGAAAATTGAGGGCGTTAGCGGGCAAAAGAAAAGGCCAGGCTAAAGTGCCTGGCCCTCTGATGATCCCTTGTGACCTGCAGATGCGTCAGTGCATCGCCTTGGAGCGGAGCCCGAAGAGCTTTAGATAGGAATCGGGGAGCTGGCCTATGAAATGCGAAAGGCCGCGCGATTGCGGCCTTCTCAACTATTACAGGTTAGCACTTGTGCAGCTCTCCCCATAAGCCGGTGTTGCTGTCGGGACCGCTAGGGGACTGGTTCCTCGGCGCTCACCTCCATTTCGGCAGCATCTGCGCCGGAAAGGTCACTCGTCTCCTGTTTGCGCAACTGTTTTTCCTCTTTTTTCTTCTGGCGCTCCAGCTCTTTTTGACGCTTCTGGAATTTGTAATTCACCTTTGCCATATCTGCAGCCTCCCTTATTTTCGGTCGTTGCGCAGTTTGTATCTCCTCCATCCGGCTGCCGCCAGAAAATGCTCACCGACGAAACGGTTTACAGAGGATGCACCGTGTTATGAATAAAAGCAAGGGGGACTATAAAAAATGGATTCTGCTCAGAACATTTCTGATTTAACCATGCGCTTCCATTGAAGTTATCCCCGGACAAACTCTATCACTGCGCAGGGAAATTGTGAGGCATTTTGGGCAGGAATAACTCCTCCGGAACCGGGATCTGGAAAAAGATTAGCAATTGGCTTGCGTTATGTGCAGTAACCTGTTACGGTTAGATAGTCCGTAGCAGTTACGGCATAAAACCTAGAGCAGCACCAATTGGAGAAAGAAAGTACATGGCAAATGGAACGGTAAAATGGTTTAACGACAGCAAGGGTTTTGGATTTCTTGAGCAGGAGAATGGCGAGGACGTTTTTTGCCACTTTTCCGCCATCACCGGTGACGGGTTCAAGTCCCTTGCTGAAGGCGATAAGGTAACGTTCGATGTGGTCAAGGGGCCGAAGGGCCTCCAGGCTGCGAACGTGAAAAGGATCTAAGGGCGACCCCTTGATTCACGCAGAAGGCCCCGGAGAGATCCGGGGCTTTTTTGTGGCCGGCGTCCGGAAAAGGCGCTCACCCTTCAGTCTCTCTGATCGATAAACCGCCGCTCCTGGAGCGAAGCGCGCTGGAGAGGATCCCTGATCTCTCCGCAGAAATGTTTAGGTACAGGTCGATTGATCGTTGACTGATGCTTCTGGCTCTCCGGGATCGGCAGCGTTTGCCAATTGAGCACGAGAAGCCGGGTTGCATCAAATCCAACAGAAAGGGAGAGAGCGCATGATCATCAAGCGGGGTAGCGTAATCAGTCACACCGTCGCGAAAGAGTGGGGCGTTGGCAAAGTCATCGAGGTAAACGATCTCAGAGCCGTGATCCAGTTCAACGACGGCAGCGTCAGGAAGATTATTTCTTCCCACTTCTTCAAGCTGGAAGCTGCAGACAATTCCCTCTATCACCCGCCCACCGATACTTCCATCCCGCTGGCGGTAGCTGCACCGAAGAGACCGAAAAAAGTGAAGGCCGTCGTGTAACCATCCGGCCATCCGCACGCGCTGCTGCAAGCAGAAACGAAAAAAGCCGCCCCCAAAGGGACGGCTTTTCTGTTTCGTGCTGTCGGATTCTGCTTGAGGTGCCCCCTCCCTTGACGGGAGGGGGGCAGGGGGTGGGTGAAGCTGCCATAGGCTGAAATGGTGGCACCTTCCCCCCCACCCTGTCCCTCCCCCGCAAGGGGGGAGGGGATTCCTGCCACCTCTCCCTGAAACTCGGAAGTTAGAAATTGTACTGCAGCGTCAAGCGATTCTGCCAGAACGGGTTGTCGTACACAGGCGAGGTCTGGAGAGCCATGAAGTCGCTGATGCTGAATCCTTTCAGTTTCCCGCCGAAGTCGTAAATCGCATAGACCAGGTACTCGGACTGGTTCCAGCTCTTGGCCGACGCGGACGGCTTCAGATCCATGAAGGAGTAGCGCCCTCCGACGAAGAGGTTCTCGCGCGCCGCGCCGCTGATGTCGATAGCGTAGGCGCTTCCCGCACCCAGGTCCTGCGTGCTGGAGAGGTACGGCTGCGCGAAGAAGGGGCCGGACGACACATTGTGCGCGTACGGGGTGACCAGCGAGCCGTTCAGGTAAGAGTCGGAATGCGGCGTGATGTAGTCATAGCCAACCGATGCGGTGATGGAATTGCGCTTCACGCCGAGCTGCAGGCCGTACACCTCGCTCTGCACCTTCCCCAGGAGTTCCTTGCCGTCACCGTCCTCGTGCATGAACTGGAACGCGGCAAACGGCTTCACAATCCCTTCCTTCGCGGAGACCTGCCCCTCGAGATAGGTCATACGCGCGTAGTCGAGATAATCGACGAACCACGCCTGCCCCTTCAGCACGACGGAATCGAGGTCGGCGGTGCGGGCTCCCCCCACCCCCCAGAATCCGTCCGTGGCCTCGGTCCCGATGGTGCCGAACGGGTCGATCTTCTGGTTGTAGGTCGTCTGCCTCGTAAAGGAGTTGTCGATGTACGACTTGAAGCGGTTGATGCCGAAGGCGGTGATGGAGTTGTTGCTGTCGCCGTACCGGGCTGTCACCCCCTGGTAGAGGGGGGGCACCATGCGCCAGTCGTTGCTGTTGGCGAACGGAACCTCGAGCTGCTGGTTTCCGACGGTGATCCGGAACCTTTCGTTCTCCCACTGCCCGTATGCTTCGCCGAGCCCCAGCAGATTGGGGTGCAGGTAGCTGTCCACCTTGGCGAGATTGTTGTTGTGCGCGATCCCCTGCTGCCAAAAGCCGCTCAGCCCAAGGGAGAAGCCGTGATACCTGGCGGTCTTGTAGAAGACGTTGCCGCCGATGCTCACGGTGTCCTGGTCAAAGCCGGAGAAGTAGTTGTTGCGCGACGAGAAGTAGATGGTCTTCGCGTTGCCGAAGATCTTCCCTTTGGTGAACATTTCCAGGACGGAAGTCGGTTCTGCGGGGGGGGTAGCGCCATCCTGGGCGAGAGCCAGGGCCGGCAGAGACAGTGATGCAGCAATGGCGACCGCGGCGGACGCTTTTCCTACCGTGATACTCCGGCTCCTGATGACTTTTGCGCAGTGGAAGAACAGATCCTTCATGTAACCCTCATTTTCTCTTTGTAATGAATGTTGCTAATGTCTTACTTCAAAACATCTACCATCGTGGCTGCAATATCGGCAAAAGAGGTGTGAATATGCAGAAATAGCGTCTGCCTCAGATCCTGGTACTTTTCGGACAAGGCGAATCGGCTACTCCAGAATGAAGTGTAGCTAATTCAATTGTTACAGGGGCTTTACCGGATAAACGCTTGTGAATAGAGAAAGGGGCCAGCGCAATCGGAATAGAGACAGTGTCTTATACAGTTTAGTTGGATCAAAATCAATAAAAACAGTGGGAGTGCCCGGTTTTTCTGGTATTTCTTTGGCTTGTGTGGAGTGGTGCGAGGGGGGAGATTGGTGGGAGTTTAATGTGCCGAAACTTTCTGACGGCAGGGGGGGAGCAAGAAGGGGTTGAACACATCTCTGCGTCAACCCCTTCTTGCTGCTACATCTTGGTTACCCTTTGGCGCCGAAGACGAAGTAGGAAAGGGAAAGGAGTGCGAGCACCCACATGCCGTTTTTCATCTCGCCGAGGCGGCCGGTAGCTGCCTTCATGAGGGGGTAGGCGATGAAGCCTGCCGTCATGCCGACGCCGATGTTGTAGGTGAAGATCATGAGCACGACCGTGAGAAAAGCCGGGACGAGCTCGGTGAAGTCGTCGAAGTCGATCTTTGCCAGCGGGCTGATCATGAAGGAGCCGATGATGATGAGCGCGATCCCGTAAGCGTGCGGCGGCACGATGGTGAAGAGCGGCGCGAGGAAGAGGGCGAGGAGGAAAAGGACCGCAGTGACCAGGGAGGCGAAGCCGGTGCGGCCACCTTCCTCTATCCCCGCCGCCGACTCGATGTAGGCGCCGGTGGTGGTGGTCCCCAGAAGCGGCGCCACCACGGTGGCAAGCGCGTCAGCCAGCATCGGTTTCTCTATCTCCGGGAGGTTTCCGTTCTTGTCCAGGAGGTCGGCGCGCATGGAGAGGCCGATGAGGGTCCCGACGGTGTCGAGGAAAGCCATGATGAAGATCGTCAGGATGATCGGGAAGAACGCAGGCTGCAGCGCCCCGTGGAAGTCGAGCTTGAAGAGGATCGGCGTGAGGTCCGGCGGCATGCTGACGTACCCGGTCGGAAGGGGGGTCACCTTCAGCACGATGGAGAGGACGGTGGTGACCACGATGCCGATCATGATGGAGCCAAGGACCTTGCGCGACATCAGCACCGCAGTGAAGAGAAGGCCGAAGATCGCAAGGAGCACCGAGGGGTGGGAGAGGTCACCGAGCTTCACCGGTGCGCCGGCAACGCCGAGGGTGACGATGCCGGTCTCGTTCAGGCCGATAAAGGTGAGAAAGAGGCCGATCCCGGTGGCAAAGGCGCATTTGAGCGAAAGGGGGATAGCCTCCGCGAGCCAGCTGCGCACCTTGAACAGGGTAAGGAGCGTGAAGACGACACCGGCAAAGAAGACGGCGGCAAGAGCGGTCTGCCAGGAGTATCCCATGACCTTCACAACCACAAAGGCGATGAAGGCGTTTTCGCTCATGTATGGCGCGATGGCAAAGGGGCGGTTGGCGAAAAAGGCCATGAGGACGGTGCCGAAGACGGCAGCGATGATCGTCGCAGTGGTGGAGGGTCCGCGCGGGATGCCGGCGTTTTCGAGGATGGCCGGGTTGACGATGATGATGTACGCCATGGTGAGGAAGGTGGTGAGACCGGCAATGATCTCCCTCCGGAAGTTCGTTCCGTAGCGCTGGAATTGGAAATAAGAGGCGATGCGAGAGGTCATTTCTGCTCCTTCATGGCGTAGAGGGCCGGGAGGTTGCGCCAGTATCCTGCGATGTCCATGCCGCAGCCGAAAAGGAAGCGGTCCTCCACCTGAAGTCCCACGAAGTCGGCCTTGACCCCGGGAGCCTTGCGGTCGTGCATCTTCTCCACGAGGACGGCGGTGTACACCTTCTCCGCTCCCTCGTCCTCGCAGTACTTGATGATTTCCGCGAGCGTCACACCTTCATCGAGGATGTCGTCCATGAGAAGGACGGTGCGCCCTTTCAGGGAGCGTTCCGGGCGGACCTTCCAGTTGAGGGCGCCGCCGGTCGTTTCCGCGCCGTACCGGGTGGCGTGCATGTAGTCGAGCTCCAGCGCAAAGGGGAGCTTGTCCACCAGCCTGCCGGTCATGAACAGGCCGCCGTTCATGATGCAAAACCCGACCGGGACGGTTCCATCCATGGCCTCGGTGATCTCCTGTGCCATGCGTGTCAGTGCTTCTTCCACTTCTGCCGCCGACCGGAGGCAGTCAGCCTCCTGCCGGATGTCGTTCATGTCTTTCAGTACCATCACCGCTCCTTCAGGAAAATAATTGTCGGAGGGTAACAAAGAAACGACGCAAATTCAATACATTATGGTTTCATTAACTCTATCTATCGCCAACTCTGTTCGGTGTGCGCAAACATTTGTATTTGCATGTGAAATAGCAGGGCGTCGTCGATTCGGGCGACTGCAGTTTTTGCGTCAGTCACAAATTTGCACCCGGCGCTGTCGCACAGGATCGAAAAAGTTAAGGCTCAGTAGAGTAAGTTCATATGTCTTACTACGTTAACAGCTGTCCACATTTTGCGTTGACGCCAACGGAGTACTGCTATACATTCTGCGCCGTGGCGACTTGTACTTCAGACCGGCCACAGGCAGCGTTCACTGGAGACTGGAGGGAAGATCAGCTATGACAGATGTCAGCCGCATCGGAGGGAAACTCACCACCATACGAGAAGCACTCGGCGTCACCCGTGAACAGCTGGCCGAACGGTGCGACTGCAGCGAGACGGTCATCGCCGCACTGGAAGGAGGGGAGCTAGCGCCCTCGCTCACCCCCCTCATAAAGATCACCCGCGCGCTCGGTGTGCGACTCGGCACGCTCTTGGACGACGACACCCGCCTCGGCCCGGTCGTCACCCGCTCCGGCGAGAGTAACGGGGTGTCACGGGTAAAGTCCCTGGAAATCGCCAGCAACGCCGGGGCGCTCGACTTCTTCTCCCTGGCGATGAACAAGACCTCGCGCCACATGGAGCCGTTCATCATCACCGTGAAGCCCGCCTCGGAGGGGGAGACGCCGCTGTCGAGCCACGAGGGGGAAGAGTTCATCTACGTCCTCGATGGTGCGGTGGAGATCGCCTACGGCAAGGAACTGTACCTGCTGGAGGTGGGGGACAGCATCTACTACGACTCCATCGTGCCGCACCAGGTGCGCAGCCGCGGCGGCGACCCCGCCCGCATACTCGCGGTCGTATTCGCGCCGTTTTAGGAGGGTGCGGTGAAAGAAAAGATCAGCGGACCCTTTACCGACCTCACCATCGGCCAGTATTTCGACACCGTCGTGGCCTCCCAGCCGGAGCATGAATTCATCGTCTACCCCGACCGTGACCTGCGCTGGACCTGGGGGGAATTCAACAGGCGCGTCGATGCCCTGGCGAAGGGGCTCCTCGCCCTCGGTCTCAAGAAGGGGGACCACCTGGGGATGTGGGCCCGCAACGTGCCGGACTGGCTCACCTTCATGTTCGCGACCGCAAAGATCGGTGTCGTCTTTGTGACCGTGAACCCGGTGTACAAGAGCCACGAGCTCGCCTACGTCCTCACCCAGTCGGACATGAAGGCGCTGTGCATCATAGACAGCTTCCGCGACGTGGACTACGTGAGCATCGTGCGGGGGCTCGTGCCCGAGGCCGCCACGCAGCAGAGGGGGCACCTCGATTCGGAGCGCTTCCCCTTCCTGAAAAAGCTGATCTACATGGGTGCGGAGAAGCACCGCGGCTTCTACACGGTTCCGGAGTTGCTCCTCCTCGGCGAGCACTACAGCGACGCCGACTATGCAGCCGCCCGCGAGGGGCTCTCGGCGGACGACGTCATCAACATGCAGTACACCTCCGGGACGACCGGATTCCCAAAAGGGGTCATGCTCTCCAGCCGCAACATCCTGAACAACGGCTACTACATCGGGGAGCGCCAGAAATTCACCAAGATGGACCGCCTCTGCCTGCCGGTCCCCCTTTTCCACTGCTTCGGGTGCGTGCTCGGCGTGATGGCGGTGCTGACCCACGGCAGCACACTCGTCATGCTGGAGAGCTTCGACCCGCTTCTGGCGCTCGCCGCTGTCCAGAAGGAGAAGTGCACCGCGATCTACGGCGTGCCGACCATGTTCATCGCGGAGCTCACCCACCCCATGTTCTCCCTCTTCGACACGAGTTCGCTGCGCACCGGTATCATGGCCGGTTCCCCCTGCCCGATCGAGACGATGAAGCAGGTAATGAGCAGGATGCACGCCTCCGAGATCACCATCGCCTACGGTCTCACCGAGGCAAGCCCCGTCTTCATCCAGACCTCCACCGACGACACGGTGGAGCGGCGCTGCGAGACGATCGGCACCGCAATGCCGGAGATCGAGGTGCGGGTGGTCGATCCGGAAACGGGAGAGGACTGCCCGCCGGGAGTGCCCGGCGAGTTTCTGTGCCGCGGCTACAACGTGATGAAGGGGTACTACAAGATGCCGGAGCAGACCGCCGCCGCCATCGACCGCGACGGCTGGCTCCACTCCGGCGATTTGGGGACGGTGGACGAGGACGGCTACTACCGGGTCACCGGGCGCCTGAAGGACATGATCATCCGCGGCGGCGAAAACATCTACCCACGGGAGATCGAGGAGTTCCTCTACACCATGCCCGGGGTGAAGGACGTGCAGATCGTCGGCGTGCCGGATCAGAAATACGGCGAGGTGGTCGGCGCCTTTGTGATGCGCGCCGCCGGCAGCGACATCACCGAGGAGGATGTGCGGGAATTCGCCCAGAGCCGCATCGCGCGCTACAAGTGCCCGAAGCACGTCTGGTTCGTGGAGGAATTCCCCATGACCGCCTCCAACAAGATCCAGAAGTACAAGTTGCGCCAGATGGCGGCGGACTCTCTCGGGGTCGCCGATGTGAAGGTTTTTGCCAGCGAGGCCGCAGAGGGAGAGAGTGCGGCAGTTGGCACTATCCCATTGACCTGATCTCATGGATGTTGTATACGAAATGGCGCAGCGCCGGCAGTGGAAGGTGCTCATTAACAGCACAGAGGCTTGATATGCACGAGATACGCTGGCACGGGCGTGGCGGGCAGGGTGCCGTCACCAGCTCGAAGATACTTGCCGCCGCGGCCTACCGCAGCGGGTTTGCCGGAGTCACCGCCGCACCTACCTTCGGGGCGGAACGGCGCGGAGCTCCGATCACTGCGTCGACCCGCTTCGACAACGCACCGATCCGCATGTACTCGCAGGTGGTGGAGCCGAGCGTCGTGGTAGTTTTGGACGAGTCGCTCCTTCGCGTCGCCAACGCCACCGCCGGTCTGCGGCCAAACGGCGTGGTCATCGTCAACACCGCCCGATCGAAGGGGGAACTGGGACTGCCTGAAGGTGTGCGGGTGGTTGCCGCCGACGTGACCGGCGCCGCCGAGGCGGTGGGACTCATCGTCGGCGGGGAGCCGATGGTCAATACCGCCATCCTCGGGTCGATCGCAAAGGCGACTGGGCTCATCAGCATGGAAAGCATCCGGGAGGCCATCTCCGACGCCTTCTCCGGCGCGGCCGCGGCGAAAAACATCGAGGCTGCGCAGATAGCGTACGACCGCACGGAAGGAGGGGAGCTCCCATGAGCAGGCATTGCGAAATAGCGCAGTCGACGCCGAGCATAGGCGAGGGGGGGCACACCGGAGACTGGCGCAGCAGCCGGCCGGTCATCGGGGAGAAAGGGTGTCTCGCGGTGAAGCAGGGAAAGATCGCCTGCCAGATCTGCTGGGTGTACTGCCCCGACGCCTGCATCGCCCAGGGGGCGCCCCCCTCGATCGACCTCGACTACTGCAAGGGGTGCGGCATCTGTTCCCAGGTCTGCCCGGCGGGCGCCATAGCGATGGAGCCGGAGTCCCGCCATCGCTGAAAGGCGGCGGCTGCCCCCACGGAAAGCCGCGCACGGGAGAAGCACCAGGAGTTTCAGGAGAGAAGTCCATGTCCAGTACCGTCGTAATCACCGGCAATGAAGCCGCCGCCACCGCTGCAAAGCTTGCCCGCGTACAGGTGGTGGCAGCGTACCCCATAACCCCGCAGTCTTCCGTTGTGGAGACGCTCTCCAGGTGGGTCGAGTCGGGGGAGCTCGCTGCCGAGTTCGTGACGGTGGAGTCGGAGCATTCCGCCCTCACCGTCTGCCTCGCCGCCTCCACGGTCGGCGCGCGCACCTTCACCGCCACCAGCTCCAACGGCCTCGCCTATATGACCGAGCAGGTCTGGTGGACGGCCGGGGCACGCCTTCCCGTGGTGATGGGGTGCGTGAACAGGTCGCTGGCGGCGCCGTGGAACGTGCTGAACGACCAGCAGGACTCCATGTCGGTGCGCGACTCCGGGTGGATCCAGCTCTACTGCCGCGACAACCAGGAGATCCTCGACACCTTCCTGCAGGCTTTCCGCATAGCCGAGGAGCTCAGCCTCCCGGTGATGGTGTGCTACGACGGCTTCCTTCTGTCGCATACCGTCATGCCTGTGCACGTTCCGAGCGCGGAGGAGGCGGATGCCTTCCTCCCCCCCCGTCCGGCGGGGCTGCAGATCGTCGACCTGAACGACCCGCGCAACATCGGACCGGTGACGCTGGCGGATCCGCGCCGCGACGCCAGCGGTGTACTGCACGGCGGCTACATGGAAATACGCCACGCCCACCAGCAGGCGCTGGCCGAGGCGCTGGATGTCATTCCCGCGGTCGATGCAGAGTTTGCCGACGTTTTCAGACGGAGTTGGGGGGGGCTCACCTGGGAGCATCGGCTGGAGGATGCCGAGGTGGTGCTGGTGGCGGCAGGGTCGCTGGGTATGGAGCTCACCCTGGCGGCGGACGAGCTGCGGGGCGAGGGGATCCGGGCCGGCGTGCTCGGGATCCGCGCCTATCGTCCCTTTCCCGTTGAGCACCTGTGCGGGAAGCTGGTGGGTCGCACGCTGGCGATCGTGTTCGACAAGGCGCTCAGCTACGGCTATGGAGGGCCGATCTGCACCGACCTGCGCGCCGCCCTCTCAGGACGGGAAAAGATGCCGACCGTCTTTGGCACCATCACCGGCCTCGGGGGGCGCGATGTGACCGCCGCCCAGCTCGCCGAAGAGGCCAGAGCCGCCATCAGCGACGCCGAAGCGGGGATGAGCCAGCGTCGGACGGTGTGGGTCAACCTGCAGGATGTCGCCGCCGACGGAAAGACGATGTGCGGCGTCAGGGAGTAATGAGTATGTCCACGAAGATCCTCGACCTACCTACCACCGAATACATGCTCCCCGGCAACCGCGCCTGCGCCGGGTGCGCCATAGGGATTGGACTGCGCTCCATTACGAAGGCGCTGGATGGAAAAATGGTGCTGGTGAATCCTGCAAGTTGCCTCACCGTGCTGGGGGGGATGTACCCGGTCTCTTCCATGCGCATACCGTGGATCAACGTCTCCTTCCCGAGCACCGCTGCAGCAGCGGCTGGAGTCGTGGCAGGACTGCGCGCCCAGGGACGGGCCGACGAGATGACCGTTCTGGCGATGGCGGGGGACGGCGGCACCGGCGACATCGGCATCCAGGCGCTCTCCGGCGCTGCCGAGCGCAACGACGACTTCATCTATATGTGCTACGACAACGAAGCGTACATGAACACGGGGACGCAGCGATCCGGCCTCACGCCGCACGGAGCACGGACCACCACGACGAGCCGCGGCAAGAAGGAGAACCCGAAGGACCTGCCGCGCATCATGGAAGCTCACGGCATCCCCTACATCGCGTCAACCTCCGCCGTCTACCCCACCGACGTCTACGACAAGATGGTGAAGGCGCGCGGCATCAAAGGGTTGCGCTACCTGCACATGAACGTCCCCTGTCCCAACGGCTGGGGGTTTGACCCGAAGGACACGGTAAAGCTCGGAAAGCTGGCGGTGGAGACAGGGCTCGTTGCCCTCTATGAAATTGACGGCGGCATCTTCCGCCTCACCGACCGGAGCGCAATGCTGGCTGCGGGAGGAAAGCCGCTGGTACCGGTCGCCGAGTTCTTCGCCACACAGGCGCGCTTCAAGAGCCTTCCCCCGCAGAGCGTGGCGGATGTGCAGACGTGGGTGGACCGGCGCTGGAAAGAGTACGTCTCGCGTCATCAGGCGGAGTAAGGCGCGGCCGAGGCGAAGCCTCGCGAGCAAGTACATTCCCAAGCCGGAGCTTGGGAACGAGGGGCCAGAAACAAGGCGTCGCGGGAACTACCCGCGAGATGTAAATCCACCTCAGCCACCGGCAGTTGGTCCCTCCCCTTTCAAGGGGGAGGACAGGAGGGGGATGGGTCGGCACTCACCAACTCTACTGAACCTGACACCTTCTACCCCATCCCCACCCTGACCCTCCCCTTGAAAGGGAGGGGGCTGTAAGCTCCTGTTGTGGCAGAGATTGACCGTCACACAAACAGCGGCACGCTGGCACCCAGCCCATGAACCACGCTGGTGAAGGCGTTCCTCTGCTCGAGCTTCGCCGCGCCGAAACGCTCCTCGAAAAGACTGCGGATAAAGGGGATCCTTGAGGTCCCGCCGGTGAGAAAGACGGTGTCGATCCCCTCGTGTGTCACGCCGGACTTTGCGACGACCTCATCGATGCAGGCGGCGATCTTCCTCACATTCTCCCGATTTATCGTTTCAAACTCCTCCCTGGAAACATCCTCCCGTATGGTCAGGTCACGCTCGGTGAAGCTCACGGTGGCGAGATCGTGCTGCGACAGCTCGCACTTTGCCTTTTCGATGCACTGAAAGAGGAAAAAGCCGTAATTGTCGCCTATCAGATGCTCCAGGTTTTCGATCGCCTTCCTGTCCGTGGCCGCATTCTTGATGAGCCTGATCTGCTCCCTGATCTTTCTCGCCCGCAGCAGTGGGATCCTGTGCCACTGGCATAGCGTGTAGATTATGCTGTGCGGGATGTCGAACAGCTCGTCCTTTCCCATCCCCTTGTATTTGACGCCGCGGCCGAAGTATCTGGCGATCTTTTCCCACATGATCTGCGAATCGAACTTGTCCCCCGCCGTGTACACCCCACCGAGCGACAGCACATCGCTGCGCCGGTCCGCGCGGGCGAAGGCACCCCCCTTCACCCGGATCACCGTGAAGTCCGATGTTCCCCCGCCGAAGTCGCCGATGAAGACCACCTTCTCCGCACCTGCGGGGAGAGACTCCTCGTAGGAGAGCGCCGCAGCCACCGGCTCGAACTGGAAGAAGATCTCCTTGAATCCCGCCTTGCGCGCCGCCTTCTCGAGCCTCACCTGCGCCAGGGCGTCCTTCTCCGCGTCTTCGGAGAAGAGCACCGGACGCCCGAGCACGACGCTGTCCACGGCGGTGCCGACGTGCGCCTCCCCCCTGGCCTTGATCTTTTTGAGGATGATGGCGACCAGGTCGTCGATGCCGTACTTCCTGCCGAACACTTCGGTCCCTTCGAAGCTGCGGTTCGGCAGAAAATTCTTTATGGACTGCATGAACCGGCCGGCTGCACCGTCGCTCACGTACTGGTTGATTGCCTCCTGGCCGGTGAAGATCTGGTGGTCCTCGTCAAAGTAGAGGACCGAGCGCATCAGGGAGCCGCTGGGGCTGAGAGCGTCGACGTCGACGATGTCGACCTTGCCGTTGCGGTACACCGAAAGAGCCGAGTTGGTGGTGCCGAAATCGACTCCGAAAACAATGGACATGAAAACTCCTGGGATAGAAATGGCAAAGGGCGGACGCAGGCCCGCCTGTAATGATGGAATGTGGCGCTATGAATTCGGACAGCCGGCAGTAAATATCAGGAAGCAGAATCGGAGGGCGGCGCAGCGAAGTAGCAACATGATCCAGCGAAGATACGTCCTGTTTAGCAGAAAGGGGAGGGGGCCTGCAACCTCTAATCGCACCCCGTACCAACACCCGGGGTCAGAGCTGCCCCCGGGGCAACCCGCACTTCTTGACTTTGGTCATTGAATCCCCGAGCGATATTGCTACTGTAGTGCCATTTTTTGGGTGCCACCGTCCTTCCCGGCGCCCCGCAATTACCTGCTTTAGGGCGCGAGCCCTCACCACGAAAATGAGGAGAAAACGATGCTGAAGAGAAAGGTGTTGGTGGCAGCGACTCTGGCCGCCGGTGCGCTCGCCGCGATGTCGCTGCCGAGCCTGACGACGGCGGCGAAGACGAAGCCGGCGCCCAAGATGGTGAACGACGGACGGGCCAAATGTTACGAGTGCCACGAGGAGGTCAAGGCGCTCAAGGAAGGGTCGAAGCACGCGAAGCTGTCGTGCAAGACCTGCCACGACAGGATCGACGAGCACCTGAAGGATTCCTCCACGGTTCCCGGCACCCGTGTAGATCACGAGGTGTGCGGCAAATGTCACAAGAGCCAGTACGACAGCTTCTTTGAGGTGCACTACGACCCGAGCGGCGCCCGCAAGGACAAGGGGATGCCCGGCGGCCGTTCTCCCATGCAGGACAAACTCCTCGCGGGGCACGGCTTCACCTTCGAGCACACCGAGCCGCGCGGGCACGCCCACATGGTGGTGGATCAGTTCGCCTCCGATCGGTTCCAGGGTGGGCGCTACCAGTTCAAGGGGGGGTGGGCCAACTACGACAAGACAGGGAAGACCTGGGATATCCTGGAGGACAAGGGCGCCGGCACGAAGCTCCCCGAGACCGCCATGGCGGGGAACCCCACCTGCATGCAGTGCAAGAGCAGCGACCTGATCCTCAAGTGGAAATTCATGGGGGAGAAGGGGGGGAAGTTCGACCGCACCTCCAACGTGAATGATGTTGCAAAGGAAGTACAAAACCCGCTCGGGTGCATCTTCTGCCACGACCCGCACGGTACGCAGCCGCGCGTGATCCGCGACGCCCTCATCCAGGGGGTGCAGCAGAATGCCGGCGGAAACATCTTCTCCAAGGGGGGGAAGACCGACCTGAAGGCCGTCGACTTCCGCGGCTTCCGCAAGATCGGGATCATGGAGAAGACGGACTCACGGATGATGTGCGCCCAGTGCCACGTCGAGTACAACTGCAATGCCGGCACGCAGTGGAGCGACGGGAAGGCCGTGAAGGGAGACGATCCGCGCACCAACCACTTCCCGCTGAAGTCGGCGAAGGATCTTCTGGAGCACTACAAGAAGCTCGACTTCTACGACTTCAAGCACGCCGTCACCGGCGCGCGGCTTGTGAAGCTTCAGCACCCCGAGGCGGAGACCTACGCCGGCAGCGTGCACGACAAGGCGGGTGTCCAGTGCCACCAGTGCCACATGCCGAAGCAGAAGGGGAAGGACGGCAAGATCTTTTCCAGCCACTCGGTGGTGAGGCCGGCCCACGCTGTGCAGGAGGCTTGCCTCGGGTGCCACCCGAAGGATGGCGCCGCGAAGAAGAAGTACCAGATCGAGACGATCCGCAACTACACAAAGGGTAAGATGCGGAAGGCTGAGTACTGGCTGGGGAGCCTGATTGACACTTATGCCGCGGCGCAGCGCCTCGGCGTGGCTGAGACGGTGCTGGCGCAGGCGCGCGAGAAGCATGAAGAGGCCCACGTGCTGTGGGAGTACTGGACGGCGGAGAACAGCGACGGCTTCCACAACCCGCAGCTGGCCCGTGAAAGCCTCACCGCCTCCATCTCCGCCTCAAAAGCAGGGGTGAAGATCCTGAACGACGCCATGCTGGCGAAGAAGGACGAGAAGAAGTAGGTAACGGAGAAGTGTCGACAAAAAAAGGCGCCCCGGCAGATAGTTGCCGCGGCGCCTTTTTTCCGTTTCATCCACATTTTCGTGCCCCCTGGAGGTGTGTTCCTTCAACGGAACGGGAGCCTCACGTTCCCCCTTAGCGAAGGGGGGACAGGGGGGATTTGCCTTTGGCGATGCCAGGACATCGCCCAGTTGAACCCGTCTCCGCCGGCTACCCAGCCTACCCCATCGCCTGCTGCAAATCCGCTATCAGATCCTCCGTGTCCTCCAGGCCGCACGACATACGCACCAGTCCGTCCACGATCCCCCGCCGTTCCCTCTCCTCCCGTGCCATGCCGTGATGCGTCGAGGTGATCGGCTGGGTGACCAGGCTCTCGGTGCCCCCGAGACTGGCGGCGATGGTGAAGATCCCCAGTCGGTCGACCATCGCGGAGGTAGCCGCTGCGTCACCGTCGTACACAAAACTCACCATTCCGCCGAATCCCCGCATCTGACGCGCGGCGACGGCGTGACCGGGAAAATCGGGCAGCCCCGGGTAGTTCACCTTGAGCACCTTGGGATGTTTGGACAGGAACTCGGCTACGGCAAGGGCGGTGGCGTTCTGCTGGCGCACCCGTACCGTCAGCGTACGCAGGCTGCGGGCAAGGAGGTATGCCACCTCTGGAGCCATGATCTGCCCGAGATTCTTGCGCCACGGCCAGATCGGCTCCACGCGCGCCTTCGGCCCGATCACCACGCCCCCCGTGAGATCGCTGTGACCGCCAAGGTACTTGGTGGTGCTGTGGAGGACGATGTCCGCTCCCAACGCCAGCGGGTTCTGGTTGGCCGGCGAGGCAAAGGTGTTGTCGACCACCGTCAGGACCCCCGCTCCCCGGGCCGTCTCCGCGACCGCACCGATGTCGAATATCTCCATATTGGGATTGGTGGGGGTTTCAAAGAAAACGATGCGGGTACGTTCCGTCATTGCCTCGCGCAGGCGATCCACCTCATTTCCGAGGAGAAAGGTGGTCTCGATGCCGAGATTCGGCAGGTTGCGCGCCAGCAGCTCAAACGTCCCTCCATAAACGTCACCGATGCAGACGATGTGATCGCCCGCCTTGCAGTGGGTGAGGAATGTTGCCGCCTCCGCCGCCATCCCGGAGCTGAAGGCGAGAGCGAGTTCCCCTCCTTCCAGCAACGCCAGCTTGCGCTCCACCGCGCGGATCGTGGGATTCTGCCCGAAGCGCGTATAGAAGTTTCCTTCCTTGCGACCTTCGACCACATCGAGCAGTGCCTGCGTCGAGGGGAAGCCGAAGGTGGAGTGATTGTAGAGAGGGACGTGTATCCCCCCCTGGGGGTCCATCACATCGCCGCCATGTACGCAGAGGGTGGAAAAGCCTGTCTTTTGATCTTTCATCGGTAGTTCCTCCTGACAGACATCAGGGTTGAAACCGATACTGAGGCAGGAAGGCGGGTGGGTTAAGGCTTCGAAGGCGCGTCATTGCAGTTCACTCGCCATCACAGTCCATGAGGCATGAGAATATGGTAATACCTTTTTGGCCTCTCGTTGCAAGGACAACGGCAAATTGTTTTTAAGCTTTGATCGATACTCAAAACGGGTGTCGGGGGTGACGATCATTGGATAAAGGGGAGGCGGCTATGCGCACCACTACAACGCTCTGGACACCTTGCCAGTCATGGAGTTACAGCTGGAATCTGAAACCCCTAGCCGTCTGCTTCCTGAGCATCGGTGGCCTCGATCTCTGACCTACCGAGCCAGTAGCATGCCAGCGGAGCCGGGATTTTCAGGGCCTCGATCTCGCCCCCTCCCAGCGACAGAACTCCGAAGTCTGCTGCATCCTTAGTGATAACATATGCACGCTTCACCTTACGTTCCTTGCAGAACTCCACTAGTCCCTTTAGCTCATTGCTGGTGACATTGGTTCCGCGGTATTTGACCTCAAAGGGCACCAGCCGCCCCCCCACATCAGCTATGATGTCCACTTCCAGGTCCTTTTTCCCGCCGCGCCAATATGAGAAGGAGATGCTCCGCTGGTAATAGCGGGTGAAGACATGTTTGAAAAAGGCGGTCTCGACGGCCTGGCCCAGCGAGTTCACATCCTCCAGAAGCCCCTTTCCTTTCAGGAGGACGCCGGGGGCGATCGCTGCGTCAGCCAGGTAGATCTTTGCCTTTCCCCTGAGAATCTCCTTCCCATAGCCGAAGGGAAGCAGGCGGTAAATCAAGTGGGTCGCTTCCAAAAGGGCGATGAAGTTACTGGCGGTAGCTTTCTTTACCTCCAGGTTTTTGCTAAGTACCTGCATGTCCATAAGGCCGCCGTCGTGCAGACAGAGATACAGGAAGGTCTGTTCGAGCTCCAGCACTCGCCGCACCCCAAACAGCGCGGTCATATCCCGCTTCAGCACCTTGTCGACAATGTCCTCTCGGAGGAGTTTCTGCGCCATCGGGATGCTGCTGACTAACGTGCTTTGTGGAAAACCGCCGCGCAGGAGGTATTCGTGGAAAAGGCCGGTCAACGGCCGCGAGTCCTCCCCAATGCGGGCAAACCACCCTGGGGTTTTACCGAACAGCGTCATCAGGGAGGTCATCGGCGGCAACTGCGGCATCGGATCGTTGCGGATTTGCAGGTACTCGTAGAAAGAGAGTGTTGCCAGTCTGATGGTGTGCCAGCGGCCCACTCCCGACTCCTGCCCTTCCATCTGCAGCGGGGTAGCAGACCCCGTCACGGCAATCCGCCGCTTCTTCTCGAAGTCCACCTGATGCTTTAGCCAGACCTGCCAGTCCTTCGTGGCCTGGATCTCGTCGAGAAAGAGGTACTCAACCCCCTCCCGCGCCGGCTCGAACTCTCGCCAAAGTCGGAGCAGGCCGTCCAGCCCGATTAGCTTGAGCAGCGGATGGTCGAAGGTGGCGTAAAGTATATTGGTGGGTGCTACCCCCTGATCCAGCAGCACATCGATTGCCTGGAGCAGGAGTGTGGTCTTGCCGACCTGGCGCGGACCCGATAGCAACAGGGCACGCCCTGCTGGTGGGGCATGCAGCCAATCATTTACTTCCCGAAAGGCTGCGCGTCGCCAAGCAGGCAGATCCGGAAAACGAGCCCCCGACCACCATGGATTGTATTGCCTCAACACGGCGATGAGCTCAGCACTAGATGCAATCACAGGACTACCTCCTAAAGAACGGGATTAAGGCCAGTATACTGGCCTTAAAAGGCACTAGCAAGTCATTAGAGGTGCAGAAGGGAATAAATTCGCAGGAGGGTGGCGTTAAGCTAGGGGAGAGTGGGGTGTAGAACCCGGTCGATCGTGCGGACCGGGGCAGAAAGATTCAGAAAACTAATAAATCCCTGCAAACCTATGGCCTCGTCGCAGTGAAAACCGCCCTCAGCGGTGCCGGGTGCCCTTCGATCGTCTTCTCCGGGTCATCCGGATCAAGAAAATCCGCCAGCGACTCAAAGTGCATCCACTCCGTCGAGCGCTGCTCCTCGCGGCTGGTGCGGTTGGTGTCGACGCAGGCAATCTCGGTGAATCCGCACCGCTGCAGCCACAACATCATCGCCGCAATCGACGGCAGAAACCACACATTGCGCATCTTCGCGTAGCGTCCCTCCGGCATGAAGATCGTCTGCTGATCCCCTTCCACAATCAGCGTCTCCAGAATCAGTTGTCCCCCCCGGCGCAGGCACCCCTTCAGCTCGAAAAGATGGTCCAGGGGGGAACGACGATGGTACAGGACGCCCATGGAGAAGACGCTGTCGAAGCAGGCGAGATCGGGGGGGACATCCTCGATGCCGATGGGGATGCCATGATGCTGCGGATCGCGTATGTAGCGCTGCATCACCTGGAACTGCTGCACCGAGA
Organism: Geomonas sp. RF6; assembly: GCF_021044625.1. Taxonomy (NCBI): domain Bacteria; kingdom Pseudomonadati; phylum Thermodesulfobacteriota; class Desulfuromonadia; order Geobacterales; family Geobacteraceae; genus Geomonas; species Geomonas sp. RF6. Next base: position 1,816,176 of record NZ_CP087999.1, on the reverse strand, counting down.
GGAGAAACGGCTCGATCCCGAGCACGAAATCGGCGCCGGCGCCGCGCATGCGCCAGCCGTGATAGCCGTTGCCGCAGCCGACGTCGAGGACCCTGCGTCCCGCCAGCGGCTGGATGTGCGGAAAAACGCGATCCCACTTCCAGTCCGACCGCCACTCGGTATCGATCTTGATGCCGAAGAAGTTGTAGGGCCCTTTTCTCCACGGGTGAAATGCCTGGAGTTGAGCGATCAGCTCCTCCCTGTCGATGTCACCAAGATCGCTGCTGCAGCCGATGGTGACATTGTCTTTCAGCTCGATTCGGGAGGGACGTATCTCCGGCAGCGACTGGAGGGCGCTTAGCCACGCCGCCATCTTGCCGTGCCCGTCGAGGTCCAGTCTTTCCGGTAGGGTCGCTTGCAGTTGCTCTGCCCAGCGCTCCTGCCCCATGGCGGCGAGTTGCGGATAGAGGGTGTCGTAAAATTTCATTTTATCGCAACCAGAGAGGCAAAGTTGAAGCACTGGAACCACAGATCTGAGGAAGAGAATCCCGCGGCCTCCAGCCGCTCCTGGTGACAGGAGAGGGTCTCCGGGATCATCACCTTTTCCAGCGCCGAGCGCTTTTGGCTGATCTCGAGGTCGCTGTAGCCGTTGGCCCGTTTGAAGTCGTGATGCAACTCTTCATGAAAGTGCTGTCGCACCGGCTCGCTGAAGGCGATCTTTTCTGAGAGGATGAGGATGCCGCCTGGTCTCAGCCCCGCATGGATCCGCTGAATCAGCGCCAGACGCTGCGCCGGCGGGATGAACTGCAGGGTAAAGTTGAGGACGACTACCGAGGCGTTCTCGATAGCCACCTCCTGGATATCGGCACAGATCATCGTCACCGGAACGGTTGGCACGGAATCGCGCGCGAGGAGCTCCCGCCCGCGCTCGATCATTGCGGGGGAGTTATCAACAGCGATTATGTCGCACTCCGGCTGCTTGATGCGCTGGCGCATCGCGAGGGTGGCCGCTCCGAGCGAACAGCCGAGATCATAGCAGTGGCTCCCGGGCTGGGCGTACTTCCCGGCGAGGATGCCGATATTGGATATGATCATGCCGTACCCGGGAACGGAGCGTTGTATCATATCGGGAAAAACCGCAACGACCCGTTCATCGAATTTAAAGTCGATCATTTCCTGCAAGGGCGCAGCATAGATTGAATCTGTCTTTTTGGTCACAGTAGAGTGGTCCTTTTGGAACTGTCTGTTCGTGAAAAGAGGAAGATAGCTGGTTTGCCGCGGAACATCAACCCCTTGTTGCGCACGGATCAACCCCCTCTTGCCACCCGGTGTAGCTATTCTGAGCGTTTGAGCGCTGCTGCAACCCCAGCGCATTGTAGGTAAGCCGTGGAGAAGGTGGTGAACTTCGGGACGTCACCGAACAAGCCAGGCAGGAACGGGCCCTGCGTGAGGCCCCACGGAGGGAACAGAGGTCAATCGTCCTCAAAGCAGAAGATATTGACATTCAAGATCTCGGTAAACATAATTACCTAAAAGGTACTCACAGACACTATGACCTCCGGTCACATACAATATCCAGATAGGCTTTTTGAGGTGCATGTAGCAAAGGTCCCTTATCAAGGGGGGCTGCACATGACAACGTCGAATAGATCTTCTGTCATAGTTTTTCAGAACCACACGGAGGATATGGAGTTCCTGGCCTCCTCCGGCGTAGTTGCTGTCGTTCTCGATGCCGAAATGCTCGGCCCTTCCCGGCTCAATCTGCTGGCCAACCTCAGATCCTCGTATCCCGAAGTTACCATCATAGTCGCAGACCGCCCTGACTTGCGCGCTGCCCCGGAAAGTCTTGTGCCGGAGCGACTCATCAGGGCCGCGCAGTACATCCAGGATCACTGCTCCGAGCCGTTATACCTCGAGAGGATCGCCAGCGAGGCATGCCTTAGCAAGTTCCACTTCAGCCGGGAGTTCAAGAGATACTTCTCCGTCAGTCCCATCCAGTTCATGATCAACAGTCGCATCAATCTAGCTTTGGACCTCATGGCCCAAGGTATGTCCCCTCTTGCGCATGTAGCCGTCCATTGCGGATTCAGTGACCAGAGCGAATTCACCAAATGGTTTCAACGTATCACAGGCTCACCTCCTTCCTCATGGAACCCCAAAGGGTAAAGTTCCACCCATAGTTTGCATTCATTCAGCAAAATAACACAAGACGACCAATTTCTGGCTCCCTTATAGTCTAGCCGCCACGAGCAGCCGCTTATGGCAACCCCGTCCGCTGATCCTTACAGCCCCGTCATGTGCTGGACTTACAGGCTGACAACAGATATGGAGCGCATATGAGACTGGAGGAAAATTTGTGCGAGGAGCCAAAAGTCCAGAAGACAGACGGCAAAGAACTTTGGCTTTTGGGACGGGGACGGACGCATGAGCATCCTGGTAGTACCCCGGAGGTCGGCATGAGAGCGGTGAGAATCACTCTCACATATGAGGACGGCACTTCTTGTGACATCGCTGGGGACGCTGTCGCGTTGTATGATGAAAATGGTGAAGTCAGCGGGGCAATCGCCGCTTTGATCGACAGTAGGCACAACACGATGCAGCAAGAGCTGCAAGACTCGTACGACCAGTTGGAAAAACGAGTGCAGGAGCGGACGGTTGAGCTGAAATCGGCGCTTGATTCCCTGAAATTTGAAACGGAGGAGCGCATGCAAACACTGGCTGCGCTCCGGGAGAGGGAGGAACTGCTGATTCACCAAAGCCGGCTTGCGACGATGGGAGAGATGATTGACAACATTGCCCATCAGTGGCGTCAGCCGCTGAACATCCTCGGCGTGATCTTTGAGGATGTCGCGATGCTGAACGAACGGAGGGAACTAACCGAACAATACCTGTCACAGAAACTTGAAAAAGCGACCGATCTGATCCAGCATATCTCAGATACCATAAACGCTTTCAGGTACTTCTTTTGCAGTACCGTGAGAAGAGAGTCTCTGAAGACGGCCGACTTAATAGCAATGGCATTGAATCTAGTTCAAGACAGCCTGATGGAAGACCAGATTGTGGTTGAGGTTGAGGTGATAGGGGCGCCTGCACTCTATGGGCAGGCCAATGAGCTATCGCAGGTGCTACTAAACATTCTCCTTAACTCTCGGGACGCCTTCCTGGAGCTAAAGGACTGCGAGGTGCGCAGAATACAGATACGGACCTACTGCGAGAATGGCAGGACCATCATCACCGTCGCAGATAATGCTGGTGGCATCGCCCAGCACATCATAGAACAGATCTTCGATCAATATGTCACAACGAAGGGCCCGGACAAAGGCACCGGCCTCGGGCTCTTCATCGGCAAATTGATAATCGAGAAGCACATGGCCGGCAACTTCACAGTCCGTAACATCGGCCTGGGGGCAGAGTTCAAGATCGACGTGGAGAGTTATCCCTCGTAAGGACTCCGATATACGAAGGGCCGGTAGACGCTGTCATGAGCGAGATAGGCTGCCAAGACCTCTGGTGGAAAGCGCGACATCTCTTGGGAATTTACTCCCCACCACACAGTCAGCCAACCAGTGCCGCCGGGAGTAGCCGCTTTGAGCGGCGAGCATCTTTTCGGTCAATAATGGAGAAGGGGACGCACGTGAAATATGCGTTGGAGAAATTCTTGATTGAAGGCGTCCCACTCTTTCACCTGATCACGCTATCAGGTTGGAAACTTCACCATCTTCGGGAAAGCGCGGTTCTTCCATCTTCTGTTTGGAAAATATGAGCTTCCCGTCACACACCACATCGAAAACACCACCACTCCCTTCTACCAGCGTGACTTTCACATTCGGAAACTGCGCCTTCAGTTCCGCTTCCACCCTGGAAGCATGAGGAAGATAGTTTCAACTTCCGCAGTAGGTGATAACGACGTCCATATAACCTCCCTTGTCACTTGTCTATGATGCACAGGCGCCACATATCTCTTAGAAGACGGCAGCCTGCCGTTTGGGTTCTGGTGCCGGGGCAGAGTCAGTAGCTGGTGGATTCTATTCTTAATTGCACCAGTTGATGTAAAAGCAGGACATGACAGGCAAATCTGGTAGTGTGTGAAGCGCGACCAACACATACCCCAGGAGGAGCCCGCCATGTCCCACACGCATCTTACAGAAAATGAGCGATATGTCATCAGCCATTTGAAGGTGGCGAAATTTAGCCTTCGCGAAATCGGCCGTAGGCTTGGACGCCATCACACAAGCATCATGCGCGAGATTGCGCGCAACGGCCCGACATACCCCGATGGAGTTTACTGGTACACCTTCACGCATGGCACTGCGCTTAAACGTCGTCACCAGCCCAGGTCTTTCCGGCGGCAGGACAACGCCGATCTGGTCGCTTACGTTGAAGAGAAATTGATGCTGGATTGGCCACCTGAAGCCATTGCCGCCAGGCTCAAAATGGATTTCCCAATGGACCGGGCGATGCGCATCAGTCATGAAACCATCTACCGCTGGATTTACCTAGACGCCAGAGAAGGTGGCGAGCTTCACAAGCATCTTCGCCGTCGGAGGCGGAATCGCCGTAGGCAAACGCGCTACTGCGCAGGACGGCGGTTCATTCCGGGTCGAGTCTCAATTAAGGAGAGGCCGGCAGTAGTTGGTACCAGAGAACGATTTGGGGACTGGGAAGGCGACACGCTGCACGGTGCGAAAGGCGCAGGAAACCTTGCCACGTACGTTGAGCGCAAGAGCCGCTTTTTACTTGCCGCAAGACTCGCAGACAGAAGGGCCGCAACCATGACGGATCATAGCGCGAGGTGCTTCAGCCCTCTGCCCGAGATCCTCTGCCAGACAGTAACCGTTGATAACGGTAGTGAGTTTGCGGAATTCAAAGATCTGGAAACTAAGACAGGGCTTACCGTGTATTTCGCGGATCCTTATGCGTCTTGGCAGCGTGGCACCAATGAGAACACAAACGGCATCTTGCGGCACTACTTTCCGAAGGGGTTCGACTTCAGGACCCTATCAGAGGAAGAAATTCAGCAGGTCGTGAAACAGGTCAACGATCGACCACGAAAGTGCCTCGGCTACCGGACTCCTGCGGAAGTTCTGCGTGCATCATTCGGTGGTGCATTTACAACTTGAATTCACCGCTGTGGGGTCATAGCTGTGGGGTCAGGCTTTGCATATTGGCATTTGCCCTGACTCAATTCCCAGTTGCAAAGCCTGACCCGGCGACTGAGTCCGCGACTTCCATTGTAGCGGTTTTTGACTCGTCAGCTGACGGCGATGCCTCCATGGAAGCATCCGCGATGGCTTCAGCGGAAGTCCCACGGTCTCAAGGATTCTGGCGGATCTTCTCCTCTACCAGATCGGTGAAAACGGTGCGGCGATCCTTTGGATCGGTCAGTTTGCTGAGGAGCAACTCCCGGAAATCAAGCATCTCCCTCCACACCTCCCGTATCGAAGGGTCCCCTCGGCGGATGTGACTCTCAATGGCAAGTAGCGCGGTGTCGTCTCGTGTGCTGCGGAGGGTGACATCTGCGCCTGCAGCAATTAAGTCACGTGCGTGGGATAGATCACCCCGTTCCACAACATAGGTAAGAAGGGACTTGCCATTGGTCCTTCTTACATTGATGTCGCCGCCCCGGTGCAGTGCCAGCCTTAAGCCTGCCCAGTGAAAGTAATCCACAAAGTAGAACAAATAGGGTCTGCCTGCGCCGAGGATCTGGTTGGGGTCATAGCCAGCATCCAGCAGTGCTGCAACCGCTTCGGTTCGGGGTGGATTGAAGTGTTGTGTTATCGCAAGCACCGCCGGGGATCCTGCTCTGGGAATTATCTGATTTGGATTCGCTCCGGCACGCATCAGGCTAACAATGGCTTTGTGATCAGCTGTAACAACTGCAAACCCAAGCATAGTGATTTCTTGATAACCCGGGCTGTTTAAATCAACCCCATCCCGTACCGACTTCATCAACCGCTCTGTCTCGCCGCGTTGCGCCAGATGGTAAGCGGCGAGTTGCTGGCCTGAAAAATACCTCTCAGGATTCAGCGTGCTCCCGCTTGTTTCGCTACTACAGCTCCCAAGCAGAACAAGCAGAAGGCCGGCTGGAAATAGCCGTTTCAGAATATTTTCAGCCCTTGAGGAGCCTCGATTCGCCTTAAGTCGCACGATATCCTCCAAGACAGCGTCACTTCAAGGATTCTGGCGGATCTTCTCCTCTACCAGATCGGTAAAAACAGTGCGGCGGTCTTTTGGATCGGTCAGCTTGCTGAGGAGGAACTCCCGGAACTCGAGCATCTCCCTCCACACCTCCCGCAATGAAGGGTCACCTCGACGGATATGGTACTCAATGGCAAGTAGGGCGGTATCGTCTTGTGCGCTACGTAGCGTGACATCTGCGCCTGCTGCAATCAGGTCGCGTGCCTGAGATAGCTCTCCCCTTTCTACGACATACGCAAGAAGCGATTCGCCGTTTGACCTTCTCACATTGATATTGCCGCCCCGCTGCAGGGCAAGCCTCAGGCCTAGCCAGTGGCTGTAGTCGACAAAGTAAAACAAGTAGGGTGTCCCTTCGCCGAGAATCTGGTTGGGGTCATACCCAGCATCTAGCAGTGCTGCAACCGCTTCAGTTCGGGGTGGATTGAAGTGTTTTGTTATTGCAAGGATGGCCGGGGATCCTGCTCTGGGAATCACTTGATTTGGATTGGCTCCAGCCCGCACAAGGTTAACAATGGCGTCGTGGTCAGCTGTAAGTACAGCAAACCCCAGCATAGTAAGTCTCTGCTGCCCAGGACAGTTTAGGTCGACCCCTTCCTTTACAGCCTTGAGCAACCGCTCTGTCTCGCCGCGTCGCGCTAGATTGTAAGCGGCAAGTTGCTGGCCGGAAAAATATGTCTCTGGATTCATTGTGACTCCCTTTGTCTCGCTGCAGCTTCCAGTCAACAGAAGCAAAAGACTGGATGAAATGAGTTGCCTCAAAAGCCTCCTGATCTCAGCTGCCGGGGCAGTGTTTGCGGCAGGTCGCACGTTACCCTCCAACATAGCTGTTCAATCCTCCTTGATCCCTTCTTTTGTCTCGTTCAAGTGCCTCTATAACCTGAAGCATGGAATGCGCTTCGGTATTCGACTCCTCTGTGCTTGGCACGCTGAGATCTGGATCAATGGGTGCCAGCTCTCGGGGTGGGCCGGTTGTCACTGGCTTTTTCATTATGAACTGAGTGATGCCGCAATGTTGGGCGAAATATAGGGGGTCGGTGTGGGGTTCAAGAGGTGTAGACTCAATCATTTCACCATCGGCGTCACGATCAATGACCGTGGTACGATCGATTCTCATCTGACTCGGCCTTACATTATGCGTCAATGAGTATTGAGCGGGATCAAAGCCTGCGGGATTATATATGCGAGCAGAACTCCCTGAAGCTGCGGCAAACGCCTGTGCTTCAGATCCCCCTTTTGAGTGCCCCGTTGCACTAACTAAAGTGTCTATATCGAGCGATTTTTTTTCCGCACCTTTTGCGAGAAAGATCCCAAGCGCCGCAGCATTGGCCTGATGCGGTGCCTCGAAGCCAGCTTCATTTTGACCGTTATTGTTCCAGTCTGCCTCATCAAGCGTCGACCCACGGAAGGCTATTGTGTATTTGGGGCCAGGACCAAGTAACTCAACATCGCGCTCATACACCATTATCCTCTGGCTGGGGTTCTTTTCAGGATTCAGGAGGTCCGTGAGCTTCGCCTTGTCGACTCCAAAATCTTCCGCCATCTCATCAAGGGACGCCATCTTGAACCCAGGGGGCGCTTCATTTCGCAATGGCTTCAGGAACGCCTCCTGCTCAGCCTCTACTTCGTTCGCTGTGTAGGTATGAAGTGCCAGTCTCGCATCCTCGACTCGATCCATGTCCTTAGCAAGCCGATCCGCCGATGCCAGAATAGCTGTTTTCTTCGCAGGGTCTGCTTCAATAGCTGCATTATTCTGTGCTTTCCTTATCAGGTCGTGCCTTTTCTTCCTCCGCGACGCCTTTTCACTGCGCAGACACGGCATGTTCGGCGCCCCAGCCGGCTGGGTTGGATCTGTCCGGTCGAGCAGAGCATTGTACTCGCGGATCGCCTGCCTCTTCTTGAACTCGGGCGAACCCGTGCGTTCAGGCGTTTTCATTTCGCCCAGCTTTCCAGCTAGTCCTGCAGCAACGGCGGAAAGTCCGAAGGTCATAGTTCGCCGATCCGGATCATCTGTAGGAGATGAGCCTTGTCATCTTCAGCGATGGAGGGGTCTTGGAGTACAGCTGCATACTCCTTGATGGCATACGGATCGACACCGTCCCCGAGCCGCAGAATGGCGTACATGCCCATTAGCCGTTCCGACTTTATGCCACGGGCTTCCGCTTCATCGAGCGCGTTGGCGACGTGAGTGCACAGGACTTTCGGGTCGTTATCGGGAGCGACGGCCCCACTCGCAACCAGCATCTCTGCGACACGTTGAACGAATCGGGCGCGACCTAGAATCTCCATTTGCTCAGGGCTTATATCCATTTCATATCACCATTGTTCGTGGGGGCGCATCGAGCTGGCGGAATGGACTCCGCGCTCAGGAGTGTGAAATCCACAGCATATTGCCATCAAAAGAAAATTAGTCAATGCTAATTGTGTGAGGCGGGTTATCGCCAAAAGCAGGGAACGGGGCGGGCGACTGCCGCCGTGTCGCTAGTCTTTCGTCGACAGTGGATTATCGTCTCTTGAAAGCGGCTACGGCGGGGGAGGAGGGGCGGAAGTGGGGGGCGGAGTCAGACTTTGCATATTTGAACTTCCACCTGCTCGTGGCGCAAAAAAAGGGGGCTCACTTCTAGCCCCCTCGATTATTTCTTCAGAACGAACGGTACATGTGACGGGGTAACGGGCCCGAAAGCGCCCGTGACCTCGAGTGATGGTTACATGGTAAGGAGGCGGTTGAAGAACGAGCGGTAGCGGCGCAACGCAAGCCGGAGCTCTTCAGTGGAGACGTCGTCACCGCGGTCCCACTGAGCTTCGAGTTTCGCCCGCTCTTCGGCAAAACTCTCCGCCAGCTGTTTTATGGCCATCGCCACCAGATTGTCGGCCTGTTCCACGCATCGCCGCGGCTCATCGACAAAGCCGACCTGGACTTCGTCCCACCTGGAGCGCAGCGTCCTGGTCGCATCGGGTGAGAAGAGGGGCGTACTCTCCTCATCTGCTACTGCAGTCGGCGTAGCAGCAACGGGGGCAGGCTCCATCGCCTCTCCCTTGCCGACGTCAGCCAATGCTGAAGTGGTCAATCCTCTGTCTTCTCTTTCATCAAATTTATCATTCATGACATGATCTCCTCATTCCGTATCCTTTCGCACAGCTACAAGACCTTCTGATGCTTTTCTTCGAAGGTTGCCTCGGGCTTCTTCTCCTTCGCCGTGGTCATCTCAGGCCTGCCGGTGAGAGCAGCAAAGAGTTCTCTATAATGGATCATCGCTTGACGTAAGTCTTCGGTACTCGCTTCTCCTCTCGCGTGACGAAGCGCAATGGAGTGCCCCGCACGGTAATGCTCGACTACCCTCGGATGGCTCACGGAAATATCGTCCGCGCGCTGTTCAAAATCCCCGACCGGATAGCCGCGCTTCGACATGACCTCGCCCAGTAACTGGTCGGCTTCTGTCACCGCCCCCTTCGGGTCATCGACGAATCGCGTCTGCACGGCCTTCCAGGCATCGTTGTACCGGATGGCATCCTCCCGGGTCAGCGGCCGGATCGTCAGCCGGTCCACTCGTTTTCTGCGCTGCTCGAGTTCAGCTTCGGCGCGCGCCTTATCGCCGGTTTCCCTGAGAGTACGTTCGTATTCAGGGCCAAAGCGATCCTGCAATTGCTGACTGCGCCGTCTCTGATAGATCAGGAAGCCGACGACGGCGATCAAGGCGACAGCAAGGACCGCAATGATGATGTAGAGTGTCTGATTATCCATACCCCACCTCCTCTTGGTAGGCTTGAATCCACATATGTAGGCGATGCTCAGCCATCAATCAAGATTATACGAGAGACCGTTAATTACGTATACATTTCTGCGTCGCCGTCCGTACCGGCTGGTGACGGGGCGGGTAGCGGGCAGGAGGGAGCGCGCGGAAATTGGAGGGGTAGTGTTCGAGAGACGGCTCCAATTGAATATCGTTATCTGGAGGGTGTGGACACCTGAAATGGGTTTTAGGTGAGGATGGTGATTGGATGAAAATAGAAAGCCGCCTCCAGTGAGACGGCTAAGGTACGCTGGGATTTATTCCTGCCCTTCATTTCACGATCGGAATGTTGAGCTTACGTGCCGCATCATTGAGGCCGCCGTAGTTGACGACATCCCTGTAACCGAGCGTCTTTAGAGTTTGAAGTGCGATATCGCTTCTCCTGCCGCTGCGGCAGTATAGACCGATCTTCGTTCCCTTGTCCGGCGCAACACGGACAATATCGTCTGCAATTCTCTGATAGGGGATGAGGACGGCCCCCTCAAGATGCCCATCCTTCCATTCCGCCTCGCTGCGCACATCTATCACCAGCGACTTAGCCGCTGCGGTGCTGCCTGCGACGGCCAGCATCGGAAACGCAATGAGAGCCACAATCACAACCACGGTCAGCCTTATCAGCCTCTTCATCGATATCACTCCTGTTTTCAATAGTTAACAATTCGGGAAGGACGAGCGCTAAACGCCGATATCCTCATTCCAGAGTTCGGGCCTCTCTCGTACAAAATGCTCCATCAACTCCATGCATTCCCTGTCATTAATCACTTCGACGGTAACTCCTCGGGATCTGAGCAATTCCTCTTCGCCCATAAAAGTCGTGTTCTCGCCGATTACAACATGCGGGATTCCATAGAGCAGGATGGCGCCGCTGCACATGGAACAGGGGGAAAGGGTCGTGTAGAGTCGGCATTCCCGGTATGTGGCAGCCGGCAAGCGCCCGGCGTTTTCCAGTGCATCCATCTCCGCATGGAGGATGGCGCTCCCGTTCTGCACCCGCCGGTTGTGTCCACGACCGATGAGCCTCCCCTTATGGACAAGGACGGAGCCTATGGGGACGCCACCCTCTGCAAGCCCCTTTCGGGCTTCTGCGACCGCCTCCTTAAGGTAGTCCATTCTGTCTCCTGGTTGCCGACTCAAGCTGGCGGGTTGCCGTGGCATCATCCCGCGCCCGCCCCATTCTTTAGTCTGCACGGTAGCAATGATGATCCACAGCCCCCTCTCCGGCTGCACTGCTTGCCTCGCAGCTACAAGAGGGACCAGAACGCGCTCGTGAGCCCATGCTTTGCGAACAGCTCCGTAGCCTGCATGGCGCTGGCAGGCTCCCAGCTGAAATCGAGGCGTCTTGCATACCAATCTACCCCAAGATTATAGAGAGTTTCGGGGGCTACCACCGCTCCTTTCTGATAGCTTCTGGACTTCAGCCATTCTTCCAGTTCTCCTTCCGACCGGAAGGCTGCAATGTTCGCTCAGGTAAAGGCGATATCCTCCCAGAACGCCTTTGCGGGTACGAGAAAGTGAACGAGACCCTCTCCCTCCACGCGGCCCTCCGTGACGGAGAATCGCATAGGCTCGCCTGTTGCCGGAGAATGCGTTTCCAGTACCCCGTCCCCCATCAGTGCAAGAATGGAAAGCCCGTCCCAAACGCAGTTCGCGTACCAGCTCCTATCCCCAATGCGAACAAGGAAATCAGTCGGTATGGCCGAGAAGGGATGCGCCATCCACACTGATTCTGTGCCTGGAAGTAGAACAAGCCGGTGCTCGTCAGCCAGGCGCTGCAATGCCAGGCAGACATCACCTTCTGATGACCCAAGAGCAGAAGCAATGGTTGCGGCAGAAGGGGCAACAGAGGTGTCGCGCAGCGTCTGAATGACGTATGCTCGGACGTGGCGTTCGAAGTCGTTCATCTTGCCCTCCTTGCTTTCATATACGACCTGTTGCGCGGTTCGATCTTCGGGGGCGCTGCAGTCTTGCCGGGCTAGATGCTCGACTTTAATGTGGGGGCGGCCAGGGAAACTTCACTCATCCTGCACAATGACCTTGCTTCCTCCGCATCCAGGCTGACGGGCTTGGTCGTCAATGGGTTTAACTGTAACTGTCCTCTGGAAATGCACAACAGCTTTGCAGGCGGGAAAGACCCCTCTACAACTTTACATGCTGCTGTGATCTACGGATCCCTCACGCAGCCGATGTGCAACGTCACTGTATCGCCTTTGGCCATTCATATCACCGCTGCAGGTCGCATGCATACCAGGTACTCTACGGAGTGATATCTGACCATTGTGGTGAACCTTTTCTATTTGCAACAGGATTTGCTGTTCAGAGTAGTGCAACGACTGGATTAATGACTTATTAAAGCAGACGCTAGACTTGCTGCAGTTCAACATTTATACAAATGGTGCAAAGGGATTATTTTCTGTAGCGCAGTTGCCAATGCAGAAAAATGTGGAAATCTTTAAAGGTTGCCCGTTACATGAAGGTTTTGTTCTCCTTGCTCAATGTTACAAAAGAGAAGAAGCACAAAATCCAAGACAGGGAGGTACCATGTGAAGCTAAAATTCAGCTTAGATGGCAACTCTCATCAGGTCCGGGAGGCGAAGTGCCGGGAGATCATCACTCGGATGAGCACCAGTCGATTCTTCCCGGAGCCTTGGCACGGAACCGGGCTTTCCGCAGCCATTGCCACTGAGGCACTTGATCTCTACGGTGCCGATATTCTCGCGGCGAGCAGGGGAGACCGCGACAACATCGCCAAAAGGAACGAGACGTACATTCGCGTCAAAGCAATGATGGAGAAACTCTGCCACTACTGCGAGATCGTTGCAGGAGACAACATGGAGGCGTTACGAAGCTCGGGATTCGAGTTGAGGCGGCAGCGTGGGAAAGCAGCCTCATCCTCTCCCACCAAGGCAGTAAGTGAAGATGCACCACTCGAGCGGCCGGCGGAGACCGACGCTCAGTACCAGGGCGGAGCAGCTTGATCGGGGACGCCCCATGTAACGGAGCGGCAACTGCCGGCGTGGAGACTTCAGTCAAAGCGTCGGCAGTTTTTTTTCATAAGCTCCGAAGGTAACAACGAAGGGAGCTTTGACGCGTACAAAGGCCCTCCAGTTCTCACCGCAAGCCCCTTCGTCGGCTCCAAATCCCTCTGCTATGTCCCGGCAAGGCGCTTTGTCGTAACTCAAACCCATTGCCTCAACGAGACAACGCGCTCAAGTAGCACACAAGCCCCTTCCGGTGCCGGCCAAAGCCCCTCCGGTGACAGATAAGCCCGCTCGCCTAAGCCGAAACTCCCGTCTCGAAACCTTCAAGCAGCTTCCTATTACAACCAAAGCCCCTCCGGTATCAGGACGGCACCCTGGTAAGTCTGGCGATGGTATTGTTGTGACGCGGGAGACGGTTCTTCTGCTCCCAAAGCTCCGTTGGGAACAAAGTCATAGCACTTTGTTCTTGTGAAACTCTGCGAGAGGTTAAGGCGGCGCTAGCGGCGGAACGGGTGCATGCGGAAGTTCCGGTCCTGACGAAAGTGGCGGGGAGCGTGGTGGCCGGCATCGCGATCAACTGGACCAACCCCCGCATTAAGGATCACCCTTACTGCCGAAGATTTCGTTAAAGGTATCCTCACCACAGGCGATAACGGATACAGCGAACGCGCCGCGGCAGCCGTCACTTCACAGAGGGAAGGGAGACAGACCCATGTACTCCGCGAATGAAATCACAGTTTACGAAGCAAAGGAAGTCGCCTCCATAAGGGAATGGAAAGAGCTGGAACCGGGGGTGGTGGGGCAGGCTCTCGGCATGGTGGCGGCGCCGCTATCGTGGCTCGTTCAAAAGGTCGTCCCGGAAAAGGCGATTCAGGGGGTACTGGAGGCGGCAAACTGGGCGGGGGGGCAACTCGCCGACACCGGAGACATACTGCGTGACGGAGAGGTGAGCGACATCGCGGAGTTGCGCTGCAAGAGCCTCGAGCTCTCCGACAGGCTCGCCGACACGGTCCACAACTGGGCGATCGGAATGGGGACGGCGGAAGGGGCGGCGACCGGGGCGACCGGTCTACCGGGGATGGCGGTCGACATCCCGGCCATCATCACCCTCGCCCTGCGCACGGTGCACAAGATCGGGCTCTGTTATGGGTTTGAGTGCCGCACCGAAGAGGACAGGCAGTATGTACTGGGGGTGCTCTCCGCCTCGGGGGCCAACACCATGAAGGACAAGATCGAAGCACTTCTTACCCTGCGGACGATCCAGGAGATGGTCCTCAAGCAGACTTGGAAGAAGATGGCAGAAAAGGCCGCAGGGCAGCAGCTCTCCAAAGAAGGCGCCATCATTGCGATCCGTAACCTCGCCAAGCAGCTCGGGATAAATCTCACCAAACGCAAGGCGCTCCAGGCCATCCCGGTGCTCGGTGGCGGCATCGGTGCGGCGGTGAACGGCTCATACATAAACGACGTTGGGTGGGCGGCACGGCGGCTGTTCCAGGAGCGGTGGCTTGTGGAAAACGGCAAGATCATGGAGATCTAGTCACGTGTGTTTTTGACGATCCGAGAGCGGAGAAGGGTCGATTGCCCGCACCCTCCGGTGCTGCACCCGTGAACACGGTTCTGCACAAGACGGCACAGGGGAAGATAATTTCGGAATGGGCAAAGAACCTGGAATGCTGGAACTCCTTCAGGGAGTCGAGCTTCAGTTCATGGAAGCCGGCAATCCCCGAGGCCGGCCGCCTGCGCAGGGGACAGTAACGTGGCGGCACACCCGGGGGCGCCGGTGCCCCCGGGGTGGTGCAGCGAGTTCTGCTGCAGATAAAACAAAGTACAGACGAAAAATGGAGAACTGCCCTGGCAGCTCGAAGGAGTGAAGTCAACGTCTCTAACGCGCTGTACCTCATCCTCAAGCCCGCCACCCGCCGGCTCGACGAATCCCTCTCTGCAGCGAGGCGCAACCCGCCGCGCTGCCCTTTCGCCGCATACCCGCTGCCCTGGCAGCTGCATTCCCACGCCTTTCCCTCTGGATCGCCGGAAACGGTGCTCCGTGACGTCCCTGGGTATCCGCTGCCTTTCCTGCCCGCATCCGACCTTACAGGTACCTCTGTGGAAAGGTCCTGAACGGTTTATGAGGCGTCGTGAGCATGACGTTGGCTCTACCGCGGAGATGCGCACCCACAGTATCAACTCATCGCAAGAACGCGGTACCCCCTTGGGGGCCCCTTGTAGGGCCTTCCAGTAGCAGGACTATTTTGCACGCCGCAACCGCGGACAGGGAAGCCGTCGGCGTAAGGCTGGCAGGAAGGTTCGTAACGCCCCCGCCGTCGAGAAACTTGACATGAGCGTCTATATGCACTACTTCTTAGAGTAATTACTCTACATTGGAGGCGCCCATGAAAATGTTGCTCATCCAGCCCCCCAGCAACGATCCGCTCATGGATCAGGTCTATCTGTTCGAGCCGCTAGCCCTCGAATACGTGGGCGCCGGCCTTAGGCAGAATGGGTACACGGTGCGCCTGCTCGACTGCCGGCTCGAGCCGGATTACGAGACCGTGCTGCGCGAGATGCGCCCCGATGTGGTCGGCCTCACCGGCTATACCTGTCACCGCACAGTCATGCAGACCATGGCCGGGCGGGTAAAGCAACTTCTTCCCGATGCCTGGGTGATCGTCGGTGGCCACCACGCCACGGTGGCCCCGGAGGATTTCAACAGTGCGGAGATTGACGTTGTGGTCATTGGCGAGGGGGTCTTCACCCTGCGGGAAGTGCTGAGGGCACTCGCCGAGAAGAGCGCCCTGGACGCCATCCCCGGGCTCGGCATCCCCCGCCCGGAGGGGATGCTCTTTACCCCGCCGCGCCCCTACACCGACCTGAACCTCCTCCCCATGCCGGATCGCTCCCTCACCAGACAGTACCGAGGACGCTACTTCAGCGAATGGTTCAAACCACTCGCCTCGGTGCGCACCTCGCTCGGCTGCACGGCCCGCTGCACCTTCTGCGCCTTGTGGAAAATCACTGGCGGCAGGTACCTGCGCCGTGACCCGGAGCGGGTGGTGGCCGAACTTCTGACGGTCGAGGAACCGAACGTCTTTTTCTGCGACGACGAGTCGATGTGCGACACCACGCGGATGGACCGTCTGGCCGACCTCATCGCCGCGGCAGGTATCCGGAAGAACTATTTTCTGTACGGCCGGGTGGACACCATCGTCAACCATCCGCAGCTCTTCGCCAAATGGGCAAAGATCGGACTCGTTCAGGTATTCGTGGGGATGGAGGATTTCTCCGACGCCCGCCTTGCCGCCATGAACAAGGGAACCACCACCGGCCAGCAGAGGGACGCGGTGCGCATTCTACGGGAGTTGGGGGTGATGATGTACGCGTCGTACATGGTCGATCCAGAGTACGGCGCGGAGGACTTTGCAGCCCTCAAACGGCACGTGCGGGATATGAAGCACAACTACGCCACCTTCACGATCATGACGCCGCTCCCGGGAACGGAGCTGTACGAAAGGAACAAGGGCCGGATGCTTTCCCATAGGCCGGAGCTGTTCGACATGCTCCACACGCTTCTGCCCACCCGGCTGACGCCGCAGGAGTTTTATGCGGAGGTGACAACACTGTACACCTCGGCGGTACCGTTGTACCGCGCGCTGCCGGCGCTGATGCGCTTCGGCCTGCACGGTATGTGGCTGCGGGCAAGGCTCTTCGGCCAATTCGTGGAGAAAATGCGCCGCGCCCATCTCGACTATTAGGTGCATCTGTGGCAGAGTGTCGCCATGAGCACCCGCGACAGGATCATCGAGACGGCCATTCGTCTGTTCAACGACAAGGGGACCAAACCTGTCACCACGAACCACATAGCTGCGGAATGCGGAATGAGCCCCGGGAACCTCTACTACCACTTCCGGAACAAGGAGGCGATCATCCGTGCCATCTTCGAGCAGATGACCCAGGTGAGCGTGCAGGATTACGGTGCCATCGCCCACCGCCATGACCTGGGGACCGTGGAGGGTATCGCCGGCACCTTTGCCTTCATCCAGCAGTTCAACTGGCGCTACCGCTTCTTCAAGCGCGAGTTGACTGCCCTGGTGATGGCCGACCCGCTGCTGGGGGAACAGTTTCGCGCAACTAACGCCCTGATGCGTTGCATGATCCACGACGCCATCGAACGGGCGCTCGCGGCCGGGCAGGTGAAATCGCTGACGGAACCGGAGATAGACATATTTGTGGATGCGGTCTGGACCCTCGCGCTGTTCTGGGTGAATTACCTCGAGATCGGCGGGGAGGAGGTTACCGACGCGACCTTGGCGCGGGGGAACGAAGTGCTGATGATGATCATGAAGCCGTACTTAAAAGGGGAAGAGGATAGGGCGCATCTTCCTTCGAGTGCTTAGGAGAAGGGGGCCGCCCTGAGGGAAGGAGGGGACCGCTTGAATATATACATTGCTTCTGCCCGTAATAAGAAAAGCCGCCGCGTAGGAGACTGCTTTTTGCTGCACATTACGCGCGGCTCAAAGTTCTCATTGTGTTAAATGGTGCCTGTCCCCCTCCGCAGTCCGCAACCGCTGAGCGTGAACATAGGCGGGGTCAGTCCTCGCATTTTCGAATTTGCCAGTTCGAAATTCCCCGAATGCAAAGCCTGACCCCGGGACCTCTTCTGTGAGCTTTACAGTTCGCCAAGAACCGCTGCGAACCTGCCGGTGACCTTGCCGAACCCGCCCTCGGTGGGATGCATCTCGTTTGCCCACCATTTCTTGTAGTCCGCACCGCATGAAAGGGTGTTGCGCAGGTCGACGTACCGCACGTGCGCGAAGGCGCGAATCTTCGCCACCTCCGCCAGCATGTCGTTGAACCGGTCGATCAGCACCCTGGTCATCTCCACTCGCTGCGTCAGGTCGCCATATCCCTTCTCGCGAAATCCGGGCTCCAGCCACGGCCCGGGGAGCGGTCCCCACCCTCCCATGTACCCCCGCCCGTCGGGGACCGGATAGTCGTACCCGTGTATCAGGATCGGAATCGCCCCAGCGGTGAAGGGTTCGCACACCACCGTGACGGCACTCAGGATGAAGACGTACGCGGTGAATGCGGTCATTTACAACGCCCTCGATCACCTTGTCGTTCAGCCCGGCGATGGCCGAGCCAGCATGATTGATCAGCAGTCCGAATGCCGCGCCGGTGATGTCGTTCCCCCCGCCGGAGAGAAGGACCGCCTTGGGCTTGGTGCCCCTCCTGATCACCTTCTCGAGGGAGCGGGTAAAATCGTCCAGTTGATGCTCACCATAGGCCATGATCTCGATGGCATCCCCCTTGTGTGCCACGGACTCCACCTCGTAGGCCTGATCATCCTCCAGAAGCTTCAGCACATCGTGCAGGGGGTAATCGAACCACGAATCCCCCTCCGCCACCAGCACCCCCGCACTTGTAAACCCGGCCACCGTGGCGGGGGCAGTTGTGACGATAGGCTCTATCTTCAACGCCTTCATCTTGCGCGCATGCGCCTTCAGCGTCTTCTCACGCCTCTTCAGGGCTGCGCTCCGCGCCATCAGGACCTTCTGCGCCTGGTTCCGGCCATCTTCCAACGCCGCCTGCGTCACCGAGTCTTTTTGCATCGATCCCCCGCGTTTTGCCGGTTAGCTGGACACTCCCCCCTTCCCGCGTTTCCCTTATGCGCGACATCGGTCGCTCAGTAATCATCGTTCATGGTAGCGTCCGGGAGAGGGATTGCAATTCTGGTATTCGGACAGTAGCGAGGGGATCTTCTTTCAGCGAAGGCAGGCGCTCTACATTCTTGCTCTCGTCGTGATAAGAAAAGCCGCCTCCTTGGAGACGGCTTTTTGCTGTTTTTTGGCGGAGCACATGGGAATCGAATAAAGGGTTTAACTAACTGTAATAAAGGGGTAATGAATGTTGGATTTTCGGGCTGCTACCCAGAATATTACCCATCCTTTTTGTGACAGGTTGCTTCAGCCGCCTATCTAAAAGGCTGGCCGGATACGCAGGAGTACAGATGCGAGCCTCCAGTCCCCCCCCTCTAGATGCGAAGACCCTGCAAAGGTGGACGGCCGGCAACGGCCTCGTGGTGGGGGACAAGCGGTCGACTGCCGTGCATCCGCGTCCTTCATCAGTCGGATGAAGAGAGACAATTGTGAAGTGTGGCGCGCGGCAGGACAATCAGGTTACGGCGGGCGAGGCCACACTCCCCGTAGATTGGCCAACGAGCCGCGTTTTGCCGAGGCGGCCCCCGGCCGGCATCTTTCAGATTCTTGCCGACGAAAGCATCTACATCGCCAGAGAATCGAGCTTCCATTGAATCCGCCGGCAACTCATGGTGCCGCGGCCCCGAACCAGGTGAGGTGTCGTATGTGACCTTCCTGCCGACAGTCTTTGTTGGATGCTGGTTCTACCGACGGGACCTGTACCTCATCCTTGATCGGTACAATATCAAGACCCGTCCACGACACTGATAGCTCCGATCATGCCGTGCATCGGGTACATCGCACCGCGCTGGCAAAGGACATTCGCGCGAAATATGAGACCTGTATTTGCAAGGTGACAACGGTTCTACGTAAGGCCACTGTGCTCGCGATGCTCTATTGGCTCGGTGCCGTTGCCACTTGCATCACCCCCGTATTCGCGTCAGCGTCATTGGACGTTAACGCCTATGTGGAGGCATTATTCCGGACTGCGAAGTACCGCCGGAATTTCCTGCCGCCCGGTGCTATGACTTCGAGGCAGCACCGCTCTGGGGGGCACCATTGAAAAGGTCTGATTCGACAGACGCTATAAGGATTCCAAAGCCTTTGCAATTGCTTTATGATAGCTCGATTTGGTAATCAAAACTTTGCATTTATCATATATTTGTTGAGCATAGGTTAGTAAATGGGAAAGTCCCTGTTCGTCTATAATTGTAAGCATGTAAAACAATGCGTTTCCAAATTCATCAATCATCCTCTCATCAACGACTCGCATGTCGGTACATAAGGTGAATACGTCATTAGCCTTTAATAGTTTTTTAAACGCCTCGCCTGTATCCTTTTTAATTACATACTCCTTCTCAGCATAGCGGCGGTAGGCATTAATCAGCAGCGTGCCGACGATTTGAGACGTTTTCACCGACAAATCAGGATTTGATCTAATTAGTTTTTCGAGTGCAGAAATCCCATCATCATATGTACCTTGATAAACAAGATTTCTGGCGTATTCTATGACCACTTCATTGGCATCGGGACGGTCTCTATAGGCTTTTGATATATATTCAAAAGCCTTGGCTGAATCTCCTAGGGATTTGAGCAAAAATCCTGAATAATAAAAATTTAGCCTTGCATTGTCAGGTTGTATCTCAAGTGCTATTTGGAAATCCTCCTCGGCGCCAAGCAGATCGTCAGAAAGCGACTTAATAAATCCTGAAACTCTGTAAACCTCAAAATAATTAGGAGCAAGATTCTTTGCTTCACCTACCTTATCCAAAGCAGGTTCATACTCCTGCTGCCTAGAAAGTTGAAGAGCTTGTTGTAAGTATCTGGACGCTATTATTTCAGTAGAAGTCCTTGCTTCTATAGCTATTACGCTAAATTCAGAATGTTTTTTTGCAATCTTGCGTTGCTCAGATGAGCCGATCAACTTATTTTTTTTATCGGTTATTGCTGCTATAAAAACCTTACCGAGCTTGTTGTGTTTTAGTAAGTATTCTCTAGCAAAATCAGTTATTGAATATGAAAGTTCATCACCAGCAGAATTCTTTGTAACTGTTCTTTTTACAAATGAAGTTGCTATAAGACTGATGATAGCTTTTTTTAGCTCAACTGCTGATTTTTCTGTATAAAAAGCCAGTTCAGCTTCCGTTAACGGTGTCCTTGCAGCTAAAATGGTGTTTAAGATCAGCTTTGCGCTGTTGCTCATCTTGTCATAGACATTGGACAGGCAAAACTCCAATAAGGAATCTTTGTTCATTACGACTTCGTCTGGGTTTTTACCTGCGACGACTGAATTTACAAACCACTTCAAGGCCAAGGGATTGTAGTGGAGGTGTTTCGCAATTTCTGAAAGTCTGCTGTTGTTCAACCGGACCAACATCTCTTCATTTCTCATTTTAGCAGCTTCTCTTATGAGTGTAACTGACTCTGCTTCAGATAATCCATCTAGGTGTCGAGGGTACTCCAACTCTCCTAATCCGACACGAGACGTGATTGCAATCTTTGAGTGAAGCTGAGCCTCACGTATAAAAGCTTTAATATCTTCATTTATAATAGTCTCTAAATTGTCAATTATTAGCAAGGTTTTGAACGTTTTAAAAACCTCTAAAACGAGGTCAATATTTTCTGTTAGTGATTTGTTTGTATCTTCGATGTGCCCAGCTAAATTTCGGACCAAGCCAGGAAAGTTATCTATTGCATCTTTGATCTCGACTATTCCTGCAGGTGTTAACATTGTAGTCTTAGCCGTAGTCCATAGGATCATGTCAAATGGACATCTCTCCCCCATATCTGCAATATCGTATGCAACTTTAAGCATAAGGGCTGACTTTCCCATGCCGCCCTCACCAATCACACTAACTACCCGAGTGGAGCCAAGTAATAGCTTAGTTATCTCTAGGGCATCCTTTTTGCGCCCGATAAACCCAGTTTCATCGAAATCAGGCACTGGGAGATTATGATACACAATCTCGTCCTCAGCAGTAAAGCGAGGTAGGTCTATAGATAAAATATAATTGGGATCTGTCTCTATCTGTTGAAGAGTGAGTCTAGATGTGGAAAAAACATCTTCCACAGATACGTCCTGCAAGAAGCCGTAAACAAATCCTAAATCTCCGTGCAATAGCGGCCTGTTGTGCATCACTCT
This sequence comes from Geomonas sp. RF6, assembly GCF_021044625.1. Taxonomy (NCBI): domain Bacteria; kingdom Pseudomonadati; phylum Thermodesulfobacteriota; class Desulfuromonadia; order Geobacterales; family Geobacteraceae; genus Geomonas; species Geomonas sp. RF6. The sequence goes on along the minus strand of NZ_CP087999.1, from coordinate 1,794,398 downwards.
ATTGCGAATTGGAACTATGTGATCAAGTTTTTCTACAAGGGGCTTTACTTTATCGACACAGTCAGGTTTTAGCTGGGAGTTTTGCAATAAAATCTTGTAGGTATCTTGAAAGTCAACGTAATGTACGATGTCATTCAGGTTTGATTCTGGGTCCAGACCTGGGTGATCCTTCGTGAACCTTTTTATAGATGTATCTCTTAAACCTGAATCTGGTATAAAATAGGTACTGTTATGGAGAGGAATGATTTGTGTTATAATTAAGTTTTTGAGGTCAGTTTCGATGGCAGAAATGAATGCATACAGTGTAAGCCTAGCTTCAGAAATCTTCATAATACCTCCACACCAAGGAATATATGGGAACCGAGTGGGACGCCCATGCGTTATGCTCCATCTGTCAGCGGACCGCATTCTATCATGCGCAGTTAATGTGTTTCAATGTAAATGTTTTTCGGGAATAGAACGCAAGACCAAATCGCCGGGATAGGTCGAATCGTTGCGCAATTCGAATGCATTTTTTTGAATAGCCGAGCTAATTGCCTGTCTAGCTTAAACATCCAAGGGAAATAGCATAATCTAACTATCTAGGTCTTCGTTGGCCAGAACCGGCGTAGCGCAGGTTCAATGTTTCTCGGATCCAAAGGGGATGCCCTGCTGCTCCCGGTCGAGCAGATAGCTTGAGCCGGAGGTCGGCCAGAGTCTGGGGAAAGTTAGCGGAGAGCCTAGGAGCTTTTTTGAAAGCTAGCGAGCTGCGCGTCCAGCTCGCCCGCGATGCGGAAGCCCATGCGTGAGTGCGGGCGTAGAGCCGCCCCCAAAACTGCAACCTAAACCTGCAACCTAAACCTGCAACTTAAACCTGCAACTTAAACCTGCAACTTAAACCTGCAACTTAAACCTGCAACTTAAACCTGCAACTTAAACCTGCAACTTAAACCTGCAACTTAAACCTGGTAATTTCTTCCACACCAGACGCAGCCCTTGCGGCTACATGTAAGACGGGTAAGGTAGAGAGTATTTGTGATAGCAGGGGGTTAGCTGGTACCACATGGTATGATGTGTAGTACAGGTCTCGACCGGTCTAATCCCGGAGTTTCTCATGTCCTCGAAATCACAGTTCCTTTACCTGCTACAACTGCCAATGACGTACTACGCGCTGTAACACAGCTTTTCCTGCCGCAGGAGGCCCCACATGAAGACCATTCAGGTGCGACTTTCGGACGAGGAGGAGGCGATTTTGGAGGAGAGGGTGACGCGCAGCGGGCTTACCGTTTCGCAGCTGGTACGAGCGTGCCTCTTTGAGAAAAGCGAGCGCGAAAGTCGTAGCGCGGCCCGCATCGAGGAGCACTATTCTTCTGTCTTGCTGGTGCAAGACGGTGTTTACGAGCTGGCGAAAATGGTTGGAAACCTTGATCAGAAAGCAGACGATACCGTCACATTCCTATCGCAAATCGCAGCCCTTTTGGAGGCGGGAACAGGGGGCGCAGGGGGCAATAGTAACTCCGAAAATGCCATCGTCTCGGCACAGAAGATCCAGGCTTCGGTGGAGGAAATGCACCGGGAGATGCGGAGGTTTTGTGCCGAAGCCTTGCCGGGTAACGCAGGGGTAATGCTTGATCAAATGGTGCTGCGCGCGGTCCAGGAAGGGCTGCAGCCACTGCATCAAGGTGTCAGAAGAGCGGATGTAGAAATCGACGGACTTACGAAGCGGCTAAAGTCTTTGACGTGGAAGTGGCGCATCCATCTGGGAGCTGTGGTGGCGGGAGTTGTTTCCGCTTTGATCGTTATGGGAACACTAGGTCTCGCCAGAAGTGAAGCGGGTGCTGAGGCTAGGCGCTACGAACTCCTCGGGCGCACCGTGGAGGCGAGGTTCAATCAGGACCCCCCGAAGGACAAGGAGAAGGTCTGGGCGTGGATATACGGGGTGGCTGGTGCGCCTTCTGGTAAGGACATTGTCGTCAGAGGCAGGGCACGCTGAAGGATGATCCTGCGTCGACAAGTGCGTCGCCACTAGACCAGTACCTCCAGGCCCTTCCGGTCAAGAATGTTGAGAAGTTTCAGGGCGAGGCCGCCAGGATGCTTTTCGCCAACCTCCCATTTGCGAACCGACGAAACGCTGGTGTTGAGCAAGGAGGCGAGAACGGCCTGGCTTATGTGATACCGGGTTCGGATGCTGCGGATCTGCTCTGGGGTGTAATCGGGAACCGGAGCAATACAAAGACCGTCGTACTTCTGCATCGCTCTCTTGTCTATGAAGCCGAGTTCGTGCAGGTCCTGAGCTGTCTCGTGGACTGCCTCCAAGATGCGTCTTTTCAGCGTTGTTCTAGTCACTGGGCACCTGTAGGAGCGATCACCATGTGAGTCAGGCAGTATTTCCAAGGATTTCTCTCGCGCCAGTCAGACGGAAAACCCATTGCAGCCGGACCGTGATCCAGCGTGTCGACCAGCGCCAATAACCTTCTCGTCCAGGAACTTCCGGGGCTGGTCGCCGTCATCAGCAAATCCAGGACCACCAGGAAGTTGAACAGGTAATGTGCTTGACCGTTTGGGGCCTCCGGCGCAACCAGGCGGTCCTCGATCCTTTTGATCTTCGGAAGGGACATGGCGAAGCGACGATTCCAGAGGCGGCTGTGGTGAGCACAGATGTTGCGCACGGGGGTGAGTGCGTGCAGGACCTGTTCAAGGATCTCGATGGTGGGCATGCTGAAGGCTTGAGCGACCTCTTTTTTTGCTGCGGTGTCATTGGTGTTCTTGAACCACCTGGAGAGGGCACCCAAGGTCATCGTTTCCACCACCGCCCAGATCGGCGGCAGGAAAGGCTGCTTGTACTGCCTCCGGTAGTGAGCGACGAAAGGTTCCTTGCTCTCCTCCAGGTTTGCCGCGATTTTTCCCAAGTCGCTTGAGTGCTGCCATGGGTTTTTGAACAGGTCCGACTGCATATACGCGTGGCTGCCATGCCTAACGGCAAGGGCATTTGCCCAGCGGGTGCGAATCGCCACCTCGATGCGCTCCATCGCCTCCATTACCATCATCCGGAGTTTCCGGTCGAAGACGTAGAGCGCGAGGACCTGCTCAAAGGTGGTGCCAGGTATGAGCCTATGGCTGCGGGTATGGGGAGATTCGGGGGGGTATTCGAACGGCAGCCAGTACGCGCTGAGGCGGTAATATCCGATGGTGGAGAGGTACTTTTCGAGACGCGGCACGTCGTCGCATGCGAGGCCCCTTCCCATTATGAGGGCCGCTTGTTCGGCGACGGATAGAGAGGCCTTTTCGTATCGCACGTGCACCATCCCCCGAAAAAATAAACCTCCCGGTTTGAGCATCATGGCGGCGGCCGCCAGAGAGGCTTGGGAGGTGTTGTTGACTGGTTTATACACGATCTTTAGTCACGGCGCAAGGTGGCAGGCTGGGAGGCTTCGAGGGGGTCAGGCACCGTCTAGTGTGTGGGGCGTTCTCTTTTTGCCGCTTAGGAAGCACGTGCCTTCTACTTCCGCACGATCCTCAGCGAATCCTTCTCTGCTACGACCTGAAATTCGCCGTGTAGGCCTTCCTCGCATAGCGCGGTGGCTGCAGCCTTTATCCTGGCAGGAAAGCGGGTGACGTCGTCGAAGCGCTTGGCGGTCCAGGCAACGAAGTGGTCGCCTTTGTGCACCTCGATGTCCATCTTGGCCGGATACCCGCCGCCCTCGAAGCTGCACTCCCATGCGCTTCCATCTTTGCTCCCCGAGATTATGCCGCGCAGCATCCCGGTATATCCGCTCTCCTTCTTGGCCGCATATCCGACCTTCACTGCGATTCCTCTTACGTCCGCGGCGGCAAGCGGCTCGCCATCCTTCCGGTAGAAGTACCGCGCCAATGCAAAGTCGACACGGTCGGCGATGAGGTCCCGGAACAGCGGGGTGCTCCACCATCCTCGGTAGTCTTCCCGGATCCTGAAGACCTTCCCCTTCTTGTCGGAAGGTGACTGAGGGTCGCGTCTGTACATTTACAGATGCCGTCGGCAGCGCACCCTCCAGCGACATCCCTCTTTGTCTCTTCCATCCCTTCTACTTGCGCACGATCCTCAGCGAATCGTTTTCTGCCACGACTTGAAAGTCGCCGTGCAAACCTTCCTCGCATAGCGCTGTGGCTGCAGCCTTTATCCTGGCAGGGAAGCGGGTGACGTCGTCGAAGCGCATCGGCGTCCAAGCGACGAAGTAGTCGCCCTTGTGCACCTCGATGTCCATCTTCGCGGGATACCCGCCGCCCTCGAAGCTGAACTCCCATGTGTTCTCATCCTTGCTGCCTGAGATGATGCCGCGCAGCATCCCGGTGTATCCGCTGTCCTTCTTGGCAGCATAGCCTACCTTTACTGCAATGCCTCTGGCGTCCGCGGAGGGAAGTGGTCCACCTTCCAGACGGTAGAAGTACCGTGCCAAAGCGAAGTCTACACGGTCGGCGATGAGATCCCGGAAGGGCGGGGCGCTCCACCATCCTCGGTAGTCCTCTCGGATCCGGAAGACCTTCCCCTTCTTGTCGAGCTCGAAGAACTTTCTGCCGGTGTTCTCCAACTTCTCCAGCGGCATCCGCATAAGGTGCGCCGCGACTTTCGACAGGGGGTAGAGGGGAGGCGTCTCGTGTTTGGCGAGATCGTCGTAGTCCGAAAGGCGCTCCCGGTTTTCCAGGTAGTACCTCAGAAAGAGCGGGGCGACGTCATCCACGGACCATTCGTGACCACCCAACTCCAGAAGCGATCTCAGCACGACCATTTTGTAGGAACGCACTGGGCTTAGCTCGGTTTCCAGGTGCTGCAGAAGCTCTTCTGCTGGCGTGCCCAGAAGCGTCGCTTCGTACTCCGTCAGATCCTCCATCGATTCTTTTACCCGCAGCCAGTTCTCCCCCAGGTTCGGCTTCTTCGCCTTGAGGAAGAGATACGGGTCGTGGGCCGCGGGGTTGGCGAAAAAGTCCATGATCCCGGGGGAGCGACCGAGACTGGAACGCAACTGCAGGTAAAGGTCTTTGAGCCGCTGAATTGGGTCCGGGCGATCTACCAGCTTCCTGATCTCGGCATCCCATATCCGCTGCACTTCCGTCTCGACGCTCACGTAGCACGCCGCGGGAGGTACAAAATCCTCCTCCTTCCTCCTCTGGCTCCTGTACTGCTCCAGGCTCGTGTAGCCCCGCATTGCCAACGGCGCCACATAGGACTGGCGGAAGTTCCCGACGAAGTCGAGGGCGACGAGGTAATCCTTTTCTGGAAACTGCCGCAGTCCTCTGCCGAGTTGCTGGAGGAAAACGGTGAAGGACTGCGTCGGCCGCAGGAACAGAATGTGGGAGACGGCCGGGATGTCTACCCCTTCGCCGAAGATGTCGACCGAGCAGATGATCTGGAGGGGATCTCTTTCATCCTGCAGCCTCCGCATCGCATCTTCCCGCTCGGACATAGAGTTCTCACCGAGGAGGCACATAGACGTCATGCCGCAACTGTGTCCCAATTCGTTGAACTTGCGGCTCATGTACGTGGCATGGCTTTTCGACGAGCAGAAGGCAAGAGCTTTCGTCTTTCCGGTTGCCGGGAGGAACTTGCGCAGAGTATTGAACACGAGCGCGGCGCGGGTGTCGTTGATGAGCACGGCATCCAGTTCGCTCTCGATGTAGCCGCGGCTGGTCCAGTGCAGTGCGGAATAGTCGGTCTTGTCGTGGATTGCAAAGTAGTGGAACGGTACCAGCCAGCGATTTTCGATGGCGTCGAAGAGGCGGGTCTCGAAGGCGACGTCATAATCGCAGATCTTTAGGACATCGCGGCCGTCCATCCGCTCCGGTGTCGCGGTCAGCCCGAGTAGGAACTTGGGCCGGAACTTCCCCAACACTCGCTGGTAAGAATCGCAGTCCGCGTGGTGAAACTCGTCAACGACTATGTAGTCGAATGCATCGGCAGTAAAGCGAGCAAGGGTGTCCGGCTGAGACAGGGTCTGCACCGTGGCGAAGAGGCTCCCGCCTCTGCCGCTCGGCTTGGAGTTGCCGGAGAGGACTTCGCCGAAGAAGGAGGTCCCTATTACCGTGCGGTAGGTCCCCATCGCCTGGAGGACGATGTTTTCCCGGTGGGCGATGAACAGGACCGTTCGCATTCCGCTCTGCTGGAAGTCGAAGGCGGCGAGATACGTTTTTCCTAGTCCTGTGGCGGCGATGACCGTGGTCTTACGGATCCCCCGACCGCGCCGCTCCGCAAGGGCCTGCAGCGCAGTAACCTGCGCCGGCCGCGGAGCCAGGGGGATAGGGAAGGTCTGTCGCATCTCTGTGGCAACCGTTCTACGCAGTTCCCGAGCCTTCTGCCAGCGCGGCATGTAGGCGTCAAGGAACGTCTGGTCGATCGGTACCGACGATCGCTGCCAGTAGTCCTCATACTCCTTCAGTGCCTCATCGAAGGCCGAGAGGTTGTTCTGGAAGAGAAGATTCGTCTCACTGTTGGAAAAGTAGTTCCACTCATGATTCCCGCGGCCTCCGTTTCCCCCGAGTCCGGACCCGGTGAGATTGGAGGAGCCGACGATGATGGAATGCGTTCCGTGGGGCTTTTCGAACAGGAAGCTCTTTATGTGGAAGGGTGGGGGCTCCTGGTTAAAATCTGCGGCGCCCGCTTCGCCAAGAGGATAGAAGATCCTTATGTCGATCCTGGGCAGTTGCGTGGCGAGGTGCTGCAGGTCGAGCGGGTTGTTGAAGTTGCCCATCACCGAAGTCAATAGGCGCAGTCGCCCGCCACGTTCCAGGAAGTCCCGGAAGGGGTCGAGGAGCAGGTTCAGCATCCCGCGCGAGTAAAATGCCGATGCTATGTGCAGCGCCTCGGCCTCGGCCAGCTCGCGCTTAATGACATCGACGAGGCCGATGAGGGAGTTGAAGGTGAGAAGTTGTGGCAGGCTGGGTGTGGTGGCCGCCGACTGTGCCTGTTCGTGTGTCGGTGCGGTCGCGTGCAGCATGAGCCGCTTTTCAAAGCCTCCTGCTGTCTCCCGCTTCGCAGCGCGTCTCGAGTACACGTCCTCCCAGCCGATTCCGTGCCGCTTGAGGATTGCCTCCATAAGCTCGAAGAGGTCGGCGGCCTCATTGATGATCTCTTCGCGGGACGACGCGTGGAAGAGCTCATGGGCCTCTTCGAGAACCTTGACGCGCAGGGCCTGCGCGAAGCCGGCGTCATCGAGGACGCTGACAGAACAGCATTTTCCCGATTCCTCGATTATCTGCGGAATGAAGTCCCGGACCAGCTTGTTGTAGATGAGCGGCCGGTCTGTCACGGCTTCTCCCCATCCTTCCAGTACGCTGCCTTGTCAGGAAAGATCCAGCGCACCCCTCCGCGTGGATCCTCCATGTCGCCTGCGTACCGAGGAATGAGATGGATGTGAAGATGCATCACCGTCTGGCCGGCCGCTGGCCCGTCATTGATGCCGATGTTGAAGCCGTCGGGGCTCCGCTCCTGGAGAAGCAACTCCCGCACCTCTTCGAGGAGCGCGAAAAGAGCGGTGCGCTCATCCGCCGTCGCCTCGAAGAAGGATGCCAGGTGTCGCTTCGGTATGATCAGCGTATGGCCAGGAGACAGCGGGAACCCGTCGCGGATGGCGATGGCATATTCGTTAGCGGCGACAATAGAAGGGCTCGGACTGCAGAACGGACAGGCGGAGAGGTGGGAGCTTTTTTCTATATCCATAGCGGCAGTATTCCGGAGATAGGGGATGGTGGGCAGATTAGGACAGTCAAAGGGAAAAGTCAAAGAGATTTGCCGGACTGTCGATGAGTATGCAAGACAGGCACTGTGAATGTCAGAATGGCCGTTCGCACTGCGGCCTTCATGGGGCGAGAAAGGTTGCTAGGCACGACATTGACAATAACGTGAAGGAAGATACTCTGGGGAAGCTTTAGGTATGGCCGGTAGGCGATGTCATGAATGAGATAAAGGCTGCCAATACCTCTGGTGGAAAAGTTCTGAAAGGGTTTGTGAGGAGTCGTGAGCATGAGGTGAATCTCTATATCGAGCGTAGATACTCCTATGAATAGAGCAATTCTGTTTCCCTTACCCGCATTTGCCCTTTGCTTCATTATGCTATTGTCTTCCGAAGTAAAAGGAGAGACCTCCACTCCTACCACTTTGCTCGGTACTTGGCAGGTCTGCGGTGTCCGTCTGGATACAACATTACTGCGAACGCCGAATTACGGATATGATGACGTTCGACTCACGGGCCGTCTGGTTACTATTGCATCCGAAGAAATCACTACCGATATGCCCGAAAGTTCAAGCTGCCAAGCACCTAAGGCTGAGAAGGCTCTCACCACGATGGATGAATTGATCGAAGAATCGATGGGTAGGCCCAAAGGCAGAAAGGTGACTAAAGAGTCAGACCGCTTTGAACTGCCGGTGGAGGGGGGGAGAGACCTTCAGGTGTGGTGGATCAGGTGTGAAAAGGGGGATATTGGACCCGATACCCCCTTCGGGCCGGAGGGGGCGAACTGGGTGGCGGCGCTGTCGAAGGACCGCCTTGCAATGCGCTGGTATGACAATGTCATCCTGTTGCTCACGAGGGTGCGTGACAAGGAACCCCACCCTTCCTTCCCCTGTGTTCGTGCGAAAAGCGCCGCCGAAAAAGCGATCTGTTCTTCCTTCAGCCTATCTTCCTTTGATGAGAGTGTAGCGCGGGCATTTGCTGCGGCAGCAGCGCGACTTTCAGCTGTGAAAGGGAACTCTACACTTCAGGCAGAGCAGAAGGCCTGGATTTCACGGCGTGACAGGTGTGGAAGCGATGAGGAATGTCTGAAGAAGACCATGCAGGATCGCCTAGAGCAGTTACATTCTGTAGAATGAGCATATCAAAGTCCCATCCTTCGAAGTCATGCTCTGTCTAGTCTCCCTCTATCTTCAGCGCCTTCATCTTGTGTGCGACAAGAAGCGGGGTCAAGGCTCCACATTCCACTTCTGTGAAAAGTGGAGCCCTCACCCTTACGTCACTCTCTTTTCGGGCACCCGGTTCATTGAATCAAGCCTCCTCATTTGGAAAGGCCTGCTCCATGGCATCAAGAGCGAATCGGGCCGAAACCGTTACTCGACCTGCACCCATCTCAATGCCGACTTCGATGGCTTCAAGAATCTCACGGTACGTAGCGCCGCATGCTGCTGCTTGGTCAATATGCCACTGCATACATGACTCGCAGTCCATTTGCACCGAAATGCCTATTGCAATCAACTCCTTTGCCTTCTTGGAAAGAGCACCGTCCGCAAAGGCGACTTGTTCCATCTGAAGAAAAGCGTCGTAAACCTGCGACTTCAATGAAACAAGCTTCTGGTGAGCCTTCTTCCTTTTGCGTGTGATTTCAGCAAGCTTATCCATAATTTCCTTCGCCATATGTCGCGCTTCCAAATGGAGGAGTCCAGGTAGGGACCTAGCTGTTTCCCTCAATCAGGCACCCTTCGGCAGGTAATCCTCCCTCACTGGCGAGAACACCTCTATAGCCACTGAATCCTCGATAGCCTCTGCAGAATGAACAACGCTTCCCGGAATGCACCAGCTATCCCCCGGCATGACGGTGTGGCAGTCGGAGTCGATCGTCAGCCGGATCTTTCCCTTTACAAGATACCCCGTCTGTTCGTGCGGATGCGAATGGAGCGGCAACACCGTATTCTTTTGTAGTACAAACTCCACCATCAACGACTTCTCACCGTGTACCAACGTCTTCTGTGCGACTCCGTCCAAGGGAAATCGGTACCCCTCATGACTCTGTTTCTCGAACATAGTTTTCTCCTCTCTCGCAGCCATGCCTCTTGATTTCGTCATTTTTATGCTCTGAGTCGGAATGGTCGGGGGACGTGGTTGATATGTTCACATTTGGGTTGGAGGGTACTCGACGCAACGTCCCCTGAGTCCCAAACGCGCCGCAGTCTACCATGTGCTCTTAACGGGTTTCAATGTAAATATCCTATGGAAATTTGCGGTGGCATTAGTGAGTCAGTGCTGTTTTGCTGACTGCGGCAGAAGGGAGAGCGGAAGATTCGAGAGATTCCGTGGACACAATACCGATAACTTCGCAACACATGGACGCGCGGGCGGGCGAGGATCGTGTCTGTAAATTCTACTGGACCGTGGACGTTGGTCCTATAAAAGTGACGATCCCAAACAGGAAAAGGGATCTGGGCGAAAGCAGTCCGGTCAACTCTCGGCACGGTATATAATGATTCTGTTCAGGAGTAATGGCCACACCCGTCCGCGCTGGGGAGCCTGCTCGGCCAGTGCAGCTTAATGGGAGATTCAAATGTTCAAGATTGTTTTGACTCTAGTTATAGCCCTGTTAATGGAGGGCTGCGCATCGACCAAGCCTGTTCTTTATCCCAACGAACATTTTAAATCCGTTGGGTCAGAGGCTGCGGAACGTGATATCAAGAGTTGCATGGATCTCGCTGAGTCTTCCGGTGCCAATTCCAAAGGCAGCGACGCTGGACAGGCGGCAACCTCGACCGCTGGGGGTGCTGCCATTGGCGCGGCATCAGGCGCCGTAGGAGGTGCGGTGGTGGGCTCGGCGGGTTCAGGATCAGCGATTGGAGCCGCTAGTGGCGCGACCGCTGGACTATTGTCATGGATGTTCAGCAAGCCGAAACGCAGTCCTGTCTTTGAGAACTTCGTGAATCAATGTCTTCAAGATCGCGGGTACCAGCCCATCGGCTGGAAATGAGCGCACCCAGCGGTGTCTGTAAAGGCAACGTCGTGAAAAGGGGGACTGGCACCTGCGGAGCCAGTCCCCTTTCGTCTCCATCAGGGTGGCTCGACTACGCATAGGTCAAACGCAAAAAGCCGCCTCCGAGGAGACGGCTTTTTCTGCTAGTAAATGGCGGAAGCACATGGGAATCGAACCCACCTGGGAGGCTTCTCACCCCCCACACCGGTTTTGAAGACCGGGCCGCCCACCAGCGACGGTCGTGCTTCCGTTGTCTTTCTTAATTTACTTCATGCTCTCCTGTCAATTACTATCTCACGCATTCTCCCGCTACTCTCGCGATCCCGCCCGCGCGGTCGCTCCGAGAGCTGCGGCAAGGTAGGCTACGTCCTCTTCCAGCAACGTGCGGGGGTCGAGCACGTATGACCCCTTCCAGATCCTGCCGATCACCGGAATCTCGCTCGTCCTCAGCGCCGCCTCCAGTTCGTTCGGGGACAGCCCGTCGACTGCCACTTCGATCAGGAGAGTGGGGAGGTTCAGCAGCGGCAGGGTTCCTCCTCCCCCCTGCGATTCTCCGTGGATGAGCGAGAGATGCACGCTCGCGGGGAGGGCGCGGCGCAGCTGCCGGACGATCCCTTTTGCCCGCCGCGTCACTTCCTCCAGCGGCGCGGTGAGCATCGCCAGGGTCGGGACTTCCTTCAGCGCCACCCGCTCGTCGCGATAAAGCCCGAGCGTCGCCTCCAGGCTCGCAAGGGTCAGCTTGTCGATCCGCACTGCGCGCAGCAGGGGGTGCTTCTTCATCGGCTCGATGAATGCCTTCTTCCCCACGATGATCCCCGCCTGCGGCCCTCCCAGAAGCTTGTCGCCGCTGAAGGTGATGATGTCGACGCCGGCCTGGACAAATTCCTGCACGTTCGGCTCGTCGCACGGGAGATGTTTCCTCAGGTCGATGAGGGAGCCGCTCCCCATGTCCGCCATCACGGGGACCCCCGTCTCCTTCCCGAGTCGGACCATCTCCTCTATCCCCACTTCGGCGGTGAAGCCGACTACGGCGAAGTTGCTGGTGTGCACCTTCAGGAAGAGTGCGGTCTCGGTGGTGACGGCGGCGCGGTAGTCTTTCGCGTGCGTCCTGTTGGTGGTGCCGACCTCGGTGAGGGTGACGCCGGAAAGTCGCATGACGTCGGGTATGCGGAAGGAGCCGCCGATCTCCACCAGCTCCCCGCGCGACACGATCGCTTCCCGCCCTGCTGCGGCCGAGCCGAGCGCAAGGAGGACGGCGGCGGCGTTGTTGTTGACGACCAGCGCGGCCTCGGCGCCGGTCAGCTCGCAGATAAGCCGCTCCACGTGGTCGTACCGGCTGCCTCGCCTGTTCTTCTCCAGATCGAACTCGAGATTCGAGTAGGAAAATGCGACTTCGTTGAGCGCCTGGCGCGCCCGCTCCGGGAGGATGGAGCGCCCGAGGTTCGTGTGCACGACGACGCCGGTGCCGTTCACAACTTTCCTGAGGCTCGGCGCGATCAGCCGGGCGATCTCGGCGCCGATTTCACTGCCGATGGCGCCCGCAGAAAATGCATCCTCGGAGGCCTCCCCGGCGAGCACTCCCTTTCGAAGCTGCTCCAGTACCAGCCGGGCAGCACGCAGCACGACCGTCCGCGGATACTCGGCCAGAAGACCTTTCACCTCTTCAGATTCCAGTACTCTATCCACTTTCGGAATCTTCCTTAGCTGCTCCAAGGTGTGCCTCCTTTAACAAACTCATTGGTGATGAAATCTAGCTTAAAAGAGCCTTCGTGGCAAAGGAAAAAAGGTGGGTCGCTGATACCAGAATCGGTATCCACTGTCACAAAAGACCTTTCGTACCTTCACCCAAAAGCCCTATGAGTGCACAGAAGTTTCAGGACTCATAACCTGAATCTGCTATGACACAACAACGTGCAGTGGTAAAATTATTGACAGAAGCAGGTTGATTTTCTTAGATTTAAATGATAAGTTACACATGAAATATTAATATAAATCTTCAGAGAGTTGTGGAGGCTCTTGCTACTGCTTCAGATGGCTCATCGGTGACAGGGGACGTACTTACGTCGGTTCATGATTCGATAGAGGGGGGAGCCATGCTGCAGACATCGATTTTGCTTGTGGAAGACAACCGCGACTGTGAGACGCTGGCTGTCAGGGCTCTGAAGAAGGCAGGCTTTACAACCATTTCGGTGGCACGGGACGGTGCGGAGGCGATAAACGTTCTCCTCGGGGAGACGGATCGAGGGTGGGAGAACCCTGTCGCCGAGGTCGTCCTTTTGGACCTGCGGCTCCCGAAGCTGGACGGGATCGACGTCCTCAAAAGGCTCCGCGCCGACCAGCGCACCAGCAAGCTTCCGGTATTCGCTCTCTCCTCCTCGGAGGATCCCACAGAAATCGACGGCTGCGTGCAGCTCGGCGTCGTCGCCGTTCTTCCGAAGCCTCTCGATGCCGAATTCCTGAAGACCTTTCTCGACGAGAAGAGCGGCCCCCCCCTCCCTGCCGTCAGGACGGGTTCGGCATAGCCCGCTCCAGGGTATCCTCCAGAAGGATCTCCAACTCCGCGAGGACGACGTCCTTAAGCCCCAGGACGTGAGACTCCGCCGCGGTAAAGAGGAGGAGGGACGGGTCGCTGTCGATGCCGATCCCCAGCCGCCGGCAGGCAAGGTTCGCAAGCCTCACCACCGCCAGGAGCGGATTTCCCTGCGGCCACTGGTCCGCCTGGTGCAAGCGCACCACGTCGCAGTAGATGTCCGGCATGTGCCACTTCAGCATGAGCTGATACCCCTGCTCCACGTGGAGCGAACTCAGCACCTCCCGCATGATGGCGGGGGTCAGAGCCTTCCCCAGATCTTCCTTCAGCGATATCTCCTCCATCACCTTCAGGAGGAAAAGCTTCCCGATGTCGTGCAGCAGCCCCGCCAGAAAGGCCTCCTGGGCGATCTCCTCAAGCCCTGAGCGCCCGGCAAGCCACTTGCTCCCCACCGCGCAGCAGTAGGAATGCAGCCACAGCTTCTGCATGACCCCCTTGAAAGCCGGCGTCTTGCAGCGGTACAGCTCCTGCTGCGTCGTCAGCATCGCTATGTTGGCCACCTCGCGGGAGCCGAGGCGCACGACCGCGTCCTGCACGGTGGCGACCTGGGTGAGCCCTGAGTAAAACGCGGAGTTCGCCACACGCAGCACCTGGCTCGCCAGTCCCGGATCGGCGCTGATCAGCTGGTGCACCATGTCCATCTTGAACTCCGGCGACGCCAGCTCCTTCTGCAGCCGCACCGCGACGGCGTTGAAGACCGGCACGCTGATGGTGTCACCTGCCAGGTAGCTCTTTATTACCTCTACGATCGATCGATTGGACATTTCGGTTTCCCTGTCGCCTTAGGTGCCGAGGATGCGCTTCAGCTCGTGAAGCGGTCGGGGGGGGCTGATGCGCGGCAGGTCGCGCAGGACTTCCTGTATGGAGACGAGGCCGCGTGCCGCCTTCACCAGTCCGTCCTCAAAGAGGGAGACCATGCCGGAGGTCTCCATGCTGATGCGGCGGATCTCGGAGGATGAGCGGTTTAAAAGGATCGCCTCCTTCACCGCCTCGTTGAGGATCAGGAGCTCGAAGGCGCCGAGCCTCCCGTGGAAACCGGTGAAACGGCAGTCCTTGCAGCCGCGCCCGATCCGGAAGGTCGCCCCCGCGAGGTCCTTCGTGGCGTACCCGAGTCTATTGTACTCGGTGGGGGTGGGAATGTACGCCTCGGCGCAGGAGTTACAGACCAGTCGCAGGAGTCGCTGGGCCACCACGCACACGATGGTGGAGGAGATCAGGAACGACTCGATCTGCATGTTCATGAGGCGCAGCAGGCCGCCGATGCTGTCCTCGGTGTGGAAGGTGGTAAGGACCTTGTGCCCGGTGAGGGCAGCCTGGATCGCGGTCTCGGCGGAGAAGTTGTCCCGGATCTCGCCGAGCACGATGATGTCCGGATCCTGGCGCACGATGTGGCGCAGCGTCTCCTCGAAACTGACCCCGATCTTCGTGTTGATGGAGCACTGCGCCACCCCCTCGATCACGAACTCGACCGGGTCCTCCGCCGTCACGATGCTCGTATTTATGTTGTTGAGGTGATTGACGCAGCTGTACAGGGTGGAGGTCTTCCCGCTCCCGGTCGGGCCGGTGATGATCATGACGCCGGAGGGGGTGTCGAGCGCGTCGCTGATGAACTGCTCCAGCATGCGCGGCGCCATCCCGATGCTCTGGATGTCGAGGATCGCCTCCTTCTTGTTCAGGAGGCGCAGCACGATCTTTTCCCCGAAGATGGTGATGAAGAAGGAGACGCGCATGTCCAGGTTGAAGCCGTGCACGCTGCTCTCGAAGAGGAGGCGGCCGTCCTGGTGTCGGCGCTTCTCCGCTATGTCGGCCTGGGCCATGACCTTTATGCGGGAGGAAAGCTGGGGGGCGAGCTCGAGCGGGAGCTCCAGGTGCGGCATCATCATCCCGTCGCGGCGAAAGCGGATGCGCAGCCTGTCCTTCAGCGG
Organism: Geomonas sp. RF6; assembly: GCF_021044625.1. NCBI lineage: Bacteria > Pseudomonadati > Thermodesulfobacteriota > Desulfuromonadia > Geobacterales > Geobacteraceae > Geomonas > Geomonas sp. RF6. The sequence continues at coordinate 1,779,206 of NZ_CP087999.1, read as the reverse complement.
CTCGATGTGGATATCTGAAGCCTTCTCCGAGATGGCGTCGTTGAAGAGCTTGTTGATGATCCCCACCACCGTGCTCTCGTCCGCCGACCCCCCCTCGCCGGAGACGGCGTTCTTTTCAGCCGCGGCGATCGCGGCGATGACCGAGTTCTTGCTGGCGATGGCGGGCTGGAGGTCGGAGCCGAAGAGACGCGCAGCCTCGTCGCGGCAGCGCTTGTCCATGGGGTTGGCAAAGACGACCGTGACGCGCTCGCCGTCGAAGGCGATGGGGAGAAAGAGAAAGTCGCGGTATGTCTGGATCGGGGCCTTGGCGACGAGCTTCCGGTCCACCTTGCGGAACTCCAGTTCCGCCATGGGGAAGCCGAGCTGGTAGGAGAGGACCTCGATGAACTTCCGCTCGTCGATGAACCCCTTCTCGATGATGATGTCGCCGAGCATCTTGCGCTCTTTCCCCTGGTTCTGCAGGCTGAGCGCCGCGGCGAGATCCGCCTCGCGCAGGTAGCCGAGCTCGACGAGGAAATCCCCGATCCTCAGCGATAGGCTGTTTTTTCGCAGCGTGGCGGCGACCTGGTCCCTGGTCACGCTCCCGAGGTCGTGGAGGACGTCGATGAGGGTCTTCCCGGTGTGCAGCTTCGAGCGTACCCGGTGGGCGTACTGCAGCTGTTCCTCGCTGATGACCCCTTCCTGGACCAGAAGGTTTGCTATCATCGTCCCTGAAGGGTTTGCTGCTCCTTTTTTTTCCATAATCCCCGCTTGCCGCATTAGTTTCGCCGGATTATATAACAAATGAAAAAAGAGGACAAGGGAGGGGCGGGAGTGGTGCGGGCACAGAAAAAGGCCCCGCATTGCTGCCGGGGCCTCTCTCCGAGTCCAGGTATGACGAGGATGTGGCGCTAGTGCGTCTTGTTGTCATCCTCCCGCCTCGGGTTTATTTCAATCTCTTCCTTGCCGCTCGAGGCGTTCTTGAAATTCCTGATGCTCTTCCCCAACGCGCCGCCGATCTCCGGCAGCCGTCCCGCGCCGAAGACAACCAGTACGATGACGAGTACAACAATTAGCTCCGGCAGGCCGAATCCGAACATGTCATCCCTCCTTAGGGTATTTCGAACTGCCAAAGTATCGCAAAGTGGGAATAAAAAATCAAGCAGTTGCGGGAGCGGAAGGGCGAGTTTTTAATTATTAATCGATTGCCATGGATAGGGAAAGCCGGTATAAAGTGTTCTTCGAAGTATCCTCCAAAATCCTCCGTTGCCCCTTCACCCCTAATGAATCGTTGGGGATGAAGAAAACGGTCCCTGTTGCCCATCCATCCGCTAGCGGGGGGAGAAGGGAAGGAGATTGTGCCGTGCACAAGATGATCCTTTTGGTGGAAGACAACCCCGACGACGAGGTGCTCACCCTGCGCGCCCTGAAAAAGCAGATGGCGCACGGGATTGCCGTGGCGCGCGACGGAGCGGAGGCCCTCGACTTCCTTTTCGGCACAGGCAGCCACGAGGGGCGCGACACGTCGGTAAAGCCGCTTCTCGTACTCCTCGACCTGAAGCTTCCGAAGGTGAACGGGCTCGAGGTCCTGCGGGTCATGCGGGGGGACACGAGGACGCGCGCCATCCCTGTGGTGGTCTTCACCTCTTCCACCGAGGAGCAGGACATCCTGGACAGCTATACCCTCGGGGCGAACAGCTACGTCAGGAAACCGGTGGACTACGCCAAGTTCTGCGACGACCTGAAGCAGGTGAGCCACTACTGGCTCTCGCTGAACCAGCTCCCCCCCCAGCGGAGCTGCGCCGCGTCCTGATCCCCCTCGCCAGCCGGCGTCCACCCGTGCTATTATCTTCGCCATGGATCAATTCGAGCTTGTCAGCAACTACGAGGCGCGGGGTGACCAGCCCGCGGCGATAGCAGAACTTACCGAGGGGGTGCTGCGCGGCGACCGGCACCAGGTCCTCCTGGGTGTCACCGGCTCCGGCAAGACCTTCACCATGGCGAACGTCATCGCGCGGATAAACCGCCCGACCCTGGTGCTCGCCCCCAACAAGACTCTCGCGGCCCAGCTGTACGGCGAGTTCAAGGAGCTCTTTCCGCACAACGCCGTGGAGTATTTCGTCTCCTACTACGACTACTACCAGCCCGAGGCCTACCTCCCCACCTCCGACACCTTCATCGAGAAGGACTCGTCGATCAACGACGAGATCGACAAGTTTCGCCACTCCGCCACCCGCAGCCTCCTCACCCGCCGCGACGTCATCATCGTCGCCTCGGTCTCGTGCATCTACGGCATCGGCTCCCCGGAATCGTACCAGCAGATGCACATACGGCTGCGCCAGGGGGAGGAGATCGACCGGGACGAGCTCCTGCGCCGGCTGGTCGCCATACAGTACGAGCGGAACGACATCGACTTCCATCGCGGCACCTTTCGGGTGCGCGGCGACGTGGTGGAGATTTTCCCGGCTCACGACGATGAGCGCGCCGTCAGGGTTGAGTTCTTCGGCGACACCATCGACTCCCTCGGGGAGATCGACCCGCTGCGCGGGGTGCAGCTGCAAAAGATCGCCCGCTGCGCCATCTATCCCGCCTCCCACTACGTGGCGACGCGCGAGACGCTGAACCGCGCGGTGGAAGACATCCGGGTCGAGCTGGAGGAGAGGATCCGCTACTTCAACGAGGCGAACCGGCTCGTGGAGTCGCAGCGCATCGAGCAGCGGACCTATTTCGACATCGAGATGATGGAGGAGATGGGGTTCTGCCAGGGGATCGAGAACTATTCGCGCCACTTCGACGGGCGCCTCGCCGGCGAGCCCCCCTACACCCTCATCGACTACTTCCCGCGCGACTTCCTCCTCATGGTGGACGAGTCGCATATCGCCGTCTCCCAGGTAGGGGGGATGTTCCGCGGCGACCGCAGCCGGAAGGAGACACTCGTGGACTTCGGCTTCCGGCTCCCCTCTGCGCTCGACAACCGGCCGCTGACCTTCCAGGAGTTCAGCCGCAAGCTGAACCAGGTCATCTACGTCTCTGCGACCCCGGCCGATTACGAGCTGAAGCAGTCAGGGGGCGTGGTGGTGGAGCAGGTGATCCGCCCCACCGGTCTCATCGACCCGCTCATCGACGTTCGTCCCGCGGCGGGGCAGGTGGACGACCTCCTGCACGAGGCGCGGCTCACCATCGAGAAGGGCGAGCGAGTCCTCGTGACCACGCTGACGAAGAGGATGGCGGAGGAGCTCACCGAGTACTACCGCGAGCTGGGGATCCGGGTGCGCTACCTGCACGCCGACATCGACACGCTGCAGAGGATGCAGATACTGCGCGACCTGCGGCTCGGCGAGTTCGACGTGCTGGTGGGGATAAACCTGCTGCGCGAGGGGCTCGACCTACCGGAGGTTTCTCTGGTCGCCATCATGGATGCGGACAAGGAAGGGTTTCTGCGCTCCACCCGTTCGCTGATCCAGACCTGCGGCCGCGCGGCGCGAAACGTCGCGGGGAGGGTCATCATGTACGCCGACCATGTCACCGGCTCCATGCAGGAGTGCATCGACGAGACCTCCCGCCGCCGGGCGCTGCAGATGGAGTACAACCGGGAGCACGGCATAACGCCTGAAACGGTGAAGAAGACGATCGGGAATGTACTGGAGGCGCAGGAGGAGCGCGACTGGTTCACGGTGCCGTCGCAAAAGACGGAAGTGGAAGAGGTGAAGGACGTTGCGAAGACGGTGAAGAAGCTGCGCAAGGAGATGCTGGCGGCGGCGAAGAAGCAGGAATTCGAGCTCGCGGCGCAGCTGAGGGACCGGATAAAGCGGCTGGAGGAATCGGAGCTGACGCTTACGGCAGGGGGCCACGCAGCGCCGGCGGCGCCAGCCCCGGCGCCGGGGCGGATGAGGCGGCGGGCGCGGTAAACCCCGGCTTGTTGTCCAGCTACGCCATGTTGGCCGGAATAAGCGCAGCGTTTCCGGCAGGCGGTGGGGAAAATGGTGGCTGCGAAGCGGGGGGAACACAGGCGGTTTGCGGGTGTGGCGCCTGCGCCGTTAGGACAGGCAAGATGCCTGTCCTCCAGCGTCACGGCCTGGCATTTCTACCAGGTGATCACGTTGGCCGAGCGTCCCCTCCCTTTCAAGGGGAGGGACAGGGTGGGGATGGGGTTTTTAAGTGCTGCGGCAGCGGGTGGACCGCCGGGAACGCCTGGCGGCTTATCCCGGCCTACAGTACATACCGAGAGTTGTAGCGCCCCTTACGGTCCTTCCGGCATCCGCGTCGGTTTTCTTCTGCGGCGCCGCCTGCGCTTCTTCTTCTGCGGCGCTGCCCCTTCTTCGGCGTCGTGCGGCGCCTTCATTATCACCCCTGAAGCATAGCTCTTCCAGTACTCGTGCAGCGAGCGCTTCGGCGGGTTGAGTTCCTCCATGAATCCGAGGTAGCGAAGGGCATCGGGAAAGACGCGCCTTCCCACGAATCCTGGAGCGTTGCGCCCCGGGGTCTTCTGAAACCTGTACTGCGACCCCAGAATCTCCCGCACCGCCACCAGCACCCTGTTGGGGATCAGCACGGTCGTCGCGAGCTCCCCCGCGAACTGGGCTACGGCCATCTCCGTCGCCTGCTGCGGAGGGGCTCCCTCGTCGCGGAAGTACTGATTCCTTTCCTCCAGATACTCCCCGAACATCAGCGCTATAAGAAGGGCGGGGGAGACGACCTCTCCTTCGTCTATCCTGGCGTCGATCCACTCCAGTGCCTTGCCGACCCGCGCGTGGGGGAATCCTTCCGACTCCCGGGTGAGCCACGCATCGAAGTGCGGAAAGAGCGGCTCGAATAGGCCGATGTGTCGAAGCAGCTGGTAGGTGCTTTCGCCGGCGCCGAGCAGGAGGAGCTTCAGCACTTCCTCGAAGAGGCGCGGCGGCGTCGCGCGGTTGATGGCCGGGGCCATCTCCACGATCGCCTTCCGGGTCTCCTCCTCGATGGTGAATCCGAGCATCGCCGCGAAGCGGACGGCACGGATCATGCGCACCGGGTCCTCTGTGAAACGGGTCGCGGGATCTCCTATCGTCCGGATCACCCCTGCCTTCAGATCCTCCATACCCCCCACATGATCGATGATGGAGAAGTCGGCGATGTTGTAGAAGAGGGCGTTGACGGTGAAATCGCGCCTGAAGGCGTCTTCCTCCGGTGTGCCGAAGACGTTGTCGCGCAGCACCACCCCCTCGTCGCTCTTCAGCATGCGCGGCCCGTGGTGATGGTGGCGTCTCCCTTCCCGCTCCACGTGCTCCGGTTCGTGCTGGGGCTCCGGTTCTTCCTCGGGGGCGGGCTCTGCGGCAGACCTGAAGGTGGCAACCTCGATGATCTCGTCCTGAAAGTGCAGGTGGGCGAGCCGGAAACGGCGCCCGATCAGCCGGCAGTTCCTGAAGAGCTTCTTCAATTCCCCCGGTGTGGCGTTGGTGGCGATGTCGAAGTCTTTCGGCTCGCGCCCGAGGAGCAGATCGCGCACCCCTCCACCCACAAGATAGGCGGTGTAGCCGTTTTCCTTGAGCTTGTATAAAACCTTCAGGCCGTTGGGACTTAACAGGGATCGTGAGATACAGTGCTGCGGGCGGGGAATAATCGTGGTGTTTTTGTTCATTATAGTACTCATCGCCCTCAAAATAGCATAAGTGCCCGGCAAAGGCAAAGGGTGTGATTCTACACCGCAGAAGCGATCTTGCAAGGGGGGAGCGAAACGGCCTCACGAAGCGGTTCGTATCACGATTCGGCCAGATCGCCTTTCTTGACTTTCATCATACGTTTTGTTGCGCCTTTTGCTACTATGGGGCCATGAACGAGACAGCGAAGAAAGAAAAGAACGATCTGGAATTGCTGGCACATTTCATCCGCACCTACTGCCGCGGGAAGCACGGCTCGCGGAAAGGGGAGCTCTGCACGGAGTGCTCGGAGCTTCTCGAGTACGCACAGGCAAAGCGGAGGAAATGTCCCCTCGATCCGAAGCCGTCCTGCAAGCACTGCAAGGTGCATTGCTACGCGAAGAACCAGAGGGCCCGGATAAAAGAGGTGATGGCGTACTCGGGGAAGCGGCTCCTGCTGCGCGGGAGGCTCGATCTCCTCTGGCATTACTTCTTCTGATACGACTTTTTACGGGTGCCTGAAGGCGCTGGCACCATACCATAATTAAAGATAAACACCGCAGCCGGCTTCGAGCCGGTACAAGGAGAACGGGATGATCAGGAAAATCGTGAAGATAGACAAAGAGAAGTGCGACGGCTGCGGGCTTTGCGTACCCTCCTGCGCCGAGGGCGCGATCCGCATCGTCGACGGCAAGGCGGAGCTCGCCGCGGACAACCTCTGCGACGGTCTCGGGGCCTGCCTCGGTGACTGCCCGCAGGACGCCATCACTATAATAGAGCGCGAGGCGGACGAATTCGACGAGGAGGCCGTGCACCAGCACCTTGCCGGCAACGCACACGCCGCGGCTCCGGAGGCGCATGCGCCGCACAAGAGCCACGCCGAAGCGCACCACGGCGGGTGCCCCGGCTCCAGGGCAATGTCCCTGAAGCCTGCCGCTCCCGCTCCGGACGCAGGGGAGGGCGCGCCGCAGCCGAGCCAGCTCGGACAGTGGCCGGTGCAGCTGCACCTCGTGCCGCCGACTGCTCCGTACTTCCAGAACGCGGACCTGCTGATCGCCGCCGACTGCGTTCCGTTCGCCTACGCGGATTTCCATCGCGATCTTCTGGCGGGGAAGGCGGTCGTCATCGGTTGCCCGAAGCTCGACGACAACGATTTCTACACGAAGAAGCTCACCGAGCTCTTCCGCGTCTCCTCCATCAAGTCGATCACCGTCGTGAGGATGGAGGTGCCGTGCTGCGGCGGGATCGTGGCAGCCGCCCGGCAGGCGCTCGCCGCATGCGGAAAGGAGATCCCCTTCAAGGAAGTGAGGGTCAGCATCAATGGCGAGATTCTCGGGTAAAAGTTCACGGTTTCAGGGCTTCTCGCTCTCAGCGGATAAAAAGGATTGTTTTTATCTCTTTTGTCGTTGACAAGGTGAAACACCGCTGCTAGAGTTTTCTCCGTCCACTATTTTACATTGAAGGAAAAGGAGAGAGCAGATGAGCCTTACCACCCTTGTAACCCAGGAAGCGCCCGATTTCACCGCGGAAGCGGTTATGGCTGATAACAGTTTCGGAGAGATCACCCTTTCCAAGTATCGCGGCAAGTACGTGATTCTCTTCTTCTACCCGCTCGACTTCACCTTCGTCTGCCCGTCCGAGATCCTGGCATTCAACAAAAGGCTCCCGGACTTCAAGTCGAAGAACTGCGAGGTGATCGGTGTCTCGGTCGACTCCAAGTTCACCCACCTCGCGTGGAAGAACACCTCCCTGGAAAACGGCGGGATAGGGCAGATCCAGTACCCGATGGTACAGGATCTGGACAAGGCGATCGCCAAGAGGTACGGGATCCTGTACAACGAGTCGGTGGCGCTGCGCGGGCTCTTCCTGATCGATACGAACGGCATCGTGCGGCACACGGTCATCAACGACCTGCCCCTCGGCCGCAGCGTGAACGAGGCGCTGAGGATGCTCGACGCGCTGCAGTTCGTGGAGACCCACGGCGGCGAGGTCTGCCCGGCTAACTGGCAGGAAGGGGATGAGGCGATGAAGGCTTCCAGCGAAGGGGTCGCCGACTACCTCGCGAAGCACGGCTAGGGCGTCAGGCATACAGGGAACAAGCGGCGCGGCCACGACAGTGGTCGCGCCTTTTTTTTGTCCTGCCTCCGGGTTATCCCCAAAGCAGTGCGGTTCCGGCGGTAATCCGCGTGTGCCGCAAAGAGCAAATCCTCCGTGTCCCCCCTTCGCAAAGGTTCATCCGAATTCCGGGAATTGAGCCCGGTCGCTTCCGTTGACGTGAGGGGACACTAGTGGCGCCGCGCTGGAGCACAGGCTTCCCAGCCTGTACCGCGGCGCCAGCCGCGCGGTCTGTGGCGGCTGCGCCGCCATCGCAGGCAAGATGCCTACGCTCCAGCGTGGGGGCACCCGGATTCTTTGTAGCGCGTTCCCCAGAATTCCCGGAAGAACCTTTGCAAAGGGGGGGACGCGAGGCCTCGTGCGGCCCTTCATTGGAACATACTACGGCTTCCGTGGAATTCTCGCATGAGCCTTTTGTTGCCGCGGCAAGGGAGAGGTGACGCCGGGAGGGGGGTAAAGTGGCGCGGCGGCAGGTGTTAGGTTGCCAAGGTGGGGTATTTATGTTAAAAGAAATAGCATTTAATGCCAGAGCTGCGAAAAAGGAGTGCAAATGCGCGTCAGGACTACGGTTTTTTCCCTGCTCCTCCTCACCGTCCTCTCCACTGCCAGCTTCGCCCAGGAAGCCCAGCAGCCGGAAGCGATAACGGAGAAGATGGCTTTCAAGCTCATCCGCGGCGTGGCCAATATCACCACCGCGGTGGTGGAGATCCCGAAGCAGTCGTATCTCACGGTGCGCGATCGTGGAAACGTGGGATACTTGGTAGGGCCCCTGAAGGGGATGGGAATGGCCTTCTATCGCCTCTTTGCCGGCGTCACCGAAACGGTTTTCTTTGCGGTGCCGCAGCCGGGATATTACGACCCGATCGTGGAGCCGGAGTATGTCTGGAAGGGGTGGCATGAAAAACGGGTGGAACCCAGGAATCACCCTGAGTCGGACACCGCTGCAAAAGGAGAGTAGCATGCAGATCAAATGGAGTCTCCGCATAGTCCTCGTCGCCGTCCTCCTCGCGGCCGGGCTTACGGCGCGGCAGGCGCAGGCGGATCCCTTGAAGTCGATCGAGGACTCCGCCCCCCAGGAAGTGGTGGACGGCATGGCCAACAAGGCGGCACGCGGCGTAGCGAACGTTGCGACGGGGTGGGTGGAGGTTCCGAAGCAGATTGCCATGACCATGAAGGAAGATGGCGTCGCGATGGGGCTGACGGTCGGCCCGCTGAAAGGGGTAGGGATGGCGCTTGTGAGGACGGGAGCCGGTGTGGCGGAGGCGCTCACCTTCTTCATCGCCTGGCCGGAGTTCTACGAGCCGTACATCGAGCCGGCCTACGTCTGGCAGAAGGAGTAGGCCGCGGCGCAAATATCCCGCCTTCCTCCGCTGAAAGGGAATAAAAAAAGGCCGCATCGAAAGATGCGGCCTTTTTCATGCTTGCTTGTGCGGCGAAATTACTTCGCAGCCGGAGCAGCTTCAGCCGGAGCAGCCGGAGCTTCTTCTTTCTTCTCTGCTTTCTTTGCTTTCTTTGCTTTCTTTGCTTTCTTGGTGGCTTTCTTAGCCGGAGCTTTTTCTTCTTTCTTGGTCTCAGCAGCCGGAGCAGCCGGAGCAGCCGGGGTAGCGTCAGCAGCGAAAACTACGCCAGCGAAAGCAACAGCAACGAGAGCAGCAACAACAGAAGACAGAACTTTTTTCATGGTGTTTCTCCTTTAAAGGTTTAGATGCAGCGTTCATTAGCAGTAAACGTGCCACCTATTCATTGAAGTCTAATACCCCGTATTTTAAGGAGCCAGCTCCGGAGGCCCCGCGGTTGCCTCCTCATGAGAACCTCAAAAGCGCCACCGGCTACCCCATATGGGGTATCTCCGTCGGCTGTCGCAGCCAGTCGAAACGCCCCGGTAAATGCCTTGCCACCCACCTATATTATTGTTATCATGGCCGATTGTAGCTAACAGGAAGGGTGTCGGGGGTTTTTGTTGAGCAATAACAGCCTTTTGTCCGTGGATAAGCCGGCCCGCTATATGGGCGGAGAGATGGGGAGCGTGCGGGTGCCGGGGGCTGACCTTGCCTTCGTGCTCGCCTTTCCGGACGTCTATGAAGTGGGGATGAGCCATCTCGGGTTCCAGATTCTCTACGGCGTTCTGAAGACCGCCCCTTGGATCGCTCCGGAGCGTGCGTACGCCCCGTGGCCCGACATGGAAAAGATGCTGCGCGACAGCGGGCAGCCGCTGTGCACGCTGGAGAGCGGCGCTCCCCTCGGCGCGGCGGACATCATCGGATTTACCCTCCAGTACGAGCTCTCCTACACAAACATCCTGAACATGCTCGACCTCTCCGAGATCCCCCTCCTGGCGAGCCAGCGCGGCGAGGGGCACCCCCTCATCCTCGGCGGTGGGCCGGGCGCCTACAACCCGGAGCCGGTCGCCGACTTCTTTGACGCCTTCCTCATCGGCGACGGAGAGGAGGCGGTCCTGGAGATTGCGCAGGTCGTGCGCGACGCAAAGGATGCGCGCCTCCCAAAGGCGGAGCTCCTGAAGAAGCTCGCCGCCATAGAAGGGGTGTACGTCCCCTCCCTTTTCGAGGTGAGCTACCGGGAAGACGGGCGGATTGCTGAAATAAAGCCTCTCGACGAGGGTCACCCGCGGGTGCGCCGCCGTTTCGTGGCGGATCTCGACAAGGCCCTCTTCCCCGACACCCCGATCGTCCCCTTCCTGAAGGCGGTGCACGACAGGGTGAGCGTGGAGGTCTCCCGCGGCTGCACGCGCGGCTGCCGTTTCTGCCAGGCCGGGTACATTTACCGCCCTGTGCGCGAGCGCTCGCCGGAGAGGATCCTGGAGATCGTGGAGGAGGCGCTGAAGGGGACCGGATACGACGAGATTTCCCTCCTCTCCCTTTCCACCGGGGACTACAGCTGCCTCGCCCCTCTGCTGAAGGGGCTCATGGACCGCTACGCGACGCAGAAAAAGGCGGTGTCGCTGCCGTCGCTGCGGGTCGGGAGCCTGAGCGACGAGATGGTGCAGGAGATCGCCCGGGTCAGAAAGACCGGCTTTACCCTCGCCCCGGAGGCGGGAAGCGAAAGGCTGCGCGGCGTCATCAACAAGGGGATCAGCGCGCCGGAGCTCCTGGAGAATGCCCGCGCCGCCTACAGCGCGGGGTGGCGCCTCATCAAGCTGTACTTCATGATCGGCCTCCCCACAGAAGAGATGGCAGACCTCGAGGGGCTCGTGGAACTCTCCCGCGAGGTGAAAAGGCAGGGGAAACTCTCCGGCAACGGCGGCGAGGTGAACGTTTCGGTGAGCTCCTTCGTGCCGAAGCCGCACACCCCCTTCCAGTGGGAGCCCCAGATAACGGAGACGGAGATCGTGGAGAAGCAGCGCTGGCTGCGCCAGGAGCTCAAGAAGAAAAAGCTGAACATGAAGTGGCAGGACTCCTCCCTCTCGATGCTGGAGGGGGTCTTCGCCCGCGGTGACAGGCGTCTGTCCCGCGTCCTTGTCGAGGCGCACCGGCTCGGGTGCCGCTTCGACGGGTGGTGGGAGCACTACGACAGGCTGAAGTGGGAAGAGGCGTTCGCCGCGACAGGGGTCGACCCCTCCTTCTACCACCGCCGCCGCGAGTTGGACGAGACGCTCCCCTGGGAGCACCTGGACTGCGGCGTCACCACCGAATATCTCCTGGAGGAGCGCCAGAGGGCGCTTGCCAACGTTCCGACCTCGGATTGCAGGACCGGGTGCACCGCGTGCGGCGTCTGCGACTTCGATGAGGTGAAGATGCGCCTCCAGGAGAAGCGGGAGTTCACCGCCTTCGGCTGGACGCCGGAGCACGATGCCGAGCCTGCGGAGGCCAGCCGGGTGCGGATCCGCTTCTCCAAGACGGGGCGCATGCGCTACTTAAGCCACCTGGAGATGCTGACGCTCTTTACCCGCGCCGTGGGGCGCGCCGGGGTTCCGATCCGCTTCTCGCAGGGATTTCACCCCCATCCGAAGTTCTCCTTCGCCACCGCGCTTTCGGTCGGTGTGGAGTCATTCGCGGAATATCTCGACATGGAGATTGACGCAGGGTACGGCGCGGATACCCTGAAGGAGGCGCTGAACAGGGCGCTGCCGGAAGGTGTGGAGGTCCTGGAAGCAAAGGAGATCCCCCTTCGCTCCGCGTCTCTCTCCACGATCATGGAGCTGGTGCGCTACACGGTGCGGATCCCTCCTCCGCTGTGCGCCGACCTGCAGCTGCAGGCGGCACGCTTCCTGGAGAAGGAGAGCGTGCCGTACGTCAGGGAAAAGAAGGGGAAGAGCCTGGAGCTCGACCTGCGCCACGAGATGAAGGAGCTCTCCGCGCACGGAGACGTCCTGGAGATGGTGGTGGGGCGCGGCAAGCCGCTGGAGTTTGCCGCAGCCGTCTGCGACGTGCCGGTGGAGGCGCTTGCGGAGGCGAGCGTGCAGAAGGTGGAGGTTCTTTTCTCCGGCGCCTGGTAGCGATACCGCCGAAGCGGCACCGCTGTGGCGCGCGAACGATTTTACTGTTTCAATTACTATAAATGAAGAGGGGTTAGCATGGGAAATGAACTGGTTATCAACACCACCTCCCACGAAACCCGCATCGCGCTCATCGAAAACGGCACCATTGCCGAGCTGTATGTCGAGAGGAGCAGAGTAAAGGGGATCATCGGGAATATCTACAAGGGGAGGGTGGTCCGGGTCTTGCCCGGCATGCAGGCCGCCTTTGTCGATATAGGGCTCGAGAAAGCCGCCTTTCTCTACGTTGCGGATGTCTTCGACGCCATGGAGGAGTACGAGACCTTTATCGAGGGTGAGGAGGGGGAGGAGCAGGTGCCGCACCCGCTTCATCCGATCGAGGAACTCCTCCAGGAGGGGCAGGAGCTCCTGGTGCAGATCTCCAAGGAGCCTATCGGCACGAAGGGGGCGCGCATCACGGCGCACATCTCCCTTCCCGGGCGTCACCTCGTGTACATGCCGACCGTCGACCACGTCGGCATCTCCCGGCGCATCGAGGACGAGGCGGAGCGGGAGCGCCTGAAGGAGATCGTGGACCGCATAAAGCCTCCCGGCGGGGGGTTCATCGTGCGCACCGTCTCCGAAGGGAAGACCGAGGAGGACCTGGTAGCGGACCTCAATTACCTCACCAAGCTGTGGGACGAGATCTACAAGAGAAACGAGAAGGCGGGGGCGCCGACCCTGATCCACTCCGACCTCGACGTGACCCAGAAGGTGGTGCGGGATATCCTCACCGAGACGGTGGAGAGGATCGTTGTCGACTCGAAGCCGGAGCACGACAAGATCGTGCAGTTCATCAGCACCTTCATGCCGAAGATGAAGTACTCCATCGAGCTGTACGAGGAGGAGGAGCCGATCTTTGACCACTTCGGCCTCGAGGTGGAGATCAGCCGCGCGCTCGGGCGCAAGGTGTGGCTGAAGAGCGGCGGCTACATCATCATCGAGCAGACCGAGGCGCTGACGGCGATCGACGTGAACACCGGGCGTTTCGTGGGGAAGCACAACCTCGAGGACACCATTCTGAAGACGAACCTGGAGGCGGTGAAGGAGATCGCCTACCAGCTGCGCCTGAGGAACCTCGGCGGGATCATCATCATCGACTTCATCGACATGGAGAAGGAGGTGAACCGCGACAAGGTGTACACCGCCCTCGAGGAAGCGCTGAAGAGCGACAAGTCGAAGACGAACATCCTGAAGATTTCCGAGCTCGGCCTCGTGGAGATGACGCGCAAGAGGGTGCGGGAGAGCCTCGGGCGCATGATGTGCGAGCCGTGCCCCTACTGCGAGGGGAGAGGGTATCTGAAGTCGAAGATAACGGTGTGCCACGAGATCTTCAGGGAGCTGCGCCGGGAGATGCTCGATCTGAGGGGGAGCAAGGTCATGCTGACGGTGCACCCGCAGGTCGCCGATCTCCTCTACGACGAGGAGAGGCGCGGGCTGGAGGAGCTGGAGAAGAACTTCAAGAAGCGGATCACCGTCCGCGCGAAACCGGGATTCCACCAGGAGCAGTTCGAGATATCGCTGAGCTAGGGGGCGAAGCTTCGGCCGCTGCCACGCCGGGACGTGGAGCTCGTTTAAGATTTGGCCGATTGCCGCCGGACCTCCGGCGGCAATCAATTTTTATGACAGGGATGGAAGAGGGAGATTTATGCTTGGAACGCCGCTGAAGAAGGGTGCAACGAAGATCATGCTGCTCGGCTCGGGAGAGCTCGGCAAGGAAGTCACCATCGAGGCCCAGAGGATGGGTGTAGAGGTGATCGCGGTGGACCGCTACGCGGACGCCCCGGCGATGCAGGTAGCGCACAGAAGCCACGTCATCAACATGCAGGACAAGGCTGAGCTGGAGCGCGTGGTGCGCCTGGAGAAGCCGGACTACATCGTCCCCGAGATCGAGGCGATCGCGACGGAGTACCTCCTCGAGCTGGAGGCGGAGGGGTTCACCGTCATCCCGACCGCCCGTGCCACGAACCTCACCATGAACCGTGAAGGGATCCGCCGCCTCGCCGCCGAGGAGCTCGGCCTCCCCACCGCGGGGTACCGTTTCGCCACCACCTTCGAGGAGTTCCAGGAAGCGGTGGCGCAGATCGGCATCCCCTGCGTGGTGAAGCCGATCATGAGCTCCTCCGGGAAGGGGCAGAGCGTGCTGCGCACCCCCGACGACGCGGAGAAGTGCTTCAGGTACGCCATGGAGGGCGCCCGCGGCGCTTCCGACAAGATCATCGTGGAAGAGTTCATCCCCTTTGACTACGAAATTACCCTCCTCACCGTCCGCTCCGTCGACGGCACGACCTTCTGCCCCCCGATCGGGCATCGCCAGGTTGACGGCGACTACCACGAGTCGTGGCAGCCGATGGGGATGACCGAGACGGTCCTTGCGGAGTCCCAGCGCCAGGCGAAGGCGGTTACCGATGCCCTCGGCGGGCGCGGCATCTTCGGCGTCGAGCTCTTCATCAAGGGGGACCAGGTGTGGTTCAGCGAGGTCTCGCCGCGCCCCCACGACACCGGGATGGTCACCATGATCTCCCAGAACCTCTCCCAGTTCGAGCTGCACGTCCGCGCCATCCTCGGGCTCCCCGTCCCGGCGGTGGAGAACCTCGCTCCGTCCGCCTCCCACGTTATCCTCGCGGAGGAGCCGGCAGAGGAAGTGGCGTTTGACGGCGTGCGCGAGGCGCTCCTGGTCCCCGGCGCGAAGCTGCGCCTCTTCGGAAAGCCCGACGCCAGGAAAAACCGCCGCATGGGCGTCGTGCTCATGACCGGCGCCGACACGGACGAGGCGCGCGCGAAAGCGGAAGAGGCAGCGCATCTCGTGCGCATAGTCAAAAAGCAGTAAACGCGTCGCGCTGTTGATTTTCCGGCACCTCCCGGTACATTAGTAGGCGTGCCTCCTCCGGGAGGGGTGACGAGGGTGCATCGGGAGGAAAGGCCCTGAAAGGGGCCGGAAGAGAGCCATCCTGAGAAGGGTGAGCTAAAAAGTGGTTGACGCTGGCGAACTTTCGAGCTATTGTACTCCGCTCGGATCAAATTTACGGTAAAGGTGGTGAAGTTCATGTACGCAGTAGTGAAAACCGGAGGGAAGCAGTACAAAGTTTCCGAAGGCGACTTTCTGAAAGTCGAGAAATTGGAGGGCGCGGTGGGTGACACCGTGGAGATCTCCGAAGTCCTGATGGTTGGCGGCGATAAGGTTGTTATCGGAACACCTTTAGTGCCCAGCGCCTCTGTCATCGGCAAAATCGTCGAGCAGGGCAAAGACAAGAAGATTCTCGTCTTCAAGTCCAAGCGCCGGAAAAACCACCGGAAACTTAACGGGCACCGCCAACTCAGAACCATCCTGAGGATCGAGAAGATCAACGCCTAGGAAATATTTTACGAGACGCGTCGGCATCAGGTAGCACCGGTCGGCGGTCGCAAGGAGTCATGAAATGGCACACAAAAAAGGGGTCGGCAGTTCCAGGAACGGCCGCGATTCTGACGGCCAAAGGCTTGGTTGCAAGAAGTTCGGCGGTGAGACCGTAAAGGCTGGGAACATCCTGTACCGCCAGCACGGCACCAAGATCCACCCGGGGAACAACGTGGGTCTCGGCAAGGACTACACCCTCTTCGCCCTCATCGAAGGCGTGGTGAAGTTCGAGCGTATGGGTA
Organism: Geomonas sp. RF6; assembly: GCF_021044625.1. Classification (NCBI taxonomy): domain Bacteria; kingdom Pseudomonadati; phylum Thermodesulfobacteriota; class Desulfuromonadia; order Geobacterales; family Geobacteraceae; genus Geomonas; species Geomonas sp. RF6. The sequence continues at coordinate 1,763,366 of NZ_CP087999.1, read as the reverse complement.
AGGACCGCAAGAAGGTCTCGGTCTACCCGGCCAACTAACGGCAGCCGACATAAAAGAGTGCAAAAGCCCGGAGCCTCGAGTTTCCGGGCTTTTCACGTTTGAGGATCTCCCAAACCACCCTCCGCCTCACGGGGAGAGGGTATATTTGCTGCCGGAGATCCTTTGAAAGAGGAAGATCATGAGCTTTATCGACGAGGTGAAGATATACGTCAAGTCGGGTGACGGCGGCGCCGGGTGCGTCTCCTTCCGGCGGGAGAAGTTCATCCCGCTCGGCGGGCCGGACGGCGGCGACGGCGGCAAGGGGGGGGACGTGGTCGTGAAGGTCGGAGCGCAGCTCTCCACCCTCATGGACCTGCGGCATCACCCGCACCAGAAGGCGGAGCGCGGCAGGAACGGCAGCGGCAAGAACCGGCACGGAGCCGCGGGGGAGCCTCTGGTCATACTGGTGCCGCAGGGGACCGTGATAAAGGATGCGGAGACCGGCGAGGAGCTTGCCGACCTCACCGACCTTGACTCCACCATCGTGCTGCTGAAGGGGGGGAGGGGAGGACAGGGTAACGCCCGCTTCGCCACCGCCACCCACAAGGCGCCGAAGTTCGCCCAGCCCGGCGAGCCGGGGGAGGAGCGCTGGATCAGGATGGAGCTGAAGCTGATGGCGGACGTCGGCCTTCTCGGCATGCCGAGCGTCGGTAAATCGTCCCTCATCACGAAGATCTCCGCCGCGCGCCCGAAGATCGCCGAGTATCACTTCACCACGCTGAAGCCGAACCTCGGGGTGGTGAAGTACAAGAACTACCGTTCCTTCGTCATGGCGGACATCCCGGGACTCATCGAGGGCGCCAGCGAGGGGGCCGGGCTCGGGCACCGCTTCCTGAAGCACCTGGAGCGCACAGGGCAGCTCCTGCATCTCCTCGACCTCTCCTTCATGCCGGAGCGCGACCCGATCAAGGAGTACGAGGCGATCAACCGCGAACTCGCCCTTTTCAATCCGGAACTTGCCGAGAAGAGGCAGACGGTGGTCATCAACAAGATCGACCTGCCCAACGTGCGCGAGAACCTGAAGGAGGTCCTCCCGTATTTCGAGGAGCGGGGGATAAAGGTTTTCCCGATCTCCGCCGCGACCGGCGAGGGGATCAGCGAGCTTCTGGACGACATCGCCCACAACCTGTGGGGGGAGCCGGACGAGACCTGGTAAGCGGATGCGGTGGAGAGCCCTCCTGTATTTAATACCGAGACGACAAAGAGGGGGGAGCCGGCAATGGCTCCCCCCTCTTCGTTTAAGGTTCATCCGGGACTTCCTGGGGGGAGCGGTGCATGGCTACCCCGTTTCGTTAACGGATGGCACGCTGGTGGCGCCGCGCTGGAGCACAGGCTTCCCAGCCTGTAGCCGCGGCGCCAGCCGCGCGGTCTGTGGCGGCTGCGCCGCCATCGCAGGCAAGATGCCTACGCTCCAGCGCGGGGGCACCCGGGTTCTTGTGACACTCCACTATTTCCGGAAGAGCCTCATGTAAGACGCCTCGATTTTTGCCCCCTTCACTTGACACGTATACGGAGTTACAGTACGTACTTACTTACCTGTTCCCTCCGCTCCTTCACCCACCTGCCCCTCGAAAGATGGTGCCAAAACAGCAGGAAAAGAAAGAAAACAAGGAGAACGTCATGGCCGAGAATGTGGAAATATTCAGCTACTTCGTTTCATTGGTTTTCTCGAAATTGTACGAGCAGTTCCCTATTGAGGTAAAACTGGAGAGGGATGAGGTGCTGACCAAGTTTTATCAGGTGATCAACGCCGAAAATCTCTTCGACATAATGGAAGATGTGAACTACTGCGAGTACCTCAATGCCAACGCCGCCACCGTCAGCAGCGAGCAGAAGCACATCTGCGAGAAGCTTTCAAAGCAGTGCGAGATTGCTCTTGCAGGGAACGGGTGCGACAAGCAGAAGTACGAGACGATCTTTGACTACACCATCGACTTCCTGGTGACGGAGGGACTGATGAGGAAGATCGGGGTGAACAGCTACCAGATGACCCACAGGGGGTTCTCCCAGATCCATCGCCACTCCGACGGAGAGACCATGATCATCGAGTACTTCAAGAGGAATGTGAGCGACCCGGAGGCATTCCTCGGCTCGCTCTCGTCGGAGGTGATGGTACGGGCGATCTCCCGCTTCCTCGGCGTCGGTTAGCACCCCGGCAGTGACAAAAGAAAAAGCGGCTCCGGGTATCCCTCCGGAGCCGCTTTTTTATCAGCGCTTACCATCCCGGCGTCTACTGGCCGGCTGCCTCCACGAACTTCTGGATCCCCTCGCGCTGGTCCGCGGCCAGGTCGAGGAACTCCACGCCGTAGCTGTACCCCCCCTCCTGCGTCTGCACCGAGCGGACGACCTTTCCTTTCGTCTCGATCGAATCTGCTCCCACCCTGTACCTGATGGTGACGAGGTCGTCCTCCTCAAGGAGGGCCTCCGTCTCGCACAGAAGGCCGGATACGCTTATGTTGCATGAGGTGCCGGAGAATATCTCGCTCCCCCGCCGTCCATAGAGGTGCCCCGTGAAGGGAACCCTGTGGGCGCGGCGCTCGGCGATCCGGAGGAAGCGCGTCGCGCACTCAAGCAGCACATTCGGATCGACCGGTCGCGTCAGCCAGGCGTTCGCCCCCGAACCCGCCGCACGGCGCAGAGCTTTCTCGGTAGGGAAGCAGATCACGATGATGGAGACGTTTCTAAGGGTCGTGTCATTCCTGATGATGGAGCACAGACGCTCGATCTCCAGGTCGGGGAGGTTTAGATTGGCGATGATGAGATTGGTCCGGTGCTCCTGGTGGATAAGGAGCCCTTCCTGCGCAGTAGTGGCAGTATGAACCGAGAAGCCGGATTTGCTGAAGAGGTTTCTATTTCGTTCCAGGAATGCCTGGTCGCTGCTTACAAGAAGGATCTTCTCCATGGAGTAGACTCCTGTGCTGCACTCAGTCACAAAAAAAAGCCGAGTGCCAGAATAGACGCAGTCATAAAGCTTGCGGATATTTCGGCATCCCGGCTGTCTACTTGAGACCCTTGGGCTTTCCGTCCCACCCTCGCGAGTGGTTTAGTATTATCGTATATCGGACTTTAATGCCTGTGAGACAGCGGCACCTTAGTAGAAGGAGAGATAAAAGTCAAGGCAAAATGAGTGAGTGCAGTACGTTATATAGCGGAGTAGCGGATGGGAAGTGTCATCATAATAGAGAAGACACAGTGAGTGTAAAAAGTGGAAGCATACACTTCAACAAGTGAAAGGAAAACGGTCCGTCTAAGAGCACCTGACGCAGTTACCTGAGTGCAGCGTCGACGAGGCGCAGCAGAGGAGCAGGGTACACGCCAATGACAATAATGAGGAGGGAGCAGAGGGAGAGTGCGGCACTTTCCCCGACGGTGACGGGGCTTGGCTGCGGCGCAGGTTCGGTGCGCATGTACAGGTAGACCACGACACGGAGGTAGAAATAGGCGGAGGCTGCCGCCGTGCAGATACCTATGATCGCCAGCGTCATCTCCCCGCCGCGCACCGCGGAGTAGAAGATGAAGAACTTCCCCATGAACCCGGCGGTGGGGGGGATGCCGGCGAGAGCGAGCATGGAGAGGGCGAGGACCCCTCCGCGAAATGGCGCAGAGTAGCCGACGCCGGAGTACTCGGCGATGAGGGAGCGTTCCTTTGCGCCGGAGAGGGACGAGATGGCGCCGAACGCAGCGAGGTTCATTGCGGTGTAGATGACAGCATACAGAAGGACCGCGGCGTACCCCTCCCGGGTGCCGGTGAGGATGGCGAGTGCCAGGTATCCCATCTGAGCGATTGAGGAGTAGGCAAGCATCCTCTTCACGTCCTGCTGCAGGAGGGCGGCCAGGTTTCCGAGCACCATGGAGGCAAGGGAGAGGAAAAAGAGGGGGGCGCGCAGCTCCTCAATCGGTGGGAGGAGCGAGAGGAGGAGCAGGAAGAGGGCGAGGGCCGTGACCTTAGACCCGGTGGAGAGAAAGGCCGCGACCGGCGCAGGGGCACCTTGGTAGACGTCCGGCGTCCACAGATGGGCGGGTACGAGGGAGAGCTTGAAGGCCAGTCCCAGGAGGACCATTCCCCACCCGGCGGAGATGATAATGCGGTTCTCGGGGCGGGGTTGGAGCGCCTGCAGCGACAGGGTGCCGCTTCCCACATAGAAGAGGGCGATTCCGAAGGCGATGATGGCGGCGGCCACCGCTCCGATGAGGAGGTATTTGAGCCCCGCCTCGCCGGATTCCAGGCGGTGCAGGTCCATGGAAACGAGGATATAGAAGGAAAAGGTGATCGACTCAAGCGCCAGGAAGAGGATCAGCAGGTTGTTCCCGCAGGGGAGGACGCACATGGCAAAGAGGGAGAAGAGGACCGTCGCGGCAAACTCCTCACCCCGGACCTCGCGCCGCGTGTTGTAGCTGTGGGAAAGAAGCATGGTCATGGCGGCGCCGAAGCAGACGACAGGAATCAGGAAGCGGGCGAGCGCCGGGAAGCCGACACCCGGGAGGGAGAGGGAGGGGGAGGCCGGGGTGCAGGCGGCCCAGACGCCGGCAGCGACGGCCGCAGCGACGCTGGCGCCGCTGACTATGCCGCGGGGGAGAAACGGTCCGCAAATGAGGACGAGGAGCGCGGCGGCGGCGGTGATGATGATCGGCATCATGGCGATGGCGTCTGCTTGCGTCATGCAGGTACTCCGGACGTTTTCTTCAAGGATGGCCGGTGAGAAGCGCCACCGGCGTTTTGATCAGTTCAAGTACCGGCCCCGGATGGACGCCGAGGTAGAGCGCGGCCACCGCGAGAACCGAGAGGACAGCCCCCTCGCGCAGTGACAGGTCTCCGAGCGAAAGGGGCTTCTTTTCCGTGACGAAGAGGATCTCCTGCACCAGGCGGACCGTGTAGATAAGCGCCAGCACCATGCCGAGAAAGGCTCCCGTTGCAGCCAGAGGGGCAACGCGGAACGTCCCGGTGAGAACGAGGAATTCGCCGGTGAAGTTATTCAACCCCGGCAGGCCGGCGGAGGCCATGGAGAAGAAGAGGAAGAAGAACGCCAGCATGGGGACCTTCCCCCACAGCCCGCCGTAGCTCTCGATCTCCCGCGTATGCGCCCGCTCGTCCAGCATCCCCACGATGGCGAAGAGCGCTCCGGTGGTGACGCCGTGATTCACCATCTGCAGGAGGGAGCCGGAGAGCGCCACCGGCGTCCACGCCGCGATCCCCAGCGCCACGAAGCCCATGTGCCCGACGCTGGAGTAGGCGACGAGGCGCTTCATGTCCTTCTGCGCAAAGGCGACCCAGGAGCCGTAGATGATGCCGATGACGGCAGCCGCGTACAAAAGAGGGGTCGTCGCGCGTGCCGCCTCCGGGAAGAGGGGATAGCCGATGCGCACCAGCGCGTAGGCGCCTGTCTTCAAAAGGAGGCTTGCCAGCACGACGCTCCCTGCGGTCGGTGCGTCCGTGTGGGCGTCGGGGAGCCAGGTGTGCAGCGGGAAGACCGGGAACTTGATGGCGAAGGCGAAAAGGAAGGCGGCATAGAGCCACAGGCTCAGCCCGTACGGCACCGTCGTGCGGGCGAGATCGGTGAGGGCAAAGCTGTAGGCGCCGCTTTGCGTCCCATGCATGAGGTAGAGGGAGATGATCGCCACCAGCATCAGGAGCGACCCGAAGAAGGTGTAGAGGAAGAACTTCACGGCGGAGTAGACCCGCCGCCCGTGCCCCCAGATCCCGATGAGGAAGAGCATGGGGATCAGCATCGCCTCCCAGAAGAGGTAGAAGAGAAAGAGGTCGAGCGCCAGGAAGACGCCGAGTATCCCCGTCTCCAGTACCAGGAGGAGGGCGTAGTAGAGGGGGACCCTCTGCTGGATCCCGCGCCACGACACGAGGACGGCGATCACGGTGATAAAGGCGGTGAGAATAGTCATGACGAGGCTGATCCCGTCCATCCCGACCGTGTAGCGCATGCCGAACTGCTCCACCCAGGGAAGGTCCTCCAGGAGGAAAAAGCCGCCACCCGCACCGAGAGAGGAGACGCCGGAGGCGGCCCAGAGGTAGGCGGAGAGCGCCAGCTCGACAAGGGCGGTCCCCAGCGCCACGGTCCGCACCCCGTCGGGGTTACGGTGCAGGGCGAAGGCCAGAAGGGCGCCGGCCAGAGGGAGGAAGATGAAGATGGAGAGTATGTTCATAGCGCGACCCAGGCGAGGTAGACGAGAATGCAGGCGCACCCCGCGGCGAAGCTGATGAGGTAAAGGGAAATCTTGCCGCTGCTCCACTGCCCGAGCGCGGAGCCGCATCCGCCGAGGAAGTGCCCGAGGCGATCGAGGGAGTCGTCGATGATCCCCTCGTCGACGCGCTCCCAGAGGAAGGCGGAAAGGGTCCTGAAGGGGCGGATGAATATGAGGTCGTAAAGGCGGTCGAAGTACCAGCCGTTCAGCAGGAAAAGGGTCGCGGCGGAGGGTGACCCCGATTCTTTCATCCGGTCCTCCCTTCTCTTCGCGCCGTAGCGCAGGTGCGCGGCGGCGACGCCGAGTAGGGCGACAGCTCCGGCAACCGCCTGCAGGGCGATCTCCTCGGCGTGCGACCCTTCCGCAGGTGCGCCGCCGGGGACGGAGGCGAGGAAGTGGCCGAGGAACCCTTCGCCCAGGTAGCCGGGGAGGTTCAGCATGCCGCCGAAGACCCCCAGAAGCGCGAGGGGGATGAGCACGATCTCCATGGCGCGCAACTGCGTCGTGCGGTGCGGGTGCCCCTTCTCTTCTCCGCCGAAGACGAGATAGCAGAGCCTGAAGGAATAAAAAGCGGTGATGAGGGCGGTCAGGAGTGCCAGGACGTAGAGTCCGCGGTAGAGGAGATCCCCCCGCGACCACACCGCACCGAGAATGCTGTCCTTGCTGAAGAACCCGCCGGTGAGGGGGATCCCCGCCAGGCACGCGGCTCCCGCCAGGAAGGTCCAGAAGGTGAGGGGGATGGAGCGGCGGGCCCCCCCCATCCTGAAGATGTCCTGCTCGTGATGAAATGAGGTGATGATGCACCCGGCGCCGAGGAAGAGGAGCGCCTTGAAGAAGGCGTGGACCAGGAGGTGGAAGGTGGCGGCGGTGATCGCCCCTGCCCCCACGCCGAGGGTCATGTATCCGATCTGGCTGATGGTGGAGTATGCCAGCACCCTCTTCAGGTCGCGCTGCGCGAGGGCGCAGGTGGCGCCGTAGAAGGCGGTGAGGCATCCGGTGAGGGCGATGGCGGCGCAGACCGTCGGGGACGATCCGGCCAGGGGGAAGAGACGCGCCAGGAGGTACACCCCGGCGGTCACCATGGTGGCCGCATGGATGAGTGCGGAGACAGGGGTCGGGCCGGCCATGGCATCGGGGAGCCACACCATGAGAGGAAGCTGCGCCGATTTTCCCGTCGCCCCGATCAGCAAAAGGATGCCGATAGCGGTAACTGTGGCGGGGGGGATTGCTCCCGCCAAGCTGTTTACCTGCAAGATCGAGAGGCTTCCGGAGAGGCGGAAGAGCCAGGCGATGGCGATGACAAGAGCTGTGTCGCCGATCCTCGTGGTGACGAATGCCTTTCGCCCCGCGTCAGCGTTCGCTTTCTCCCGGTACCAGAACCCGATGAGGAGGTACGAGCAGAAGCCGACACCTTCCCAGCCGAGGTAGAGCAGAACCAGGTTCTCCGCGAGGACGAGGGTGAGCATGGCGAAGACGAAAAGGTTCAGGAGCGCGAAGAAGCGCGCATACCCTTCATCGCCGGCCATGTAGAAGACCGAGTAGAGGTGGATCAGCCCGCACACGAAGGTGATCATGACGCAAAGGGAGAGGGAGAGCGGGTCAAGGTAGAGGGAGAAGGGGGCGGCGAGATCGAAAGTGGCGAGCCAGGAGGCGAGCAGTACCGTCGCCGGAGCGGTGTAATCGGTGGCGGCAAGGAGGGCGCAAGCGAAACTCCCCCAGACGGTGGCGCAGGCGACCACCTCCACCACCCGCCGCGGCAGCAAATGCCCCCCCAGCGCATTGAGGAGCGCCCCGAGCAGGGGGAAGAGGAGCATGAGTGTCAGATACGTCGCCATGAAGCACCCTCTCTGTACCGCCAGAGTATCTACTTTTGAAAAAGGAATCCCTCCAGCTCGTCATCCCTTCCCGTTGCGGGAGGGGACATTCCAGGTCTACCCTTTCATGCTGCTGAATTCATCCGCGTTCACCGTCGACTTGCGCCGCTGCAGGTACACAACCATGGCCAGGGCGAGAGAGACCTCCGCCGAGGTGAGCGCCATTATCAGGAGGGAGAAAATCTGCCCGTCGGGGCCACCCCAGTGGGCGGAGCCGGCGACGAAGGTCAGCATCACAGCGTTCAGCATGATCTCTATCCCGATGAGCATCATGATGACGTTGGCGCGCCACACGACGACGCAGCCGAGTCCCATGGCGAAGATGAGGGTGGCGAGAACGAGGACGTGATAAAGGGGTATGCTCATCGCCGCCTCCCGAGGTAGAGCGCCCCGACCAGGGCGAAGAGAAGCTGCATGGAGATGAGCTCGACCGCGACGCCGTAGCGGCGGAAGAGCCCCAGCGAGAACTCCCGCACCGTCACGCCGCGAAAGGGGGGGGCGATGGCGGGGGTATGGCTGGCGGCAAGGACGAGCACCGAGCCGCAGATGACGGCGAAGATGACGAGCGCCGGCCAGCAGTCCCTCGGGCGGGGGATATTCATCCGCTCCGGGTGGCTCAGGTCGAGCATCATGATGACAAAGAGGAAGAGGACCATGATGGCGCCGGCATAGATGATGACCTCGAAGGCGGCGACGGTCGGCGCGCCGAGGAGGTAGAAGATGATCGCCAGTGCGAAGAAGGAGGTCACCAGGTAGATGATGGCGTGCACCGCGTGCTTCTCCGTGATGGCGCAGAAGGTGCCGAGCAGCGTCATTGCGGCGAGTATGTAGAAGATGACCGCTTCCATGGTGCTCCTGATATTCCGTTACGGGAGGAGGGTGCGCGGATCGGCCGGCGGCATCTCGCCGGGGTTGCCGCCGCGGGGCTTCACCACTCCTATCCCCGCGTGCTCGTAAAAATTGTAGTTCGGATCCTTCCCGGTGCCGTCGATGAGGAGATCTTCCTTCTCGGCCACCAGCCCAAGGACGTCGCGCAGCACCGGGACCTGCCCCGGGGTCATCTGGATCGCGAGGGTGGGGCACGCCTCCGCGCACATGCCGCAGAGGATGCACCGGGCGAAGTTGATGCGAAACCAGGCTGCGTAGCGGCGGCCGTTTTCCCCTTCGGCCGCCGCCATTGAAATGCAGTCTACCGGACATGCGCCGGAGCACAAATAGCACGCGACGCAACGCTCCCCCCCGTCGGGGTCCCGGGTCAGCACGATCCCCCCCCGGAAGCGCTCCGGGAGAGGACGCTTCACTTCCGGGTACTGGACGGTGACAGGCTTCTTGAGCATGTGCCCGAGGGTGATGGAGAGCCCAGTAAGGATTTCCTGGATGTCCTTGATGACCGACATGGCTCCTCCGGTGCCGCTAGCTTGGGCGCAGTGACCGCATCAGGAGGCTGAGACTCTGGGAGTGGCGGTTGCATTCGGCGTAGACCATGGCGGTGTTTCCGGCCGGAGTCGTCGCGAGGATATCGGCGCCATTACTGATAAGGACGTCGACGGTCTGGGTGCAGCCGTAGTTGGCGGCGAGCATCAGCGGGGTGTGCCCCTGCCAGTCGCGCGCGTCGATATCGGCCCCGTTGGCGAGAAGGAGTTGCACCACTTCCGCCCTGCCGTTGGCGGCTGCATAGTGCAGGGCAGTCTTCCCCTTGTCGCTGCGGGCCGCGAGGTTCGCGCCGCTCTGCAGAAGGTCCCTGGTGAGGGGGAGATCGCCGTCGCGGGCCGCCAGCATGAGCTGGGTGTGCCCGTAGCGATCCACTTCATCCACCGTTTGCACGAATGCCTCTCCCGATTCCGTTACAACTGTCGTGTTCATAGTTCCTCCTTTTGCGATTGCATGGCAACAACAGCTACCGAAGAGCCAGCCACCACCCGGTGGCCAGGATGTTAACGACGGCAAGGGGGGTGAGGAACTTCCACCCGAAGTGCATCAGCTGGTCGTATCTCAGGCGCGGCAAGGTTCCCCTGAGCCAGATGAAGAGAAAGCAGAAGAAAAAGACCTTCACGAAGAACCATACGATGGGGGGGAGAAGGGGCCCGCGCCACCCCCCGAGGAAGAAGACGGAGGCGAGAGCGCCGAGCGCGATGATGTTGATATACTCCCCGACGAAGAAGAGGCCGAAGCGCATTCCGGAGTACTCGGTGTGGAAGCCGGCGACGAGCTCCCCCTCCGCCTCCGGAAGATCGAAGGGGATGCGGCGGCACTCGGCGACGATGCTGACCAGGAAGATCAGAAAGGCCACCGGCTGGTACACGATGAAGGGCATCTGCGCCTGGGCGTTCACGATGTCGGAGAGGCGCATCGATCGGGCGAGCATGACCACCGGGACGAGGGAGAGCCCCATGGAGAGCTCGTAGGAGATAAGCTGGGAGAGCCCGCGTATCCCGCCGAGGAGGGCGTACTTGGAGTTGGAGGCCCACCCCCCGAGCGCGATGCCGTAGACGGCGATGGAGGAGAGGGCGAGGAAGAAGAGGAGCCCCACGTCGAGGTCGGCGATCTGCATGTTTACCTGGTGCCCGGCGATGGTGAGGGGGGCGGCGACCGGGATGACCGAGAAGGTGAGGATGGCGGGGATGGCGGCCATGGCGGGGGCCATGGCGAAGAGCCGGCGATCGGCACCTGCGGGGATCATGTCTTCCTTTGTGAGCATCTTGATGAGGTCGGCGAGAGGCTGAAGGAGTCCCATGGGACCGACGCGGTTCGGGCCGATGCGGTCCTGGATGCGGGCCAGGAGGCGGCGCTCCGCGTAGACGAGGTACGCCGCCAGGGTGAGGACCACGAAGTAGAGCGCCAGGATCTTTCCCAGCATGAACAGTATGTCGATCGTGTCCAGACTCATGTGTCCCCGCAAAAGGTTCTTCGAGTCAGAGCTGCATCGCTTCCCACACCGTGCGACCCTTCCCTTCGGAGCTGAGATCGCTCAAGGCACTCCATTTTCCCGTCAGCGGCTCCTGCACCGTTTCTCCGGAGAGCTTCTCCACGAGGGTGGCCACGATGCGCCACGCCTCGCACGCCTCACCTCCCGGCGGGGCAGTGCGGAAGATCCTCGGCGGGTGCAGCGCTATTGTCCCCTCCGGCGGCGTCTCTTCCCTGACCCGGCCGGTATCGCGGTAGTAGAGGGGATCGAGGCCGCGCAGCGGCAAACCGGGGCGCATCGCCCGCCTGAAGCGCTGCGCCCTCCCTGCGTAGTTGATGTAGATGCCGTCCGACTCCGGCCAGGCGGATGACGGGAGAAAGACCCCGGCACCGCTCGCGGCGGGAGTGGCGCGCCAATCGACAGCGCCGATCATAGTGACGGATGAAAGAAGATCCTCCGGCAGGTCCGCCTCCACCGCCACTACCCCCTGCACCCCGCGGGAGACCGCCTCCGAAAGAGTCACCGCACCGTGCTCACTGGCAAGGAGGGCGGCCCCGAAGGCATTCGGCCCGGGGAGGAGGATCGCCATCTGGGTCCCTTCACCCCCCTCGATAGCGGCCGTTTCCATCTCAGGCCCGTACCCTACGATAACTCCCTTTTTCGCCTCGGAGAGCGGCACCTCATGGAGAGATGGGACCACACTGCACTCAAAGGGGAGGCGCGCGAGCTTTTTGCGGTCCGGCTCCCGCGCTACCAGGAAGATCTTTGCACCCTTCAGCCATGCCTGCCGCACAAAGAGGGAGAGGACCGGGGCCTGCTCCATGAGATCGCTGCAGGTGACGGCGATGCAGTCCGCCCCCGCGACCTCCACCGGGGAGGCACATCTCTCACCTGTCATCCCCTTCACGGCTGCTCCGCTAGCATCCCCATCTGAACTCTCCGCGAAGTAGCACAGGGACGCGCCGGGAAAGAGTGCGGCAAGGCGGGAGAGTAGGATCCCCCCCTCCAGGGAGAGGCGGGGGGAGCCTGCGATGGCGAGCCTTTCCGCTCCGTGCACCTCGACGAACTTTTTCAGCCTCGCAGCAAGCGCCTCGATCGCCTCGTCCGGTGTCACCCTGCCCCCATCCACCAGCGCAAAGCGCGGCCTCTCCGGAGCGTTCACCGCCGGTTTCGTCTCGAAGCGCCCCCTGTCGCAGATGAACCAGCCATTCACCTCGTCGTTTCGGCGCGCCGAGATCTTGATGAGCTCGCGCTGGTAGCACTGAGGGGTCAGGTTGCACCCCATGGAGCATCCGGGGCAGACGGAGGAGGCCATCTCGTAATCCCAGTAGCGGGCGCGAAAGCGGGCGGTCTTGTCGGTGAAGACGCCGGTGGGGCAGATGTCGAGAAGGTTTCCGGAGAAGGGGGATTCCAGCGGGCCGTCTGCGGCGCGACCGAAGTAGACCCTTCCGGCAATCCCGGTCGGGCCGAAGTCGGTGCCGCCGGCGAACTCCTGGTAGAAGCGGGTGCAGCGGTAGCACTCGATGCAGCGGTTCATCTCGTGGTAGATGTATTCGCCGAGGTACTGGTTCTGGAAGGTGCGCTTCTTTCCCTGGTATCGGCGCAGGCCGTGGCCGCCGGCGATGGTGTAATCCTGCAGGAGACACTCCCCCCCCTCGTCGCACACGGGGCAGTCGTGGGGGTGGTTCAGCATGAGCCACTCTATCACCAGGCTGCGCATCTTCAGCGCCTCGGGGTCCCTCGTGGACACGACCATCCCGTCAGCGGATGCCAGTGCGCACGACATCTGGATCCCCTTCACCGGCCCCTCGAGAACCTTGACGGCGCACAGGCGGCAGGCCGCGGCGATGGCGAGGGCGGGGTGGTAGCAGAAGTGGGGAATGACGATCCCGACGCTGCGCGCCGCCTCGAGCACGCTCGTCCCTGGCGCTACCTCCACCTCTATGTCGTCTATGATGAGCTTCGGCATGACCCTCTCTGTTCCTGCCTCAGACGTGTCTTCTGAAGGGGCAGCGTCTCTTCGTTATGTGCTCCCTGATCTCGTCCTCAAAGTGGTTGAAGAGCCCCTCCAGCGGACCCATCGCCCCCGGCGCGAGGGCGCAGAAGGTGAAGTAGAGGTATTTCATATGCTCCCGCAGGAGCCCGAGGTCCTCCTCCTCGCCGCGCCCCGTCTCGATCCGCGTCAGGATCTCCTTCACGTAGGGGAGCCCCTCCCGGCACGGCGTGCACCAGCCACACGACTCGCGGGCGAAGAAGGTGATGAGGTTCAGGGTGGCGCCGACGAGGCAGGTATCCTCGTCAAAGACGATGACGGCGCCGGTGCCGAGGCGCGAGCCCGCCTTCGCGACGGTGTCGAAGTCCATCGGGAGGTTCAGGTGGTCCGGGGTCAGAAACTGGGTCGACGCACCCCCGGGGATGCACGCCTTGAACCTCTTTCCCGGGAGCATCCCGCCGCACGGTCCCTCGATAATCTCGCCGAGCGTCGTACCGATGGGGAGCTCGATGCAGCAGCGGTTGTTCACCGAGCCGCTGGTGCAAAAGAGCTTCGTGCCGGCCCCCTCCGGTGTGGCGGCAAGCCCCTTAAACCACGCCGCGCCGCGGGCGATGATCGCCGGGACATTGGCAAGTGTCTCCACGTTGTTCACCACCGTAGGTCCCCCCCAGAGCCCCTTCACCGCCGGGAAGGGGGGCTTCGACCGCGGGTTCGGCCTCTTCCCCTCGAGCGCGTTCATCAGCGCCGTCTCCTCGCCGCAGATGTAGCGGCCGGCGGAGAGGTGCACGTCGATGTCGACGGAGAAGTCGCTCCCCAGAAGCTTCTCCCCGAGGAACCCCGCCCGGTGCGCCTCGGCGATCGCCTTTTCCACATTCTGCGCCGCCTTCTCATAGTCGCGCCTGATGAAGACGAAGGCGTGCCGGACTCCGAGGGCGTAGCAGGCGATAGCCATCCCCTCCACGAGGGAGTAGGGGTTCGCTTCAAGGAGGACCCGGTCCTTGTACGTTCCGGGCTCCATCTCGTCGCAGTTGCAGATGAGCCAGCGCGCCCCCGGTGCGTCCTTCGGAACAAAGGACCACTTCCGGCCGGTAGGGAAGCCGGCCCCGCCGCGGCCGCGCAGCCCGGAGTCCATCACCGCCTGTTGCACCTCGGCGGGGGAGATGCCCAGCGCCTGCTTCAGCCCCTCAAAGCCGCCCTCCGCGCGGTACTCCTCGAAGGTGACGCTGCGCCCGGAGCGGTTATGTCTGAAGAGGAGAAGTTCCATGCCTTACCCTTGCGGTTATTTCCCGTAGCGCGCCAGCGCCTGGCGCTCCAGTTCCAGAATCTCGTCGACCCGCTTCGCTGTCACATGGCCGTACTGCGTCTCGCCCACCGAAAGGGCCGGGCCGTCGCCGCACATGCCGAGACAGCAACAGGGGATGAGTGTGAAGGCTCCGTCAGAGGTGGTGCCGCCGATTTCCACATCGAGCCTCTCCTTCAGGCGCTCAAGGACCTCGCCGCTCCCGGCGCACCAGCAGGAGATGGAGTCGCAGACGTGGATCACCTTCTTTCCCACCGGGCGGCGGTAGATCTTTTCGTAAAATGTGGCGAGCTCCTCCACCTGCAGCGTCGAGAGGCCGAGAAGCGCTGCCGCCTCCTCCACCGCCTCGTCGGTCAGCCAGCCGTAGTGCCCCTGCAGCGCCTTCATGACGTCGACCGCCGCCTCACGCGCTGTCACCGCGGCTGCCACACGCTGCTGCAGGGCATTTTTCAGTTTCTCTGGGATCATGGTGCCCCTTCTGCTCTCACAGTCCGACAGGTCAGACTGGTCAGACTTGTCAGACCGGTCAGACCTGTCTGACTGATTTACCGGTCGAGGTCCCCCAGCACGAAGTCGATGGAGCCGATAATGGCCAGGAAGTCGCCGACGAGCCACCCCTTGCTGAGGACCGGGAGCGCCTGGATGTGCGGGAAGCTCGGCGTCCTGAGGCGCATCCGATAGGCGGTGTGCAGGCCGTCGGAGACCACGAAGTAGCCGTACTCCCCCTTGGGGCCCTCGATCGGGGCGTAGCACTCCCCCACCGGCGGGGACATCCCCCGGGTCGCGTTCACGAAGTGATGGATCAACGACTCGATGTCGTGCAGCGTGTCGTGCTTTTGCGGCAGGACGTAGCGGTAATCCTTCGACACCCAGCGCCCCCCCGGCATCCCCTCGGCCGCCTGCCGCACGATGGAGATCGACTGCCTCATCTCCTCCATGCGCACGAGATATCTCCCCATGCAGTCGCCGGTGTCGGCGGTCGGCACCTCGAAGTTGAAGCGGTCGTAGCCGCAGTACGGCATCTTCTTCCTCAAGTCCCAGTCGATGCCGCACGCCCTCAGATTGGGGCCGCTGATCCCCCACTCCATCGCCTGGTCGAGGGTGATTGCCGAAACCCCCTTCAGCCGCGCGGTGAATATGGGGTTGCCGGTGAGTAGCTTTTCGTACTCCGCGATGCGCGGGGGGAGCCATTCCAGCACTTCCTTCACGAGATCCTGCCAGCCGTCCGGCAGGTCGTCGGCGACACCGCCGATCCTGAAGTAGGCGGGGTGCATCCGCGCCCCGGTGACCGCCTCTATGATGGAGAAGATCTTCTCCCGGTCGGTGAAGGTGTAAAAGACCGGGGTCATGGCGCCGAGGTCGGCCGCGAAGGTGCCGAGCCACACCAGGTGGCTTGCCAGCCGGAAAAGCTCCGCGAGCATGACCCTGATGTGGATCGCCCGGTCCGGGATGTCGATGCCGCACAGCTTTTCCACCGAGTTCACGTATGCCAGGTTGTTCTGCACGCCGGCGAGGTAGTCGACCCGGTCCGTGTACGGCATGTACTGGTGCCAGTTCTGGCGCTCCCCCGTCTTTTCCGCGGCGCGGTGGTGGAATCCGATGTCGGTGTGGATATCGACGATCTCCTCCCCCGAAAGCTTCAGGATGAAGCGGATGACTCCGTGGGTCCCGGGGTGCTGGGGTCCGAGGTTAAGGATGAGCGTCTCCTCGTCCACCCTGTCGAAGAATTCCGTCGCAGGCGCCGCCTGCCGCTTCATCCCCTCCGTGACGGTATAGGGGGGCATCTCCGTCGCGCGGGCGGGGTGCTCCTTGCGCAGCGGGTGCCCGGGCCAGTCGTCCGGCATGAGGATACGGTGCAGCTTCGGGTGCCCGGGGAAGCGGATCCCGAACATGTCGAACGCCTCCCGCTCGTACCAGTTGGCGACCGGAAATACCTCCGTCACCGACGGCATCTCCGGGTACTCCCCCTCCAGCTCCGTCTTGATCCGCAGCCGCCCCGGCTTTTCGAAAGAGAGGAGGTGATAGTTGATGGTGAAGTCCTTGAAAGAGCCGCGCTCCCGCCGCGCGGACTCGTCGACGCAGGCTATGTCCTCGAGCCTCCTGAAGGCGCCGCCGGAGCGGGTCTTCAGATGCTTCAGCACATCCGGCACTGCCTTTGGCGAGACGCGGTAGGTGGGGAGATCTGTGGCGTCCGGGTCGAGGCGGACCTCCCCTCCGAAGAGCGCCTCGAGCTCTCCGTCGAGGCCGAAGTCGGTAAAGGGGAGTTTCGGAGGGGGGGGACGCCACAAGTCGTCGGAGCGCGGGGCGTAAAAACGGGGGGGCTGCATAGAAGAACCCCGGATGGCGATAGATTCCATACCGGGGCCCCTGGTGTCGCGAGATTTAGTCACACCGTCGAGCAGAACCGGGGCGCTGGTCCCCTGGCTCCCGCCGGAAAGTCCCAGCACCGGCCGGGCCGGGTGCTCCTCCGCCCTGATCTTCTTCTGCAAGAGCATGAGCCCTTCCAGGAAGGCCTCCGGCGTGGGGGGGCACCCCGGTACGTAGACGTCCACCGGCAGGATCTGGTTCGCCCCCTGCACGACGCTGTACACGTCGTACATCCCGCCGGAGTTGGCGCAGCTCCCCATGGAGATGACCCACTTCGGCTCGGCCATCTGGTCGTAGAGCTTCAGGATGCTCGGCGCCATCTTCTTGAAGACGGTACCGGCGATAACCATGAGGTCCGCCTCCCGGGGGGTGCCGCGCAGCACCTCCGCGCCGAAGCGGGAGATGTCGTAGCGGGAGGTGAAGGAGGTCATCATTTCGACGAAGCAGCAGGAGAGGCCGAAGAACATCGGCCACAAGGAGTTGGCCCTCCCCCAGTTGATGAGGTCATCGAGGGAGGTGAGGAGGACATTGTCCGGTATATCGGTACCAGGCTCTTTCAAGGCGACTCCAGTGAAACTGAAGTGAAGCTTGGAGACTGATGACGAAGAGCACGCAGGTGCTCGATTGGGAAGATGGTATGTCTACAAGGCGGCTACCCTTCCTTCAGCGGCATTTCACGGTGTTTCAGGCTTGCGCCAGGAGTCCCCACGGCGCGGCCGGCGGAGGGGCCCCAGTCCAGCCCCCCCTTGATCCAGAGCCAGGCGAGACCGAGAAGGAGGACTGCGATGAAAACGGTCATGTGGACCAGCCCGGGGATCCCCAGGAGGTCCCACGCGGTTCCCCAGGTGAAGATGAAGGCGCCCTCGACGTCGAAGACTATGAAAAATATGGCAACGAGATAGAAGGGGACTTGCGAGGCCTGGTTGGCGCTGCCGGTCGGCGCTATGCCCGATTCATACGGCGCGGTCTTGCTGGGGGCGCTTTTCCCGGAGCCGAGAAAATAGGCAGCGGAAAGAAGCGCGCTAATGATGACGACCGCCAGAAAGGTATAGACGGCCAGAGAGATAAGATCTGTTTGCTGTGCGCTTACCGGCATAAGAACCTTTCATCTGGGTGAAGGTCTTAAACACGTTGTCTAATGTAGCGTAGCAGCGTTTTCTGTCAATAAAAAGTAAGAGGGTATCGTTAATTTTTTTTGCAGTGAGAGAAAAGCTCGAGTTTCTACGGCGCGAGGATCTTTGCTTTGAGTATGAGGATCTCGAATGCCAGTGAAGCTTTTGCCACCAGTTTCTGCAGGGGGGGCAACTCCTTCCCCAGTTGCACCGGCTCACCCTGCACATAGAGGACGGCGACGACACGTCCCATCAGCATGAGCGGGATGAGGAGTGTGTGGGCGCGCTGGGCGCCGAGGGTGGTTGCGATCCTCCCGTTTGCCGGTGATATCGGGAGCGGCCCCAGGTGGAAGGAGCGCTGCTCCACCACCGTCTTCAGGACGGACGGCTCGTCCATCCTGATCTCCAGCGCGTCGAAACCGGCGACTTCTTCGGTGCGTCGCCGCGCCAGCCACCCCGACCCCTTTTCCCCCTTTATCAGGAAGAGCGCGCTCGCCTCGAAGCGCTGCGCGGTGTGGTGCACCAGGAGCCTCGCTATGTCGTCCCGGTCGCGTGCCTCCGAGAGCCCTGTGAGCACCTCCTCGACGGTGTACCCCTGCGTCTTCTCGACCGGGACGGGCGCCGGCGGGGGAGGAGCCGCATCAAAGGGCGCGAGATCGAGAGGGGTGAGCTCCAGCGCCGCGTCATCGTCATCGCCGAGGTACTCGGAGAGGGGAGGGAGATCGAGGATCTCTTCCTCTGCGAGGTGTGCCTCCTTCGGCTTCGGCGGTGCGACCTTTTGCTTGATCTGCTCTTCCTGGAAGGAGGGGGGAGCACCCGCACGCCGGGAAGCCCTGCCACCTCCGGAGACGCTTATGTAGCGCATTTCCCGCCGGATGTCGTAATGCTTCTCCATGGCGCTCAAAAGGCGCAGTTCGGGGGTGACGAGGGGCTTCACGATGTAGCCGGTGAGAAAGGATATCTCGTCGATGGTGGCGAAGTCGGAGGGGTTCCCCATGGCGAGAAGAAGCTTGCGATTTTGCAGCTCTACCGGGACGACCCGGTGCTTCTTCACCGTCTCGGCGGGGAGGATCTTCTTCACCTCCGCGGAGATATTCATGATCTGTTCGGGGTGGGCGGGGGGGACGCCGGTCTTCTGGCTCAGAAAATCCGCAAGATCCTTCTCTTCCAGATACCCCATCTCCACCAGGTTGGTACCGAGTTTCCCTCCGAAAATGACCTGCCCTTTCAGGGTCTCCTCAAGCTGGGCCGGGGATATCTTCCCCGCCCGTACCAGCAACTCGCCAAGCTTCATCTTCCGTTCCTCCGGAATCCAGGTGCGGTGAGCCACAAGAGGAGGCGCCGCCGCTGCCTTGATCGCAGGGGCGGCGCCTTCTTTAATGAGCAAGCGGGAGATCTCACCGGTGCAACCCCGCCAATTTTCAGGCGGTAATCTAGATTCACGGAGCGGCAATGTCAACAGCAAAGAAGGATGGCGCCCTTTTTACCCCGGCAGCTGCACGACGGTCCTGCCGCGCAGCTTCCCGTCGAGGATGGCGGGGAACTTCTCCTCGAGGGACTCGAGCGTGCAGGAAGAGGCACTCTCCAGGATCTCGTGCGGCTTCCACGGCCCGGCGAGCTTCTGCCAGACCTCTTCCCGCAGTTTCGCCGGGCACTGTGCCGAGTCGATGCCGGCGAGGGTGATCCCCCGCAGGATGAAGGGGTAGACGTTCAGGGGAAGCTCGGCCGACCCGGCGAGGCCGCAGCAGGTCACCACCCCGCCGTAGCGGGTCGACCTGATCACCGCCGACAGGATCTCGCCGCCGACGACATCGACCGCGCCACCCCACCGTTCCGTCATAAGGGGTCTCTGGGCGCCCTCGAGGATCTCGGTGCGGCCAACCACCTCCTTCGCACCGAGGTGGCGCAGAAAGCCCGTCTCCGACTGCTTCCCGGTGACCGCGACGACCTCGAACCCCGCCCGGGAAAGGAGCTCGACGGCTATACTCCCGACGCCGCCGGTGGCGCCCGTCACCACCATCTCCCCACGGCGCGGTGTCATCCCGGAGGCGAGGAGCCGGTGCAGGGAGAGACCCGCCGTGAGCCCTGCGGTGCCAAGAATCATGCTCTGCTTTGCCGTGAGCCCTTTCGGAAGCTTCACTCCCCAGGAGGAAGGGACCCTGATGAACTGTCCGAAACCGCCGGGAGTGTTCATCCCCAGATCGTAGCCGGTGACGATGACCTGGTCGCCGGGGTTGAAGGCCCCGTCGGCGCAGGAGACGACTTCCCCCGCGGCGTCGATCCCCGGGGTGTGGGGGTAGCGCTTCGTGACGCCGGGGCGTCCCATGGCGGAAAGGGCATCCTTGTAGTTGAGGGAGGAGAATTGCACCCTGACCAGGAGGGCCCCTTCCGGGAGCTCATCTGTCCGCCTGCTGCGCAGGTGGCGGGTGAACTGCCCCGGCGCGCTCTCTTCTGCCACCAGGGCTCGAAAGGTTTGCGATTCCATAGGCACCTCCATGCGGGACTGCCGCGTTTGATGGGCGAGAAGCTCGCCATGAAATAGGAAGTGGTGACGGCCGCCGCCACCGGTATTAGTCCAGATAGAAGATCAGGCTGGCCATGTGCAGGTTCAGCCCTTGGTTGTTCCCGCCGTAGAGGTTGCCGTTGGACATGTGCTGGAAGCGGTACCCGATTCCCAGCAGGTCGGTGAAGCGAAAGTTCACGCCGATGTGGGATGCGAACTGCAGGTTACCTTCGAAGTTGTCCCTGCCGAAATGCGCCGTGCTGAGGAAGGCTAAGTTGAGCCCGGCATTCAGCTCCAGCGGTATCCCCTTCTTGTCCACGGCAAAGTCCGGCCCCACCATCCCGATGAAGGCATCCACACCTTGGCTGTGCAGGGCGCCCGCCGAGCCCTCCACCCGCGTGGTGAGTCCCCAGCCGCCAGCGGAGCGCCAGCTGAGAGGGGTCTCGAAGACGGTGAAGGCCTCGTACTCGTGGTAGTAGGTGTAGTGCGACGTCGCGGACAGCCCTGCCCTGACACCGGCCATCTTCCAGCCGGGATCGGCATGTGCGGAGAGAGCGAGAGGAAATGCGGCGATAAGCGCCGAGAAGGCGAGGATTGAGGAGATCCGCATCAGGTCCCGTCCTTTATCATTGCATTGAAGTGTCAGCGTCCCCTTTGCATCCGGAAAGTCCGGAGGGGGATCCGGGGGAGCGGTTCCCTCTGCAGTCCTTTCCCTCGTGGTGCCGCATGGGGCGGGGCTTCGCAGTACCTGAATCTTTACACACTGGCGTGGGACTGCAATCGCCGCATGTGAAAAATCTTCCGAAAGGCCTGTTTACACATTAATTGAGGGGGGAGGAGCGGCTGGTATACTGAAGTTGGCCTCGAACGCGAGCAGAAAAGGCGGAACGCAAGGAGGGCGTATGAAAGGGATAGCGATTGGAAGCTTCGGAGAGCCGGAGATCATGAAGCTGGCGGACCTTCCGGATCCCCACCCCGGACCGGGGCAGGTGGTGGTGAAGGTTGCGGCGGCGGGGGTAAATCCGGTCGATACCTACATCCGGAGCGGAATTTACGGCGAGGTTCCTTTCCCCTTTACCCCCGGGATAGACGGCGCAGGGATAATCGAAGCAGTCGGTGAAGGGGTGCGTCACCGCAAGGTGGGAGAGCGGGTGTACGTCGCGTTCTGCATCAGCGGAACGTATGCCGAAAAGGTGCTCTGCAACGAGTTCCAGACCCATCCTCTTCCGGACCGGATCAGCTTTGCCCAAGGGGCGGCAATCGGAGTGCCGTACGGTGCTGCGTACCGCGCCCTTTTTCAGAAAGCACAGGCAAAGGGTGGAGAGACGGTTCTCGTTCATGGCGCCAGCGGCGGGGTAGGCATAGCCGCAGTACAGCTGGCGAGGGGGGCGGGCCTTTGGGTCCTCGCCACTGCGGGGAGCGAGGAGGGGAGGCGCCTCGTACTGGAGCAGGGGGCTCACGAGGTCATCGACCACCATGCCCCCGGCCACCTCCGGCAGCTTGCGGAGAAGACGTGCGGCAGGGGCCTCGACGTGATACTGGAGATGCTCGCCAACGTCAATCTCGGAGAGGACCTGGGCGCGCTCGCCCAGGGGGGGAGGGTGGTCGTGGTCGGGAGCCGGGGCCGCGTGGAGATCGACCCGCGAGACCTGATGAAGCGGGAAAGCGCGGTCATGGGGATCACCCTCTTCAATGCCACCGAGCGGGAGCACCAGGAGATGCATGCGGCTTTTCGGGCGGGGCTGGAAAGCGGGACGTTGCGCCCCGTGGTAAGCAAGGAGTTGCCGCTCTCCGAAGCGGCGCAGGCGCATCATCTGGTGATGGAGAAGAGCACCTTCGGGAAGATCGTGCTGGTGCCGTGATGCGCGCGAGAGGAAAGGGGGAGCAGTTGTAGGCCGGAATAAGCGCAGCGTTTCCGGCAGGTTCTCGCGACAACGCTCGTAATTGGTTCACCTATGAACATCAGGCGCCCAAGCGTCCCCTCCCTTTCAAGGGGAGGGACAGGGTGGGGATGGGGTAGAAGTCGGTGAGTGAGCTGAACCCCATCCCCCTCCTGTCCTCCCCCTTGAAAGGGGAGGGACGCAATGCCGACGGAGTTGAGATGTCCTGGACCGTCGCCGATTCTCCTTATGCAGGAGGCCTTACCCCGAGATCACCGCGATCTGCAGGTCCATCACATTCGTCCCGGTGGGGCCCGTTCTGACAAGCGCACCAAGCGGATCGAAAAAAGAGTAGGCGTCGTTATTCTGCAGGTATAGCTCCGGCTCCATCCCCGCCTCCCGCGCCCGCGGCACCGTCTCGCCGTCTACTATCGCCCCTGCAGCATCAGTAGGTCCGTCTATCCCGTCGGTCCCGGCGGAAAGAAGCGCGACTCCCGGCTCTCCCGCGACAGCCATGGCAAAAGAGAGCGCGAGTTCCTGATTTCGGCCACCTTTCCCACTCCCCGTTACCTTGACCGTAGTCTCGCCGCCACTCACCAGGCAAAGCCGTTCCCCTTGCCTCAGTCGCGACCGTTCCCCCAGCGCGAGTTGCGCGAGTCGCTCTCCAGCCACTCTTGCCTCGCCGCATACCGGCTCCTCCATGAGGCGGACCTTCAACCCGAGGCGCGCCGCCTCACTCGCTGCGGCATCCTTCGCGTCGCGGTTGGTGGACACAATGGTGGTCTGCACCGCGGCAAAGATCGGATCCTCCGGCTTCGGCGTCTCGGGAACCTGCCCCTGCGCTCCCCGTACCAGCCGATCCCTCACAGCGGGTGGCACTTTTTCCAGCAGATCGAAATGATCGAGGATGTCGACGGCATCGGCGAAGGTGGAAGGATCGGGATACGCCGGACCGGAGGCTATGATCTCGGGGCGATCGCCGGGAACGTCGGAAACAGCAAGGACGACAGTACGCGCCGGATGTGCCAGCGCCGCCAGCTGTCCTCCCTTTACCGCGGAGAGATGCTTGCGCACCGTATTTAGCTGGAATATGTCGGCAGAGGCTTCCATAAGAAGCCGCGACGTGACTGCCTTTTCTTCCAGTGTGATTTCCGGAGCCGGCATGGTGAATAGGGCAGACCCTCCCCCGGAGACAAGGACAAGAAGGAGCGTCCTCGCGTCCACTCCCTGGAGCAGTTGCACAACCTCCCGGCTCGCCGTCACGCTATGCTCGTCGGGATGGGGATGGCTCCCTTCCAGGACCCGAACTCTCTCCGGCAGTCGTCCGGCTGCGGAGCCGCGCGGCACTATGACTGCGCCGGCAGCGATATCGTCTAGAAGAGCTTCCTCGGCGGCGTGTGCCATCGGGAGCGCTCCCTTGCCGAATCCCACCACCAACAGGCGATCAAAGCTCCCCCCGCGGTAGAGTTTCCGCACCTCGTTCAGGTGCGGCCCGAGGGCGCAACGCGGGTCGACTGCCGCGAGGGCCGCGGCGAAGACTCTTTTTAACACTTCCCGGTCTGGCGCACCGTCCATTATTCTCGTTCCCCCGTAAATCTTGGCTCTTCCGGGAATGCCGGGGAGCCAGCGTCAGGAAGATCCCCCCTCCCTTGACGGGAGGGGGCCAGGGGGTGGGTGAAGCTGCTATCTGGCTGAAATGGTGGCACCTTCCCCCCACCCTGTCCCTCCCCCGCAAGGGCGGAGGGGACGTCCGACCGGCTGTCCCCGGAATTCCGGGATGCCCCTAATTCCGGCGTCTATTACTTTACCCGATCGGTACTTTTCGTCCGACGTAGACACTGATGGGACAGGTGTACCAGACGGCGCCGTCGCGGTAGCGGGCGTTGATGCCGAAGGAGTCGACTCCGATGTCCTGCGTCACCATCTCGCGCAGCTTCTCCTTGTCACCCGGATTCGGGAAGGAGGCCGCGAGCTGCGTCTCCAGCGCAATATCGACCCCGTACGCGCTGCGGCGGCAGTCCCTGAGCGTCGACCTCCGGAAGAGCGCGTCAAACTCCTCGTGGGTGAGGGCATGGGTGTGCGACGGGTCGCGCATGACCTCCAGCCGGTCGTACGGTGCAGAGTGGCGCGCCTCAAGAGAGACATCGGCCACCAGCACCCGTCCACCCGGCCTGCATACCCTGATCATCTCCGCCAGCGCCCGTTCCGGATGAAGCAGGTGGTGAAAACTGTACCTCGTCACTACGAGGGAGAATGAATTGTCGGGGAAGGGGAGAGGGACCGCCTCGCCGACTTCCCACGACATGTTGTTCAATCTTTCCTGTCGCTGCCGCTTCTCTGCCTCCTCGATCATGGCCGGTGTGATGTCGATACCGGTGACGTGCGCCGCGACTTTCGCAAAGGCGCACGCCACGATCCCGGGGCCACACGCCACATCGAGGACCGTATCCGATCCGCCAACCTCCGCCAACTCCATGAGGAGCCCGATGGAGTCGAGATGACCCGGTACCTGCGCGAAAGGAACCGCCTGCCGTGAGAATTGCTCCACTATCGTCGCGCGGTGTTCTTCAGTCTGCATCTTCATGGCACCCTCCTTTGATGCTCCGAATATACCTTGCTCCGTCGTGGCTGCCTTGCTATAAGAAGCCAATGAATGTCGAAAAGCTGCCAAAATTGACGCCGATCGAGATCGGCTACCGTATAGATGCGTCACTCCCGGTGATCCCGTTCGCCATGGAGGTCAACAGGGCAGGATGCGCGGCGCCCCACGCGCACCCGCGGGGGCAATTCATATATGCCAGCAGCGGCGTCATGCGCGTCGTCTCACGCGAGGCGATCTGGGTTGTCCCGCCGTCACAGGGGGTATGGGTCCCGCCCGAGGTGGACCATGAAGTCTACTTCCCCGGGGAGGTGGCACTACGTAACCTTTTCATCGATCCCTCCGTGACACCGGTGCTGCCCCCTGCGTGCGCCGTGCTGAAGGTCTCCCCCCTCCTGCGGGAGCTCATTCTCCGGGCCGTCGAGGTGGGGGAGGAGTATCGGCCCGAGACGGCAGCTTGGCGGCTTATGCAGGTATTGGTGGACGAACTTCGGCGGGCGGAAGAGACGAAACTCTCGCTGCCGATGGCGCGGGACGAGCGCCTGGCGAGGGTGATCGACGCACTTCTGAAGGAACCGGGGGATCGCCGGGATCTCCAGGGGTGGGCAAAGGTGGCGGGGGCGAGCCCCCGAACCCTGGCGCGGCTTTTCCTGCGGGACACTGGTCTCACCTTCGCGGGGTGGCGCAGGAGGCTGCTCCTGCAGGAGGCGGTCGACCGCCTCGGCAGTGGCGCGACGGTGACTCAGGTGGCATTTGATCTCGGGTACCAGAGCCTCAGCGCGTTCATCGAAATGTTCCGGCAGGAGATGGGTGCGCCCCCCGCGCAGTATGCCCGGCAGAGGGGAAGCACCCCATCCCCACCCGGTACATTGTAGGCCGGAATAAGCGGTAGCGTTTCCGGCATTCGCTACTGCGCGCTGCCTCTGTGGTGGACTGCCGGGAACGCCGGACGGCTTATCCCGGCCTACATTACTTGCTGCCTTTCAGAAACTCCAGCACCTTTGCAGGATGATCTGCCGCCTTCGGGACCTTCGTCCAGTGCTTCAGTACGGTTCCATCAGGGGCGATGACTACGGTAGATCGAATCGTCCCCATCGCCGCCTTCCCGTACTGCACCTTTTCACCGAAGGCTCCATAGGTAGCCATCACCTTCGTCTCCGGGTCGGAGAGGAGCGTGAACGGGAGATTGTGGTCCGCGATGAACTTCGCGTGGGACTTCATGGAATCCCGGCTCACCCCGAGAACCTCCACTCCCAGTTCCTGGAACTGTGGGTATAGATCGCGGAATCCGATATTCTCGCTGGTGCAGCCGGAGGTATTGTCCTTCGGATAGAAAAAGATAACTACCTTCTTCCCGGCATATTCCTCAAGCCCGTGGACCTTGCCATCGCTCCCTTCCAGCTGAAACGCCGGCGCTTGCTTCCCTTCGAGTGACTCTGCCATCCGTTCCTCCTTCTTCTGCTTCTCATTGTCTGTTGCGGGTAAATGAAGTATCCTCTGCACCACTTTCGGGGGGATATGGACTCGCTACTTTTACAACTCTCATCGCCGCTGGACGGCCGATGGCACCATTTTGCCGGGGTCCTGCTGGTCATCGTGCTGGCTACCTTGCAAGGTCGCGTCGGCAGGGCCGGCGCTTTCTGGCAGATATGCTGGGCGCTGCCGGGAACGGTCCTGCACGAGACCGCTCATCTCCTTGTGGCCTTCGTCACCGGTGCCAAGCCGGCTGGATTCAGCATCCTGCCGCGGCGCGACGGTCCCGCTCGCTGGATCCTCGGTTCCGTCACCATCCGGAATCCGGGAATTCTCTCCGCGCTCCCGAGTGCGCTCGCCCCGCTGGGGCTTGTGATGGTTGCCTATTACCTCTTCATCGGATGGGTCACCTGGTTTCCGGCTGACCTGCCGCACACGCTGCTTCAGTACGCCACGGTGTACGTTTTTTCTTACAGTGCCATTCCGTCCGATCAGGATGTGAAGATCGCGCTCTCAAGACCTGCAGGGGTCGCTATTTACTTCTGCATCGGGTGCGGAGCGTGGGTGTTGTTGCGCCAGTAACCCACTGATTTTCAAGGCAAATCCCCCTGTCCCCCCTTCGCAAAGGGTCTTCCGGGAATTCTGGGGAACGCGCTACAAAGAATCCGGGTGCCCCCACGCTGGAGCGTAGGCATCTTGCCTGCGATGGCGGCGCAGCCGCCACAGACCGCGCGGCTGGCGCCGCGGTACAGGCTGGGAAGCCTGTGCTCCAGAGCGGCGCCACTAGTGTCCCCTCATGTCAACGGAAGCGACCGGGCTGAATTCCCGGAATTCCGATGAACCTTCGCAAAGGGGGGGAACGTAGGGTCGCTTGCTCCTTTGAGCGACACAGCTAACCTGCTTCCCCGGCACCGTTGAAAGAAAAAAGGGGACCGTTTTCCGGTCCCCCCGCTTAGCCTCTACCGTGCGCCGCTCATCCTGGCGAACTCTGCTTTGGAGCGCACTATGCAATCCTCGATCGCCATCCCGGCGAAGTAGTTCCCCGTGACGTACAGCCCGCTCCCGGCGATGAGCCGGTCTATCTCGGCGGTCAGGGAGGCGTTCCCGACGACGGGGGAGGGTAGCCGGCTCTCCCTCTGCACAACCTGCTGCAGGTCCCCCACCCCTACTCCCAGCACCTGCGCGATCCTTTTCAACTTCTCATCGCTTGTCGCCTTTCCCGCCTTGAAGTGGAAACTGAAGCCGCGGTACCCTTCGTGCGACACGGTGTCTCTGGAGACTGCCGAGTAGAAGATGTCATTTGCGGCGATGATGCCGGCAACCGGCTCCAGCTTCAGGCGTTCCTTTTCGACAGCCACCCCGACGGTCTCTATCGTCTCCACGTTGATCCGTGACAGGATGCCGGCCACCTCAGGTGCAATATGGCGCAGCAGAACGCTCCCTTCTGCCGGAGGGGTGGCCAGGACAAGGGCCGCAGTCTCAAAGCTCCTGCCGTCGGAAAGCTCCACCTGGTACCCGGCCCCGACCTTCTTCAGGGACGCAACTTCTGCACCGGTAAGGAGGGTGACCCCCGGTGCTGTCGCCAGCGTATCGGTAATCGTCTGCAACCCCCCCTTCATGGTATAGCTCTTTATGACGTCCTTTCTTCTGGGACGCTTGTTGAAGAGCATGTTGGCGGGGAAGTCGTCCGCTCTCTGGGAGATGACTGCGTTGAAGGCGGGGCCGAAAACTTTCTGGTAGTTCTTCTTTCCCACTATGCTCCCGTAATAGGAGGAGACGCTTTCTCCATCCTTCTTCAGCGTGAAGAGTCGCCATGCGGAAGTCAGGAGCTCCGGGAAGGAGAGCTGCGAGGTTATGGAGGCGATGCGTGAATCGACCAGCATTTTAAAGGAGACCTTCTCGCGCGGCAGGATCTCCGGCATCAGCCCGTGCTTTTCCATGATGCCGATGAGGCCTGTGTAGGAGTTGTAGCAGGTATGTGCTCCGAGTTCGAGCCAGAACCCCTGGGCGCTCCCCTCGAAGCGGTGTGAGTGGAAGCACCCGCCCGGGCGCTGTGCCCGCTCGAGAACCAGGGTGCTGCGCCCCGCCCCCGCGCTGTAGCTTGCCAGGCTGAGCCCGCTGATGCCGCCGCCGAGGATAATGGTGTCATAGTGGGTCATCTGACTTCGCTCCTTGTCAATGTGTGGTGCCTCATCAATGGGTGGTGATATATAAGCCCGCACGCTCTGGCTTGTCAAGTTCGCAGTGGTTGACATTCGATTTGTCACAGACTACATTCCTTGGGGAATTCCGACAAGAATGAAAGGGTCTTACACATGGCGCAAAGAGATTATTACGAGGTGCTCGGAGTCAAGAAGGGCGCCTCGATCGACGAGCTGAAGAAGGCATACCGGAAGCTGGCGGTGAAGTACCATCCGGACAAGAACCAGGGGAACAAGGAGGCCGAGGAGCGCTTCAAGGAGATCAACGAGGCATACGCGGTCCTCTCCGATCCGAAAAAGAAGGAGCAGTACGACCGCTTCGGCACCACCGGATTCCATCAGCGTTTCTCGCAGGAGGACATTTTCAGGGGGTTCGATGTGGGGGACCTCTTCCGTGACCAGGGTTTCGGCACCGACGACATCTTTTCCCGCATCTTCGGCGACGCGGTGCGTCGCGGTCGGGGAGGGGGGATGCGTGTGGCCCGCGGGGAGGACCTCTCCATGGAGGTACAGGTCACCTTCCGCGAAGCGTACGACGGGTGCGAGAAGCGCGTCGCCTTTCTGCGCGGAGGTCAAAGGGAGGAGATCTCGGTGCGGATCCCTGCGGGGATCGAGAGCGGCGCGCGCCTGCGGGTCGCCGGGAAGGGGGGGAACGGCCACCACGGTGGACCGGCCGGAGACCTCTACCTCAACGTGCAGGTGGGGAACGATCCGCAGTTCCAGCGTGAGGGCGCCGACATCATCGTGAACCGCGACGTCCGCTTCAGCGAGGCGGTCTTGGGGGGGAGCCTCGAAGTACCGACGATGGAGGGGACGAAGAGGATCAAGCTGCCGACTGGGATCCAGCCGGGGACGAAGATCCGGCTGAAAGGTCTCGGCTTCCACCACGCCGGAAAGCAGGCGCGCGGCGACCTTTTTGTGAAGATCGGCGTGCGCGTTCCGGAGCCGGAGACGCTGACCGCCGACCAGATCAAGCTTCTGGAGCAGCTCGCCGCGGAAGGGATGTAAATGCGATGAGGTTGGGATAGAGGAGCAGGAGCTCACACGTCCCCTCCCTTTCAAGGGGAGGGACAGGGTGGGGATGGGTAGACATTGGTGCCCGCATCGAACCCCATCCCCCTCCTGTCCTCCCCCTTGAAAGGGGAGGGACGTACTCCGGCGGGTGTGCCTTAACCAGTCTCATCCGGGAATTCCGGGGAGAGTGGGTCGGACCTCCCCTCCCCCCTTGCGGGGGAGGGACAGGGTGGGGGGGAAGGTGCCACCATTTCAGCCACATAGCAGCTTCACCCACCCCCTGTCCCCCTCCCGTCAAGGGAGGTGGGATCTTCCTGACGCTGGTTCCCCGCTATTCCCGGATAACCTTTAACCAGGGCAGGTTCCGGCAATTCCGCCAGCATAGCGCAAAAAAGGGAGATCCCGCGGAGGATCTCCCTTTTTCGTTACTTTTTGCTTCAGCGTCTGCGCTACCTGATCTCTATGGCGGCGTTGTTGCGCAGGTCCTTCACCCACTGGGCGAAGCGCTCGTCCGATTTCTTCTTGTAGAGGATGTCCTCGATCTCCCCCTTCACCTCGTCAAACGGCTTCGCCTTCGCTACGGTCCGCTCCTCCAGCTTGATGATGTGCAGTCCCGCAGGCCCCTGCACGATCGGGCTGACGTCCCCTGCCTTCATGTGCGAAACGGTGTTGCCGATCTCGGGGATCATGTCGCTCTTTCTGAAGGTGCCGAGATCTCCGCCGTCCTTTGCGGCGACCGGATCACTGTAGCTCTTCACCAGCTCCTTGAAGTCCTTTCCTTCCTTTGCTTCCTTCAGAGCCTGGGCTGCCAGCGCCTCCACCTTCCCCTTCTCCGCCTCGCTCGCCTTCGGGTCGAGCCGGAAGAATATGTGGCGGGCGCGGAAGACCTCCTCGCCGCCGAAGCGCTCGGGGTTCTCGTCGTAGTAGGTGCGCATCTCCTTCTCGCCGACCTGGATCTTTGCCCGGACCTCCTGGCTCATCAGGCGCACCCTCTCCAGCTGCTCACGCAGCTGATTGCGGTACTCCTCGTAGCTCATCCCCTGCGAGGCGAGTGCGGCGACGAGCGCCTCCTGGGAGAGGTTGTTCTGCTTCTTTACGTCCTCGATCGACTGCTTCAGTTCTTCGTCCGACACCTTGATCCCCGCCTCACGGATCTTCTGGTCGATGAGCTTTTTGTCCACCAGGCGGTTCAGCGCCACGCCGCGCAGGCCGATGAGGTCGCTGCCGGGGTTCTTTTCCTTCAGTATCTGGGCGTACTCGCGGTCCACCTCATGTGCGGTGATGACCTCGTCGTTGACGATGGCGGCAATGCTGTCGATGACCTTCGGTGCCGCAAATGCGGGGATCGCGCAAATCAGGAGCAGCGCGATGCAGGTAATGATCTTTCCCATAAGTTCTCTCTATAACCGCTGTCACGAGAAACAAAGCGGCCGGACATGAGCCCGGCCGCCGCATTCCCCTCTTTGTTGCTTCCTAGGGCTTCGCGGGCGCACTCTGCGCCGGCTTTGCTTCTTCGGCGCCCTTCGGGGCGGTCCCCTTCAGCGCGTCCTGGTTCACCGTTATCTTCGCGTCCTTCTTCAGGTCTTCCTTCAGCTTCTTGAAGACTTCCTGCTGCTTCTCGGGGATCAGCGCCTGCTTGATCTGGTCCTTCACCTCTTCGTAAGAGCGCTGCCCCGCCGGGCGCTTCCCGGTGAGCTTTATGATGTGGTAGCCGAACTTCGTCTTCACGATCGGGGAGATCTGCCCTTCCTTCAGGCTGAAGGCGGCATTCTCGAACTCCGGCAGCATGGACCCCCTGCCGAACCAGCCGAGATCGCCCCCCTTCTGTGCCGCGGCATCCATGGAGTGCTTCTTCGCCAGATCCTCGAAGCTCGCTCCCCCTTTCAGCTCCTTTTCGATCTGCTTCGCCTCGTCCTCGCTCTTCACGAGAATGTGGCTCGCCTTGATCTGCTCGCCGCTGTTGAACTTGTCCTTGTTCTTCTCGTAAAAGGCCTTCATCTCGGCGTCCGTGGGGGTCGCCGACTGCTCCACCTTCTTCTTCAGGTACGCCTCAACCACGAGGCGCTTCTTGAGCTCTTCCAGCTTCTGCGCGACCTCCGGGGACTTGTCGATGCCGTCCTTATTGGCCTGCTGCATGATGAGCTCGCGCACCACCATGGTATCGAGCATCTCCTTCTTCCCCTCCGGGGTTTCCGTCATCGGCTTCAGGTAGGGGGGGAGGTTCTCCGTCTCATGGCGGAAATCCGCGTCGGTGATCTTGGTGCCGTTCACCTCGGCAAGCACTACCGTCCCCTTGGCCTCTTCCTTCTTTGCCCCGCCTTCCTCTTTCTTGCACCCTGCACCGGCGGCCACCACAAGGGCCAGTGCCAGGCATGCCACGGTTCTCTTAGCGCGCACGATAGCTCCTTTTCCAGTCTTTTTAGTAACTTCCAATCCGGGCGCACGCTAGCATATCAGTACAGCGTTTTCAAGAGATTTCTGGCCTCTGCCAGTACCCCGTCGAACGAGCTGTCGCCGAGTTTCGCGTGCAGTTTGAACTGTGGCGTGAAGCGGTATCGCCCCTTCTCCTTCTTCAAGAGCGCGGTGATGGCATCGGGTGATACCGGAGTCCTCTCGTGGAAGGAGAGGACCAGTTCCCCTCCGGCGGCCTCGATCTCCTTCACGAGCAGGGACTTGAGGAGCGTCCTGATGCGCATGACCTCCAGGAGGTAGACCACCGCCTGGGGGAGGGCGCCGAAGCGGTCGACCAGCTCGCCGCTGATGTCGTCGATCTGCGCCTCGTCCGCGGGCTGCGCGAGCTTCTTGTAGAGGATGAGGCGCTGGTTCGGGTCGGGGACGTAATCCTCCGGGATAAAGGCGGGGACCCGCAGCTTTATCTCCGGCTCGACCCGCTCCGGGAGTTCCTCCCCCTTCAGGGTGCGCACCGCCTCGTCCAGGAGCTCCACGTACAGCTCGTAGCCGACGGCGAGTATGTCGCCGGACTGGCGCGCGCCGAGGAGGTCGCCGGCGCCGCGGATCTCCAGGTCGTGGGTGGCGATGCGGAACCCGGCGCCGAGCTCGGTGATGTCCTGGATGATCTTCAGCCGCTCCCGCGCGTCGGGGGAGATCGCCCCCTCACCCGGTATGAGGAAGTAGGCGTAGGCGCGCTGCTTGGAGCGCCCGACCCGGCCGCGCAGCTGGTAGAGCTGGGAGAGGCCGAAGGTGTCGGCGCGGTTCACGATGAGGGTGTTTGCGGAGGGGATGTCCAGCCCGCTCTCGATGATGGTGGTGCACAAAAGAAGGTTGCTCTCGCCGTGCATGAAGGAGAGCATGACCCGCTCCAGCTCCTTTTCCGCCATCTGGCCGTGCCCGACCCCTATCTTCGCCTCCGGCACGATGCGCTGGAGCTCCGCCGCCATGGCATCGATCGTCTGCACCCTGTTGTGCACGAAGAAGACCTGCCCGCCGCGCTTCAGCTCCCGCATCACCGCTTCCCGGATCAGTTCGTCGGAGCTGCGCGACACGAAGGTCTTTATGGCGAGGCGGTCGACAGGGGGGGTGTCGATGATGGAGAGGTCGCGAATCCCCATGAGGGACATGTACAGGGTGCGCGGGATGGGTGTGGCGGTGAGGGTGAGGATGTCCACGACGGCGCGGTACTTCTTCAGCCTCTCCTTGTGGGCCACCCCGAAGCGCTGCTCCTCGTCCACCACTATGAGCCCGAGGTCCTTGAACTCCACGTCCTTCTGCAGGAGGCGGTGGGTGCCGATGATGACGTCGACCCTTCCCGCCTTCACCCCCTCGAGGATCTCCTTCTGCTCCTTTGCGGTGCGAAAGCGCGACAGCATCTCCACCCTCACCGGGTAGTCCTTGAAGCGTCCCGCGAAGCTCTCGCTGTGCTGCTGGGCGAGGACGGTGGTGGGGACGAGAACGGCGACCTGCTTCCCGTCCATGACCGCCTTAAAGGCGGCGCGCAGGGCGACCTCCGTCTTCCCGTAGCCGACGTCGCCGCACACCAGCCGGTCCATGGGGCGGATGCTCTCCATGTCGGTGATGACGTCCTCGATGGCGTTTGCCTGGTCCGGCGTCTCCTCGAAAGGGAAGGTCGCCTCGAACTCGCGGTACATCTCGTCGCGGGGGGAGAACTGGTACCCCTGCTGGATCTCCCGGGCGGCGTGGATCTTCAGGAGCTCGGAGGCCATCTCCTGTACCTCGGCCTTCGCCTTCGCCTTCGCCTTTTCCCATCCCGGTCCGCCGAGGCGGTCCAGGCGCGGCTCGCTCCCCTCCACCCCAACGTAGCGCTGCACGAGGTTTATGCGGTCGACCGGGAGGTAGAGCTTGTCCTCCCCCGCGTACTCGAGGAGAAGGAAGTCCCCCTCCATGCCGGAGAGGCTCAGGTGCTTCAGCCCGCGGTAGAGGGCGACGCCGAAGTCCACGTGGACGATGTGGTCGCCGGGCTTCAGCTCGGCGAGGGAGGAGAGGAGCTGCTTCTTGCGCGTCTCGGAGAGGGCGCGCCTCTTCACGCGCTTGCCGAAGATCTCCTCTTCCGCGATGATCGCCAGCCGCTCGCGGGGGAACCTGAAGCCGCGGGCGATGTCGCCGATGAGAATCTCCACCCCGGCACCGGGGCGCTGCAGGGCCTCGTTGAATCCCCCTTCCAGGACGTCCAGCGGTAGCTGGTAGCGGCTCAGGAGCTCGAAGAGCCTGCGCGCCTGCCCCGGCTGGTGGCAGGGGATGAGAACGCGGTAGTCCGCCGCCAGGAAAGCGGAGAGGCGATCGGTGAGGCCGGAAAGGGCTCGTTCCCCTTCCGGGGCGATCTCCAGCTTCAGGTCGGCGTTCCCCTCCGTGACGACCCTCAGCGTGCTCTCCTCTGTTCCGATCTCCAGCTGGGGGAGGAGAAGGAGTTTCCCCTTCTCCAGGAGCCTCTGGAACTCCCCGGGGGAAAGGTAGAGCTGCTGCGGCTCGCAAAAGACGGCGTCGCGCAGGGAGGCGCGCGCCACCCCCTGGCTTACCTGCTCGGAGAATTTCGCTGCGGCGTCCTCGAATGCCGCCGGGTCGACGAGGACGCGGATCGCCCCCCCCCCGCCGTAGTCGAGGATCGTCTCCAGCCCGGGGTGGAAGAGGGGCTGCAGGAAGTCGACGCCGGGGGGGTACATGCCGTGCTGCAGCTGGTCCAGGAGTTCCCGGCGCCGGTCGGCGCCGATCCCCATCTCGTCGCAGCGCCTCTTCAGGAGGGGGGCGAAGCGCTTCAGCACCTCCTCGGAGAGGATGAATTCGCGCCCCGGAAGGAGCACGAGCTCCTCCACCGGCTCCAGCGAGCGCTGGGTCAGCGGATCGAAGGCGCGCATCGTCTCCACCTGGTCGCCGAAGAACTCGATGCGCACCGGTTTTTCCAGGTCGGGGGGGAAGACGTCCAGGATCCCGCCGCGCACGGAGAAGGTGCTGCGGTCCTCCACCACCGGCGTCTGGCTGTAGCCGAGCTGCACCAGCTTGTGCAGGAGGGTCTCCCGCTCGAGCTCCTCGCCGGTCACCAGGTACTGCGAGACCTCGCCGAGGGTGGCGCGCGGCATGACCCGCTGGAGCGCGGCCTGGGCCGGAACCACCACCGCGCGGGCGCGCCCGTCCAGGAGCCGGAAGAGCGCGTTCAGCCGCTCCCCGATCACGTCGGCGTGCACCGGGGCGGCCTCCATCGGCGCTATGTCCCAGGCGGGGAAGGGGACAATCTCCTCCGGCGTCGCGGAGAAAAAGCGCAATTCCCGCACCATCTCGTCGGCGCTGTCCTGGTCCGGCGTCACG
The DNA here is from genome assembly GCF_021044625.1 of Geomonas sp. RF6. Classification (NCBI taxonomy): domain Bacteria; kingdom Pseudomonadati; phylum Thermodesulfobacteriota; class Desulfuromonadia; order Geobacterales; family Geobacteraceae; genus Geomonas; species Geomonas sp. RF6. The sequence goes on along the minus strand of NZ_CP087999.1, from coordinate 1,728,136 downwards.
ATCAGCAGCGGTGCGGAGGCAGCCGCCAGGAGGCGGGAGAGAAGGTAGGCGGGGGCCGAGCCTTTCAGACCGGCGACGCTTGCCGTCGCGTTTTCCGGTGTGAGGAGGGCGGAGATTTCCTGAAGGTAATCGGGGGTAGTGGTCATGTACTCTTCGGGTTTCCGTGGGAGTGGGATGTATCTGGAGCAGCATAGCAAAATTGCTGCACTTTAGCCAGAGGCGGTTCTGGCGCAGCTTCGCACCCTTTCCGTCGCCGATGCGGGGGAGGGGACACGGAAGGTATTGGAAGGCGGCTTCTTTCTCCTTAAATTAATGTGCTCAAATCGGAAATAAGGGATAAAGAAAACGAAGGTGGTGCCGAATAGAAATTTTGTGGCAGGGAAGTGCCAACTCTGTCTGCAAGAATTGCAAAAAGGTGATGGTGAATTTGATGAGAGAAAACGACACGGTCCATGCGGACGTCCTCAATTACTTCACAGCGGAGTTCGACGCGCTGGAGGAGCGCCTGAGGGGGGGGATGCTGGAAGACTACCGGGAGAGGGTTCTGGTGAGCCAGAAGATAGGAGAGGCCGTGCATCTCCTCGCCCCGTACGTGCGCAGCGATGCCCGGGCGCGCCGCCTGGTGCGCCATGCCGAGGCGCTGAAGCAGGAACTTCTTTCCGTGCGCGAAATCATCGTCAAGCAGATCATGAAGCACAAGGAGCATCCTTCCCTGTTGCAGGCGCTCATGGAGCGCAACGGCCTTCTGCCGCGTGCGACGCAGAGCGGGAAGGATGATACCGCACCCTCTCCAACTGCCTCCGACCTCGAGGCGTAGCTCCCCCTGCGGGGGCTCCCGCGCGGCGGGTGACGCCTCCCGCAAAAAACGCTTTACAAAATCCGCGGCACATATTATAAACCTACTTCTCGTGGAGAGATGTCCGAGTGGTTGAAGGAGCACGCCTGGAAAGCGTGTGTACGTTAATAGCGTACCGAGGGTTCGAATCCCTCTCTCTCCGCCATAATTTCCTTGCGGATAGACCTGATAGCTGGGTCCCGCGCAACGGAAGGTTATGAACCCCGTCAGGTCCGGAAGGAAGCAGCGGCAGTAACCGCCACCGTGTGCCGCGGGGTAGCCCAGCTATCAGCTCTCTCCGCAACCCGCCGTTCTCCAGATTCCCCCCCTTCCGGATTGCTGCCAAGAGGTAAGCTCCCTTGTCCTATCTCGTTTTAGCCAGAAAGTGGCGTCCCCAGACCTTTACTGATCTGGTAGGGCAGGAGCACGTCAGCCAGACGCTGAAAAACGCCATCGACGGCGGCCGCGTGGCGCATGCCTTTCTCTTTACCGGCGCGCGCGGGGTGGGGAAGACGAGTTCCGCCCGCATCCTCGCGAAGGCGCTGAACTGCGAGACGGGGACGACGACGGAGCCGTGCAACGAGTGCCCGGCCTGCCAGGAGATCACCCAGGGAACCTCGGTCGACGTCTTCGAGATCGACGGCGCCTCCAATACCAGTGTCGACGATGTGCGCGAGCTGCGCGAAAACATCAAGTACCTCCCCTCGCGCTCCCGCTACAAGATATTCATCATCGACGAAGTCCACATGCTCTCCACGAGCGCGTTCAACGCGCTTCTGAAGACGCTCGAAGAGCCTCCCCCCCACGTAAAGTTCATCTTCGCCACCACCGAGCCGCACAAGGTCCCGATCACCATCCTCTCCCGCTGCCAGCGCTTCGACTTCAAGAGGATCGCGCTCCCGCGCATCGCGGCACGCCTGCGCTTCATCGTGGACCAGGAAGGGGTGGCGATCAGTGACGAGGCGCTGAACCTCGTGGCCCGCAAGGGTGACGGGAGCATGCGCGACGCGCTCTCCACCCTCGACCAGGTCCTCGCCTTCTGCGGTGCGACCGTTTCCGATGCGGACGCCGCGGCGCTCCTCGGGGTCGTCGACCGCACTCTCCTCTCCGACGCCTGCCGCGCCGTCTTTTCCGGGGACTCCCGGGGGGTGCTGCAGCTGGTGGCCCGGGTAGACTCCTTCGGCTACAGCATGCGCCACTTCTGCCAGGAACTCATCGAGCGCTTGCGGGCGGTCGCGGTGCTGAACGCGGTGCCGGACGGGGCGGACCTTCTCGATCTTTCCGAGGCGGAAGTGGAAGAGATGGGAGCGCTGGCGCGCGGCACGACCGGGCAGGAGGTGCAGCGCCGCCTGCAGATACTGCTGAAGGCCGAAGGGGAGATGGCGCAGGGAAGTTTTCCACGCCTGATCCTGGAGATGGCGCTTTTAAAGATGACCTCGCTCGCCCCCGCCATCCCGGTGGACGAGCTCCTGCGCAGGCTGAAGGCGCTGGAGGGCGGGGTTTCCGTGGCAGCCGCCCCGCGCCCTGCACCGCAAGGTGCACCCCGTCCCGCTGCGGCGCCGGCCGCGCCTGCGCCCCCTGTGCGCGAGGCCGCTCCCGCGAAGGCACCGGCTTTTGCGCCTCCGCCGGCTCCGGCGAGTGCTGCCCCGGCTCCCCCCCGTGAGGCGCCGGTTGCCGCCGCGCCCCTCGCCCCCGCGGGTGCCGACCGGGACGAGCTCTGGGCGGGACTGGTGCGCTACGTGAAGGGGAAGAAACCTTTCCTTGCCACCTTCCTCGAGGAGGTGCACCCTATCACGGTGACCCGCGAGCTCCTGGAGATCGGGGGGCCGGTCGGCTCCTACCACCTGAAGAGCCTGCAGGACCCGGAAAAGATCGCCGACCTGAAGGCGATGGCGAAGGGGTATTTCGGTGTCGACACGAACGTGCGCGTCGTCCCCCTCACCGCCGCCGGTAGCGATACCCCCGCCACGCTCGCGGAAAAAAAAAGCCTTGAAGATGCCCGCCGCAGGGAGACACTGAGGAAAGAGGCCGAAGAGCACCCCCTGGTCGCCCAGGCGGTACACCTCTTCGACGGCGAGATCGCCGACGTGCAGGAACTTGCGGCGGAAAAAGTATAACGACGTTAGGCTGGCAAAGGCCAGGATAAACACCATAAGCGGAGGAGAAGATGTCTAAAGGTTTGGCGCAGATCATGAAGCAAGCGCAGATGATGCAGCAGAAGATGGGCAAACTGCAGGAGGAGGCTGCGCAGCGTACCGCCGAGGTGACCACCGGCGGGGGCGCCGTGACTGTGGTGGTAAACGGCAAGAATCAGGTCCTCTCCCTCACCATAAAGAAGGAAGCGGTTGACCCGGAAGACGTGGAAATGCTTCAGGATCTCGTCATGACCGCGGTGAACGAGGCACTGAAGAAGGTGCACGCCGCCATGGCGGAGGAGATGAGCAAGATCACCGGCGGGATGAACATCCCCGGTCTCTTCTAGGACGGGCAGCGCCAGCCGGCCCCCCTGTCGCACGAGTGCGAGCGGGAGGGCTGGCGGGCTTTCCTGTCCTTCGTGAGGAGGGCCTTCCGGCTCGTCTCACGAAAAAAATTTTGGTAAAGATAAATAGTAAAAAATTGTTTTATCGGCAAGAGGAATATGCTACATTTCTCAAACTCGCTCACCAGACTGCTGGGAGAGCTGAAGAAACTTCCGGGGGTCGGCGAGAAGAGCGCCCTTAGACTGGCGTTTCATCTCCTGAAGTCCCCGGGGAATATAGAGGCTCTCGCGGAGAGCCTGAACGAGGTGGCGGCGAAGGTGCGGTTCTGCTCCGTCTGTTTCGCCATCACCGAAGAGGACCCCTGCCAGATCTGCACAGGGGAGCGGGAGGAGTCGACGCTTTGTGTGGTGGAGGAACCGCAGGATCTCCTCGCCATGGAACGCAGCCGCGCCTTCCGCGGGCGGTACCATGTATTGCAAGGGGCCCTCTCCCCCCTGAACGGCATCACGCCGGCGAGCCTGCGCATAGCGGAGCTCATGGAAAGACTGCGGGACGAGCGGGTGCGCGAGGTTTTGATCGCCACCAACTTCACCGTAGAGGGAGAGGCAACTGCTCTTTACTTGACGAAATTGATAAAGCCGCTTTGCATCAGGGTGACCCGGCTGGCTCACGGCATACCGATCGGCAGCGATCTGGAATACGTTGACACCGCCACCGTGCAGCGGGCTGTGGAGGGGCGCTCGGAGCTTTGAAGCTCTGGGCGTTTGTTATCTGTAGGACATTTTAGATCCCACCCCCTTCCCGCCTTCCGCACCCCTCTCTGGCAAATCCCGCTTTGACCTTGCTTCTGAAGTCCCCCGGAAAAGCCCGGGGACAGCTCCATTTTTCGACGCTCGCGGTACCATCTGCGCTGCCTGAACAGGCGGCATCAGGTCCGGCATTGCGTGCGACACTGCCTCCAGGGGTTGATATACATAATCAGGTTAAAACAGGAGAGAACCAAAATGGCCCGAAGAATGGTAACTATCGACGGTAACACCGCTGCGGCTCATGTGGCACACGCCACCAATGAGGTGATCGCGATCTACCCCATCACCCCCTCCTCGGTGATGGGCGAGATTTCCGACGTGAAGAGCGCCAGGGGGGAGAAGAACATCTGGGGGACGGTACCCCTGGTGTCCGAGCTGCAGTCCGAGGCTGGCGCGGCCGGCACCGTACACGGCGCCCTGCAGGCCGGTGCCCTGACCACCACCTTCACGGCGAGCCAGGGGCTCCTCCTGATGATCCCCAACATGTTCAAGATCGCCGGCGAGCTCACCCCGACCGTCTTCCATGTCTCCGCACGCGCCATCGCGGCGCAGGCCCTCTCCATCTTCGGCGACCACTCCGATGTCATGAGCGTGCGCTCCACCGGGTGGGCGATGCTCTGCTCCAACAACGTGCAGGAGGTCATGGACTTCGCCCTGATCTCCCAGGCCGCGACGCTGAAGTCCCGCGTCCCCTTCCTGCACTTCTTCGACGGCTTCCGCACCTCCCACGAAGTGCAGAAGGTCGAGGAGCTCTCCTTTGACGACATGCGCGCCATGATCGACGAGGACCTGGTCCGCGCCCACAGGGCTCGGGCCCTCTCCCCGGACCACCCGGTGCTGCGCGGCACGGCGCAGAACCCGGACGTGTACTTCCAGGGGCGCGAGACGGTGAACCCGTACTACGTCGCCACCCCCGGGATCGTCCAGGAGGAGATGGACCGCTTCGCGAAGCTCACCGGTCGCCAGTACTCCCTCGTGCAGTACGTCGGCGCGCCCGACGCGGAGCGCGTGGTCGTCATCATGGGCTCCGGCGCCGAGACGGTGGAGGAGACGATCGAAACGCTCGCGGCCCGCGGCGAAAAGGTCGGCATGCTGAAGGTCCGCCTGTTCCGCCCCTTCCCGGCAGAGGCTTTCGTGGCCGCCCTCCCGGCGACGGTGAAGTCGATTGCGGTACTTGACCGCACGAAGGAGCCGGGGGCCCTCGGCGAGCCGCTCTACCTCGACGTGCGCACCGCGCTCGGCGAGATGATGTCCGCCGGCAAAGCCTCCTTCTCCGCCTACCCGACCGTCGTCGGCGGGCGCTACGGCCTCGGCTCGAAGGAGTTCACCCCGGGGATGGTGAAGGCGGTGTTCGACAACCTCTCCGCGGCGCACCCCAGGAACCACTTCGTGGTGGGGATCACCGAGGACGTCTGCGGCACCTCCCTTCCCTACGACCACTCTTTCCTTAATCCGGCGGGACAGACCTACTCCGCCATGTTCTTCGGGCTCGGCTCGGACGGCACCGTCGGCGCCAACAAGAACTCCATCAAGATCATCGGCGAGACGACAGACTACAACGTCCAGGCGTACTTCGTGTACGACTCGAAGAAGGCGGGCTCCGTCACCACAAGCCACCTGCGCTTCGGGAAGCAGGTGATCCGCTCCCCGTATCTCATCGACCAGGCCGACTTCATCGCCTGCCACAACTTCTCCTTCCTGGAGAAGTACGACATGCTCTCCAAGGCGAAGGAAGGGGCGACCTTCCTCCTGTGCTCCCCCTTCAGCAAGGACGAGGTGTGGGACAGGATGCCGGTGGAGGTGCAGCAGTCGATCGTGGAGAAGAAGCTGCGTGTTTTCGTCATCGACGCCACGAAGCTCGCCGAGGAGCTCGGCCTCGGGGCGCGCATCAACGTCATCATGCAGACCGCCTTCTTCAAGATCTCCAACATCATCCCGCTGGAGACCGCTGTGGACTCCATCCGCACGGCGATCAAGAAGAGCTACGGCAAGGCAGGGGAGAAGGTCGTGGAGATGAACAACAAGGCGGTCGATGCCGCGCTCGAGAACATCTTCGAGATGCCGGTCTCCCCGTCCGTCACCGCGATCACCAAAAGGCCCCCCGCAGTCGGCGCTCACGCTCCGGAATTCGTGCAGCAGGTCACCGCGACCCTCATCGCGGGGAAAGGTGACGACCTCCCGGTATCTGCGATGCCGTCGGACGGTACCTACCCGACCGCAACCTCCCAGTACGAGAAGCGAAACATCGCCCTCGAGATCCCGATCTGGGATCCGGCACTGTGCATCCAGTGCGGCATCTGCTCCTTCGTCTGCCCGCACGCCACCATCAGGATGAAGATGTACGGCGAGGCCGATCTTCAGGGGGCCCCGGAAGGGTTCCTCTCCGCCGACGCGCGCGGCGCCGAGTTCAAGGGGATGAAGTGCTCCGTTCAGGTCGCCCCCGAGGACTGCACCGGTTGCGGCGCCTGCGTCTACAACTGCCCGGCGAAGTCGAAGGAAGACCCGAACCACAAGGCGATCAACATGCAGTTCCAGCCGCCGCTGCGCGCTGCCGAGGCTGAGCGCTACAACTTCTTCCTGAGCATCCCGGAGACCGACCCGGCCCTCTACAAGCGCGACACCCTGAAGGGGAGCCAGCTCATCAGGCCGCTCTTCGAGTACTCCGGCGCCTGCGCCGGCTGCGGCGAGACACCGTACCTGAAGCTCATGTCGCAGCTCTTCGGCGACCGCGCGCTCATCGCCAACGCCACCGGCTGCACCTCCATCTACGGCGGCAACCTTCCGACGACTCCGTGGGCGCAGCGTGCCGACGGGCGCGGACCGGCATGGTCCAACTCCCTCTTCGAGGATAACGCCGAGTTCGGCTTCGGCATGCGCCTCGCGGTCGACAAGTTCACCCAGGCAGCACTGGAGCTGGTGGACCAGATCTCCGCCTGCGCCTGCGAGAAGAAGAACGACGAGCTCACCGCCCTTTTGCAGGCGATCAAGGCGGCTGACCAGACGACCCAGGAGGGGATCGAGGAGCAGCGCGGCCGGGTGGCGAAGCTCAAGGAGATCCTCGGCGGGTGCGACTCCGACCTGGCGAAGCGCCTCCATTCCATCGCCGACTACCTGGTGAAGAAGTCGGTGTGGATCGTCGGCGGCGACGGCTGGGCATACGACATCGGCTACGGCGGCCTCGACCACGTCATCGCCTCCGGGCAGAACGTGAACCTCCTGGTCCTCGACACCGAGGTGTACTCCAACACCGGCGGCCAGGCATCGAAGTCCACCCCGATGGGGGCGGTCGCGCAGTTTGCCGCCGGCGGCAAGCCGCAGGCGAAGAAGGACCTGGCGATGATCGCCATGGCCTACGGCAACGTCTATGTGGCGAAGGTCGCCCTCTCCAACCCGCAGCAGGTGGTGAAGGCGTTCATCGAGGCGGAGGCGTACGACGGCCCCTCCCTCATCCTCTGCTACGCCCACTGCATCGCCCACGGCATCAACATGACCAGCGGCATCGATGAGCAGAAGAAGGCGGTCGCCTGCGGTCACTGGCCGCTGATCCGCTACAACCCCGCGCTGGCGGAGCAGGGGAAGAACCCGCTGCAGCTGGACAGCAAGGAACCGACCATGTCCCTCGAAGAGTACGCCTACGGCGAGAACCGCTACCGCGTCCTCAAGAAGAACAATCCGGAGGCGGCGAAGGCCCTCATGGATCGCGCGACCGTCATAAACTCCCGTCGTTACGACCTCTACCGCCGGATGGCGGAGATGAACTACGACGAAAAATAAAGCCTTGACTCGGTCTGGCCATCTTCATACTATTAAATTGTAGTGTTGGGGATGGCCCGGCCGAATTTGAAAAGGTAGAAGCAGTAAGCTAGGAGAAAGAAGTAATGGCAAAAGGTGTTGTAAAGTGGTTCAACGACAGCAAAGGTTTTGGTTTCATCGAGCAGGATAATGGCGAGGACGTATTCGTGCACTTCTCCGCAATCTCGGGAGAAGGGTTCAAATCCCTCGCAGAAGGAGATCAGGTGACTTTCGACGTCCAGAAAGGCCCCAAAGGGCTGCAGGCCGCGAACGTCATGAAGATCTAGTACCAACCCCCAGAAATGGAAAAAAGCCCCGGAGCGATCCGGGGCTTTTTTTATGGCTGGAAGATTTCCTCGGGGATTCGGAGGCGCAAGTTTTGGTGCCCTTAAAGAAGCGGCAACCCATTACGTTCCCCCCTTTGCGAAGGGGGACAGGGGGGATTTGCCTCCGGCAGGCCGAAGGGGCGATATCGAAAACCTCTAGTTCTCCCGGCATCTCCCCAAAGATCCGCTGCGGCAGACCGTCCGGTCGGTCCAGAGAGCGCCGTCGCAGCGTGCACCCCAGAGCCTGGTGCCGTTCAGTCGGGCCAGCCGCAGGGTCGCTCGGGTGAGGTTTGCGTGGGTGAGATCCGCGAGCTGCAGGTCCGTTTCACTAAGATCCGCCTTTTCCAGGTTGGCCCGCTCCAGATCGGCGCGGGAGAAGTTGGCGCCGCTCAGGTCGAGCCCGGCCAGGTCGAGGCCGCTCAGGTCGGCGCCGGAGAAGTCCCTGCTCCCTGCGAGGATGGCGTTGACCTCGCCGATGGTGAGGTGCTTCCCTGCCACCTTCGTCTCGCCATGTGGCGGCGTCGCCGCAGCGTGACCGCGCGGCTTTTTGTGCGGCTTCTTCCGGGAATGCGGCTTTCTGGCCGCTTTCGGAACGGCTGCATCGGCAGCGGGAAGGTTCGCCAGGGCGGCAAGCTTCGTCTCGGTTTCCTTCAGCGCCTGGAGCTGCACCCCCTCGGTGTCCTTTACCGTCACCGGTGCCTCTTCGGCTGCGCGGCTTGCTGCGGTTGTGAGGAGAAGGAAGAGGGTGATCATGACGGTCTTGCGGTGCAACATGATATGCATCCTTTCTTGGAAGCTAATGAGGTCGATGGGCCGGATTCAAAGCGTATCGGCCGGGGCAGGGAAAACTGAAGGGGTGAGGGGCGCGAGGAGCCGTGCAAAACGCCGGGCTCCTGTGCTATATTAATGAAAAGTTCGCCGGGTGCTCCCGGTAGCGATAAAATACTGGAAATGATTGGAACTTTCCTGGCAGGAAATCCCGGGACGCGTCCGACGACCCCCCGGGAGGAGAAGCTTTTATCATCTGCCTGATGAAGTGCGTTTGGGAGTGACATGGCAACAGACAAGATTATCGTGAAGGGTGCCTGCGAGCACAACCTGAAGTGCATCGACGTGGAGATCCCGCGTGACAAACTCGTAGTCATTACCGGCATTTCCGGTTCCGGTAAATCGACCCTCGCTTTCGACACCATCTATGCGGAAGGGCAGAGGCGCTACGTGGAGTCGCTCTCGGCCTATGCCCGGCAGTTCCTGGAGCAGATGGAAAAGCCGGACGTGGAGTCGATCGAGGGACTGTCGCCGGCGATCTCCATCGAGCAGAAGACGACCAGCAAGAACCCCCGTTCAACCGTGGGAACGGTCACGGAGATCTACGACTACCTGCGCCTCCTCTTCGCCCGGCTGGGGAAGGCGCACTGCTACAACTGCGGGAAGGAGATCTCCTCGCAGTCGGTCTCCCAGATGGTGGACCAGATCATGGGAATGCCGCAGGGGACGAAGATCACCCTCCTTTCCCCCGTCGTGCGCGGGCGCAAGGGGGAGTACCGGAAGGAACTCGCGCAGTTTCGCAAGGACGGCTTCGTGCGCGTCATCATCGACGGCACCACCCACGAGCTGGAAGAGGAGATCACCCTCGATAAAAAGAAGAAGCACGACATCGACATCGTGGTCGACCGCCTCGTGGTGAAGCCGGGTCTGGAGACGCGGCTCGCGGGATCGCTGGAGACGGCGCTCTCGCACGCGGAAGGGATCGTCAAGGTGGTGATCTCCGCCGACGAGGCGGCCGGGAAGGGTCCCGAGACCCTTCTCTTCTCCGAGTCTTCCGCCTGCATCGAGTGCGGCATCTCCTATCCCGAAATGACGCCGCGCATGTTCTCCTTCAACAACCCCTACGGCGCCTGCCCCGACTGCACCGGCCTCGGAACGAGAATGTACCTCGATGCGGAGCTGGTGGTCCCCGATCCCGATCTCTCCATCAGAGACGGAGCCATCGCGCCGTGGGAGAAGCGGCTTTCGGGGTGGTATCACCAGACGCTCGAGTCGCTGGCCAGCGCCTACCGCTTCGACGTGCGCACCCCGTTCAAGGACCTGCCGCAAAAGGCGAAGGACGTCATCCTGAACGGCTCAGGCGGCACCATGATCGAGTTCTGGTGGGAGGACGACCGCGGCAAGAGACACACCTACCACAAGGCGTTCGAGGGGGTGCTGAACAACCTGGAGCGGCGCTACCGCGAGAGCGAGTCGGAGCAGGTGCGCGAGGAGTTGGAAAAGTACATGAACGTCATGCCCTGCCCCACCTGCCAGGGGGCGCGCCTGAAGAAAGAGGCGCTCTTCGTGCGGGTCGGCGGGCGAAACATCCAGCAGGTGACGGCCCTCTCCATAAAGGACGCGCTCACCTACTTCACCTCACTGGGGCTCTCAGAGAAAGAAGAGGAGATCGGCCGCAGGATCCTGAAGGAAATCAGGGAGCGCCTCAACTTCCTGGTGAACGTCGGACTCGACTACCTGTCGCTCGATCGCTCCTCCGGCACCCTCTCCGGAGGGGAGGGGCAGCGCATCCGTCTCGCCACCCAGATCGGCTCCTCTCTCGTTGGCGTCCTCTACATCCTGGACGAGCCCTCCATCGGCCTGCATCAGCGCGACAACACCCGCCTTTTGCAGACGCTCAGGCACCTGCGCGACATCGGCAACACCGTCCTCGTGGTTGAGCACGACGAGGAGACGATCCTCGAGGCGGACTGGGTTATCGACATGGGTCCGGGCGCCGGCGTGCATGGAGGGGAGGTCGTCTCGGAGGGGACCCCCGCAGAGATAATGAAGGACCCTGCCTCCCTGACCGGGCGCTACCTCTCCGGGGACCTGGTGATCGAGGTGCCGAAGGTGCGCCGGAAGGCGGAGAAGTTCCTGAAGATCGTCGGCGCCACGGAGAACAACCTGAAAAACGTTTCCGTCGAGGTGCCGCTCGGCATCATGACCTGCATCACCGGAGTCTCCGGCTCGGGGAAGTCGACCCTTACTCTCGACACCCTGTACAAGATGCTGAGCCAGAAGCTGAACAAGAGCCGGGAGAAGCCGGGAGCGGTCCGGGCGATCCACGGGCTGGAGGCGCTGGACAAGGTCATCAACATCGACCAGTCCCCCATCGGCCGCACCCCCCGTTCCAACCCCGCGACCTACACCGGTCTCTTTACCGAAATCCGGGAGATCTTCGCGCAGCTCCCGGAGTCGAAGGTGCGCGGCTACAAGCCGGGGCGGTACTCCTTCAACGTAAAGGGGGGGCGTTGCGAGGCGTGCTCCGGTGACGGCATCATCAAGATCGAGATGCACTTCCTCCCCGACGTCTACGTGCAGTGCGAAGTGTGCAAGGGAGCCCGCTACAACAGGGAGACGCTGGAGGTGCGCTACAAGGGGCGCTCCATCGCCGAACTGCTCGATATGACGGTGTCGCAGGCCCTGTCGTTTTTGGAGCACATCCCCAGGATCAAGAGCAAACTGAAGACGCTGGAGGAAGTAGGGCTCGGCTACATAAAGCTCGGCCAGTCGGCAACCACCCTCTCCGGGGGTGAGGCGCAGAGGGTGAAGCTCGCGAAGGAGCTCTCCAAGCGGGCGACCGGGCGGACCATATACATCCTCGACGAGCCGACCACGGGGCTTCACTTCGCCGACATTCACAAGCTCCTCGAGGTGCTGCACAAGCTCGTGGAGGCGGGGAACACCATCGTCATCATCGAGCACAACCTCGACGTCATCAAGACTGCCGACTGGATCATCGACCTCGGGCCGGAAGGGGGGGACCGCGGCGGGGAGATTATCGCCACCGGCACTCCTGAGGCTGTGGCGAAGGTGAAGCGCTCCTACACCGGGCAGTTCCTCAAGAAGCTGGTGTGACGTCTGCTATCGGCATTTGGGGTGCGGAGGGATTCAGGAGATCGGAATGAGGCGGGAGGGGGCGTTGCGGCGTACGCTGGCCCCTCCTGACACGGTATGGAGGTGACAGATGGCGGAGAAGAAGGGATGCGGCTGCGGCGGTGGACAGAGCCAGGAGTCGTGCGGCAGCGGGCAGAATGAATCGTCGTGCGGCGGCTGCGGCGGGTTGGACCTCGACCTCTTCTGGTGCGAGTCCTGCCGCCGCCCCGTGGCAGAGAAGCGTTGCCCCCTGTGCGGCCAGAAGGCCCGCCGGGCCCGGCCGTCGGACGGGCAATAACGGCTATACGTTCCCCCCTCTGTTAAGAAGATCGGAGATTCCGGGAACGTGAAAAGGGTTCCACGAAGCGCCGCACGAGAGCCTCGCGTTCCCCCCTTTGCGAAGGGGTGACAGGGGGGAATTGCCTCGATCAGGCCGAGCCGGACCGCGCCTACGGCCCGAAGACGCTGACGAGGAACATGATGAATGATATGGCGGCGACAGCGCCATGAACATAGGTGAGAGGCAGTGGCAGTGATTTCTGCCGCAGATGAAAGAAGAGGAAGAGGATAGTGCCCGCTATCGCTGCAATGACGAAGCCGATCAGGGCAACCAGCGTGATGGTGGGGATGGTCCGCCCTTTGAGGGCGTCGGCGAGAGCTACCGCTCCGGCCACCACCACCAGGCCGTGCGGGACTGCAAGCGCGAGGGGCGGGATTGGGCGCCCCCCGCGGCGCATCGCCAGCATGGCGACGCCACCGAAGGCGGCTATGGTGAAAAGAATGGCTGATGTTCCCATAAGAAAACTCCTGCTTGTATGCATTGGCCAATATCTTTATAAGTATAGCGCGGCAGTTCCAGAGCACAGAGGAGCAACATGAGCGACAGCGCACACCCGTTTCAAACCCTGACCCCTAGTTTCATCATGGACGCCGTCGAGAGCCAGGGCTTTCGCTGCGACTGCCGCACCTTTGCGCTCAACAGCTACGAGAACCGGGTTTACCAGGTCGGCATCGAGGAGGCGCCGCCGCTCATCGCCAAGTTCTACCGGCCGGGTCGCTGGAGCGATGAGCAGATCGTGGAGGAGCATGAGCTGTGCATCGAGCTGGCCGAGCACGAGTTGCCGGTGGTGGCACCGATCCAGAACGCCGCGGGGGATTCGCTCTTTCATTTCCAGGAGTTCCGCTTCGCTCTCTATCCGCGACAGGGAGGGCACGCCCCGGAGTTCGACAACCTGGAGAACCTGCTGATCCTCGGCCGCATGCTCGGGCGACTGCACGCCGTCGGCGCGGTCCGTCCGTTCAGGCACCGGCCGCAGCTGGACAGCCAGAGTTTCGGTCACGAGAGCGTCGCTCTGATCAGGGAGAAGTTCATCCCGGAGGAATACCGGGCGAGCTACGAAGCGGTGACGGAGCAGCTGCTGCAGGGGATCGAGGCGCGGTTTGCGGAGGCGCGGGGGACGCGCCAGATCCGGACGCATGGGGATTGCCACGCCGGGAACATCCTCTGGCGGGACGGCGCCCCGCACTTTGTGGACTTCGACGACGCCCGGAGCGCATCGGCGGTACAGGATCTGTGGATGATGCTTTCCGGCGATCGGGGACGCAAGAGTGCGCAGCTGGAGGCGTTGATCAAGGGGTACCGGGAGTTCCGCGACTTCGACCCACGGGAGCTGGTGTTGATCGAGCCGCTGCGCGCCCTGCGCATGCTGCACTACAGTGCGTGGCTCGCCAAACGGTGGGAGGATCCGATCTTCCCCAGCACCTTCCCGTGGTTCAACACGGTGCGCTACTGGGGGGAGCACATTCTGCAGTTGCGCGAGCAGCTGGCGGCGCTGGAAGAGGAGCCGCTGGAGCTCGATTAGGAAAAGGATGACGCCTACCCGCGCGGCCACCTGATCGGGAAGCTTATTTGCTGAACTCCGTGGCGAAGTCCGTCACGCACATCGTCCCATATTCCGGGTGCGCCCCGCAGGCGACTCCGGCGAGCTTCACGACCGGGTCGAAGATGTTTTTGCGGTGTCCGCGGTCCCTGACCCCGTCGTCGATTATCAGTTGCATCACCATCAGCCGCGCCGTCCTCGGACCGTAGCCGATGTTCTCCGCAATCCGCCCGTTCCAGGTGCCGTGGCGTTCAATCCTTTCCTGCATACCACCGCTGCGGGCTCCGTCATGGCCAACCGCACCACTCCTGCCCTGCTCTCGGAGCAGGTCGTTTGCCGCCTCCGCAAGCCCCGCGGACCATTTCAACGGCTTCACCGGCTTCTTATGGGCGAGTTCGCGGATTGCCTCGTCAACCGCTGCACCCCCCTCCGTCGTCATGATCATCACCGACGAGTTCGGCATGCGCAGGATCTTTCCCTGGTAGTTGCGTCGCAACTCCTTCAGGTATTCGGCGTAGCGCGCCGGTGCGGTCCGCGCCAGGTTCATCTCGGCAAGGACCTGCTGCGACAGATCGTCGGCAGCGTGCGCCGCACTTACTAAAGCCAGAAGGAGTGCGACTCGCCGCAGAAGCGGAAGCGTCGCCACAAGCTTCCTCCAAAAAGGCCGCGCTTCCATCGCTAGTACCCTCCCGCAGTAAAGCTCACCCTGCCATGGAAAGGTCTGCCGTCCGCTCCTACCACCTTGTAGCGCAACACGTAGCTACCCATCCCGAGAACCGGCAGCACGACCGTCAGGTGATCGGTCGGGCCCGACACCTTCGGCTGCCTCGGCAACGCCGGCGTGAATCGCCCGCCGACCTCCGACAGACTCACCCTTGTCTTTGCCGGGTCGATAGCGCTGTCGAAGCGCAGCGTGATCGCTTTCGGAGCATGCGCCACAACCGCTCCATCTTCCGGATCCGATTGCACCAGAGCGACCTCTGCGCAGGCACTTCGGCTCGTCAGCACAATGAGGAGCAGGATCGGGAACATCAGCACAAAAAGCTTCACCCTCATTCCCCTCACCCCCTTTCGCTACTGTGTATGTCACTATAATTGTACCGGCTCAGGCACAGTCGCGGCAGGGGCATCGCCGTCGGAAGAGGAAAGGCTGAGGAAAATGTGCGGAAGGGAGGGCGGCGAGGAGAAAGGCGCCAGGAGGTCCCCCCTCCCTTGACGGGAGGGGGACAGGGGGTGGGTGACGCTGCCATCGGCTGTAATGGCGGCGCCTCCACGAAAGGGGGTGGGGCCGCGCGCGGGAACTATTTCTTCTTCGTGATGTGGTTGTGGCTGAAAATGTGGTCCTGGCAGTAGCCGTACTGTCCGTCGCACTTCGGGCAGTAGCGGAAGTCCATCTCGGGGTGAGTCTTATCCGTGATGCCGCAGGTGGTGCAGCGGTGCACCGGTCCGTCCCTTCTGACCGCGCGCTCCGCCTTCCGGGCGGCAACCCTTTTCCCCTGCCGCACGGTGAGGTAGATGTCGCGGCTGAAAAAGATCAGGTAGTTGGCGATGGCGGCAAGGACCATCAGTCGGGCGGACCAGTCCCCCACGATCAGCTGCCACGCGTACCCGAGCCAGGTGATGAGCGCCAGCCATTTTATCTGTATCGGCAGGATAAAGAAGAGGAGGATCTGGAAATCGGGGAAGAGGGTGGCGAAGGCCAGGAAGATGGAGCCGGCGATGAAGGTGTTCGTCATCGGCTCCCACGGCACGATGAAAGAGACCGCGACCGTGATGAGGAGCCCGAGGAGCAAAAAGGCGTTGTAGCGGAACGCGCCCCAGTGGGCCTCCAGGGAGGATCCCATCATCCAGAAGAAGTACCAGGCGAAGAGGGTGAAGATGAGGCTCTGCCGGGGCGGATCGAAGGGGAGGGCGAGGAGGCGCCACCACTCCCCCTGCATGAGAAGCTCCGCGGAGTAGTAAGTCATGCGCCGGTCCAGCTGCCCGGTCATGAACATGAGGTAGAAGAAGGACTGGCCGGCAATGAGATAGACAGTGACGTTCGAGAGGGCGTACCGGCCGAGTTTTCTTTCCAGCTTGTCGAGAAGTTGCATCTTGAGCTACCAGCTCCTTTGGCGGCGCTGCGACCGCGCGTGTGGCAAGAATCGCTATGGCTTGCCTACTGAGGGTTCTCCGTTTCAGGCGGTACTTCGACAGGCGCCGGAGTCCCGATATCTTCCTGGGGTGCCGCTTCCTGCGGCTGCTCCTGCGGTTGCTCCTGCGGTTGCTCCTGCGGTTGCGGCTGCGACTCCTCGGGCTGGACCTGCTCCTGCGGCTGCTGGGGCTGCTCCTCCTGCACCTGCGGCTCCTGGGGCTGTTCCTGCGGCTGCTCCGTTACCGGGGGCTCGGGTGGCGGCTGGTCGAGCTGTGCCATGTTCTTCTTCACATTTTCGGCAACGAGCGCATCGACTTCCTTCTTCACCAGCGCCGCCAGCTGGTTCTTCAGCGGAGCATAAGCCGCCTCCTGGGCGACGGGGGCCACCTTCTGCAGCTGTCTGAACACCATCTGAGCGTAGTGGTCGCGCTTCTCCGGGGTCTGGCTGTGGTAGCAGCCGATCGCCTTCCAGTTGTAGCCGTACTTGTTGATGCACTGCGCGAGGATCCAGGCGCCGGTCTTCGTGTTGTAGCATGCGTCGCCGAGCTCCTTCCAGCGCGCCGCACCGAGAGCAGGCGCCCAGCTGGAGTTGATCTGCATCAGGCCGACATCGTAGGTGCCGTTGGTGTTCCTGTTCAGCGCGGTGGGGTTGAAGTTCGATTCCACCTTCGCGATCGCCCGCAGGATCTGCGGGTTGATCTGGTACATGGCTCCTGCCTCGTCGAAGCAGAAAGAGTGTGCATTGCCGGCGAGCCACAGGGATAACACCAGTGCCACCGCCACCTTCTTGAGGTTACCCATCGTTCCCTTCTCCTCTTTGAAACGAAATTCCCCCCTGCTACACATGGCATCTCAGAACGAGCTTTTTTTCCGGCTTTGTGCTATATCGACAGTCAGCGCCGCGGCAACTGGGCGGCGGATTAAGGAGCTTTCGCATGAGAATGAATCTTACCGAAGAAGAGGTTCGCGTGCTCGGATGCCTCATGGAAAAAGAGCTCGCCACGCCGGAAAGCTACCCCCTGAGCATCAACGCCCTGACCAGCGCCTGCAACCAGAAGTCTAACAGGGATCCGGTCCTCTCACTCAGCGAGGGGGACGTCCAACGCACCCTCGAAACCCTCGGGACGAAGGGTCTGGCGCGTCTCACCGCCACCGGCGGGCGGGTCGCCCGCTATCGCCACTCGGTGGCCGAGAAGCTGAGGCTGGAGTCGCCGGAGAGGGCGGTGCTCGCCGAGCTCATGCTGCGCGGCCCCCAGACGGCAGCGGAACTGCGCAGCCGCGGCGAGCGGATGACCCCTCTGACTGACATCGAGGGGGTGCTGACGACCCTGCAGCAGCACGGTCCTCCCCTCATCACCCTGCTGCCGCGCCAGGCCGGCCGCAAGGAGCAGCGGTATGCCCAGCTTTTTTCCGGAATGCCGGAGATGGCCGACGTAGACGAGGTTCCTGAGGCCGCTGACCTCGCCGAGGGGGCTGAGTTCCCCGTCGTGCGGCGGGCGCCCCTGGCATCCCCGCAAAAGGTGGAGCGACAGGAGCGGCTTGAGAAGATTTCCCGGGACGTCACCGAGATTCGCTCCGAAATCGTGGAGCTGCGCCAGATGGTGCAGGAGCTGGTGGCTCTCTTCCAGTAAGGCAGTCTGTATTCCAGGCCGGGTACGCAGCGAGGCGTTCCCGGCTTTCCTTTTTGTGCCGGAAACGCTTCGCTTATTCCGGCCTACACGGAAGCTACATCTAACTCCGCCACGTCAGTTGGTGAACATGAGCTTCCTCTCCAGGTCCATGGAGTGCGACAGCCTCTTCGCGTCCTCCATGGTAATCAGGTCCTGCTCGTGCAGCTGCAGCAGATGCTGGTCGAGGGTCTGCATCTGGTACTGGTTCCTGCCGTTTTCCATGTGCGCCTCGATCTCGTCGAGACGGCCGTCCCTGATGCAGCTCTGGATCGTCGTGGTGGCGCGCATGATCTCCACAACCGGGATGATGTTCTCACCCGACTTCTCCTTCACCAGCCTGATCGAGACGATCGCCACCAGTATCGCCGACAGGCGGTGCCGGGCGATTTCCTGAGCCTCGGGCGGAAAGTGACCGACTATGCGGTTGATGGTCGCGACCGCCCCCTGCGTGTGCAGGGTGGAAAGGACGAGGTGGCCCGTCTCTGCGGCCTTTATGCAGGCGTCGATCGTCTCCAGGTCGCGCATCTCCCCCACCATGATCAGGTCCGGGTCCATTCTCAGCGCGGCGCGCAGTGCCGTGGCGAAGCTGTCCGTGTCGATTCCCACTTCCCTCTGGATGATGCAGCTCTTTTGCGACGAGAAGAGGAACTCGATCGGGTCCTCGATGGTGATGCAGTTGTAGCTGAAGTTCTCGTTGATGTGGCGCAGCATCGAGGCGAGGGTCGTCGACTTCCCGTTGCCGGTCGGCCCGGTGACCAGCACGAGGCCGTTCGGCGCCTTCACGATGTCGGCGAGGACGGGCGGCAGGTGCAGGTCCTGGAAGTTCCCGATCTCGGGGGGGATGACGCGCATGATGATCCCGAACGAGCCGCGCTGCCTGAAGATGCTGACCCTGAAGCGGCCGCCGCTCGGGAGGGAGTAGGCGGTGTCGAGCTCCTTCTGCTCGCTGTTCCACTGCCGGCCGTTGTGCAGCATGATCTGGGATACGATGAACTCCGTGTCCTCGCTGGTGAGCTTCGGCAGCTTCGAGCGGATGATCTGTCCCTTCCCGCGGAAAAAGGGCGGGTTATCGGTTTCGAAGTGCACGTCGGACACCTTTTTGGAGAAGGCTATCTCCAGGATCTGCACAAACATCTTTGCATCCATACGTTTCCCCTTTCTGGTGGTCTGCGGGACTTGATCTCTTTCGAACTCTAGGCGACGCGCGGTGCAGCGTGCTGGGCGACTCTCTTCCTGTACAGGGCGTTGTCGAGCACGAGCCCCGCGTGCTGCGCCATGATCTGCAGCAGGGAAAGCTGCGGGTCCGCAGCGGGGCCGTCACCCCAGTCTGCGTACAGAAGAGCGACAACCCTCCCCATGCTCTGCACCGGAAGGAGGAGGACGTCGCTGGAGGGCGCGCCGAAGTGGGAGAGGCTTTCCCGTACCAGGTCGTCCCCCTTCCCGTAGAAGATCTCCCCCTGTTCCGTGGCGTCGCGCAATATGGACGGCACATGGAGCGGGATGCGCAGCTTCAGCGGCGAGACGGCGCCGGGGGCGCGGAATCCTATCCCCTTCTCTGCCACCAGCTCGCCGCGCAGGAGTACGAGGGTCACCGCTCTCGGGAAGAATCCGGCGACGCAGCGCAGAAGGGAGAGGGTGATCTCCGCAGGGGTGCCGAGCTGCACCAGCTCGCGATAGAGCTTCATGAAGTGCGGCGGGAAGGGGTCGGCCTGCCGGGGGTGCCCCCTCCGCACGATGTAGCGCAGTGCCTCGCACGTCGCCACGAGATCCTCCACCACCGTCTCCACGGCGTCCGTCTCCGGCCACGGAAGGACGCCGCAGATCCCCCCCTGCACCGCGCTCGCGAAAAGCTGGTGGTTGCCGGGCGCCAGGAGGAGATACACCTCCACGGAGGGGAAGCGCTCGCAGAGCCGGGAGAGGAGCTTCTGCACCTCCGCGACACCGAGGGAAGCGGTCTCGGCGCCGAGAAGGATGATACGGCGCCTGCCACCCTCCAGAAGTGAGGGGAGCTCCTCTTCCTTTGCGGCGATGCCGCGCAGAGAATCGGCGCACGCCGCGCGTACGAGCTCGCCGGTCAGGGCGTCCCCCGTCAGGAGCACGGCGCAGGGGTCGGCGGCGGAACTTTCCGGCGCCAACCGGGCGAGATAGGCCACCAGACGCTCCACCCCCTCGGGAGGCACCCCCGGGAGGAGAGCCCGAAGCCTCTGACGCACCACCCCCGGTTCCTCCTGGTCGACGAGGCCGTGGAACGGCTCCGGCGGCGTCGTCTCCAGCTCGTCCAGTGCGTCGAGGCCGAGGTCCTCCGGGCTGAGCTCCGCCTCCGGTTCCTCACCACAGAAGAAGGTCGCGTCCATGAGGGTGCCGTCGCGCTTCCGCTCGTCGTAGATGCGCAGGGCGTCCATCAGCACGCTCTGGGTGTTCAGGTGTATCTGCTGCTCGAGCTTTTCAGGAAAGTAGCGGTACTCGTCGGAGACGAAGGTTTTCGTGACATCGAAGGAGAAGGTTCCCTCGCTCCAGGTGAGGACCTCCACGATGGTGAGTTCGATGAGGATCTCCAGCCCCTTGTACGCCTGGGGGGGGAGGATCGTCCCCGCCTCCACAAGCGCTGCCACCAGCGGGGCGCGCTTTTGTCCCGCATGAGCCTGCGACTTCAGGGCCCTGTCCAGCTCTTCCTGGGAGAGCGCCCCCATGTCCACCAGTATGCGCCCGATGCGCATGCTGTTGTTTACGTGATTGGCGCTTACGATGTACCCGCCGTCGAAGACGAGCTGGCTACCCCCCTTAGGTCCGGTGAGGGTGAGCGTCCCGCTCTTCCCCGTGGCGTGGAGCAGCTGGATGAGGTCGGTGATAGGCAGCGATTGCAGGTCGCCGTCAAAAGCCATAGAGGAAACCTTTGCGCAGACGGCGTCCGCGGCGCGGCAACGACTTTCCCGCACTGCGAGCGCACAACTGCCGGGGAGGTAGGTGCGGCCGCCATCTTAGCATGCGCATTTCCCAATTGTAAACCGCCATGGTGTTGAAGAAAGCGGCCCGGGGAGCCGCTGCAGGTCTTTCAGAAGGTCGCTGTGCAGGGGGTGGGCCAGATGGGGGTGGTGTGGACCTTGGAGTCGCCGCGGGTGGCGAGGTCGAGTTCGCCGGTGTGGCTCAGCCAGGCGAAGGCGAGAGCGAGGAGGTCGGCGACCCCTCCCATGGTGAGGTTCATCTGCATGTAGCGACGGTTCAGGTTGGTGAGAAAGGTCATGAAGTCGTCGCGCTCCGCGATCAGGCGCTCCAGCATCCTGCCGTCCTCGCGCAGCCGCGCCAGCCCCACGGTGCCGCAGCGGTGCAGCGCGGTGGTGTCCTCCACCGTCTGCATGAGGCGGGCGAGCATGGCGAAGGTCGCGCTGCCGCGGTTTCCCTCTGCAGCGATCTCCGCGCGATAGGCCGGGAGCGCCTCGTTGAAGAGGGAAGGGAGCCCCCGCAGCGCCTCAGCCTTGATCCCCCCGACCTGGTAGAGCTTGCGGGCGCGGCTGCCGTTGCTCTTGTGGTCGGAGGTCCTGGCAAAGAGCTGCAGCGCGAGGGAGGCGACCGCGCCGGAGAGGGCGCGCTCGTCGCGCCCGGGAGCGAGGCGGCTCGCACTGAGGAGGAGGCCGCTCAGAAAGATGAAGCCGCGGTGGCAGTTCGTGCCGACCTGCTGCATGACCGCGTGCTCCGTGGCGATCCCGAGCGTTATCTGGTCCTCCAGATCCTCCCCCGCGTCGAGGGAACGCTCCATCTCCGTCAGATAGCCGGAGATGATGGTGAGGGACTCCTCCATGCGGGAGACGGAGAGGTCCTTGTGGGAGCCGCTGTCGGCGAGGTCGACGAGACCGGGCTTCGGGGTCAGGTAGAGCTCCAGGAAGGCGCCGCGCAGCAGGTTCTGGGCCAGTCGTTGCGATTCACAGTGCATCAATGAGGGCATCTACCTCCTCCTGTAAAATTCGTGTCTCGTGCCGTTTGAGGCGCATGCACTCCGCCGCGCTCTCTCCGCACACGAGGCAGCGCCGCGGCGCCAGCCCCAGCAAGCTCCTGCCGAAGGCGCTTCCGCTCGTATCGTAGACATCGAGGTCTATGAGGCGCCCCGCAGGCTCCGAGCCTTCGATGGCGACCGCCTTCTCCTTCGCGCCGCGCGGGGTGAGGCGGGTCTGGTACAGGGCGTACGGGCCGAGGGGGTCCGTCCCGCTGAAAAGGAGCTCCACCGGGGCTTCGTCCGCCAGCCTGGTGAGCGCCCAGTTGAAGAGGCGCTGGGCTCGCTCACCGCTCTTTTCCGGTCCCGGAATGTTGAGGGAGAGCATGATGAGGCACGGCGAGTGCGGGGCAAAACTCTCCAGCTGGGCCTGGCGCCTGTCGCGGGCCGCCAGGATACTACTCTCTAACACGTCTAACGACATCGATGATGCTCCCGTCCCGGTACTCGATGAGGGCCACTACGTCATCCTCGAACTCCAGAGCTCTCGGGGTGCCGGTGACACGGTAAATTTCCTGCTGCAATTGGCCGATCTCTTTCACCGGCAGTTTCCTCGCCGCGAGCTCCTTCCTGAGCTCCGGGAGGCGATCGTTCACGGCGATTCCCCGCTCCGTCACCACCACACCGATCGTTTCCCCCGGGGTCGTGACGGTGGTGACCCTGTCCTTCACGATCGGGAGCCGTCCCCGGATGGAGGGGGCGACGATGATGGAGAGTTTCGCTCCGGCCGCGGTGTCGCTGTGCCCCCCGGTATTGTGCAGGAGGTAGCCGTTCGACTCCGTGTTCACGTTCACGTTGAAGTCGCTGTCGACCTCCGTGGCGCCGAGGATGACGCAGTCGAGGCTGTTCACCACCGCCCCGGCGTTGAAGGGGCTCGCGTACATGTCGGCGCTGATCTCCTGGTGGGTGCGGTTTCTCCCCATGGAACGCACCGCGTCGAGGTCGAAGCACTGCACGTCCAGAAGCGCCGAGAAGAGCCCCTCCTCCAGCATCTCCACGAAGTACCCGGTGATCCCGCCGCAGCCAAAGCTCCCCTTTATGCCGCGCCGGCGCATGAGCTGGCGCACCCGGTCCGCCACCGCGAGCGATATGCCGCCGCTGCCGGTCTGGAAGGAGAAGCCGTCGGCGAGGTAGCCGGAGGCGTCGATGACCTGCGCCGCGAAGTTCGCGATCTGCAGACCGACCGGATCGGTGGTGATGCGCGTCGTGGTGGAGACGATCTTCGCCGGGTCCCCGAGCCGCTCCACCAGTACGACGTGGTCGACCAGGGCCTGCGGGATGCTCACCGGGATCGCGGGGTAGGGGACCAGGTTGTCCGTCACCGCGACGACGACCCGCGCGTGCAGCGCGTCCACCTGCGCGTAGCCGAGGCTCCCGCAGGCGGAAGGGCCGAAGATGCCGTTCAGGTTGCCGTACTCGTCGCAGCAGGGGGCGGCGATGAAGGCGCAGTCAATCCCCACCGATCCCTCGATGACCGAGCGGGCCCTCCCCCCGTGGGAGCGGACGATGATCGGGCAGGAGATCTCCCCCTTGCTGGCGAGCTCGCCGATAAGGCCGTTCACGCCGCACTCGAAGCCGGCGATGACGCCGCTCCGTATGTGGGGGATGATCTCCGCATGCACCGGATGGACCGACGAGGAGGCGATCCAGATCCCCTTCAGCCCCATTTCCGCCAGGGTGTTCACCACCATGTTCAGGAGGAAATCGCCGTTTCTCAGGGAGTGGTGGGTGGAAATCGTCATCCCGTCCCGCAACCCCGCCGCGTCGACCGCCTCCCTGAGCGACGAGAGAAGCTTCTTTTCCCCCGGGTTTCGGCGCCTCAATTCGCGCGCGGCGATCTGCCCCGCCGGCTTCAGCGACCACGGGTCCGAGTAGGGGACGAGGCGCCTGCCGGCATAGCTCTCCGGGATCTCCCTGCCGAGGCTATTGAGCGCCATGGATGACCTCCTCGTCCACCGGGGTATCGGTCATGCCGTGGGCGTAGGCCGTCCGCAGCACCCGGGCCGCCCTCTTCACCACGGGGGCGTCGATCATCTTCCCCTTTAAGGAGATCACTCCGGTCCCCAGGAGGCGGGCCCTCTTTATCGCCTCGATGACCTCCAGGGCGTAGGCGACCTCTTCCTCCTTCGGGGCAAAGACGTCGTGCACGACCTCGATCTGGCGGGGGTTCACCAGTGACTTCCCGGTGTAGCCGAGCCTCTTTGCGAGCTCGGTCTCCGCTCTTAGCCCCTCCATGTCGGAGACGTCTGCGAAGATGGTGTCTATCGCCTGGATTCCCGCCGCCTTCGCGGCCCAGAGGATCTGGGTGCGGGCGTTGAAGAGCTCCTCCCCCCCCTTCGTCCGCTCGATCTCCATGCTCGCGGTGTAGTCCTCCGCCCCGAAGGCGAGCGCGAATATGCGAGACGAGGAGCGGCTGATGGCGGTGGCGTTGATGACCCCGAGCGCGCTCTCTATGGAGGGGAGGACGCCGAAGCGGCCGATCGGGAGCTCGAGCTCCTCCTCGAACTCGGTGAGGAGCGTGTCGAGGCGCTCCACGATCTCCGGGGTGTCCGCCTTCGGGAGGCGGATTCCGTCCGGGAGCGCCGGGAGGACCGTCTTCAGGTCCTCGTACCCCCAGCGGGTGTCGAGGGGGTTGATGCGCACGAGGATTTCCTTGTTCCGCTCCGTGTAGTTCTCCAGGAAGCGGCGCACCAGTTGCCGCGCTGCGTCCTTCTCCGCCAGGGGGACGGCGTCCTCCAGGTCGACGATGACCCCGTCGCATTCAAAGACAGGGATGTTCTGCAGCATGGAGGGCATGTTCCCCGGGACGTACAGGAGGGAGCGGCGCAGCTTCGAGTCTGTCATTGCGCTCTCTCCTCGTCGATGTAGATGGTGGGGATCCCGCCGATCTTCGATACGTGCCGCTCCACCCCTTCCACCGTGAGCTCCGAGAGCATGATCTCGCAGGTGGCGAATACCTGCGCCTCGTAGAGGTGCCCCCCCACGACCTCACCGGAGGACTTCCCGAGCATGATGTGGAAGTGGCAGTCGAGAAGGTCGGTCTCCCCCGATCCGGGCATGATGTTCCCGGTGAGGCTCAGGAGCTCGAGAGGCCCCTCTATCTCGTGGATCTGCACCCGCGGTGTGGTGATCGGGAGCTTCGCGCCGGTCTTGATGCCGCGCAGCTTCACGTTTTTCACGCTCCCGAGGGCGGAGACGATGACGGCGTAGCGGACGTCGGCGACATGGGCGAACTGCAGGAGACGGGTGGTGAGGTTTTCCCCGGGGGTGATCTTTATCAGGAAGCGCCTTCCCTGATTGCACTCCTTGTACCAGAGACCTTCCATCTACCCCTCCGCACCCCGCTGGAGCGCCGTCTCCAGACGCGCCTCAATGGCGTAGTCCAGCGCACCGCGGTCGGTGATGCGCACGAGCCCCGCCTCGACCCCGTGACGGGAGAGGACCTCGGCGACCTTCGCCCTTATCAGGTGCTCGAACTGCTTCTTCACCGTGCTCTCGATCTCCACGGCAAGCTCCTCCGCCGGCTCGAGAAAGACCATGAGATCGCTCGACTGCATCGTTCCGGCCTGCGCCTTTCTCGCTATCTTCATCGCCTTCTCTCCCACACCTCTCTCCCCTCGTCGGAAAGGAGATAACCCAGCGTCGACTCCGGAACGAGCTTCTCAAGGGAGTCGAGCTCGCCGTCCAGGAGGGCGCTGCGCACCGCGGAGGCGCTGATGGCGAGATCCCCCGCGCGTTCCCGCTCCACCTCGATGACCTCTATGCCGCACGCCGGGAGGACCCGGTGCATCGCGGCGTTATAGGCGGCGGTTGTCGCGCAGAAAGGTTCCGTGCCGACGAAGCGGCGCACGACTCCGAAAAAGGGGGCGATGCGGCTGGCAAAGAGCTGCAGGTCGAGCTCCATCTGCTCCCGGTGCCCCGGGTCCCCTTCCTTCAGGAAATAGGTCGGGAAGGTGACGCTCGAGATGGCGTACCAGGAGGTCTCCAGCACCGTCACGTTTTCCAGCTCCGCCACACCCCGCCGCACCATCTCGATCCTGCTCTCGAAGGGAAAGAGCGATTTCTCCTCCCGCACGACGAAGAGGTAGAGGTGGTCCACCCTTCTCGCGTTCTCCTCCACGAGGTAGCGGTGCCCGCGGGTGAAGGGGTTGCAGTTGGCCACTATCGCGCCATTGTTCCCCGGATTCACCAGGTGCCGGTGCTCCTCGAGGTAGCGGGAGAGGCCGTTGCCGTACTCCATGAGGGCGCTTTTCTTGTGGGTGACGAGAAGGTTGAAGTTCAACGACTGGAACGAGGGGGCGTGGGCCGGGGAGGTGAAGATGAAAAAGGAATCGACGCCGTGCTCGTAGCCGCGGCGCACGAGCTCGGTGACGATCTGGGCGAGGAGGGAACCCCCCTGGCTCTCCGGCCGCACCGCGAGCATCTTCAGGAGGCGTCCGCTGCGGGCACCGACCGCCTCAGGCGCACCACTGTGGAAGATCCCCACCAGGTCGTCGAAAGGGGGATCGAAAGAGAGGCCGCTGGCCGTGATGAGGGCTTTGGCCTGCTCCAGATCGGTCTTCGATAGGATCGGCACTACCATGGCGGATACTCTAACACTTTCCCATTGTAAACCAAACCATGTATACCATCAGAACTTCGTGGAAAGTGAAAGGTGAAAAGCGACGTCCGGAGAGGCGTTTACGATGATGTCCTCGGAGACTCCGATGTCCAGCGAGGTGCTCTCGGAAAAGGAGATCGTCCCCCCGGTGAGGAGCAGGAGGGAGAACGCATCGAGCTCGTCGAGCGAGCTGCCGTGGTAAAAGGGTGAGTGCCCGGAGAGCTGCACCTTGAAGGCGACCGGGCGCCACGGGGTCCACCCGGCCCCGAGCGACCCGAATCCGACGAGGTAGCGCTCCTGGTCCGGAATGACGTCCCCGCGCGTCTTCGCGAGCCCCCCGAGCGATCCGAAGAAGGCGACGGCGCCGAGGCGCTCGAGGGGGAGGTCCTGCTGCGCGCTCAGCCACAGGGAGAGATCGGTGCTGCCGCTCCCGTGGAGCCTGCTGCTCTCCCCGGTGGGGAGCTTCAGCGCGGCGCGCACGGCGACGGCGCGGCCGTTCTGGAGGTCCTGGTAGAGCTGGTATCCGCCGGTCAGCCGCACGTCGCCGATCCCTCCCCGGGAGCGGTCCATGCGCAGGCGCTCGCGGGAGTCCTTCGTGTAGACGTAGCTGAGGCGGTCTTGCGGCTCCTCCTTGCGCCCCCCTTGCGGCAGTCCGAAGAAGTCGTGCCAGTTCTCGATGAAGTCGTCGAATACGCCCCCCCCCTGGTAGACGAAGGGGATCTCGATCCCCCCCTCCAGCCCCCCCTCGAAGCCGCGGCGCAGCGTCAGCGTCGTGCGCCACGACTCGCCGTCAAGGGTGATCGATTCCCGAGGGGTGTTTTCGATGGCGTTGTTGTTGGCGACGTCGAGCGCCACCCGGGCGAGGTACCTCCCTTTGCCGAGGACCGTCGCGCTCTCCTGCGCCGGGAGGCCGTATATCTGCACCAGGGGGCTCTGGTCCTGCGTGTTGAAGGGGCCGAGCTCCGCCGCACCCGCGGTGGTGCCGGCGAGAAGGAGTGACGGTACAAGGAGCAACAGGCGAAACAGGCGAAAATTTCTCTTCATCGGTCATCCCCTCCACTCATTGAAAACGGAAAGAAGGCAGCCGCTCACTGTATACCCCTCCACACCGCCTTCAAGTCGACTGAAGAGGAAGGTTGAATCCCTCCCTCTACTGTTGTTTGAGGAGAGGAGTGAGTAACTTCTTTTCCCGGATAGTGTGCCAGCTTCTCCTTGTACTTTGATAGGACGCCTGCGTCAATGTCCAAAATTGCGAAAGCCTAATTCTGAGTGAAAAAAGTGAGTCTTCCCTAAGGGTCCGGGTGGTCTGAGGGGGCTTTACACAATAGCCTTGAATTAAATCAGCGTTCTGCGATAATGTGCAGTCTGCGTAATCTCATAGATAGACTGGAGTTTTACCATATGGAGACGTACAAGGCTCGGCCGCGCAGGAAAAAAGAAGGGTCCGGCAAGAAGCTTCTCGCTGGCATAACGCTCGGCGGGGGCGCCCTCCTGGTGCTCGCCTTCTTCGGATATTTCTTCTACCTGCTCGGAGCGCTCCCGAAGGTGGACCGCCTGGCCGACTACCGCCCGCCGATCGTGTCGCAGGTCTTCGGCGAGGACGGCAGCCTCGTCGGCGAATTCTACCTGGAGCGCCGCACGGTCGTGCCGGTGGACAAGATCCCGAGGCGTCTGATCCAGGCCTTTGTCGCTGCCGAAGACAGCAACTTCTACCAGCACAAGGGGATCGACTACCTGGGGATCGTCCGCGCCATCTTCAAGAACACCATGTCCCTTAGAAAGAAGGAAGGGGCTTCCACCATCACCCAGCAGGTGGCGAAGTCGATGCTCCTTACCCCCGAGAAGAAGTTCTCCCGGAAGCTGAAGGAAGCGATACTGGCGAAGAGGATGGAGGAGCGCCTCTCCAAGGACGAGATCCTGTACATCTACCTGAACCAGATCTACCTCGGCGCCGGTGCCTACGGGGTGCAGCTTGCCGCGGAAACGTACTTCGGGAAAGAGGTGGACCAGCTCAACCTGGCGGAGATGGCGATGATGGCCGGGCTCCCGAAGGCACCGAACGCCTACTCCCCGATCAAGCACCTGGACCGCGCGAAGGAGCGCCAGGGTTACGTCCTCGAGAGGATGGTGAAGGAAGGGTACATCACCCAGGCCGAAGCCGACCACGCGAAGGCCTTCCCGGTGGCGATCCACAGCCTGAAGAAGGTGAATCCCGAGCAGAGCGCCTACTTCCTGGAGCAGGTCCGCCAGCAACTGGAGGAGAAGTACGGCGAGGAGCGTCTCTACAAGGACGGCCTGAGAATCTACACCACCATGAACGCGGAGATGCAGAAGGCGGCCTACGACGGCGTGGTGAACGGGCTGAAGGCGCTGGACAAGAGGCAGGGGTTCCGCGGCGCCGCGCGCTACCTCACGGAAGAGGAGGTCGATCCCTTCTGCAAGAAGGTGGAGGACCAGATCGACACCGTGACGCTGAAGCAGGGTGGGGGCTACCAGGGGGTGGTCATCAAGGCCGACCCGGCGAAGGGGGAGCTCACCGTGCGGGTCGGCGACCGCACCGGGATCCTCGACAGGAAGGGGATGGACTGGGCCGGGCGCCTCGAGCTCGTGAACAGCTACGGCAAGCCGGAAGGGAAGCGTGCCATCGCCCTCGGTGCAGTCCTCGAGGTGGTGGCGCAGCAGACGGACCAGAACAGGGTTGGAGCGGTCTTTACCCTGGACCAGACGCCGGAGACCCAGGCGGCCCTCGTGGCGATCGACCCGCAAAGCGGCGGGGTGCGCGCCCTTGTCGGCGGATATGACTTCAGGAAGAGCCAGTTCAACAGGGCTACCCAGGCGCGCAGGAACCCCGGCTCGGCCTTCAAGCCGGTCATCTACGCCGCGGCGCTGGAAAAGGGGATGACCCCTGCCACCGTGATCCAGGACTCCCAGGTGGAGTACGACAGCGGGCAGGAGAAGACGTGGAAGCCGCGCAACTACGACAACATCTACCGCGGGCCGGTCACCATGCGCACGGCGCTCACCAACTCCATAAACGTGGTGAGCGTGAAAATCCTGGAGAGCATCGGCGTGAGGACTGCCATCGAGTGTGCGAAGAGGCTGGGGATCACCTCGCCCTTGGCCGGGAACCTCACTCTGGCGCTCGGCTCCTCCAGCGTCACTCCCCTTGAGCTCACCAGCGCCTATGCGGTCTTCGCCTCCGGAGGATACCGGATGGCGCCGTACTTCGTGACGAAGGTCCTCGATCGCGACGGCGCGGTGCTCGAGGAGATGAACCCGCCGAAGATCCCGGTCTTCACCGATATCTCCAGCGCCGGCGCCCCCCCGGAGGCGAGCGAGGATGCGGACGCATCCCTGACCGGAGAGGGGGCGGCAGCCACCGCCCGTATCGCCGCCCCCGGCACGGCACCCGCGAGACGCGGTGCAGCGGCTCCGAACCAGGTCATCTCCCCCGACGTCGCCTACATCATGACGAACCTCATGGAGAGCGTCGTCACCAGCGGTACCGGCGGGCGGGCCCGGGCCCTTGGCCGCCCCGTCGCGGGAAAGACCGGCACCACGAACGACATGAAGGACGCCTGGTTCGTCGGGTTCGTTCCGCAACTGGTGGCCGGCGTCTGGGTCGGTTACGACCAGGAGCGCAGCCTCGGTGCCGGCGGGTCAGGGGGGCAGGCGGCTGCGCCGATCTGGACCGAGTTCATGCAGCGGGCGCTGGCGGCGATCCCCTCGAAGCGCTTCGAGCCCCCTAACGACGTCACCTTCGCCCTCATCGACCCGCGCACCGGTCGGCTGGCGCGGGAGGGGACTCCGGGTGCTGTGCAGGAGTGTTTCATAAGCGGCACCGAACCGTCCACCTACGACCCGGAACCGGTCCCGGTCCCCGCTCAGGCGCCCCTTCAGGAGCCGGTTCTCTAACCGTCTGTTTTTGCGTCTTTCCGGCGAAAAGAGAGGCGAGCGGGTCCGCAGTGGAGGAAGCTTTCCGGAAACGCCGGAAGGGGCTTCGCGGAGGGGGGGATGGGCGCTAGAACCGCTCCTGGCGCGGGATAAAATCATTTCCGGTGCAAATAAAGCCTTGCAAAGGAAAAATTTATGGTTATAGTGACTTAAATTTTTGCACATAAGAAAAGGAGGGTTAGACATGACAAAAGCAGAACTCGTCGATGCAGTAGCGAAATCGGCTAATCTATCTAAGGGCGCGGCCGAGAAGGCCGTCGGCGCTTTCATCAACAGTGTCAGCGAGGCGCTGAAAAACGGCGACCGGGTTACCCTCGTCGGGTTCGGAAGCTTCGAGGTCTCCGACCGCCAGGCCCGCACCGGCAGAAACCCGCAGACCGGTAGCGAGATCAATATCGCAGCCGCCAAGGTGCCGAAGTTCCGTCCGGGCAAGGCGCTGAAGGACTCCATCGCTTCCGGCAAGTAATCCCTCCCCACATATAGACAAACAGAAAAACCCCGCAGCTGCGGGGTTTTTTCGTTATTGCGCCCCCCTTGAGTTTGCCACCCCCCTCTGCTACGATACTTGTAGTTCCGAGAAACTCATGAGAAACAGACGCCGATCCCCGGACAGTGCCGCCGGGGGAGCACCCGTGAGGCGGACATGATAACCACGAAGAGAAAGACGAAGATCATCGCCACCCTCGGCCCCGCCAGCTCCTCCGAGAGCATGATCGCGGCCCTCATCGAGGCGGGGGTGGACGTTTTCCGGATGAACTTCTCCCACGGGGTGCACGCCGAGAAGGGGGAGCTCCTGCAGCGGGTGCGCATGGTCTCGCAGCGGCTCGGTCGGGCGGTGGCAGTCCTTGCCGACCTGCAGGGGCCAAAGATCAGGACGGGGCATATGGAAGGGGGGCAGATGCCCCTGGTGAAAGGGGAGACGGTGCAGATCACCACCCGCGAAATTCTCGGGCGGGACAACCTCTTTTCCACCGTCTATGCAGGGCTTCCGAGGGACGTGAAGCCGGGGGCGCGCATACTCCTCGATGACGGCCTCATGGAGCTGAAGGTGCTGGAGGTCTCCGGCGAGAACGTGCGCTGCCGCGTCGTGGAGGGGGGGATCCTCAAGAACAACAAGGGGATCAACCTTCCCGGCGTCGACGTCTCCGCCCCCTCCCTCTCGGAGAAGGACCTGGGGGATCTCTCCTTCATCCTGCAGTCCGGCTTCGACTACGTTGCCCTCTCCTTCGTGCGCCGGGGAAGCGATGTGGAGCGGCTGAAGCGGATCATGTACGAGCAGGGCTCCAACCTTCCGGTGGTGGCGAAGATCGAGAAGCCGGAGGGGCTGAAGAACTTCAGGGAGATTCTCGCGGTGTCCGATGCCATCATGGTGGCGCGCGGCGACCTGGGGGTGGAGCTCCACCCGGAGCGGGTGCCGCTGGTGCAAAAGAGGATCATCCGGGAGTGCAACGAGGCAGGGAAGCCGGTCATTACTGCGACCCAGATGCTGGAGTCGATGATCAGCCACGCGCGCCCGACGAGGGCGGAAACCTCCGATGTGGCGAACGCCATACTGGACGGCACCGACGCCGTCATGCTCTCCGGTGAAACCGCCGCCGGCGCCTACCCGCTGCAGGCGGTGCAGACGATGGTGAACGTGGCGGTGGACGTGGAGCACGCCGAGCTGTGGAGGGAGTCTCCGCGCCCCCTCTCCTACAGCAACAACGTCGCCTCCGCGGTCGCCGGCGCGGCGTGCCAGGCGGCAGCTACCTTGAAGGCAAGCGCCATCGTGGTCATGACCCAGTCTGGGAGCTCCGCCTGCCTCCTGTCGAAGTTCCGGCCGCAGCTCCCGATCATCGCCTTCACCGCCAGCACCGAGGTGCAGCGCAGGCTCGCCCTCTGGTGGGGGGTGCGCAGCCAGCCTCTCGGTGCGCTGGGGGGGGCGGACGACCTGATCCCCATGGTGGAGGAAACCCTCCTCAAAAACGGCTTCCGCAAGGGGGACCTCATCGTCATCATCATGGGGATCCCGATGGAGGCGCGCGGCTCCACGAACATGATGCGGGTGTACAAGCTCGGCACCGGGTGGTACTACGAGGTCTTCTGAGAAAAAGGGGCTTTTGGGGGTGGAGTGGAGAAAGCTCTTTTTCTCTTGCATTTCACCTGGCGCTGTTGTAATAATGTGCGGCTGACTGACAGACCCCATACGGGAGCCGGTGCTCCCCCCCATCGATCCAACCCCTCGCATTCAAGAAATCCCCAAGAGAAATGCGGCATAGCTATGGTTGGCAACGATGTACCTTGCCGGTCATAGATTCTTTGCCCCCGATCACCGCAGTGGCGCAGACGCCCTCGTGCGACCGGCTTCTTATTTTTTTTGCCTCATTCATTTCGGCCGTCGTGCTCCTCCCAATTCCGCGAGGAGGATGCGCCGTTTTTCCCCCAGGAGAAAAGGAATTCCATGTCTTTTGAAACGTTGAACCTTGCCCAGCCGATCCTCAAAGCCATCGCCGCCCGCGGCTACACCGACCCCACCCCGATCCAGGAGCAGGCGATACCGCTGGCGCTGGCCGGGAAGGACCTGATCGGCACGGCGCAGACCGGCACCGGCAAAACCGCCGCCTTCGTACTCCCCGCGCTGCAGCGCCTCCTCGTCCCGTCCACTGCGCGCGGCAAAGGTCCCCGCATCCTCGTCTTGACCCCGACCCGCGAGCTCGCAAACCAGGTCACCGACGCGGTGCGCGCCTACGGGAAGTTCATGCGGGTGAGAAGCGGCGCCATCCTCGGCGGCATGCCGTACCGTGAGCAGCTCGCCCTGCTGTCGGCGCCGGTCGACCTGATCGTGGCCACCCCCGGGCGCCTTATCGACCACCTCGAGCGCGGCAGGATGAACCTCTCCCGCCTGGAGCTCCTCGTCCTGGACGAGGCGGACCGCATGCTCGACATGGGCTTCTCCGAGGACGTGGACAAGATCGCCGCCGCCGCCCCGGAGGCGCGCCAGACGATGCTTTTCACCGCGACGATGGACGACGCCATGGCGAAGCTCGCCAAGCGGCTCCTGACCGAGCCGGAGCGCATCGACGTGGCCCCGCAGCAGATCACGAAGCCGCAGATCGAGCAGCGCCTCCACGTGACCGACGACATCAGGCACAAGAACCGCCTCCTGCAGCACCTGATCTCCGACATCAACCTGACGAAGGCGATTATCTTCTCCGCCACGAAGACGGGCGCTGACCAGCTGGCGATGGAGCTCTACTCCCAGGGGCACGCCGCAGCGGCGCTGCACGGCGACATGAGCCAGGGCGCGCGCAACAGGACGATCGTCAATATGCGCCGCGGCAAGGTGCGCCTCCTTGTCGCCACCGACGTAGCCGCCCGCGGCCTCGACGTCTCCGGGATCAGCCACGTCATCAACTTCGACCTGCCGAAGTTCGCCGAGGACTACGTGCACCGCATCGGCAGGACCGGCCGTGCCGGCGCCTCCGGCGTGGCCATCTCCTTCTGCTCCTTCAACGAGGTGGCGTATCTGGACAGGATCGAGAAGTACACCGGGGAGTCGTTGCCGCACCACGTCATCCCGGGGCTCGAGCCGACCCGGCAGTTGCGCCGCACCTCCGGCAACGCCCCCCGCAAGGGGCGCCCCTTTGGCGATCCCCGCAAGAAGGGCGCACCCTTTGCCAAGGGACGCCCGAAGCAGGCGGGTTCGGGGAGAAGGGAGCCGGTCGTGGAATACCGGCACGGCAGGGGGAACTAGTACCCCTTTGCGGGTTGCGCCCCTCCCACCTTTTTGGTAAGGTCAATCGTCCGGTCCGCGCTAATGCGAGGCGGACCGCGCGGTTCCATCCAGAAGGTGCCGGCTTTTAGCCGGCAAAGGGGGTACCAATGGCGGCTATCGAGATTGCTGAAGGTTTGTACTGGATCGGGGTGTACGACCCCGACCTCAGGCTTTTCGACGAACTCTACCCCACTGAATTCGGCACCAGCTACAATGCGTACCTGGTGAAGGGGAACGAGCGCTGCGCCATCATCGACACCGTCAAGGGGAAGCGCCACCAGGAGTTCCTGGACAATCTGCGTGAAATACACGATCCGGCCCGGGTGGATTACATCGTGGTAAACCACTCGGAGCCCGACCATGCCGGATCGCTCCCTTTCCTCCTCGAGATCTGCCCGAACGCCACCGTCCTCAGCACCCAGTCCGCCCGCACCTTCCTCGGCAACCAGATCCACACCCCCTTCGCCTCCAGAGTGGTGAAGGACGGTGACTCCGTCGATCTCGGCGGGCGCTCCCTTCATTTCTTCGCCGCACCTTTCCTGCACTGGCCCGACACGATGTTCACCCTCCTTCGGGAGGACGGGGTTCTCTTCCCCTGTGACGCCTTCGGGGCCCACTTCACCACCGGGAAGATCTTCGCCGACGAGAACCCCGACTTCACCACCGAGATCCGTTTCTACTTCGACTCCCTCATGCGCCCCTTCAAGGAGAAGATCCGCAGCGCCCTCGCGAAGATAGAGGGGGTGGAGGTGCGGATGCTCTGCCCCAGCCACGGGCCGGTTCACCGCAATGACGCGATGGCGCCGATCGATCTGTACAGGAAGTGGGCGGAGCCGAAGCCGCGTGCCGGGAAGAGGGTCGCCGTCTTCTACATCTCTCCCCATGGCAACACGGAGAAAATGGCGGAAGCGGTCCACCGCGGCGCGTCCGGGGTCGAGGGGGTCACTGCCACCCTCTGCCGCATAACCGAGACTTCGCAGAGGGAGCTCCGGGATCTCCTGGAGGAGAACGACGCCCTCCTTTTCGGGGTCCCCACCATCAACCGGGACATTCCGAAGCCGATGTGGGAGGTCCTGGCGGATCTTTCAGCCGTGAGCCTGAAGGCGGAGATCGCGGGAGTCTTTGGCTCCTACGGCTGGAGCGGCGAGGCGTGCAAGATGGCCGAAGAGCGTCTGAAGGCGATGGGCTTCAAGATCCCGGTGCCGTACCTGCGCTTCCCCTTCAAGCCGAAGGAAGACGGGATTGCCGAGTGCGAGTCGCTGGGACGCACCGTGGCGCAGGAGATCATGAAGAAGGAAGTGAAGGCGTAGGCCACGGCGTGGCCGACACCGACTTCGGCATGCCGAACTTTCTGCTGAGCCGGCCACTTCGGCATGCCGAAGTAGCCTTTCGATGTGAAATGTAGGCCGGAATAAGCGCAGCGTTTCCGGCATTTTTGGCCGCTGCAGGCGGCTGAACCCCATCCCCGCCCTGTCCTATCCTTCAAAGGGAGGAGACGCGGCGGCTATCTTGCTGTACAATGCGCTGCTCTCTACGCGCCATCCGTATTTATCGTTTTCCTCTTCCTTACTTTTCCGTTCTTCCGGCAGCAAGGTTTTTATGCCCACATCGCAAGTCGTTGAAGTAGCCATCCCACTCCCTTTGCACGGCCACTTTCATTATCGTGTGCCGGCCCACCTCGTACCGCTGGCGACCCCGGGGAAGCGTGTGCTCGTCCCCTTTGGCAAGAGGAAGATTACCGGCTACCTCCTTGCTCCCGCCGAGGCGGGGAGCGCCGAGCTGAAGGAAGTGCTGGAGGTCCTGGACGACGCCCCCCTTTTCACCCCCTCCGAA
The DNA here is from genome assembly GCF_021044625.1 of Geomonas sp. RF6. Lineage (NCBI taxonomy): Bacteria > Pseudomonadati > Thermodesulfobacteriota > Desulfuromonadia > Geobacterales > Geobacteraceae > Geomonas > Geomonas sp. RF6. The sequence goes on along the minus strand of NZ_CP087999.1, from coordinate 1,692,178 downwards.
TTGACCTTCTACCGCTGGATAGCGAGCTACTACTTGCACCCGCTCGGCGAGGTCATCAAGGGTGCCCTCCCTGCCGGTATCAACCTGGAGAGCCGCTTCATGTGCGAGACGGCAGAGGATGGCTCCCTTGTCCGCACCGAGGTTCTCCATGGCGGCAGGAGCGTGCGGATGGAGAAGTTTTACCGCGCCCTTCCACTTCTCGCCCCGCCGAAGCTGAAAGGGAAAGGGGTGGAGATCCTCTCTTTTCTGGAGGAGCAGGGGGAGGCTTCAGCCTCGCTCCTGCGGGAGCGCTTCGGATCGTGCACCCCTCAACTGCACCGACTCGTGGAACTGCAGCTTGCCGAGTGCGAGGAGCGGGAAGTTTACCGAGACCCCTTTCATGCAGAGGTGTACCAGAAGGACACGCCGCTCCCCCTCAATCCTGACCAGACTGCAGCCCACGACGCGATTTGCTCCGCGCTCCGCTCCGAGGCGTTCACCCCTTTCCTCCTTCACGGGGTGACCGGGAGCGGCAAGACAGAGGTGTACCTGCAGAGCATTGCCGTCTGCCTCGAGGCGGGACGCACCGCGCTCGTTCTCGTGCCGGAGATAGCGCTCACGCCGCAACTCGTCGGGCGCTTCAAGAGGCGCTTTGAGTGCGGCATCGCCGTTTTGCACAGCGGCCTTTCCGACGGGGAGCGCTACGACGAGTGGCGGCGCATCAGGCGCGGCGAGGCGCAGATCGTGATAGGTGCCCGTTCCGCGCTCTTCGCGCCGCTGGAGCGGCTCGGGATGATCGTGGTCGACGAGGAGCACGAGACCTCCTACAAGCAGTCGGAAGGTGTGCGCTACAACAGCCGTGACCTCGCGCTGGTGCGCGGGAAGCTCGCCAACGCTGCCGTCGTCCTCGGTTCCGCCACCCCTCTCATCACCACGTACCACGCAGCGATGGAGGGGAGGCTTCGCTACCTCCAGCTGCCCAGCCGGGTGCGGGAGCTCCCGATGCCCGAGACGACCCTTCTTGACGCACGCGGGCAGAAGGGGGAGACGCTCCTCGCGCCGCTGAAGACCGCCATGGAAGAGAACCTGGCGGCGGGGGGGCAGACCCTTCTCTTTCTGAACAGGCGAGGCTTCGCGACCTATCTCGTATGCCAGGAATGCGGCCAGGTCCTGCGCTGCCCCAACTGTGCGGTGACCCTGACCTATCACCGCGGCCGCGGCAAGCACGTCTGCCATTACTGTGACTACGCCATCCCCGCCCCGACCGTTTGCGGCGCCTGCGACGGCGGCGAGATCGTCCTTCTCGGACGCGGCACCGAACGGGTGGAGGAGGAAGTGCAGGAGCTTTTCCCGGAGGCGCGCGTGGCACGGATGGACCGCGACACCACTCGGGGAAAAGGGGGGCATGCACGCGTCCTGAAGAGCCTCGAGGACGGCAGCACCGACATCCTCATCGGCACGCAGATGATCGCCAAGGGGCACGACTTCCCCGGCGTGACCCTCGTCGGCGTCGTCTCTGCGGACTCCACCTTGAACATGCCTGATTTCCGCTCTGCCGAGCGGACCTTCCAGCTGGTAAGCCAGGTAATGGGGAGGGCGGGGCGCGGGGACAGGCCGGGGAAGGTTCTGGTGCAGACCCTGGCACCGGAGCACTACGCCCTCACCTGCGCCGTAGAGCATGATTTCCGCGGGTTTTATGAGCAGGAGGTAGAGTTTCGCCGCGAGGTCGGCTATCCTCCCTTCACCCACCTCGCTGCGCTGACCTTTTCCAGCGTCACCGCCAGGCACGCCGAAGATTCGGCATCCGAGGCCGCGCGCCTTCTGCTGAGGGTGAAGCGCGAGCTGAAGGCGCGGGTCGAACTCCTCGGGCCGATCTCGGCGCCGCTCGGGAAGGTGCGGGGCCGCTTCCGCTGGCAGATCCTCCTGAAGGGGAAGGAGCGCCCCGATCTGCACAAGATGCTTCTCGCGCTGCGGCACGATTTTACCCATCCATCGACTGTGCGGGTGACGGTGGATGTGGATCCGGTGGAGATGATGTAGGAGCGCTGGGCGACGCAGAAGGTCAAAAGGGAAGGCGAGGCCATCACGTTCCCCCCTTTGCGAAAGGGGGACAGGGGGGATTTGACTCGGCCAGGACCGTCCTGCAAAGTGCGCAACTGCTGTGGTCCCAAGCAATTTCTTTGCTTCGACTTCGCAAAAAAGTGGTGGGCCTATGTCGTTGATCTTTGGACTGCCGCAGCACTGCGGTTCGACGACCGAGATGTACTGTTAAACGGGCTGCGGTTCTGGAGGAGACTCGAAGATCAAATCCCCCCTGCCCCCCCTTCGCAAAGGGGGGAACGTTAGGCCTTCGGCAGTGCTTCGTGGCAATGTACCCAGCCCCGCAATTTCCGGATGAACCTTCGCAATGAGGGGACGCGAGTGCAGCGGGGCGGAGCTGAGCTGTCTCATAGTTCCCGATAAAAATAAAAAGGGCACCCCCCGCGAGGGAGGTGCCCTTTTTTTCTTACTGCTCCTGCAGCGTCGTTAGACGCCCGGTCTCAGGAACGCCAGAACCATGAGTCCCAGCAGCGTGAGGCCGATGAGGAGGGCGGTGAAGCCGAACCCTTTCACCAGGAAGTCGTACACCACGCCGCTCGTCTTCTGAGCCTTGAACTGCTCGGTGATCCCTTCCTTCTCGTAGCGCGCCCACTGGTCGCCACGCTCTTCGATGAACTCATGCTTGGACATCTGCCCGTTGAAGATGACGAAGTCCATCGGGAACTTCTCCGGACGTCCATGGGTGTTGAAGAAGTGGACGCTGAAGATGAAGCCGGTCGCCAGGAGCGCCTCGTCGGAGTGGACGATCGTTGCTACGTTGAAGGCCCACCCCGGGAGGAAGTGCCCGAAGAATTCCGGGAACCAGAGCATGAGGCCGGAGCCGCCGATGGCGAACATACCCCAGAAGACCGCGATGAAGTCGAACTTCTCCCAGTAGGTCCAGCGCTCGAAGGTCGGTTTCGGACCTTTGAAGAGGAACCAGCGGACCATGCCGACGACGTCGTTGATGTCCCTGAGGTTCGGCATCAGGGAGTCAGGCCCGAAGAGCCTCTGCAGGAAGTTCCCCTTGAGGTCCTTGCGGATGAAGAGGAAGTGGATGGAAAGCGCAATCGCCATCGCGAAGTACACGAAGGTGATCCCGGCGCAGAGGCGGTGGATCAGACCTGCGTTCGCGGAGCCGCCGTAGAAGCCCATGAGGATCTTCGCCCACGCCTGGTCGCTGAACTTCAGCGGGAGCCCCGTGAGGGAGAGACCGAGGAAGCTCACGATAACGAGGATGTGCATGAAGATGTGGCGCGTCTCGAAGCGGCGGTACTGCTTGTGCCCGTCCGGAACGGCGTGCGGCACGTGGCCGTTTTCGAGCTCAGCTGCCTTCTCCCTGTTCTCCACAAAGCCGCGGATCATCCACAGCAGCGTGTGCAGCCAGAAGACCGCGAAGGTGGAGACGAGAAGCCCGGTCATGGCGAGGAAGGTGTAGTACAGGATCGGGTAATGCTCGCGATCGTTGTGCTCGCCGTGCGCGTAGAACTTGGTGAAGAGGGCGGTGCTCCCCTTGTGGCACTGGCCGCAGGTCTTGACCAGGTTCTCGGAGTTGACCGTCGACTTCGGGTCGCTCGGCGGCAGGACGTCGTGGGCGCTGTGGCAGTCGGCGCACCCAGCAACGCGCTCGGGGTAGCCGAGGCGGTAGTTCTTGCCGTGGTAGCTGGAGAGGTAGCTCTCGACCGCAACCTCGTTGATGTGGTTGCGCTTCACCAGTTCCTCGTTGGCGTGGCACTTGAGGCACACCTTCGTGTGGAACTCGCGGTTGGACTTGGACTTCGGATCGCCCAGCGCCTTGATGTCGTGGAGGCTGTGGCAGTCGTTGCAAGCCGCGGAGTCCTGGTTGCCGGCGAGGACACCTTTGCCGTGCACCGACTGGGTGAAGCTGCTCTCTGCCTTGTGACAGTTCACGCAGCTCGCCAGCACCCGGCGCTTGTCGCCCTTCCAGGCAACGTGGGTGTGGATGTCGGTGTGACAGTTGGCGCAGGTGACGCCGTTTGCCAGGTGGACGGAGCCGGCGTGCTCGGCGGTCTCTTTCCTGTGGCAGCGCGCACAGTCGACCTTACCCACCTTCACCTCGCCCTTCATGTGCTTGGTCAGGTCGGTAATCTCGATGTGGCAGCTGGTACAGCCGTTCTTGCCGTGCACGGAGGCTGCATGGGCCGCAGCAGAAATCTTGTTGCCGTGACAGCCGAGACAGGTTGTCGGGTCGATGGCGAGCCCTTGCGCGGCGTACGCCGGCAGTGCCAGTCCGAAGAGGAGCAGCAGCGACGGGAGGAGGCGGGTGAGTCTGAGAGACATGGTCAATTCTCCTGTGGATTTTAAAACGTCGTTACGTTGCACCGTAATCGGGCCGGAGCAAGAACCGCGCTACTTTATAGGAAGGCTCCGGCATAATCAATAGAAAAAATTCTAATTAGATCAAATTGTTGCGCAGAATCGCGAGGTTGGGAGATTTCAGATCCCTGTATATTTTTTCCATACACTTTTGCGGGAAATCGTTTCGTGCCTGGCGGGTATAGCGGGAGCTCCCTTCTTCACAGTCGGGCGGGTAGAACAACCATCCCTTCGGAGAGCGCCGTTGCAAGGAAATCGAGAGCCTCCTCCTTCGGGATCCTGAGACTCTTCAGGAGATCTTTCGGAAGGCTCCTGCCGTCCAGTTTCTCCAGGAGCTGGAAGTACGGACGGGGAAGGTCCTCGGTGCGGACCTCCCCCCGGAAGGGGTAGATTATGGCATAAGATCCGGACTTTGGAACTTCCGCACTGAAAGGGGCGAGCTCCACCTCTCCGGCTTCGAGCAGCTCGAGTATCGGGTAGTTGAAGCGGGCAAGCGCGGCCGACGGGGGGACGGCCAGGGGGGTAGCAAGGAGGTCAACACCCTTCAGCGCACGCTTCGACGGGATTGCCGGGGGGGCGGCAAGAAGGGCCTCGGCGTAGAGGTGGTGATAGTAGGCGAGATCGAGTGCCACCGGAAGGAGCCGCTCCTTCTTGCGCGCCCTGAAGACCTCCTGGAGAAAGTCGTGCTGCAGGCGCCATACTTCCCGGTCGGAAAGGTCCTCTTCCTCGCGTGCGAGAGCCTGTCCCTCGATCCATTGTGCGAACGCATCCAGGAAGGCGCTCGGGGCGAGTTTGAGCCCGGCGCAGACGGAGTTGAACCAGGCGACCGCTTTCCCTCGGCTGTAGAAGATGTCGCACCCCCGCGCCAGGCGCCGCGCCTCATCCAGTTCCTTACGGGAGAAGCCGGCGGTGGCGGTGATGGTGTAGGGGGGGGAGGGGAGGTGCTGCAGCCCCGCCTTCTGCGCGTCGCTGAAGAGGCGCGTCCCGGGGAGGACCGCCAGCGGGAAGATGTCCAGGTGGTTCGGGTAGAGGGAGAGGGCGAAGTCGAGCGAGTCGCGAAAGAGCTTCAGGTTGTCCCCCGGGAGCCCGTAAATCAGGTCGAAGCCGAAGATCGCGCCCGCCTCGTTCAGGAGGTAGATCTTCTCCTCGAAGGCGTACCTGTTGAACTTCCTCCCGGCCGCAGCGAGGACGCCGGCGTCGGCGCTTTGCAAGCCGATCTGCAGGGAGCAGGTGATGGAGGCGAAGAGCTCCGCCATCTCGGCATCGATGAACTCGCTGCGCACCTCGAAGTGAAAGTGCACCATCGGCGCAATCTTGCGGATCAGGCGCAGGACCTCCTTCGCCCGCTGCGGGACCTTGTTGAAGGTGGAGTCCAGCACGAAAACCTGCGTCACCTGGCGCTCCACCAGGAGGCGCAGCTCCGCCTCGATCCGCTCCATGGGGAAGCGACGTACGGCGACGGCGGTTTTGCCGTCGAAACAGAAGGCGCAGCAGAAGTCGCAGCCGCGAGAGAGTTGCCAGAGGACCGCACCACCGGGCGGGGGATCGAGGAGGCCGCACAGATACGGAGAGGGGATCTTCTCGAGCGGCACCGGCGGGGCCGGGGCCGCGCTCGCCGCACCGGGAAGGAGGATACCCGGGAGATCGTGCACCCCATCATCACCCAGAAGTCGGCAGAGTGCCGCGGCAAGCGGAGCTTCCCCCTCTCCCTGGACGAGGAAATCGAAAGGAGCGTTCCGGAAAAGGGGTGCGGGGTTCGCACTCGCCTCCGCGCCACCGGCGCACAGGATGAGCTCCGGGCGGCTCTGATGGAGGATTTTCGCAATGGCGACACCCAGCTCCGCCCCCCACACGTAGAGGGAAAAGGCCACCAGATCCGGCTCGACCGCCAGGATCTTTCCCGCGCACGTCTCCGGCTCGTCTCCGGCGAAACATTCGACGATCTCCACCTGGATTCGGTCGCCAAGGAGCGCGTCCGCGAGGAGGTATCCTTTCAAAAAGGCGCACGCCAGCGGCACCGCCTGCGGGGAGGGGTATGCGTGGATCGCCACGAGGGCTATTTTCATGGATTCTTTCCGCGTACCTTTATGCGTGGCTTGCCATCTTCGACGACCACACGCATTTCGACTTCGGAACAGCCGTATTTCTTGATGATGCCGGGGACCTGTCTCGTCACGGCCTCGAGGACCTTGTCTCGGGAGACGGATTCGGTGGGGAGATTGCAGAGTCTGCGCGCCTCGATGTAGTCTTGGTAAAGCTTTTCCAGCTGACCTTCGGCGACGCCCCCCTTCGGTTGTGCCGAGGAGGGTGGGGTGGAGGATGGTGTGGGTGTGCCGGCTCCGCCTTCGCGGGAGTGCAGCGCCATCTTGAAGCGGTCGCGCTCGTAGCGCCCCTCGTCGATGAGGCGGGTGATCCGGTTCCACTTCTGTCGGTGCACGCTGAAGGTCGCGATGAGGGAGTTGTACTTGTACCTCAGCATCGTGTTGGTGATGGAGATATTCTGGTAGCGCCGGGCGAGCTGCTCGACCTCCGCGAGGAGAATGAGGGGCTCCCTCTTTTCGATCCCCACGAAGTACTGCTCGTACTTCACCACCAGCTCGTGGAGTAGCTGCTCCAGCCGGGTTATGTCCTCAGGCAACCCCATGGTCCCTCCAGTCGATGAATATATCGGTAACTTTTCCTCCTGTAAATGAGAAAGAGTGCTCTATGACACCGTTTTTCCGGCAAAGCCTTGACCTTAAGCGGCATTACTGTTAGATATATACAGTTTTGCGACCCGGCAGCATCTTTGCTGTAATGACCGGTGGTTACGGTCCTTTAACGGGTGGAAGAATTCTGCGGCGGCACAAGGAGCTGATACATGGCTGAGACAGGGGCGATCGTTCTCGCGGCGGGGATGGGGACGCGCATGAAATCGGCGCTGGTGAAGGTTATGCACCCCCTGGCGGGTGTCCCGATGATCGAGTGGCCGCTGGCGGCCGCTTTCGAGGCGGGGGTGGCCGAGTGCGTCGTCGTGGCGGGGCACCAGGAGGAGAAGGTTCGAGCGCACCTGGGCGAGCGCCCGGGGATCCTCTTTGCCACCCAGGCGGAGCAGCTCGGGACGGGGCACGCCGTGAAGTGCGCCCTGCCGCAGCTCCCTTCTTCCTGCGAGACGGTCCTTATCCTGTGCGGCGACACTCCGCTCCTTACCGCGGCGACCTTGAGCGAGATGCTGCAGCGGCACAAGGAGAGCGGCGCCACCCTCACCGTCATGACCGCAAAAGTGGCAAATCCCTTCGGGTACGGAAGGATCGTGAAGGGGAGCGACGGGACCGTTCAGAAGATTGTTGAGCAAAAGGACGCCTCCGCCGAAGAGCGTGAGATAACGGAGGTAAATGCCGGCGTCTACTGCGTCGATGCCGGATTCCTCAAAGCCGCCGTGGCGGAGTTGAAAAACGACAATGCGCAGGGGGAATATTACCTCACCGACATCGTGAGCCGCGCGGCCCGCGAGGGGAGGAGCTGCCAGAGCTTCCAGGTCGTGTCCCCTTCCGAGATGATGGGGGTGAACGACCGCGCGCAGCTCGCGGACGCCGCAAAGATCCTGCGCCGCCGCATAAACAGGGAGCTCATGCTCTCCGGCGTGACGCTGATCGACCCGAGGACCACCTACATCGACCGCGACGTGAAGATCGGGAAGGACACCGTCGTGGAGCCGGGGGCAACTATCACCGGAAACACGGTCATCGGCGAGCGCTGCCGCATCGGGCAGGTTTCGCAGATCCACTCCTGCCGCCTCGCGGACGACGTTACCGTGAAGGCGGGGAGCGTGCTGGAAGAGTCGGTGGTGTACGAATTTGCCAGCATCGGCCCGATGGCGCACCTGAGGCCCGGCAGCGAGTTGCACGCACACGTCAAGGTCGGTAACTTTGTGGAGACGAAGAAAGTGGTGATGGGGGAAGGGTCCAAGGCCTCCCACCTTACCTATCTGGGTGACGCCGTCGTCGGCAAGGAGTGCAACATCGGGTGCGGCACCATCACCTGCAACTACGACGGCGTGCGCAAGCACAAGACGGTCATCGAGGACGGCGTCTTCGTCGGGAGCGACGTGCAGCTCGTGGCGCCGGTGACGGTCGGCCGCGGCTCCCTCATCGCGGCGGGAACGACCGTCACCCAGGATGTCCCGGCGGATTCGCTGGCGATCTCCCGCACTCCGCAGACGAACAAGGAAGGGTGGGTGCTCAGGAAGAAGCAGCAGGGGTAAAAGCGGTTTTCTCCGCAGATTACGCAGATTAGCGCAGATTAGGACTTAGGAGTTGCGGAATCACGTCGCTTCGTGGTGACGGTGAACAGACATAAAAAGGAAAGGCAGAAGGATCGGCCTGGTGATGTGCAAGGAGTCGTGCGTCGCGGCTGAATCTGCGGAATCTGCGTAATCTGCGGATAGAAGCCTTTACTGAAGGGGAAAAAGCTATGTGCGGAATCGTTGGATATATAGGTGAGCAGGACGCCACCCCGATCATCATCGAGGGTCTGAGAAAGCTGGAATATCGCGGATACGACTCCGCCGGGATTTGTACCATCTGCTCCGGTGCGGCCTCCACCAGAAGGAGCCAGGGAAAACTGGTGAACCTGGAGAAACTCCTGAAGGAGAGCCCGCTCGTTGGCTCCGTAGGCATCGGGCACACCCGCTGGGCCACCCATGGCCGTCCGTCGGAGATCAACGCCCACCCGCACCAGGCCGGGAGCGTCGTGGTGGTGCACAACGGCATCATCGAGAACTACCTCGAGCTGCGCGAGGAGCTGAAGGGCGCCGGGCACGTCTTCAAGAGCGAGACCGACACCGAGGTCATCTCCCACCTCATCGACGAGGAGATGAAAGGGTGCGACGACTTCGTGCAGGCGGTGCGCAACGGCCTCGCCAGGGTCCGCGGTGCCTATGCCTTGTGCATCCTCTGCGAAAAGGAGCCGGGCCTCATGGTCGCCGCGAAGCTCGGGTCCCCGATGGTCGTGGGGCTTGGCAACGGTGAATTCTTCGTCGCCTCCGACATTCCCGCCATCCTCTCGCACACCCGCTCCATGATCTTCATGGAAGACAGCGAGATGGTAGTGTTCCGCGACGGCGAAGCGGTCTTCAGCACCATCAAGGGGGAGCCGCTGGAGAAGAAGCCGCGCCACATCGACTGGTCGCCGCTCATGGCGGAGAAGGGTGGCTACAAGCACTTCATGCTGAAGGAGATCTTCGAGCAGCCGCGCGCCGTGCGCGACACCATCGCAGGGAGGCTGAAGGAGACCGAGGGGGACGTCTACCTCGAGGACCTGGCGCTTGACGAGGCGCAGCTCGCCGGCATCCAGCGCATGACCATCATCGCCTGCGGCACCTCGTGGCACGCGGCGCTGGTGGGGAAATTCCTCATCGAGGAGCACTGCCGCATCCCGGTGGAGGTGGACATCGCCTCCGAATTCCGCTACCGCAACCCGGTGGTGGACGACAAGACCCTGGTGGTTCTCATCTCCCAGTCCGGCGAGACCGCGGACACCCTCGCCGCCATGCGCGAGGCGAAGCGGCGCGGCGCGAAGAGCGTGGCGATCTGCAACGTCGTCGACTCCTCCATCCCCCGCGAATCGGACGGCATCATCTACACCCACGCCGGCCCCGAGATCGGTGTCGCCTCCACGAAAGCGTTCGTGACCCAGCTCGTCGCGCTCTATCTATTCACCATCAGGCTCGGCCGCGCCCGCAACACGATGAGCCTGGAGCAGGGGCAGAAAATGATTGGCTCTCTCGTGCGCGTGCCGCAGCTCATGGAGGAGACGCTGAAGCTGAACGCCCAGGTGGAGAAAATGGCGCGGAACTACCTCGCGTCCCGCGACTTCCTGTACCTCGGCCGCGGCATCAACTACCCGATCGCCCTGGAAGGCGCGCTGAAGCTGAAGGAGATCTCCTACATCCACGCCGAAGGGTATCCGGCGGGGGAAATGAAGCACGGCCCGATCGCCCTCATCGACGAGCACATGCCGGTAGTGGTTCTGCTGCCGAATGGGGAGTCGTTCGAGAAGACCTTCTCCAACATGGAAGAAGTCATCGCCCGCGGCGGGCGCGTCATAGCCGTCTGCAGCGCCGGGAACGAAGCGGTGAAGAACAAGGTGGAAGTCGCCCTCGAGGTCCCCGCCGACGGCGAAGACATGAGCCCGCTGATCCTGTCGATCCCGATGCAGCTCCTCGCGTACCACGTTGCTGTCCTGAAGGGGACGGACGTTGACCAGCCGAGGAATCTGGCAAAGAGCGTGACGGTGGAGTAGGGGAAGGCAGACTGTAACCACGACGACGACAACAAACAAACACAACAGAAAAGGGAGCTGGCATATTCTGCCACGCTCCTTTTTTCGCATAGGGGGTCGACTCCTACAGCGTCATGACGTACCGCAGCTTCACGATAGCATCCTCAATGTAGTCTCCGGGGCGCCTGATGGCAAAGTAGAACTCGGAGTATGTTGTGCCGGGAATGTGGAAGACCAGATCGCCATTCTTTTGCGTCTCTTTCTGGTACGTTTTCTCCTTCAAGCTCCTTTCAACGGCTTTTATGTCCCGCTCGCTCAGAGCCAGCTTCGACAAGTAAAGCATCCTTTCAAATACGCAATCGCCATTGAACCAGTCCTTGTGCTTATCCGGAACCTTATTTGTATCAACCAGGACGCATTCGAGTGCGTTGGAGTCCTCTGTCAACCATCTTTTGTAGTAGAGGAAGCGTCCTTTACTCAAAATAGCGTAACCCGCATTCGACTTCCCATCTTCCAAGCAGGTACGCATATCAGCTGTCTGAAAGGAGAAACTGCAAGCATCATGGGTGTCAGCACAATAGCAGGTGGAAACGAAAGATAGGAGGATAGCTATACCTGCAGCCAGTTTCATGTCGGACCTCCGAGCTCGATTTCCATATGATAGGCAGGATCCTCTGGTGGATGAAAAAATTTATGAACATCTTTGTGGCTGAAAACAGCTACCTCAAATTTCTTCCTTAGAGAGATAGGAATTGACGATGGCGCGACATCAAAAACAGGCCCTTATCCGGATCTGAACCGGCTAAGGGCCTTTTCCGTTCTGCCGAGCAGTCGCCCATAGAGAAGCCAACCGACTTGTCCAGGTTTACCTGCTGAAAGCCGAGGATTGGGAATGGTACGTGAGGAGGGGCGCTACTACCGTTTCCACACGTTGAACCCAGTGCTCGGAGGGCACCCCCACACCCCCAACGCCAGAGGTGGTCTGCACTGCCGGATTCCCTCTGGTCTATACCCGCCCCTGACGCTGCAGCATCTCCCTATTCCCTTATACTATCTTTAGTCGTCCCTGCTGGTGGGACCAACCCCTCTGAATAACGCCCTCATTTCGCCGAACCTGCACGATTGTGTTGGAGCGGTTCGGGTTCAATTCATCAGGGACTATCCATGGAATGGTATCAACTCCAACTCGATCAAGTCTTTAACAGCCTCGAATCCACCCCGACGGGACTTTCTTCCGCCGAGGCCGCCAAGCGCCTCGCCCTCCACGGACCGAACCTTCTCACTGCCTCGAAACGGAAGACCCCACTCTTACTTTTTCTCAACCAGTTCAAGGACTTCTTGATCGTGGTCCTGATCGTTGCCGCGGTGGTTGCCGGTGCGATCCGTGAAACAGTGGATTCGGTTGTCATCCTCGCAATTGTGGTGGTGAACGCGGTCATCGGCTTCCTGCAGGAATACCGGGCGGAACGTGCCATGGAAGCGCTGAAGCAGATGGCGGCGCCCCAAGCGACTGCGGTGCGCGACGGTAGCCCCTCCATAATAGCCGCAGCGGAGCTCGTCCTCGGGGACGTGGTGCTTTTGGAGGCCGGAGACATGGTGGCTGCCGACCTGCGGCTCTTGGAGGCAACACGGCTCACGGTGGTGGAGGCAGCGCTGACTGGCGAATCGGTCCCGATATTGAAAGATGCTATCGCGCGCTCGGAAGGTAACCTGCCACTGGGGGACCGGAAGAACCTTTGCTTCAAGGGAACGGTAGTCACCAACGGCAAAGGCAGAGGGATGGTGGTAGCGACCGGCATGCAGACCGAGCTCGGAAAGATCGCAAAGATGCTGGAGGGGGAGGAGGCGTTGCAGACCCCGCTACAGCGGCGACTAGAACTTTTCGGCCACCGGGTGTGCCTGGCGATCCTGGCGGTATGCCTTGTCTTCTTCTGTGCAGGTCTCCTCAAGGGGGAGGACCTCATTGTCATGCTCCTTACCGCGATCTCTCTCGCCGTGGCGGCGATTCCCGAGGCCCTTCCGGCAGTGGTGAGCGTCTCCCTAGCGCTGGGTGCGCGCAGGCTGGCGGGAGAGAATGCGCTGGTGAGACACCTTTCGGCGGTGGAGACCCTCGGCTCCGTCACGCACATCTGCACGGACAAGACCGGTACCCTGACGGTGAACCGGATGACGGTGCAGGAGATCTACACCTTGGGGAAGCGTATGCCGCCAGATGAGTCTGGAAGATGGCAGGAGGGGGAGAAGGGTGAGTCTCTCTGGGCGGCTATGGCGCTATGCCATGAGGTGAGAATCGGGAGCGCTGGAGAGATGAGCGGGGATCCCACCGAAGTTGCGCTGGTGGCCGCGGCACGCGACCACGGGGTGCCGGTGGAGAGGGTTATGGGAGAGCACCCGAAGTGCGCGGAGCTTCCCTTCGACGCGCAGCGCAAGCTGATGACCACCGTGCATCCCTGGGCCAACGCATTCGTCTCCTTTACCAAGGGCGCGCCCGAAGCAGTACTGCCACGCTGCACCGCCGTGCTGACCGCGGCAGGGCTCGCCTCACCGGATCGGGACGCTGCCGGGGAGGCGGTCACGGCGATGACGGAGGGTGGCCTGCGGGTGCTCGCCCTGGCGATGCGACGTCTGGATGCAGTCCCGGCGCACCTTGTCGATGTAGAACTGGAAGGGGAGCTGACGTTGCTGGGACTCGTGGGGATGATGGACCCTCCGCGCGAGGAGGTGCACGACGCGGTGGCGCTGTGCCGGATGGCGGGAATCTTGCCGGTGATGATTACCGGCGACCACCCGCAGACGGCGTGTACCATCGGCCGGCGGCTGGGAATCATGAACGGCAGCGATCTTTCCACGTTAATGAGCGGCGATACTCTGGCTGCGCTCCCCATGAAACGTTTTCGGGAGGCGGTGGAAACGGTGCGGGTATACGCACGGTGCGCACCGGAGCAAAAGCTGAAGATTGTGAAGGCGCTCCAGGAGCAGGGGGGATGCGTCGCCATGACCGGTGACGGTGTGAATGACGCGCCCGCCCTGAAGCGCGCCGACATCGGCGTCGCCATGGGGGGAACCGGCACCGACGTGGCGAAGGAATCCGCAGACCTGATCCTGCTGGACGACAACTTCGCCACCATCGTCAAGGCTGTGGGGGAGGGGAGACGGATCTACGACAATATACGGAAGTTCATCAAGTACCTTTTGACCACCAACTCAGGGGAAATCGTGGTGGTCGCGGCAGCTCCTTTCATCGGGCTGCCGATGCCCCTTGTTCCGGTACAGATTCTGTGGGTCAACCTGATGACCGACGCCCTGCCGGCTCTCGCTCTTTCTCTGGAATCTGCGGAGGGAGACGTCATGGCTCGCCCGCCGCGCCCGCCCCAGGAGAGTATCTTCGCTCATGGGCTCGGCCTCCACGTCATTCTGGTGGGGCTACTGATCGGTGTGCTGGTTCTCGGCATACAGGCGTGGTCGTTGCGGCGAGGGGACGTCCACTGGCAGACCATGACCTTCACCGTACTCTGCTTCACTCAGCTTTTCCACGTCCTCGCCATTCGTTCGGAGCGTCAGTCGCTCTTCACCATGGGGGTGTTTAGCAACAAGGCGCTACTGGGAGCCGTTCTCATCTCGTTGATACTGCAACTCGCCATAGTTTACCTGCCACCGCTGAATCCGATCTTTAAAACGCTTCCGATGGACTGGGAGGAATTGGCAGTGGTGGTGGCTGTCTCCTCCGTTGTCTTCTTCGCCGTGGAGTTGGAAAAGATGGTGAGGAGAAGTCGCGATGGAAATGCCGATCGGCGCTGAGCATGGTGGGTTAGGATGGTGCTAAAACGCCTTCCAGATGAACCATCCCCCTACGGCGCTTATGATGGCGCCGACAACAACAGAAAAGGGAGCTGGCGTACTTCGCCATGCTCCCTTTTTTGCAGCCTGTGAAATGCTGGTCCATGCCCAAGTGGCAGTTAAAAGGTGCACGATCCGGCTGTGACTCCTACAGCGTCATGACGTACCGCAGCTTCACGATTGCATCCTCAATGTAGACTCCGGGGCTCTTGATAGCGAAGTAGAACACGGAGTATGTTGTGACGGGAATGTGGTAGACCAGATCTCCATTCTTTTGCATCTCTTTCTGGTACGTTTTCTCCTTCAAGCTCCTTTCCACGGTTTTCTGTCCCGCTCGCTCAGACCCAGACAGTGCGTTGGAGTCCTCTGTCATCCATCTTTTGTAGTAGAGAAAGCCCCCTTCACTCAAAGTAGCGTAGGTGAATTCAAGTTGTAAATGCACCACCGAATGATGCACGCAGAACTTCCGCAGGAGTCCGGTAGCCGAGGCACTTTCGTGGTCGATCGTTGACCTGTTTCACGACCTGCTGAATTTCTTCCTCTGATAGGGTCCTGAAGTCGAACCCCTTCGGAAAGTAGTGCCGCAAGATGCCGTTTGTGTTCTCATTGGTGCCACGCTGCCAAGACGCATAAGGATCCGCGAAATACACGGTAAGCCCTGTCTTAGTTTCCAGATCTTTGAATTCCGCAAACTCACTACCGTTATCAACGGTTACTGTCTGGCAGAGGATCTCGGGCAGAGGGCTGAAGCACCTCGCGCTATGATCCGTCATGGTTGCGGCCCTTCTGTCTGCGAGTCTTGCGGCAAGTAAAAAGCGGCTCTTGCGCTCAACGTACGTGGCAAGGTTTCCTGCGCCTTTCGCACCGTGCAGCGTGTCGCCTTCCCAGTCCCCAAATCGTTCTCTGGTACCAACTACTGCCGGCCTCTCCTTAATTGAGACTCGACCCGGAATGAACCGCCGTCCTGCGCAGTAGCGCGTTTGCCTACGGCGATTCCGCCTCCGACGGCGAAGATGCTTGTGAAGCTCGCCACCTTCTCTGGCGTCTAGGTAAATCCAGCGGTAGATGGTTTCATGACTGATGCGCATCGCCCGGTCCATTGGGAAATCCATTTTGAGCCTGGCGGCAATGGCTTCAGGTGGCCAATCCAGCATCAATTTCTCTTCAACGTAAGCGACCAGATCGGCGTTGTCCTGCCGCCGGAAAGACCTGGGCTGGTGACGACGTTTAAGCGCAGTGCCATGCGTGAAGGTGTACCAGTAAACTCCATCGGGGTATGTCGGGCCGTTGCGCGCAATCTCGCGCATGATGCTTGTGTGATGGCGTCCAAGCCTACGGCCGATTTCGCGAAGGCTGAATTTCGCCACCTTCAAATGGCTGATGACATATCGCTCATTTTCTGTAAGATGCGTGTGGGACATGGCGGGCTCCTCCTGGGGTATGTGTTGGTCGCGCTTCACACACTACCAGATTTGCCTGTCATGTCCTGCTTTTACATCAACTGGTGCAATTAAGAATAGAATCCACCGTAACGTGTCCCTACGCTGGGGTCAGGCTTTGCATTTGGGGATTTGAAAGAGGGAAATACGCATATGCAAAGCCTGACCCCGCTTTGGAAACGGGGCCGAATCCCAAAATGCAAAGCCTGACCCCGCGTTTGTGCTGCCCCCGCGTTTGTGCCGTTCATGACTACCCGCACCTGTTTCATCTAGAGTCCTTTTTCAATGGATAACTGCTAACTCTGCGTGATATGCTTTCGCGTCAAATAGCCACGTGAACCGGACTTTGTTTCGCACCTTTCAATGCCAGGGCGGCTGCCATATGGCACTGCCGACGCTCTTGAGGACCATCAAATGACGCATGAGGACGTTCGCTGGAAACAGCGCTTCCACAACTATGTCAGAGCCTTTGAAACCTTGCGGCGGGCAGTGGATCTTGCGAGCCAGCGCGATTTGACCGAACTGGAGCAGCAGGGATTGGTGCAGGGCTTTGAATTAACTCACGAGTTGGCGTGGAATGTGTTGAAGGATTATCTGGAGGAAAAGGGAGTTGCCGGGATCATCGGCTCCAAAGATGCGACCAGGCTGGCATTCAAGAACGCACTGATTGATGACGGAGAAGCATGGATGGACATGATCAAGGCACGCAATCTCTCTTCACACACCTACAACCCCGAGACTGCTGAGGAAATAGCAAACAGTATTCTTACCCGCTTCTTTCCGGCCTTTGACCAGATGTTCAGGAAGTTTTCCGTGCTGGAAGCCGAGACAGAGTGATGCGCTTTGGCTTGAAAGAGGCGACTATCGCGTCGATTAACGCCGTCCTGGCGCGGCACCCAGCGGTGGAAAAAGGAGTGCTGTACGGTTCACGCGCCAAAGGCAATTTCAAGCCCGGCTCCGACATCGACCTCACCCTCTACGGCGATTCTTTGGCTTCTCCAGAACTAGGCGCCATTGCCGAAGAACTCGATGACCTGCTGTTGCCTTATGAGATTGATCTTTCAATCTTTCACCGGCTTGGAAACGCCGAGCTGCAAGAACATATCACTCGTGTTGGTGTAGTTTTCTATCTGCGTCAGGAGGGGAAAGATCGCTGATCTGGACCTTCCATGTGGGGTGGCCGGAGATCGAGAGAGCAAAAAGGGAGATGGCGTGGCTGCCAGACTCCCTTTTCTTTTTTTCTTCCGGAAGCGTCAGGGCATCATGGCGAGGGAGAGGTCTACGCAAGACGGGTTGCCATCCTAAAGGTGTACGGCGTTCCCGTCTTCCTGGCGCCAGGTGTAGAAAATCCTCCTGCAGTAAAGAATATTCCCCGATGCCTTTAACTGGATCTCTCTTGCTTATGCTAGCGTTTCCGGCGGCTTAGCTGGAAAGGGAAGTCTTGGCACAGGATGTGGATTATGGATGGCAGATGACTCAATACCACTGAATCCATTCTGGAGGATCACCATGAAAAAGCACCTGCGCATTCTTGTCGCCACTCTTGTCGCCGCCACAACCATCGGAGCAGCAACAATGGCCCTCGCCTCCAAAACCGGCAGCCCCTGCTGCGCTAACACCAGTTCCGCATGCTGTGCCTCTGAAAGCACCTGCTGCATTTAGGACGTAAGAAGGTAGCGCCGCGAAAAAGCGGGAGCTGGCAATGACTGCCTTGCTCCCGTTTTTTTTTGCCATCATCGCCCCGCTGCAAGCACACGCAGCGTCCCCTTTCACCCGTATTTCCGCGCTCTTTGAGCTGACGTGTTAATTTTTTTAACATTAGCACGATATAATAATGTGGTGAAGCAAACAACACGGGAGGAGTTAGCTATGGCAAGTGTGAAGAGAATGTTGTTCCGGACTTTGGCGATCGTTGCGGTTTCGGCCCTTACCTTTGGCACAATAGGCTGTGCGAACAAGAGCGGTAGCGGTGGCAGTGCAACTGGCGGAAGCACTGAGATGTCCAGTCCGAGCAGAGGGAGTGGTGCTACCGGCAGTGGTGCTGGCGGCACAATAAGTGACACCAGCGGTACCAGCAGTGGCGGTGCGGGTGCCAGCCCGAGTGGGACCAGCAGCGGCAGCGGCGCCGGCGGCAGCACAGGCGACATGGACGGCTCCAGCAGTGGCAGCGGCACAGGCGGCAGCACAGGTGACATGGGCGGCTCCAGCAGTGGCAGCGGCACCGGCGGGAGCACAGGCGACATGGGCGGCTCCAGCAGTGGCAGCGGCACCGGCGGCAGCACAGGCGACACCGGCGGCTCCAGTAGCGGCAGCGGCACCGGTGGCAGCACCGGCGGCACAAGCGGCGGCAGTTCTGGCGGCAGCATGGGAGGCGGAACTGGCGGCGGCAGTGGGTATTAGCAGGTAAGAAAGGGTCCTCCGGAGCGGAGAAGTCAACTGCGGAGCCCCTCTGACAGGATAGCCAGCTCCCCTCGGGGCAGCTGGCTATTTCATTTATTTACAGCGGGGAACCACGAGAAGACGTTTAGGCGTGGGGCGTGGACTTCCTCCGATCTGGCAAAGGTGCTGCAACCATTTCGTTGATCTTATCCAGCTCCTGGCACTGTTCCTGGTAGCAGGACGGGCAGAGGCCATGCGAGCAGACGGTATTGTCTTTCTTCCTCAGGTACTGATGTATCGCTTCCCATTCCCCTTCTTCATTGCGAACCTTTTTGCAAACGGAGCAGAGCGTCACAAGATATCGCAGGGCCAGCAACTCAGTCACATCTTGCAGTACCATCAGGACAAGGGGCTCCCCCTCGACCGCCAACGGCGATGCCGTGACATAAAACTCGGCAAACTCCTCTTTGCCGTTTTTGCGGTGCAGCAATTTGTGCCTGTCCCGGAACGTCGAATTCGTCGCCGTGACAGCTCCTACTGCCTGCCGGAGGATGCAATCTCTGCAAAACTCGGTACTGCCACACTCGACGTCGGCGTCAATCTGGTGGAGGCAATGAAGTACCTCGCCGCAGAGGCGCTTCAACACGGCGTCCTCTCCTTCGTCGAGATACGTTTTGGCTGTGCTGTTGAAGTCGATGACCCTGAGATCCGGGTCCACAATGAAGATCAGCGAGGGAATGGCATCAAGGACCTCCCTCAGGTACTTGACCTGATCAATGAATCTTTCCGTCATGGCTCCGCTCCTGTGCCGTAGCGTTGTTGATGCCGGGATCACTTCTCCTTTTGCCGAGCTTCGTACTCTGCGAGCTCACCCTCCACATCTGCTATCTCGCGCTCCGTCGATTGCACGTACAGCTCATGAAACCTGTTGTCCAGATCCGACGGCGGATTATCCTTCAACTCCCGCAAGGTCAAACGGAGCTTTTCCAGCACGTTCTTTTTTTCAAGATACTCCACTTCATTCTCAATCATTTAGTTGTCTCCATACCGTGCCCTCCTTGGCGGGTCCAAAGTTCATAGCACATATGCTGGCATTAATAAACAGTGATCGCAGACTGCTCCGGATTTTCCCGTGCTCGATAACTTTCCTCCGGGCGCTTTCGCGGCAGGGACACCGATACCAGTGGCCGCAAAAGTGGCTCACTCTTCCGGCAAGGCCACGAAAGCCGCTTACAATTTACCTATGGAGTCGATAGTTACAGAGGTTCGGAGGTTGATATGAGCAATCACGACCAACCGTTGATAGTGGGGGCGGGGCCGGTCGGGCTCGCGGCGGCGCTCTTTCTGGCGAGGCAGGGGATCGTTCCGCGAGTGGTGGAGATGCGGCATGCGCCTGCTCCGCACTCCCGCGGAATGGCAGTCAATCCGCGCACTCTCGAAATCCTGGAGCATACCGGGATCTCACGGCAGATGCTGGAACTGGGATTGCCGATTCGCGGGGTCCTCTTTCACAGGCATCACAGGAAGTTTGCCGAGCTCTCACTGGCGGGAATTCATCCGCACTATCCTTTCATGCTCGCCCTCTCGCAGGCGAGCACGGAGCGCCTGCTGGCCCGGGCTCTGGATCGGGCGGGGGTAGCGGTGGAGCGAGGTTTGAAGATGATCGATTGCCGTCCCGACGAGGACGGGGTCGCGGTGGTACTGGAGCCAAGCGGCGGCGGCATGCTGAAAGCGATTGAGTGCCCCTGGATCCTCGCGGCAGATGGTGCGCACAGTACAGCTCGTGAGAAGCTGAAGCTCGATTTCGGAGGGTCCACTCTCGGCGAGGAGTGGTACCTTGCCGACGTGCAGTTGCGAACAGGGCTTGCCGCCGATCACGCCCACGTCTTCCTCTTTGACCACGGGAGGTTCCTCTTCATGCTGCGCATGGTCGATGACGCGCTGAGAGACATGCCGGGAGAGCCGCTCTGGCGGGTCATGTCCAACCGACCTGAGCCGCTGTCGCAGCTGGTGCAGGCAGAGCAGGCAGGAGTTCCGATCTGGGAATCGGAGTTCCACGTCTCGCACCGGATCGTGGACATGATGGCTTTCGACGACGTCTACTTTGCAGGAGACGCGGCGCATCTCCACTCTCCCATCGGCGCCCGGGGGATGAACCTCGGCGTGGAGGACGCCTGGGTGTTCTCGGAACTGGTGAGGACAAACCGGATGGCCGAGTATGATGCTCTCCGGCGGCCGGTGGACAGGCAGGTGGTGCGCAGGGTGGAGTTGCTCACCCGCATGATCGCGGCCCAGTCTCCATTTTCGCGGGTGGCGAGACAGATCGCCTTGCCGGTCGCGGTGAAGACTCCCATCCTGCGCGGCCGCATGCTCGCTGCTGTCACCGGACTGGACCACGAACTGCCAGATCTCTCGCATCCCGCGAAGACGGATCAGTAACGACGTGCGGGAACCGTTACGCTGTTAATGAGTTCACCAGGAAATCCCGGGAAGGAGGATCCATGAAGCGCTGGAGGAGGCCCAGCGTTCCCCCTTTGCGAAGGGGGGACAGGGGGGATTTGACTTGGCCGGGACCGTCCTGCAAAGTGCGCAACTGCTGTGGTCTCAAGCACTTTCTTTGATTCCACTTTGCAAAAAGCGGTGGTGCCTTGTCGTTGATCTTTAGAGTGCCGCAGCACTGCGGTTCGACGACCGAGATGTACTGTTAAATGGGGTGCGGTTCTGGAGGAGACTTGAAGATCAAATCCCCCCTCGGGCCGTCAAAGGGTGATTACGGCGTCTTCACATACCTCTCCTTCGAGCACGACTTCTTCTAAAGCGAAAATGGCATTTCCCTTCGCATCGCCAGTTGCCGCCCATCTTAGCGCTTGTGAAAGGCAGGCAAAGGTGCTAATGAGTGGCTTTCGCCATTTCTGTCGTGGAGTGCCTATGCGTGCGGTGGTCGGGTTTTTGGTCGGTTTTGTCGTTTCCTTGCTGATAACCATAGCCTTGTGCCTGAAGCTGAACCTGGTTGTGAAGGGCCCGGTATGGTTGCTGGTCTGGGGCGCTGCCGGCGCATTCACGGGATGGCTCTTCACTCACATGCGGTTCCCTTTCAGGCGGAACCGTGCGGGAGCCCGATCCGCACTCCGGGAAGAGGCGGCCGTTCAGGATTGAAAATGTACGGCGGGCGGAGCCGCGCGCCGCTGAGTCATTCGCAAAAGAGGGGGACGTTGTAGATGGCACTGGATAAGCTGCTAAGAAAGGCGTTGGAGAAACACAACAAGCGGGACTACAGGGAAGCTGCAAAGCTGTACAAAAAGATACTCGCTGCCGACCCGAAGCATCTCGACGGCAACTACCTGCTGGGAACCCTGTATGCCGAATGTGGGGAAGGTGACAAGGCGATCTTTTACCTCTCCAAGGCATGCCTGATAAACCCCATGTCGCCGAAAGTTCAGGTGAACCTCGGAAACGTCTACCTGACTGCAGGGATGGCGGACAAGGCTGTCTCGCATTACAGGCAGGCGATCGGGCTGGCGTCTCACATGTTCGAGGCGCACCTCGGTCTCGGCTCCGCGCTGCTGGAGCTGAACCAAGATCTCGACCAGGCGGAGCAGGCCCTTCGGAAGGCCGCCATGCTGGCTCCGCGGGTCCCGGCGATCCGCTACACCATAGGGATGCTCCTGCAGCGGCAGGGGAGGCTCGATGAGGCTGTCAAGGAACTTGAAGCGGTGCGGGAGATGATCCCGTCCTTCCCGCGGATCAACGCGGTGCTCGGTAGCATCTCTTTGCAGCAGGGGAATAAAGAAACCGCCGCTAGCTACTTCCGCGAAGGGTGCCGCATAAACCCCGAGGATGCAGAGTGCGCCTCATTGCTGGCGGAAGCGGAAGGGGTGAGCAGCGAAGCGAGCGCTTGATCTGAGGGTGAGCTAGATGAAAGAGAAGGGCCCGGCAGCATGTCCTGTCGGGCCCTTTTTTGCCACTTGATTACCAACGTTACAACTTCTCTGTCCCTTCGTCCTTCAGCAACCTGCGCCTTATTTGAAGGTATTCCCGTCCCTGTTCCGTGATGTAGAAGAAGCGTCTCAAGTCAAACTGGTCGGGGCTGTCCTTGTATTGCTGCCTGATTGCGCTCAGGCCGCTCCCCTCATGGTGGCGGGCCAGCCCCATCGCACGCAGTCGCTTCAGCTCCGCCAGCAAATCGTCAGAGTAGTAGCAAAGGAACGGCTCGTCCTTGCCGAGTCCCACCAGCTTTTCAAATTCGTACACGGTGACCACGCTTTGCAGCGCGATCTGGATCGAGCGGATCTCCGCTTCATGTTGGGAAAGCTGCTTCTCCTGCTGTTCCTGACGCGAGGTGATGTTGCTGATAGCGTAGGCGGTCTTCAGGTCGGACATGCCCATGTCACGAATGACGTTGCGGATGCTGTCGCAGGCTGCTCCGACGGCGGATAGGTAGTTGTTGTCTCCGCGCGGCCAGTTGTACACCGCAGTCGTTACTCCGGCCACGTCGCTGGGAATCTTGATATCGGCCTGGTGCAGAAGAAAGGTCCGCGGCCGCCCGAGTCGTCCCATGAAGAGCCCCAGCTCGAAAATGACATTGTCGCGAGGGGTGAGTTGTTCCACGTCGCGGCTCACCACAAGGTCGTCCGGGGTCAATACCAATACGGCGAAATCGAACCTCGAAACCGCGTTGACGAGGGTGTCGATGAAGGTGCCCCCGGGCTTGAAGAAACCTTCCTTCCACACCGTAACCTCAGCGACGTCCTCCAGCTGCGAGCGCACTGCCCGGGCAAATTCGAGCCCTTCGGTAGATGAACCAATGAAAAGGGAGGGTTTTGCCATACCAGCCTCACAAAAAGGGAAAAGGAGATGGCCCTCTTCCTCGAAAGATATACCAACTTTGTGTTTCTGCACGATCTTACTGAACGCGAAGATCGGTTAAGTAGCAGGTCCGGTTTTCCTGCCTCCCTTGACAACGGGGTGGCCCCAGTTAACCTTCTTGCGGTTATGCTGTGACTGCGCCGTGTTATCCGGCTGTAATGGCAACGGCGCCACTGTCGAATCCACTGATCAGAGGAGGAATGCATGAACAGGAAAATTGCTGCAGGATTGACCGCTCTCACCATCGCGGGGTGTATCATCGGCGGGTGCAAAAAGGAGGAGGAGCACAAGCCGGCCGAGACGACGCCGGCACCGGCAACGACTACAGCGCCGGCGGCGCCCGCAGGGACCGCGACTCAGGCGCAGGGGAAATCGGGGGAGGCGCTCTTCAAGGAACGCTGTGCTTCCTGTCACCCCGATGGCGGCAACACCATGAATGCAAAGAAGACCCTTCATAGCGCGGACCTGAAGGCGAACAATATGACCAAAGCGGAGGACATAGTCGCCTTCATGCGCAACCCCTCCGGCGGGATGCCGAAGTTCGATGCTACGACTGTCCCTGACGCCGATGCCACTGCGATCGCAGAGTACATCCTGAAGACTTTCAAGTAGGCCCGTAGCACCTCGGGAGATCAGATCCAGTTCAAGCAGCACCCGGACAAGGCCCTGCAGATTTCTGTATGGGCCTTGTCGCATTTTCGGCTCTACCCCTTCCCCATCCTGTCCTTCCCCTTGAAAGGGAAGGGACGCGGGAGCTCCTTTGGAGGCTGAAGGATCGGCGGCTGCGACTGGCCCCAGCACGGCTGGTCCCTCTTCTCTCGTCCTCCGCAGGTGTAAAATATTTCCAATGGCTCCTGCACACTTCTTTTTTGACTCGCGCTATACCCGGGGAATTCACCTATGGCAGACAGGGACCTTTATTGGCTGGTCGAAGACCAGCGGGAACGCCTCGATGAACTGGTGAGCCCCGACCCGTCGATAAACGAAAAGCCGCTGAAACGCGACGTGCGATCCCTCGGCATGCTCCTTGGGACCGTGATCCGCGAGCAGGCGGGAATGGCTGTGTACGAGACGGAGGAGGAACTGCGGCAGTTGGCGATCCGCCACCGCATGCTCGAAGACGAGCATGCCCCCTCGGCTTCCGAAACGGGCGAAGAGCGGGAACTCCTGACCCGCATGATAGAGGTTGTCGGCAGCCTTCCCCTCGAGGACGCCTACCAGGTCGTGAAAGCCTTCGGCACCTACTTCGAGCTCACGAATCTCGCCGAAACGAATCACCGGAAAAGAAGGCTTCACGCGATACGGCTGGCGGCGGCGGGCGACAAGCCGGGCTCGCTGCGCGGCATCCTGCGCCGCATGCGTGATAGCGGCATCAGCGGCGAGGAGGCACTGAAGTGCCTCGGAAAGGTGGAGGTCGTTCCCGTATTTACAGCTCACCCCACGGAAGTGGCTCGGGAGGTGGTTCTTTTCAAGAGACGCCGTATCGCGAAGGTGCTCGAAAAGCTTGAACAGCTCCCTCTTGCACCGGATGCCGCGGCACGGGGGCAGGACGCCATTGCGACGGAGATCACCGCTCTGTGGCAGACCGACGAGGTGCGTCGCACGCAGCCAACGGTGATCGACGAGATCGAGATGGGACTCCACCACTACCCGGATTCCCTCATTCGGCCTCTGCCATCCTTCTACCAGGACTTCGCCGATGCCTTTGCCGAGGTGTACGGGATGAAGTTTTGCCCGGGTGAGCTGCCGACCGTTCTCCGTTTCGGATCGTGGATAGGGGGCGACCGCGATGGCAACCCCTTTGTCACTACCGAAAGCACACGGGCGGCGCTTGCCAAGGCACGCGAAACGATCCTCGCGCACTACCTCGCCGAAGTCGACCAGCTTCGCGAGCTCCTCACCACCTCCAGCTGCACGATAGGGTCCTCTCCGGAAATCGATGCGGCGATCGAGGAGTATCGACGGTCCTTTCCCGCTGCGGCTCTGGACATCGAGGGGTACCCCGAGTGCGAGTCGTATCGCAAGTACGTGGCGGTAGTCCGTCATCGCCTGCACCACGCCCGGTTCGATCCTGATGATCCCGAGGCCTATCCGGACGCCGCCTCCTTCAAGGCTGACCTCGCCACTGTGCGAAAGAGCTTGATTGAGTGGGGGGGAGAGCGGCTGGCTTGCGACTACGTAGACGGGCTGCTGCGGAAGGTGGAGACCTTCGGCTTCCATCTGCACACGCTCGACATCCGCGAGCACGCGCACGTGCACGCAAAGGCGGTGGCCGAGCTCGCTGCGGGGCAGGAGTTGCGGTCGGCAGGGAATTTCGCGTCCGCGTCAACGTCAGCCGAAACTGTCGATCTCCTGCGCACGTTGCGCGCGGTCGCCGAGCTGAAGCGGGAGTATCCGCCGGAATCAATCCGCAGTTACGTTATCAGTGGGGCACAGTCGGTAAGCGACATAACCTCACTGGTGTGGCTTATGGAACTGTGCGGCGTAGAGGTGGCCGCGACAGCGGACCGCCGTGACCCCGGCGTGATGCCCGTCCCCCTCTTCGAGTCGATAATGGACCTGCGCAACGCTCCGGAGGTCTGCCGTACCCTTTGGAGCACACCGGCATATGCGCGGTATCTGGACTCGTGGCAGCGCAGGCAGGAGGTCATGCTGGGGTATTCCGACTCCAACAAGGACGGCGGGATGCTCACCAGCACCTGGGAAATCTTCAAGGCGCACCGCGCACTTCAGAAGGTCGCTGCCGAGTGCGGGGTGGAGCTGCGCCTTTTCCACGGGCGCGGCGGAACGGTGGGGCGGGGGGGCGGGCCGACCCAGAGGGCGATAACAGCCCAGCCTGCGGAAGGTTTTGCCGGCTCCATCCGGCTCACCGAGCAGGGGGAGGTCGTGAACTGGAAATATGCAGATGAAAAGCTCGCAGGGCGCAATCTCGAAGTCATGGTTGCCGCGTCTCTCGCTTCTCTCACCCTCGGCGCGGAAAGAGATGCGGCCGTCCCTGCAGGGTGGGAGGAGGAAATCCTGGAGCGGCTGTCGTCAACGGCGTACCGCTGCTATCGGGAGCAGATCGCGGAAAATCCCGACATCATGCCGTACCTGGAACAGGCGACTCCGATCATGGAGTTCGAGGTGGCGAAGATCGGCTCGCGCCCGAGCAAGCGTAGCCGCACCCGAAGCCTCGACGACCTGCGCGCCATACCGTGGGGGTTCGGGTGGATGCAGAGCAGGCATGTCATTCCCGGGTGGTTCGGAGTCGGCTCTGCTCTCGAGGAATTCATGTCGGGTGAAAATGGTGCTCTCCCCCTGTTGCAGGAAATGCTGGGGAGCGTTCCCATCTTCAACGACCTCATCAGAAACGTGGAGCTGGCTCTCACGAAGGTGGACCTCCCCCTGGCGAGCCTGTATGCGGAGCTTGTTTCGGATGTGCCGTTGCGGGAGCGGGTGTTCCGGATGGTGGTGGAGGAATTCCAGCGCACCCGGGCGCTTATCCTGGCGGTCACGGGGCAAAAGGAGCTTCTGGAGCAAAACCAGCCGCTGGCGCGTTCCATAAGGCTTCGCAAGCCGTACGTCGATCCCCTGAGCCTGGTCCAGATAGAGTTGCTGCGGCGCAAGAGAGGGGGGGCGGACTCTGCAGATCTCGATTTCGTTCTCGCCGCCACCATAAACGGCATAGCCTGGGGGTTGCGCAATACCGGGTGAGGTCCCATCTGGCAAGGCTCCAGAAGCTGGAGAAGATGACCGGACGGTGATGGGGGGCGAGCCTCAGGCGAAATGTAGGCCGGGATAAGCCGCGAGGCGTTCCCGGCAGTCCACGAAGACGCTGCCGCGTTGCCGGAAACGCTGCCGCTTATTCCCGCCTACAAAGGCAGCCGCCGCAGCGGGTAGGGGTGGGGGTCGGGCCTCGGGTGTACCATGTAGGCCGGGATAAGCCGTGAGGCGTTCCCGGCAGTCCATGAAGACGCTGCCGCGTTGCCGGAAACGCTGCCGCTTATTCCGGCCTACAAGGGCACTCGCTGCAGCGGGTCGGGATGGGGGTCGAGCCTCGGGTGTACATGTAGGCCGGGATAAGCCGTGAGGCGTTCCCGGCAGTCCACCGAAGTCGCAGCTGCGTTGCCGGAAACGCTGCCGCTTATTCCGGCCTACAAAGGCAGTCGCCGCAGCGGGTAGGGGTGGGGGGCGGGCCTCGGGTATACATGTAGGCCGGGATAAGCCGCCAGGCGTTCCCGGCAGTCCACCGAAGTCGCAGCTGCGTTGCCGGAAACGCTGCCGCTTATTCCGGCCTACAAGGGCAGTCGCCGCAGCGGGTAGGGGTGGGGGTCGAGCCTCGGGTGTACATGTAGGCCGGGATAAGCCGCCAGGCGTTCCCGGCAGTCCACCGAAGTCGCAGCCGCGTTGCCGGAAACGCTGCCGCTTATTCCGGCCTACAAAGGCAATCGTCGCAGGGCATTAAAAAAGGGAGCAGGGTGCAGTACCATCCTCCCTTTTTCGCTGTCAATGTTCGCACCATCAGGAAATCGGGCACTCCGTTGCGCCCGGCCGTGCATAGTCATGCTCTTCCACGTTTCCGTGAACGACAGCTTTTGCATGCTTTGCATCTACCACTTCGGTGACCTTCGCGCATCCTACAGTTTCCTGCCGGTAGGTCGGCATCGTCTCTTTAGAAGGGTTGCCGTACATTATCCTCTTGTTCCGATAGACCTCGTATGCCTCCCCAGCCGTTGCCCTGTCTGCGCTGCCGAGCTTGAGGAGAGCCTGCCCGCCGCTTACGTCCTCGACCCGGGCAGTAGTGCCGGCACAACCGGCCAACATACCGAATAAAATCATGAGGAAAAAGGTTCTTCCCATCGTATCGATCCTCCCTCTGGTGGCAGCCTCGGTCAGACTGCCCGCTACATGTGTTATTCCTTACCATACCATTTTCATAGGAATTTCTGCAGCACCGTGAGTGGCCCAGGCAAAGAAAAAGGGAGATGGAGCAAGCTCCATCCCCCTTCCGGTCCGAGGAATATCAAGATGTATGGCCGGCGTGGCCGGTGATACGCGTCGTGCTACTTCCTCTCGTACCCCATGGCGTCATGGCAGCTGGTGGTGCAGTTCCCGCCCTTGTCGGTGGTGGTGTAGGTCGTCGTCACCGTCTCCGCCCCTTTTTTTCCTTTCGGGGTGATCAGGTGAAGCTGGGCGCTCGCGTGCACGTTGTGGCAGGCGAGGCAGGAAATCTTGTTCGTCCCTGCGTGCACGAAGTGGAGATTGTCCTGCCCGTCGCGGAAGGCGGTCCCCTTCGTGGTCTGCTTTTGTTCCACCAGTGCCTTTTCATGGCAGTTGAAGCAATCGGCCTCGACTTTCAGCAGGTACTGCTGCGGCGAGTTGTGCTTCGCGTGACAGACAAGGCAACTTTCCGCTTCGATCACCGGATGCACGCTCTTTGCCTTGGAGTTGCTGTCATGGCACTGGTAGCAAAGGGCGGCGCTTTTGTCCTTCACACCGAAGAGTTTGTGGTCCTTCTGATGACTCCCGGCGGACACCTCATGGCAGGGGGTGCATTCTTTGTCGGCCAGGGCACTGTGAACATAGGCACCGGTAACCTTGCTCCGGTGGCATTCGTAACAGGCTTTTCCGCTTTTGGGATCGACGGTTCCCTTTTCGGCCGCTGTCCCG
Organism: Geomonas sp. RF6; assembly: GCF_021044625.1. Taxonomy (NCBI): domain Bacteria; kingdom Pseudomonadati; phylum Thermodesulfobacteriota; class Desulfuromonadia; order Geobacterales; family Geobacteraceae; genus Geomonas; species Geomonas sp. RF6. Next base: position 1,663,349 of record NZ_CP087999.1, on the reverse strand, counting down.
GATGTCACAAAAAAGGCGCTACAGAGCGCCGCCACGGCCAAAACCACCACTGTTTTTTTCACGTCTGATTCTCCTGTGGGTATTTGAACAATCTCAAGCAGGCCGGCAAAGAAGAGTGCCGCTGTTCACCGTTGGTGTTATCGGCTCCTTTCCGATTACCTTGAGTCAAATTTTTCTTTAAAGTGTGCAATGCGCACCGCCAGACTCTATACTCCAGCTTGGGAATGCATTGCTCGCGAGGCCCGGCCTCGCCACTGTTCGGACACTTCTCCGCTGACGCGGATGCAAAGCCGGAGCTTTGCACCCATGTGCGTTCCCAAGGTGGACCTTGGGAACGAGAGTGACGAGCGTGATTCGATATCTGACATAGGAGGAAGGGATGAGACTTCAACTATTTCTATCTGCAGTACTTCTCGCTGCCAGCATCAGCGGTCCCACTTTTGCCGCGGCGGCGAATGATGTCCGCCTCTCCAGCGGGCAAACTGTCTATGTTTCGGTCTACTCCAATCTCCCCATCGGTCCGCGGGCGCGGCCGGTCAGCCTGGAGACGGTGCTGACGATCCGCAACACGGACATGAAGAGGGGACTCACCATCAGCAGCATCGATTACTACGATACGGATGGCAAGGTGCTGCGCCGCCATCTCGCATCCCCTCTGGCGCTCGGGCCGCTCGCTACAAAGTACATTCACGTGAAGGAAGGGGAGAGCGCGGGAGGCCCCGGGTCGAACTTCATCGTGAGGTGGCGCGCCGCGAAGCCGATGAATCCTCCCATCGTCGAGTCTGTCATGTTGAGCGCCCGGGGCGGCCAGGGTATCTCCTTTGTCATTCCCGGCCAGGTGATCTCGGAGGAATAGTCACCTTTCATCCCGCATCCTCTCTGGCTCCCCGCCGGGCAAGGTACTAGAATTAAAAATAGATGGTCGTTCCTTGCCGCTGCACCTTGGGGAGCTTCGATGGCGCATCCTTCTGTTACCACCAGGAATGATCGGATGGAGAGGACCCTGAGGCATGGCGCCATCGGGGCCGGTGCGGGTGCGGCTTTGATAGGTGCCTACTTCCTCTTTTCCTGGCTCTCCGGCACCCTCGTCTCCCGCGGTCTCCATTCCTTTGTCATCAAGACAAACGCCTCGCTCTGCCTCGTCTTTTGCGGTGTGGCCCTCTCCCTCGCAGTCTCCGGAGGCGGAACTTTGAAGCGTTCCCTCGCGGGGGCACTCGCCTCGCTCTCCATGCTTGTCGGGGCGATGACCCTGCTGGAGCACATCTTCGAGGTGGACTTCGGAATAGATCAACTCATTGCCGTAGAGCAGGCCGGCGCCCTCGGTGTGCTGCACCCCAACCGCATGGGTCCGCCGGGAGCACTGAGCTTCACCCTTTGCGGCATCGGCATCCTCCTTCTTCTACGGGAAAAGCCGAAGGCCGCCCTCGTCCAGTCGCTCGGCATGGTGCTGTGCTTTATCGCCTCCCTCGGCATTCTTGGGCACCTGTACCGGGTCGAGGGGCTGTACGCCGTGCCGCGTTTGACCGGTATAGCCTTGTCGGCCGCCGTGGGTGTATTCCTCCTGGGCCTCGGTCTTATGGTTGCCCGTTCCAACGAAGCATTCCTCGCCCTCTTCACCGCCAGCACCCCCGCGGGGGTGGCAGCGCGCCGTCTGCTGGTCCCGGCAGTGGTTCTCCCCATCCTGCTCGGCTGGCTCGGGCTGGAGGGGGAGTGGCACCGTTTTTACGGCCCGAATTTCGGTATGACCGTCATGGTCCTCTCCTGGGTGCTCATCTTCTCCTTCCTCGTCCACCGGATCGGCAGGGGGATGGAGGCGCGGCAAAAGGCGGCGGAAGAGGAACGGGCCAGGGAGACGTTGCGCGAGAGCGAGCAGCTGCTGAGAACCGTACTGGAGACACTGCCGGTTGCCGTATGGGTTCTCGGCCTGGACCGGAGAATCCTCCACGCCAACAGGGCCGCACTTGAAATATGGGGAGGTACCCCTCGTGTAGCGCTCGAAGACGAGGTGTACAAGGGGTGGAGGGCCGATTCGGGAGAGCCGATACCCCCTGAAGAGTGGGCTGGCGCAAGGGCAATACGGAGAGGGGAGACATCGCTGAACGAGGAAATTGAGATCGAGGCCCTTGATGGATCCCGAAAGATCATCCTGGATTCCGCCGTACCGATCAGGAATGAAAAAGGGGAGATAACGGGGGCGGTGACGGTGAATCAGGATATAACCGCCCGGAAGGACGCAGAAGACGCGCTGCGAAAGGGGGAGGAGAAGTTTCGGGCGGTGTTTCACCAGGCGGCAGTCGGGATGGGTCGTGTCAGTTTCACCGACGCCCGCTGGCTCGATGTGAACGAGGCTTTCTGCACCATGCTCGGCTACACCGAGAATGAGTTGCGGGCAACGCCGTGGCCGCAGATCACGCACCCCGAGGATCTGGATCTTGACCTCATCCCTTTTCAGGAGATGGCCGCGGGGAGGCTGGAGAGCTACACCGTGGAGAAGCGTTTTTTCCACAAGGACGGCCATCAGGTGTGGGCGCGGCTGACACTGTCACTTGTGCGGGATCTCCATGGGCACCCCGACTACGAGATCGCCATAATCGAGGATGTGACCAGCCGGAAGGAGGCTGAAGAGGCCCTTCGGAAGGCGAAGGATGAACTTGAGCTGCGGGTCCGGGAGCGAACAGCGGAGCTTGAGCAGGCATATAGTGCGCTGCAAAAGGTCACCGAACAGCGCCTTGCGGCGGTGGAGGACCTGCGGGAGAAGGAGCAGTTGCTGGTCCAGCAGTCGCGGATGGCGGCGATGGGGCAGATGCTCGGCCACATCGCGCACCAGTGGCGGCAGCCGCTAAACATCCTGAGCTTGCTCATCCAGCAGTTGCAGTTGTCGTACGAGGTGGGGGAGTTTTCGGAGGAACTTCTCGACAGTGAAGTGGCCCGGGGAATGGAGCTGATCAACCACATGTCGCAGACGATCACCGACTTCAAGGACTTCCTCAAGGAGGAGAAGGAGGCGCAGCCTTTCAGCGTGAACAAGGCGGTGCTCGCGACAGTATCGCTCCTCGATGCTCCCCTCAGGGTGATGAATGTGGAGCTGAAGGTGCGCCAGAATGATGAACTGGTAGTGAAAGGGCACAGGAACGAATTTTCGCACGTCGTCATGAACCTCGTCACCAACGCCCGCGATGCCCTGAGGGAAAGGGGGGTAGAGGCGCCGAAGATAGAGATCAACCTTTTCAAGGAAGGTGGCCGTTCTGTGATAACCGTTTCGGACAATGCCGGCGGCATAGGGGAGGACGTCATCGGCAAGGTTTTCGACGCGTATTTCACCACCAAAGCACCGGACAAGGGAACCGGGATCGGATTGTACATGTCGAAGAGCATCATAGAGAAGAGCATGGGCGGCCGGTTGAGCGTGCGAAACACGGAGGAGGGAGCGGAATTCCGGATCGAGTTGTAGCCCGAAGTGGACATGTACTGTAGGCCGGGATAAGCCGCAGGCGTTCCCGGCATTTCTGCGGCCGGCTGATGCGAATCGGAAGATGTTTGGGTACCACAGTGACCGCGCGCTGGAGCGCAGGTATCCTGCCTGCGATGGCGGTGGAGCCGCCAAATACGCGGCTGGCGCCGCGGCACAGGCTGGGAAGCCTATGCTCCAGCGTGCGTGCCACCTTACGTGTGGAGACCGCGGCTTCCGGAGAGTCAGTACTTTCTGTGGGTGTGGGTCACCGCCTTCAGGATGGCGATACCGACAAGGATTACTGCTGTAATCAGGATGTACTCGGTGCGGACTCCCGCCACCACAAGAGCCCAGGCGATGCCGCCAATTATGAAGGCGAACCCGAGGAGATAAACCCAAAAAGACATGCCGCACCTCCTGATATTGCGTCCATTTATGCACGTTCACCCGCTGGTTCACAGGCCCCTTGCAGCAACCTGTGGTTTCGCAACAGCACCTCGATCCAGTACTGCATCCGCTCGGCATCGGCCGTATCCCCCCAGTGCGAAAAGAGGGGCGCGTACTCTCCCAGCTCCTGCCGCCCTTGCGGCGCGTGTATCTCCAGCGTGAACGACAGCCTCTCATCGGGCAGGAACGATCGGGCGGCCATGACGACTCTATGCACCCCGACCGGTCCGAATAGCATCTGCAAAGTGTGGCTCCCCCGGTAGCTGAACGGGATGGGGACCTCCTGGAAGAAACTCAGGTGGTCGCTCACCCCGACGGAACTGAATGTGGAGCTCGGGTGACCGTCGTGCAGGTGGAAATGCATCGGCTTCCCCAGCCTTCCCAATGAGGCGACCACCTGCAGCACTCCCGGCAGCGCCGTCGCGCACGCCTCCTGGACCCGATCCACATGAATCCGCAGCTCCGGCGTGTGTGCCTTCAACTTCGCCACCCGGAGGCCCGGATGCTCCTCCTCGAAAGCCCGGTAGCAGTGGAAGAGGCCGATGTGGCCGATATCTACACACGCCCCGACGCCGGCGACATCACGCAGCGCCTCATGCAGTGCAACGAACGTGGCCGGCTCCAGCCATGCGGCATACTCGATAAAGATCAGAGGGCGCGCTGCCTGCCTATCCAGCTGAGCGTCAAGCTGCCGGACGGCAGCGGTATATTCGGCAAAGCGGGTGGCGGCCTCCACCTGATCGTGAAGGACAAAACCGGTTGCAGAGGCGTCGGCTACCGCGGCAAAGGCGCACACGGTTTCACGTCCAGCCGGGTTCAAGATGTCGATGTGTCTCGGGAGATGGACGGTGTACTCGTCCGGTGAATGGGGGCGGAACCGGAGGAGGAATCGGAGGTGGTCGGGTGTGTCGGGGTAGAACTCGGCGCCGAGGCCCCCCTCGGAGAACCTGCGCTGGGCGAGTTCCAGCAGGGCGTGATCGCCCGGGATCTGCTGCTGGAAAATCGCATTTAGCCGCGGACGAGACATGGCGTCGCCTCCCACTCCTGATCAGACCAGTTCCGGTGTGTTTCCACAACAATTATAGGCACACTCTCAGCGGTTACGGGAGGAGAGGATGCACAATCGGTATTGCGGGCTTGATGTGCGGCATGACGAGAGAGCGGACAGCGGTGGAGGGGGTGCCCATGAATTCGGTGCGGGAAACCCTCCCGGCGGAGGATAGATCGACGAGGCGCCGGGAGGTGTTGTTGTAAATTTCGGATGTGAGTGGAGTCCCTGCTGCCTGCGATGGAGCGATGCCGGTTCGGGACAGTAACGAGCGCGGCTGGCGCGCTTCAGGTCGGATCAACGAAGATGAGATCCTCGGGGGAGGGATCCGTCTCCCCCTCTGTCCTGTCCGGGTCAGGAGTCACCGGTCGAGTCTCTTTCATGCCTGTCTTCCTTTCTGGTTTCTGAGGTGTGGCTAATATGCCAGTAATAATACTACCACGTCGTCAGCACCTCTGCCGGGGATGACAAGCTCCTGACATTTACTTCCTGATGCGCCTGAGTGACGAATGACTCGATCCAGCAGGTGAAATATGGCATTATGGGCGCGCAGGGGTGAGGCTCAGTCTCGGCTCCTGCAAAGAGCGACCGGCGGTCTTGCCGATCCGAAGCTGTCAGCTGCAGTTCCCCTTTGTTTATCCCTTCTGTCAGCGGCACAATCCTGGAGCTACATGAGATTCAATCACGTACCACGTCTGTTGCGGCTCGCCGCACCGATGATCCTCTCTTCTTCTGCGATCACCGTCATGCAGATCATCGACGCCATCGTGCTGTCGCGCCACTCTGGTGAGGCGGTCGCCGCGATCGGCCCCTCGGGGATGGCGGTTATCCTCTTCCAGGGATTCCTCTTCGGTACCGCCGGGTACGCCGGGACCTTCGTCGCCCACAATCACGGGCGCGGCGACTCCGACGGGGTCCGCTCCTCGGCCTGGCTCGGCATCTACACCTCACTCGCTGCGGGGCTGCTCGCTCTTGCGCTCTGCTGGCCGGTGGCGCAGCTTTTCCATCTGGCGGGGCACGAGCCGGAGGTGGCAAGAAACGAGAGCACCTATTTCCTCATCTGTATGGCCGGGGCCTTCTTTCCCGTCATCGGTTCCGCGCTCGGCGGATGGCTCTCGGGTATTGGCCGTCCTGCAGTCGTCACCGCGGTGACCTTTGTTTCCATAACGGCCAATGCCCTCCTTGCCTGGGGACTGGTGCTGGGGGAGTGGGGGATGCCCCGCATGGGAATTGCCGGTGCTGCGCTTGCGACCGTCCTGGCGCAAGCCGTCGGAGCGGTCCTCTACGCCCTTTTCTTCGCCAGGGCGGGTGGATTTTCCGATGCGAAGGCGCGGCGGCTGGAGTGGGAGGAGCTGCGGCGCTTCCTCGCGCTCGCCATGCCGCTCGGACTGCGGATCAGCGGCGAACTGACCGCCTGGACCCTCTTCCTCGTATTCATCGGCAGGCTCGGGACCGTGGAGCTCGCTGCGTCGAGCATTGCCTTTCGCATCAACGGCACCGCTTTTTTCCCGGCACTCGGCCTCGGGCAGGCGGCGGGCGTGCTGGTGGGGCACGCGCGCGGGGCGGGGGATGACGATGCGGTGCACGCCATCGCCTGGCAGTCCCTCCTCGTGTGCGAGGTGTGGATGCTCGCCATGGCGGTAGTCTTCGCCACGGCGTCGGCGCCGCTTATCGCCGTCTTCGCGGGGGACGGCCCGGAGAGCGCGAGGATCATCGAGACCGGCTCCGTCATCATGAAATTCGTCGCCTTTTACTGCCTCTTCGACGCGGCAAATGTCATGCTCGGGTGCGTGCTCGCTTCCGCCGGGGATACCCACTGGGTCGCCCGCACCTTCCTGGTCTGCTCCTGCACCTTTCTGGCATTGCTGTGGCTCATCGTGGGGACGGCGCCGGGGCTGGTGGCGGAATGGACGCTGGCGACGGTTTTTGTGCTCGCCACAGCGATCATCTGGTCTCTTCGCTTCAGGACCGGCGCGTGGAGAAAGATAGAGGTGCTGAGGGGCGCGGATGGAGTCGATTGAAGGGCGGAAGGTCGGAGAATGTAGCCATGGGCTGCAGGCGGCGTCTCGCTGCAGCCCTTCACGGAGCGGTGGAGGAGACCTCGCGTCCCCCCCTTTGCGAAGGGGGGACAGGGGGGATTTGATTTTATCAGGCCTGCGACGCCGACAACCCCGGTTCCCCGGACGAGTCCGCCTAAATGGCTTTACACCGCAGGGATCTCTTTCTCGTACTCCCTGATCATGGCGTAGATCGGTTTGAACGACTCGACGAGTGAGGCGTTGTCCGTGTTGCTGAAGGACGAGACGATGAGGGCGGTGAGGTTCTTGTTGAACTCCTCCCCCTTTTCCTCCAGTGCCTTGCGAAGCACGCTGTACTTCTTTGCGCTCTCCTCAAAGACCATGGCGCTGTTCTTTTGGGGATTGTCGAGGCAGTGGCGCAGCGCCACGTAGGTCGCGACCTTCCCGCCGTTATACTTCTCGTCAAAGATCGGCCACATCCTCTCGGTGAGTGTCATCCCGAGCATCACGGAAGGGATGAGGTACTCCGCCTCGCTTGGCGTGGTGCCGGACGCTGCCGCATCGTCGTTCAAAGCTGCACGCTTTGTCTCCATCGTTATATTGGTGATGACGATAGTCACCGCCTCCTCGAGGGAATTGATCTCACCGTTTCCGGAGCTGCTCCTGATGGCGGCTGCGGTCTTCATGATGGCTGCTTCGTTCTTCGCCTTGCTGCTGAACGCATTTTTTAAAGCTTCGAGCATGTTCCTCCACCTGCCTGTCTGCTGTTGATGTGTTTGACCCGTCCAGTGGTACTACAAGCCGTGCGGACTTTCAACCCCGATTCCTTTCCGTGGAACCTCTCCCACTTTGAAATAATCAGCCGGCGCCTGTCAAGACGATACCCTACTGCACCGCTGCCGCAGCGCGGTCCTTTGTGTGGTCGCGGGCGATAAGCATGTAGATGGAGGGGATGACGAAGAGGGTGAAGCCGGTGCCGATGAACATTCCCCCCACCAGCACGAGGCCGATGGAGTTTCGGGCGGCTGCGCCGGCGCCGGAAACCAGGGTCAGCGGGAAGTGTCCGGCGATGGTGGCGGCGGCGACCATGAGGATCGGCCTCAGTCGTGTCAGCGCCGCCTGGTGCACTGCTTCCCGTTTGCTGTGCCCCGCCAGCTGGAGCTTGTTGGCGAACTCCACGATCAGGATCCCGTTTTTGGAGACGAGCCCCACCAGGGTGACCAGGCCGACCTGCGAGTAGATGTTCATGGTCGTGGTCCAGCCCCGCGTCCAGAAGGGGACATTGGGGTCCGGCATCTTCAGGAAGGTGAAGATGAGCGCTCCGAACATGGCGAGCGGAACTGAGCCGGCGAGTATGACGAAGGGGTCGCGGAAGCTGTTGAACTGCGCAGCCAGGACGAGAAAGATCAGGATGATGGCGAGCATGAAGGCGGGGAGGAACTTGTTCCCCTCCGTGCGCAGCTGGCGCGACTCGCCGGTGTAGTCCATGACATACCCCTTCGGCAGTATCTTTGCCGCCTCCTTTTCCAGAAAGCCGAGCGCCTCGTCAAGCGGACGCACTGCGACACCGCTGATCTTCACCGAATTGAGCTGCTGGAAGCGGTTCAGCGAACGGGCCACCACCGACTGCTGGACCGTCGCCACCGTGTCCAGCTTGATGAGCCCGTTACCCGGACCGTTCACGTACACGTCCTGGATCTGCACCGGGTTCAGCCGGCCGGCCCGCTCGACCTGCGGTATCACCTTGTAGGAGCGCCCCGCGATGTCGAAGCGGTTCACGTAGTCTCCCCCCACCATGCTGCTCAAATCGCCGCCGATCTGGGCGAGGTTCAAGCCCAGCGAGGCGACCTTGTCCTTGTCGATCACAAAACGCGACTGCGGCTGGTCGATCTTCACGTCGATGACTGGGGGGAAGGCGAACATTCCGCTCTTCGTCGCCTTCGCCTGCAGGTCCTTCGCGAAGTCGAGGATGCGGGGGGTATCGTCGGTGGATGCGATGATGAATTCCACCGGGAAGTCCCCGCCTCCGGGGAGGGCCGGGGGAGTGACAGGAAAGATGCGCACGCCGGGAAGGGCCTGCAGCTTCTGCTGCACCTCCGGGAGTATCTCGAAGACCGAGCGCTGGCGCTTTTCCCACGGTTTTGTCACCATCCCGCTGAACCCTGAGTTGGGGTTCGTCACCTGGAAGGTGAAGTTGGTCTCGGGGATGCTGAAGAAGACGTCGTTGATCGCCCTGGCAAAGTGGCTGTTTTGGTCGATGGTGGAATTGGCGGCGCCATCGACGATGCCGAAGATGACCCCCTCATCCTCGGAGGGTGCCAGCTCCTTCGCGCTCATGGTGAACATGGGGAAAGCGAGGATGGTGACGATCCCCCACACGAGGTAGACCGCGGGACGGGCGTCGAGGGTGAAGTCCAAAAGCCGTCCGTAGAACCTCCTGAAGCGGGCGAAGTCCCGGGAGATCTTCCCGGCGAAGCCGTGCTCCTCCATGCCGGGCTTCAGGAGGCGCGATGACATGACGGGGGAGAGGGTGAGCGCCACGATCCCGGAGATGGTCACCGCCCCTGCGAGGGTGAAGGCGAATTCCCGGAAGAGGGATCCGGTGAGCCCCCCCTGCAACCCGATTGGGAGATAAACCGCCGCAAGGGTGACCGTCATGGCGATGATCGGTCCCACCAGCTCCCGTGCCCCGACCAGCGCCGCCTCAAGGGGGGGGAGCCCCTCGCTTATGTGGCGCTCCACGTTCTCCACGACGACGATGGCGTCGTCGACCACGAGCCCGACCGAGAGGACGATGGCGAGGAGGGTCAGGAGGTTGATGGTGAACCCGAAAGCCTGCAGGAGGAAGACGCCGCCGATGAGGGAGACCGGGATGGCGACGATCGGGATGAGGACGGAGCGGAAGGAGCCGAGGAAGAGGAATATCACCACCACCACGATGAGGAGGGTGTCCCCCAGGGTGTGCAGCACCTCGTGCACCGCATCCGAGATGTAGCTCGTGGCGTCGTAGGCGACGCGCGCCTTCAGCCCGGTAGGAAGCTGGCGCTCGATGTCCCCCATCTCGCGCCGCACGAGCTTGATGACGTCGAGCGAGTTGGCGTTGGGCAGCGGCCATATCCCCATGAAGACGGCGGTCTCGCCGGAGAAGCGCACGTCGGTGTCGTAGTTTTCCGCGCCGAGCACGATGTCCGCCACATCCCCGAGCCGCACGATGCTCCCGCCGCTCTGGCGCAGCGCGAGCTTCTTGAAGTCATCGACCGTGCTGAGGTTGGTGTCGGCGGTGAGGTTCACCTGGATGTAGCTTCCCTTGCTGCTGCCGAGCGCGGAGAGGAAGTTGTTGGCGCGCAGCGCTTCGCGGATCTGGGTAGGGGTGACGTTCAGGGCGGCAAGGCGCTCCGGCCTCAGCCAGATCCGCATGGCGAAGGTGCGGGCGCCGAGGATGTCCGCGCGCTGGACCCCCGGGACTGCGGAGAGGCGCGGCTGCACGACCCGCACGAGGTAGTCGGTGATCTCGTTCTGCTTCAGGATATCGGAACTGAAGGAGAGGTAGGCTGAGGCGAAGCGGCTGTCGGCGGATTCCACGTTGATGGTGGGGACCTCGGCCTCCAGCGGCAGGTCGCGGCGTACCTGGTCGACCTTGGAGCTGATCTCGGCAAGGGCCTTCGTGGAGTCGAAGTTGATCCTCAGGCGGATGCTGATCGTGGAGAGGCCGAGGGTGCTCTGCGACTCCATGTACTCGATCCCGTCCGCCGCGGCGATGGCGCGCTCCAGCGGGGCGGTGATGAAGCCGCGCACGAGGTCGGCGCTCGCGCCGACATAGACGGTAGTGACGGTGATGGTGGCGTTTTCGCTGTGCGGATACTGGCGCACCTTCACCGTGCGTATCGCCTGGATCCCGGCGATGACGATGATCAGGCTCACCACCACGGCAAGTACCGGTCTGTGGATGAAAAGGTCGGTGAGCTTCATCCCTTAGTTGTTCTCCGGTTTCGGCTTGGCGCTGAAGGGGGGTGCGAGCCGGTTGTCCACCAGCACCGACTGCCCGTTGTTGAGCTTGAAGACCCCTGTGGTGACGACCGTATCCCCTTCCTTCACCCCGCTGGCTACCGCCACAAAGTCCCCCCGGTGCTCCCCGAGGCGCACGAACTGCTGACGCAGCACCTTGCCTCCGCGCTTCTTCGGATCGTCGACCACGAGGAAGACGGAGTCGCCGTATGGTGCATAGAGGACCGCGGTGGCGGGGATGACGAGGACTTTCTGGCGCACCGGGAGCCCGACCGCCACATTGACGAACATGCCGGGGCGCAGCCGCTCGCCGCGGTTGGATACGGTCGCCTGCACCTTCACGTTGCGCGATTCTGCGTCGACGAGAGGGTTGATGGCGGTGATCTTCCCGGTGAGTTGCGCCCCAGGGACCGCGTCGCAGGTGACCTGCACCGTCTGCCCCGTGCGCAGCTGGGCGAGCTGTTGCTGGGGGAGGCTGAAGTCGGCAAAGATGGGGTCGAGAGACTGCAGCGTCACCACCGGGTCCCCCTCGCGCAGCATCTGCCCCAGGTTTACCTGTCGGATGCCGAGGCGGCCGCTGAAGGGAGCCTTTATGTTCTTCTTGTTGATGGTGGCCCGCACGTTGTCCGCCTGAGCGACCGCCTGTTCGTGACCCGCGACGGCGGTATCGTGATCCGCCTGGGAGATGATCTTTACCGCGAGCATCTTGTTGTCGCGCTCCAGGGTTGTGCGGGTCAGCCGCGCCTGGGCGACTGCCGCCGCGAGCTGCGCCTCCTCCGAGGAGGTGTCCTGGCTGACGAGGAGCGCGCCCCGCTCGATCGACTGCCCCGGCTGGAAGCCGATCTTCACCACCTTGCCGGCCATCTCGGCCGCGACTGTGACTCCCTGGACGGCTGTGAGGGATCCCACCGCCGTGAGCGCGCTCTCCCACTCCTCACCTTTGACGACGGCGGTAGTGACAGTCTCCGGAGGGGGTACGAATTTTTTCCCCTGATCGATCATCGTCCCGATCTGGAGCGCCTTGATCCCGGCGAGGACCGCGATCACGAGTATCAGCCCCAGGAGGGTGAAGAGGATGCGCTTTTTTTTCATGGGTGCTCCTGGATTCAAAAGTCTCCGCAGATTGGCCGGTCGTGGTGATGCCGGCAGCTGCCGGAAACGCTGCGCTTATTCCGGCCTACATCGCTGCTTCTGCTTTCCTATCTGCCGGGGCCCCTCGCGCTGGAGCGCAGGCATCTTGCGTGAGATGGCGGCTGGGCCGCCACATTGGCGACTGGCGCCTGTGTAGGCCGGGATAAGCCGCAGGCGTTCCCGGCATTCTTGCGCTGCCGGACGATGGAAATAGAGCACTCTCGGTACCACAGCGCCCCCGTGCTGGAGCGCAGCGATCTTGCCCGCGATGGCGGCTGGGGCGCCACATTACGCGGCTGGCGCCGCGGCACAGGCTGGGAAGCCTATGCTCCAGCGCTTCGATCGGCGTTCCAGATGATGGGGCGCGTCTGCTTTGTCGGTGGCCGTGGTGGTGATGCCGGCAATTGCCGGAAACGCTGCGCTTATTCCGGCCTACATTGCGACGTTCCTGCTCCTTCTACTCCGTCCTGCGTTCCCTCTCGCGGTTCCACCAGCCGCCTCCGAGCGCCTGCAGAAGGGCGGCGCTGTCGGCGAGACGGGCGGCTCTCGCTTCGATGAGGGTGAGCTCGGCGCGCTTTTGCTGCTGGATGGCGTTCAGCAGCGTGGGATAGCTCGTGGCGCCGTACCGGTACTCCTCCTGCGCCACGACAAGGGAGCCGGCGGCCGCGCCCTCCGCCTCCGCCTGCGCCTTCAGCGCCCGGGCGTCGACCTCCAGAGCCCGCAGGACATCGGCTACTTCGCGAAATGCGGAGAGTATCGTGTTCCGGTACTGCGCCTCCGCCTCGTCGTAGGCGGCACGCGCGGCCGCCTCTCTTGCCTTCAACTCCCCTCCGCGAAAGAGAGGCTGCGTGAGCCCCGCCCCCAGGTTCCACACCATCGTCCCGGACGAAAAGATACTGCCGGCGCTCGAGCTCTGCGACCCGAGGGAGCCGGTGATGGTCAGGGCGGGGAAACGGTCGGCGCGGGCGACCCCGACTTCGGCGGAGGCGGTGTGCAGCAGCGACTCCGAGGCGCGGACGTCGGGACGCTGGCGCACCACCTCGGAGGGGAGGCTGACCGGAAGCGCCTGTGGCAGGACGAAATCCTCCAGCTCGAACTCTGGAAAGGTACCGGCATCTTGCGGGAGGCGGCCGGCCAGCACGGCGAGCAGATGCCGCGTCTGCGCCAGCGCCTTCTCCAGCGGCGGGAGAGCCGCCCGCGTGTCGGCAAGGACCGCCTGCTGCGCCAAAACTTCGCTAAGGGCCGCGGCTCCAAGTTGCTGGCGCAGCTCTACCAGCTTAAGCTGTTCCTCCTGGGAGGCTATGATTGCGGAAAGCGCACGTATCCTCCCACGCAGCGACCCCTCCTGGACCGCGGTGGTGACGATGTTGCCGGCGAGTGTCAGCCGCGCACCCTCCAGCAGAAACTCCTGGTAATCGACCTGGGACTGTGCGGCTTCCAGGCGCCTGCGATTTCCGCCGAAGGGGTCGAGATTGTAGGAGAGATTGAGTGACGCGTTGTAGAGGGTGAAGAGGGAAGAGGGGGCATCGGGCTGGCCGAAGGTGGCGCCGCTGATCTTGCTCCGCTCGGCGGAGAATGTTCCGTCGAGGGCGGGAAAGAAGGCGCCGAACTGGGCGCGGCGAAGCTCGGCTGCCTGGCGAAGGGCGCCTTCGGCCGCGGCCAGCGTCGGGTTCGCCTTCAGCGCCTGTGCTACCAGTTCCTCCAGCTTTTTGCTGCGAAAGAGCGTCCACCACTGCGCCGGGATGGTGCCGCCCGCCGCAAAACGCTGCGACTCCCCATCGGCAACGGGGGCGGCGGCAGTCGCGGCAGGAAGCGGCGTCGCGGTGTACCTCTCCACTGTCGGTGCTGCGGGTCTGTGGAAATCGGGTCCTACCGCGCAGCCACAAATCGCCGCAAGGGCGAAAGCCGCAACGACCCGCGCGCCCGTGTGACGAGTCGAAGTAACAGTCATTCTCTGGTAAGGACGAAGGGAAATCACTGTCATTGCACGTCGGTTTTCTGTCACAGAGACGGTGGACTGGAAGGGAGAAGTTACAGGATGGTACGTATTTACAGGAATAGTGCCGGCTGGTGCAAGAGATTTGTTTAATTTACCTGCAACAAGTTTAGTGGTTCGGGCACGTTCTGCCGGAAACGCTCCGCTTATTCCGGCCTACAATGATTTCTTCCTGAGAAGAGTGGGGAATGTGCCGGACGGCTCCACCCGGCTTATTACGTGACACAAAAAAGGCTCCCCCGAGAATTCCGGGGAAGCAGTAGTATGTTCCAATGAAGGGCCGCATGAGGCGTCGCGTCCCCCCCTTTGCGAAGGTTCATCCGGGAATTCCGGGAATTCAGCTCGGTCACTTCCGTTGACGTGAGGGGACACTAGTGGCGCCGCGCTGGAGCACAGGCTTCCCAGCCTGTACCGCGGCGCCAGCCGCGCGGTCTGTGGCGGCTGCGCCGCCATCGCAGGCAAGATGCCTACGCTCCAGCGTGGGGGCACCCGGATCTTTGTAGCGCGTTCCCCAGAATTCCCGGAAGACCCTTCGCAAAGGGGGGAACGTTAGGCCTTGTGCAGTGCTTCGTGGCAATGTACCCACGCTCCCCCGGAATTCCCAGAAGAACACAAAAAAAAGGCCGCCACAAAAGCTGGCGGCCCTTTCGGCTTCGTTGCCGGGGTCAGACCCCTTCACGGTTTCTGTTCACAAACATCCGCACCGCCAGGTAGACGACAGGGAGGATCCCCACGATGAAGAGGGTGTCGCCCGGGAGGCGCAGCCACTCGAAGAGGCGCACCAGCGGCTGCATGAAGAACTCCGGCTCTCGCCCATGCCAGTACGAGGTGGAGAGTATCTGGTTCAGCTGGAGAAGGCCGACCGGAAAGAGGTTCACAAAGAGCATACAGGCAAGCCCGATGTTGGTGCACCAGAAGGCGATCCCCATCGCCCTGTTGCTGGCGCGATCGAGCGGGAGGAAGTAGCGCGCGACGAACATGAAAAAGCCGAGGGAGAGCATGCCGTACACCCCCATCATGGCGCCGTGCCCGTGGTTCGCGGTCCATTGGGTGCCAATTTCGTAGTAGCTCACGATCGGCAGGTTGATGAGGAAGCCGAAGACCCCCGCGCCAAGAAAGTTCCAGAAGCCGACCGCGATCAGGAACATCACCGCCCATTTGTGCGGGAACATCTCGCCGGCTGTACTCAGCATCGTGCTCCCTGCCGGGGCGCCCAGCCGCATGAACTTCCACGCCTCGTAGGTGAGAAGCAGGAGCGGGATGACTTCCATCGCGGAGAAAAAGGCTCCGAGCGCCATGTGCACTTCAGGTGTGCCGTTGAAGTACATGTGGTGCATGGTGCCGATGACCCCTCCGATGGAGTAGAGGATGATGTCGAGGTAGATGATGGTCGTGGCCACCCGCGCCCGTACCACGCCGAGGAGCATGAAGACGTAGGCGACCATGATGGTGGTGAAGAGCTCAAGGAAATCCTCCACCCAGAGATGCACGACCCAGAATCTCCAGAACTCTATCTGCGTCACGTTGGTGTTCTTGCCGTACAGCATCCCGGCGGCGTAGAAGAGGGGGATGGAGACGGCGCTGTACACGAAGAGCCACGGCATGTTCCCCGGGTGCTCCCCTTTGAGCCTCTCCGCCATGCCGCGGATGAGTATGACGAGCCACAGTATCATCCCCACCGTCAGAAGGATCTGCCAGAGTCGCCCGAGGTCGAGGTATTCCCACCCCTGCGACCCGACCCAGAACCACGGCCCGCTGGTCGGCAGAAGCCCTTTCAGGCTCGCCGCCTCGCCTCCCAGGCTTCCCAGCACCACGACGACCAGCGCTCCGAGGAGCAGGAGTGCAAGCTTCTCCTGGTGCGGCGGCTCTTTCCCCGCGATCATGGGGGTGAGGAAGATCCCCATGGCGAGAAAGCTCGATGCCACGAAAAAGAGTGCGAGCTGCACGTGCCACATCCTGGAGAGGTTGTACGGCAGGATGTCGCCGAGGGAGAAGCCGTAGAACCCTGCCGGTTCGACGTGGTAGTGCGCGTTGACCCCCCCCAGAAGCCCCTGGAGGAGGAAGAGACCAGCGACGACGAGGAAGTACCATGCCACTGTGCGCTGCGAGGGGGTGAGGCGAACCTTCTCCGGCGCCTCCATCTTTTGCGACGGGTAGTCGTCCGCTGCGTGCCACCCCAGAGTTTCGTAGCGGCCGAAGATGAAGAGGATGAGGCCGGTGCCGACGAGGAGCGCCACGAGGCTCAGGACGCTCCACAGGAGCACGCCGGCGGTCGGCTTGTTGCCGGCCAATTCGTCAGGAGGCCAGTTGTTGGTATAGGAGTGGCTCGTTCCGGGACGCTGGGCGGCACTGACCCAGGCAGACCAGGAAAAGTAGGCGGTAAGCCTGCGGATCTCCTCCGGGTCGCTGAGGAAGGGGCGGCGCAGCCCCTGCTGCGTCTCTGCCGGCCCGAACCACTTCCGGTAGTAGTCGATCATTTCCGCGTGGGCGCGTGCCTGGGCAGCGGAGAAGGTGACTGTCCCGGTGGCGGAGTCGTAGGTGTTGGTCTTCAGCTCGGAGCGCACCTTTTCCGCCGCTCCTGCGGCAGGGATCCCCTGCCCCGTGTAGAATCCCAGCGCCTTCTCTCCGCTGATGTGCAGGTATTGCGCGGTGAAATCCGGCCCGAGATAGGCGCCGTGGCCGAAAAGGGTGCCGTACTGCATCAGCCCGTATTTCTGGAACAGGTGCTGCCCCCCGAGGATGTCGGCCTTGGAGTAGAGGAGAGTGCCATCGGTGGAACGGACCTCCTGGGGGATGGGAGGCTGGTCGGTGCCGCTCCGGTAGGCCAGGTAGCCCAGCACGGAGAAGCCGAAAATAAAGGTGATGATGGCGGTCATCAGCCATCGGGGGGAGAGGAGCATGTTCTTTTCCGGTGTGTTCATGGGATCCTCCGGCTCGTTTAGGTGATGCTATCGTTCCGTGGACAGTCGCGGCAAAATATTAATTATGTTTAATTTTATCACTTGGCGAGTGCACCGTTTCCTGAGCACGAAAAAAGGGGCCTGGCAGCGCAGGCCCCTTTCGGCACGTTCAGAGATGTCCCTCTCCTTGCGGGGGAGGGCTAGGGCGGGGGAGGTGCCACCGTTTCGCAGACAGCAGCTTCACCCACCCCCTGACCCCCTCCCGTCAGGGGCGGGGGGCCGCCGGGTCGTAAGTCATCTTCTGACTCTCACGGTGAGGGTCGTACTGTTCATCTCCGTCTGGTCGTCGGTAAAGGTGCGGGCATTGTACCGGTTCAGGTCGTAGATGAGGCACGCCTTCACCGTGTACTCTCCCGGCTTCAGTTTCGGCGTCCAGGGAAGTGTCCGCTCCTCGCCGGCACGGATGGTGCTCTCGTGAGGCCCCTGCGCATCCGCCTGCATGGCGGCGACCGCGTCAGGACGCTTCTTGTCTTCCTCCAGGAACTTCTTGTCGTCCGGACGCGCGCCGTACCACGGCGCGAACATCCAGTCGTTCCCTGCGACGAGCTTCCCTTTCCTGTCCGTCACTTCGACCTTCAGGTATACCGCCCGCCTGTTGGAGCCGGTGGGAACGGAGTGTCCCGCCCCGATGTTGATGACGTGGAATGCGAGGTTCGGCTTCCCCTCCAGGGGCTGCGTCACCACGAGGCCGAGCGCACTCGCCAGCCGCTGCTGCGACCGCCCTCCGGTCCAGAGATGGCGCGCCACTGCGCGCTCCGGATTGTCGTACTCCTCCGCGATCTTCCGCATGGTGCGCGGCATGTGGCAGTCCTGGCACTGCTGCAGGCCGAGGGTCGGCTTGTAGAAGTCCTCGCGCCACTCCAGAAAGGTCTGCGTCTGCTTCCCCACCACTCTCTTCCCCATGGCGTGGCAGTAGGCGCACATGGCGGAGGTATGGATTGCGGGATCGGCGACGGTATCGTGCGGTGCCTTCACCACATGCGCCCCCCGGATCTTTCCTTCGGGCGTCAGGTGGCAGCTCGCGCAGGTGAGCCCCCCCGCCTCTTTATCCTTCGGGCGCGCCTTCGGCTTGGAGAGTTCCGGGGCTTCCATGTCGGGAATGGCAAAGGACTCGGGATAGTGGCAGACGTTGCACGATTTCCCCCCCTCCTCAGCCTCGCGCGAATGTACCGGGTACGGGTCGACCCCGGCAATCGCGTGGGCCGTCGCCGTGCCGGAGACGTTGGCGGGGAGTGAGAGTTTATCCCCCTCCTTTCCCGGCATGGTGGTCGGCTTGAAGAGGATGTCGCTACCGAAACCGAAGGCAAACTCGCGGTAGATCGCCCTGTGGCACTTTCCGCAACTTTCGGAAGGAGTCGCACTTCCCTGGGGGAACGTCTGTGACTGGCCCATGGCAAGGGATGCACAAAGTATCGCTGCAACTGTGACTGCAAAGCATGCTCTCTTTCCCTTCATTTTTCCCTCCTTCGCTCCGTCTGTCTTCATTCTGCTACGCGACGGCGTAACTTCACAAATATCTCATAAAAAAGCGACAATGCACGACTTCCATGCAATCGCACCTCCTGCGATGCCACCTCCAGGGGCACGCGCTGCCGCTACCCCTCGAACTTGTCCTTCTTCCCGACGTACCACGGCACCGTGATGATCAGAATCTGCGGCCCTCCGCGCAGGAGGATGAGTTCCCTCAGGAGGGTCGCACGGTGCCGGAAGAGGAAGTTGTACCACCGCTTCTCCACCAGCTCCGGAATGATCACCGCCACCTGCCGGTCGGGGTAGTGCTCGGACAGCACCTTCACCTGGTGGGAAAGGGGGCCGAAGAACTCCCGGTAGGGGGAACTCACCACGACGAGCTTCGGGACCGGCTGTCCTGCCTGGCGCGCCGGCTCCTCCACGAGGGCTCGCCACCGCTCTGTCAGGTCCTCCATGTTTGCTTCCTCGGCCACAACCTGGACGGCGAAGACATTGAGGCCGAAGGAGAGCCCCACCCGGATCGCCTTTCTCGTTACCCTGTTCAGCCTTTTCAGCGGCACGACCATGATCGGCGCGGGGATGTCTTCGAGCTCCAGCGGCCCGTCGACCTCTTCCAGCTTCTGCTCGATCGATTCGTGGTATCGCCGTATGCGCAGAAAGACGACGAGCAGGAGGGGCATGACGATGATGGTGAGCCAGGCTCCTTCTGCGAATTTCGCGACCGCTATGACGATGAGAGTCACTCCCGTGGTCACGGCGCCTATGCCATTCAGAATCATCCGGTGCCTGGCGTTTTTCTCCTCGGAGCGCTTCCAGTGGAAGACCATACCGAGTTGCGACAGGGTGAATGCGGTGAAAGCCCCCACGGCAAAGAGGGGGATCAACCTGTCGGTGACCCCGCCGAAGGCGACCAGAAGAAGTGCGGAAAAAATGCCGAGGACGATTATGCCGGCGGAGAAGACGAGGCGCCGCCCCCGGTGCGCGAACTCGGCGGGGAGAAAAGTGTCGAGGGCGAGGAGGCGGCAGACGCGGGGAAAGTCGGCGAAACTCGTATTGGCGGAAAGAAGGAGGACGGCGAGGATGGAGGAGATCGCCAGGTAGTAGAAGGCGCCGCGCCCGGCAACGGCTCCAATGATCTGGGAAAGGACGCTCTGGTACCCCGACTGCCCCGGAGAGGTCGCGGTTATGCCGTAGTAGTGCGCAAGAATGGCAATCCCCGCCAGGAGAAAGGCGAGTACCGCCATGATGACGGTGAGGGTCCGCTTCGCCCGCACGGTGCGCGGCTCCCGGAAAATGGGGACCGCGTCGCTGACGGCTTCCACCCCGGTCAATGCTGTGCACCCGCTGGCGAAGGCGCGCAGCAAAAGCCAGGCACCTGCGCTGTGCACCGAGACCGGCACGACAGGGGGAGGGCGCACCGGGACGGGGTGCCCATGCGTCGCCACGACGTTGTACAGGCCGATGGCGACCGTGACGGCGAGGCAGCCGATAAAGAGGTAGGTAGGGACGAGGAAGAGAATGCCGGCGGAGCGGACCCCGCGCAGGTTCACCACGATGAGGAAAAGGAGCAGCCCGAGGCACAGTGGCAGCGTGTACGGCAGAAGACGCGGGACGGCGGAAACAAGGGCCGCGACACCTGCCGAGGTCGCGACGGCAACATTGAGAATGTAGTCGATGCAGAGGGCGGTCCCGGCGAGAAGACCGGGGAGGGTGCCGAGGTTCTGGGAAGCTACCGTGTACGACCCGCCCCCCTGCGGGTAGGCCGGGATGGTCTGCCGGTAGGAGAGGGCCACAAGGGTGAGGAGAACGATTATGCACCCTACGATGGGGGTGATGTATCTTGATCCGACGTTGCCCAGCACAATGAGGACCGTCAGTGCCGCTTCCGGACCGTAAGCCGCCGAGGCGAGGGCGTCGAGCCCCACCACCGGGATCGCCGGCATCGTTGAAAGCTGCTCGGTCTCCTCCTCCTCGGTTCTCAGGCGTTTGCCAAAGATAGCTTCCTTCAGCAGCTTGCTATTCATCGCACCTCCTCGTTTAAATGGTAAATAACTTTATGAGGAAGAGAAGGGGGGCCTTTCGGATGTGACGCGACCGAAAGGGAGGGTGAAGCCGGACCAGTCGCGCCCGGCCGCCTTTCTTCGGTAGCAGTGCTGCTATAATGGTGGTGAGCCTGCCTCGGGAGGATCTATGAAAAGAGTGGGTGAACCTACGGGGAAATTTTCCGGGTGTGAAGACTCGTCGACCAGCAGTGAAAATGAAACAAGTCAGAAGGAAAAGGTTAGCATCGGGAACCCCTTCATGGCGATGTTCCAGGCCCGCGAGCTCCTCTCCAGGATCACAAAAAAGGAGCGGTGAGGTAACCAAAGCACCGCTCCCCCAACCATCAAGACGTAACTCCCTTCCCGACCTGCCCCTTCAACTGAATTTCGCAACAGAGGCTACCTGCCGAGCACCTCACGCAGCGTTCGAACCGCCACGATCCCCACTGCCAGCGGCAGCCAGACCCAGCGCACCTCGCTCATGAGGACGGTAAAGCCGTACCTGGTGAAGAAAGGGCCGATCCCGATAGGCGGAACAAGAATCGGGCGGAAGCGGAAGAAGTATCGCTTCGTGTCGAAAGGGGAGAAGAAGGCGACACCGAGGCCGCCGTCCGTCATGGCGTCGGTGACACCGTGGCTTGCCACCGCTGCGAAAAAGAGGAGGAAGTGATAGAGCGGTCGGTCCTGGCGGAAGAGAAGGAGGGCGGAGGCGCCGGCAACCAGTGCTCCAAAGGTGAGGGAATGGAGGAAGCCTCGATGACCGAAGAGTGAGCCGTAAGGGATGCCGAGAAGGTAGCCGATGCCGTCGCCGTCCGGCAGAAAGGCTCACAGCGCGGCGACGGAGATGGTGGCGGCGGAGGGCTCCTTTTCCGCCAGGACGGCGAGAGCCGCCCCGGTGATGGCGTGGGTGAAGATGCTGGACATATCGTAACTATAGCACCGCGCCTTCTTGCCTCGGCGGGGTACCTCGTGCCGAATATTCTTCGTAGCGGAGGAATATTCTGCAGCCGGTGGAATGCCTTGTGGTGGTAAAGCTGAGTTATTTAGACGTCTTACAAGTTGGCACGCCTGCTGCTCTAAGGAGACAAAGACTCATAGCACTTTACCTCCAGGAGGAAGCAATGAAGAAACTTATGGTGATATTGGCAGCAACGATTCTGATGGCGAGTGGAACTGCTATGGCGGCCAATGATGCAAAGCCCGGGCACGACCCGAAGTGCCTCAAGGAATGCCAGATGCTGGTGAAGAACTGCGACCGGGAGGTCGACAGCCTGCCGCAGAAAATCTCCAAGCTGAAGACGGAGATCCAGAAAGGAGCTTCGCTCTATACACCTGACGAGTTGAGAACGTTGGAGCGGAACCTGAAGGAATCGGAGGATCTCCTGAACAACCTCACCTATGGCGGGTAATCAACGCCATCCGCTGCAGTCGCAAGAAGAAAAAGGGCCGTTCCCACCGTGGGCGGCCCTTTTTTGGGCTCATCGGAGAATTCCAGGGAAGCCGTAGTATGTTCCAATGAAGGGCCGCACGAGGTCCCCACCTTTGCGAAGGGGGGACAGGGGAGATTTGACTTGGCCAGGACGGCCCTGCAAAGTCGCAACTGCTGTGGTCTCAAGCAAAAACTGGTGGTGCCCATGTCGTGATCTTTAGAGTGCAGCACTGCGGTTCGACGACCGAGATGTACTGTTAAACGGGCTGCGGTTCAGAGGTGACTCGAAGATCAAATCCCCCCTGCCCCCCCTTCGCAAAGGGGGGAACGTTGGGCCTTCTGCAGTGCTTCGTGGCGATGTACGCACGCTCCCCCGGAATTCCCGGATGGACCCTTTTTTTTCGCGTACCGACTTCGAGATGTAGGACGGAATAAGCGCAGCGTTCCGGCACTCCGTTGCACCTGCGTATCGGCTGCGCCGATGCCGGGAACGCCTGCGGCTTATCACGGCCTACAGTGCTCAGGCATGAAGAGACTGGTTACCTTTCCAGGTACCCGCGGTTTCGCGACTCCCTATCTCTTGCCACGTCCGGGTTTTTCTGGATGGTGCGCACGATGAGGCGCCAGCTGATCGGCCCCTGCGCCAGGGTGTGCTTATGATGGTGTTCCGGCGGCATCGAATCACCTTTTGTGGAGACGATCTCGTAGCCGCATACCTCGCAGCGATAGATCCCGGAATAGAGTGTTGTATCCCCCGGCTGAAGAAGCCGGTCGAAAGCCTGGTGATCCAGCTGGTGAATCAGGTTCCTGTACTTGAAAAAGACCATTCTTCTTCTCCTGGGCAGCGGGACGTCTTCGCGATGAGCCAGGGTCGGAGATAACAAGAATGATGCCAGAACGGGGGAGGCAGAGCCGGGCTCAGCGTCGCCTGAGACTTAACCCCGGTGACCTGGTCGGCGATTGCTCTGTGCTGACGGTGGTATACAGCCGCTCACGATTTGTGGCTGGATTGATCAGAAAAGGAAAGAGGACTCTTCGGGCAGGGGCGGGGCGCCTGCTGCCGACGCCCGTATGGTGCCAAATGCGGGGACGGAGGGTTAAGAAAAGCAACACGTGGTGCCAGGTGGCGGATTCCACTGCGGAATTGCTGCCGGTTGGCCGGTAAAAATATTAACAGGAGCCGCGGAAAAGCCAGCCCCGGCGAAGGCCGCTGTTAAAAAAGGTGACAAACTGACCTGTCTACCGCCCTGCAGCCAGGTCCTGCCGCAACGTCTTCTCCAAGGTGGCGTCGAGGAGCTCCTTGCGGCAATCGACCCCCGCTACCGAGCCGGTATTGAGCCGTTGCAGGTACTTGCAGCCGCCGAAGCAGATAGGGAGGTACGCGCAGTCGAGACATTCCTCCTGCTTCCAGGCTCCCACACCGTGAGACTCCGCATACTCCTGTACCCCTTCCGTCAACGTCCCGATGCGCAGGTCCTGCCATCCCATGAATGCCGGGCATTTGTAGATCCCGCCGTCATACCCTATCACCATGTTGTTTTCCGATTCCACCATGCATGCCGAGAGCTTCGGTTTCTGCACCCTGAAACCGCGCTTCAGCGTCTCTTCCCGCAGATAGAGGGATGCCTCCATTAGCCACGGCTCGCTTGAACAGGCGCAACCGGCGGTGAACTCGGGCAGTCCCGCCTCGTCTGCTTTGGGGGCGATGGCTGTGAACTGTACAGCTGCGATGGACTCGGGGGAAATCCCCTCTTGGACGAGGATGTCAAGGAGCTCCGGAAACTCGCGGTACTTTTCCTGGCTGAAGTTCCCCCCGAGCTGAATGGGAAGGAGGGCGCAGATCTCCTTCAGGTTCGCCAGGATGGCCGCGAAGCTCCCCCTTCCGGAGGTGAAGGGACGCTGCTGGTCGTGAATCCGGGGGGGACCGTCCAGGGTGACTTTGGCACTGCTCAGGCCGAGGGGGAGGAGTTCCTCCACCGTGCGCCGGTTGAGGAGTGTGCCGTTGGTGACGATGCTGAAGGAGTAGGCCTTTCCCCGTGCCTCGACCGCTGATTTGAGCTGCGTCGAGATCCTGCGCATCAGGGGCACCGATAGGAGCGCCTCACCGCCATAGAACTCGACCCTCAGATCCCGTGAAGCGGCAAGGGGATGATTCAGAAGGGCCTGCACCACAAGGTCTGCAGTCTCCTCCGTCATGTAGCTGCTGCAACGGAAGGGGGACTCGTAGCAATAGCTGCAGGCGAGGTTGCAGTCGAGGTTCAGGGTGACAACCGCGCAGAAGAGGGTGTTGCGCCGGTCAAGCTCCTGCAAAAGCTCCATCATCTGCTGGCGCTCGCGCTCCCGGTCCGGCACCAGGATCCCCAGGCGCTGGAGCGTCTCGACATGGGCCTCAGGCACAGTGCCGCTCGTGATGGCTTCGGCGAGGCTTTTGGAAACGGTAAGCTTTGAGCCGTGCAGCGTGGAGTAGAGAAGGACTTTGTCCCCCTGCGCGGAGGGGTAGGACTTCAGGTAGCACGAGGGTGCCAATGCTTTCATTGTAGATACCCCTTGGGGTGGGAAGTAAGGCGGGTGGGCAGGCAAGCGGGGGGGCAGATGTGGCCCCCCGCCCGAAGTTCTCAGCGCTGTACGACGCCCATGTACGCAAGGTAGCAGCAGGTAAATTGCGGGGATACCGCCGCCGGGCAGGTTCCTTCATCATGAATTTCCAAGATTTCTGTCAACATGCGTCTCACCTCCTTCTGAGTGTGAAAGTGCTGGACTCTAAATCTGCTTTAGGTTATAGAGTAAGTTCAAATGAAATACAACTAAAAATTAAAAAAAATATATCCGTGAGGTTTACCCTGAGACATATCGAAAGACATAGGCCACGACTCCACACTCTCAGCGTCCTGCTGGTGACTTGCCTCCTCTTTTTCTGTCTCTCCCCTCCCGGCCTGAGAGGTGAAGAACTGGAAGAGGAGACGCTCTCTGTCTTGGGCAGCTCAGATGCTGACACGATCGCCACCGGGAGATTCAGCAGGCCCGTCTCGAGGACTGCCGAGAACGTATCCGTCATAAGCGCAGAGGAGATAGAGGCTCATAACGCCCATACCGTAAGTGACATTCTCAAGCTGATTCCCGGGATCCAGGTCGATCTCCAGACCGGACCGGCGAGCGTCGTGAGCATCACCGTCCAAGGGGCCGACTACAACCACGTCCTCGTGCTTTTCGACGGCATACCGTGGAACAACCTGATGTCGAACTTCCCCGATCTCGGCCTCATTCCTGCGCGCATCGTCGAAAGGATCGAGGTCTCCAAAGGTGCTGCCTCCTCCAGCTGGGGGCCTGCCCTGGGAGGCATCATCAACATAGTCACCAAGTCACCGGAGCCGGATCGGAAGCTCTCGGGGACGATCTCTGCCTCCCACGGTGAGCACAATACCAATGACGACAGCGGAGAGATCTCCGGCACTGCAGGAAACTTCGGCTATTACCTCTCCGGCGGCTATTTCGGCACCGGCGGCTTCCAGCCCAATACCAACGAGAGGCTCAGGAATGCCTACCAAAAGCTCAGCTACGAATTTCCCGGCGGTGGAAGGGCCCTCTTCTCTTTCGGCTACACGGAGGTAAACCGCGGGAATTTCGCCATAGATCAACCTGACATCACTGCGAAGGAGGACAGCTGGGGGCGCCGCCTGACCTTTGTTCTCTCCGCCACCAAGCCCCTGACCGAATACCTCGATCTCCAGCTGACAGCCAGGCACTCGAGCAACGACAACCGGATCTCCAGCGAGGCAACCCTTCCTGTTCTTTACCCCGACACCGTATTTCGCAGCACCCTGGACTGGGACGAGAAGATCAGCGGCGGCAGCGTCCAGCTTCTGCTGCATACCAGCAACAACACCCTTGTTGCCGGCGTCGATCTGGACAAGGACTCGGTGAGCTTTCTGCGTGACGGGGAACGCGTGGACAAGGGGGAAAACCGCTGGGGCTTCTACCTCAACGACAGCTTCGCCTTCGGTCCTTTCTCCATCTCACCCGGCATCCGCTACGACATAACGGGGAATGCCGGGAACCAGTGGAGCCCGTCTTTCGGCGCGACGTGGCAGGTAAACGAGCAGACCACGGTCCGGAGCTACGTCGCCAAAGGGTACAGCCTTCCCTCTCTTGCCCTCGACTCTGTAGAAAAGGTATGGACGGCCCAGGTGGGGGTGGAGACGAGCGCCATTCCCCACCTGTGGCTCAAGGCAACTCTCTTCCACAACGAGCTCGACGCGCTGCTTGATGATCTCTCCACGCAGCACCAGGTAAAGGAGGGGGTAGAGACCGAGGTGCGTACCGCTCCCTTCTTCCATACCTCCTTTTTCCTCGGCTACACCTTCATCGACGCCCGTCGCACCTCGGATGACAGCGTCATCCCGAACCGCCCCCGGCACCTCCTCCTTCTCGGAGCGCGCTACGATGACGGTCGCATCCTCGACGTGGCCGTTACCGGGCGTATGGCCGACCTCCAGTCGGACCTGAACGGCAGGTACGGCGCGATGGTATGGGACGGGACGCTGACGGCAACGCCTTGGGGGCGCGGGGACTTGATGCCCCACTTTTTCGTCACCCTGCACAACGTCTTCGATGGAGACCAATACCTGACGGACCAGTTCAAGAACCCCCGGAGGTGGCTCGAGGGGGGCGTGAGGTGGCGGTTTTGAGAAGACTCCTTCTCCTCTGCATAGCTGTCCTTTTCCTCATCCTGCCGTGCGTCGCCGAGGCGTACCAGGTCCTTTTGCTCCTGAGCACGAGGGACCCGGTCTATACGGAGGCGGCGAGCGCCTTCCGGCGCGGCAGGGATTTCTCCCACCGCACCATCGTCCTTTCCGATTACCAGGAGGCGGACCTGGCACGGGTGATCAGGGAGGATAAGCCTTCAGTCATCGTCGCTGTCGGGGACCGCGCTCTCGCGGCCGCCAAACGTGCGCGCCATTTGCCGGTCATTTCTCTCATGTCGCTGAGCTTCTCAAGACTCTACGGCTCATCCTCGAACGTCACGGGGGTGGAGCTGTTCGTAAGGCCTGAGCGCCACTTCCCCCTTTTCGAGGGAATGAACGTCCGACGGGTGGGGGTGCTGTACAACCCCGCCCGCAGCGGGATCTACATGAGGAAGGTGCAGCAGTCCGCCGCTCGTTCGGGGATCGAGATCGTGACGAGGGTGGTGAACTCGCCGAAGGACGCCCTCGGGGCGCTCGCCAGCCTGAAGGGGAGCGTCGATGCGATCTGGATGATTCCGGATGCCTCGGCGGTGGACCACAAATCTGCGGAAGCCTACTTCCTCTTCTCCCTGGCTGAGAAGATCCCGGTGATCTCCTTTGACCGCTCGCACCTGCAGCTCGGCGCGGCGGCGGTCATCGAGGCGGACCGGGAGGAGATGGGGCGCCAGGCTGCGGAGATGGCTGCGGACCTCCTCGCCGGGAGGCCGGTACACGAATACCCGCTGCTGTCGCCGGCAAAGAGCATCCTGAAGGTAAACCAGGGGGTGCTGAAGCACCTTGGCATCTTCTACGAGGCGCCTTCGCGCCAGGCCAACTTCTGATGGGGGCGGTGACTCGCAGCCGGAAGTTCCCGTGGAACTTCCGAACCCGGCTCTTCATCATCTTCGCCGCGTTCACCGCCGTGATTTCCGCGACCTTCACCGGGATCTACATGGTGCGGCAGGTGCAGTCGTACCGGCTGCACACCGGAGAAAAATCGCAGCTCTTAGCCACCATGCTCGCCGCTTCCGTCCGTCTCCCCCTCTTTAGTGAAGACAGGGTCACCCTTGCCCAGCTCGCCTCGGAGTACGCCCGACACCCCGGGGTGAAGCGCGTCACCATCATGAACGCAGACGGGAAGGTTATGGCAGAGGCGGGAGAGGAGCCCGCGCAAATGATGGAGAACTCCCTCTCCGGTTCGGCGCTCGTCACCCCCGGCCTCTCCGGGAACTCCGGCCGTTACCTCCTCGGCGCGGGGAGCAACGAAAAGCCGGTCGGGCGGGTCGAGGTGGTGATGGACAAGAAGGAGCTGACCCTCCTGATCCGCTCCATGGTCCTCACCTCGCTTGTCACCGCGCTCCTATTCTGGGTTGCGGCCACAGCCGTCAGCTACCTCGTGGTGCAGCGCATCACCCGCTCCCTCACCTGCCTCATCGGGGGGCTGCGTGCGCTGCGTGCGGGTGACTACCGGCACCGGATAGGATCGGTGGACAGCGACGAAGTGGGGGACGCGGCCGACGCGGTGAACGAGCTCGCTGCCGCCCTCCTGCGCCGGGAGGAGGAGAACCGCGGCCTGCAGCAGGAGCTCATCAACTCCATGAAGCGGGAGATGAGCGAAGAGCGCAAAAAGATGATGGCGAAGCTGATCCAGACGAACCGGATGACCTCTCTCGGGCTCCTCGTCTCCAGCATGGCGCACGAGATCAACACGCCGAACGGCGCGATAAAGCTCGCGGCGCAGCAGCTCGCCAAGGGGTGGAAGAGCGCGCTTCCCATACTCGACGGGGTGGCCCGGGAGGAAGGGGATTTCGTCCTTGGGGGGGGGATCTACAGCGTGGTGCGCGAGGAATTCCTCACCGCCATCGAGGTGGTGAGCCGCTCCAGCGAGCGGATCGGGCAGGTCATCAAGGACCTCAGGGACTTCAACGCCGGCGAGCGCAGCGAGCTGCGAAGTGACGTCAGCATCTCCCAGGTCATCGCGGACGCCATGGCGATCATCCGGGCCCACGGGCGCTACGGCAACATCGCCATGCTCAACAGCGTGCAGCCGGAGCTCCCGCTGGTGGTGGGAAACCGGCACCAGCTCGAGCAGGTCGTCATAAACCTCCTCCTGAACGGGATGCAGGCCATACCGGAAGGGAAACGCGGGCAGGTCTCCATCTCGGCGGAGTATGAAAAGGAAAAGGGGATGGTGAAGGTCGCGGTGGCGGACGACGGCGTGGGGATCGACCCCGAGCACCTGGGACAGCTGATCGAGCCTTTCTTTTCCACCAGGATCGAGAAGGGGGGGAGCGGGCTCGGACTCTATATATCGAATTTCATCATTACGGAGCACCACGGCTCGCTGGAGTTCGACTCGCAAGTCGGCAAGGGGACGACGGTCCTCGTGCGCATCCCTGCAAAGCAGCAGGGGGTGACGTCGCCGTCACCCCCGCTCACACCACCCACCATCTGATCAGGCGTCACGCCCGAGCCTGATGCCTTCTCTCCATCTCGGCGAGTTTTTTCTGCACCGTCTGGCGGCATACCCCCAGAAGGTCTGCAGCCGCGCTTTTCTTCCCGCCGGTAGCCTTCAGCGCCTCCTCGAGCATGACCATCTCCACCTCCTCCATGGAGGGGAAGGTGGGGAATACCACGTGCAGGTTGAACTGGCCGTTCCCCGGCTTCTGGGTCAGGTCGTTCACGGCGCGCTCCTTTACGATAACCTCCGGAAAATCGTTCTGGGTGAGGATCCCGGTCTGGTTCGCCACCACGGCGCTGCTCACCTTGTTGATCAGTTCCCGCACGTTCCCGGGGTAATCGTACGCCTCGAGGATGAAACGAAGCTCCGAGGAGATGCGCGGCGGGTGCTTCCCAATGTTGCGCGCAGCCGCCTCCACGTAGTGGGTCACCAGCGGCAAGATGTCCTCCCGCCGTTCCCTGAGGGGCGGGATGTGCAGCCGGTGGTAGCAGAGGCGGTGGTACAGGTCCTCCCGGAAGCTCCCCTGCTCCATCATCTTGCTGAAGTCGCCGTTCGACGCCACGATGATGCGGGCCTCGTTCTTCAAAAGGACGTCCGAGCCGAGCCGGTAGTACTCGTTCTCCTGGAGGAGCCGCAATAGCTTGATCTGGCTCTCCAGCGAAAGGTCCCCGATCTCGTCCAGGAAGAGGGTCCCCCCCTGCGCCTTCTTCACGAGCCCGTCGCGCCTTTCGTTTGCTCCGGTGAAAGCCCCCTTGTTGTGACCGAACAACGTATCCTCGAACATGTGGGCCGAGAGCCCAGCCACGTTCAGCGGCACGAAGCTCCCGGTGAGGCCGCTGGCCTTGTGCACCGCGCGGGCGATGAGCTCCTTTCCGACACCCGTTTCCCCTGTGATGATGACAGGGTAGCGGGAGGGGGCGATCGTCTCGATGAGCTTGAAGATCGCCTGCATCTTTTCGCTTCTGGAGAGGATTTCGCTGAAGGTGCCGGGACAGACGACAGGCTCTCCCATCAGGTAGTTCTGAAGGAGGCGGTTCTGGGCGGAGAGCTCCGTGATCCGGAGGGCGCTGTTGATGCACGACAAAAGTCTTGAGGAATCGAGCGGCTTCGTCACGTAGTCGAGCGCCCCCTGCTTCATGCAGGTGACCGCCGTATCGACGTCGTTCACACCGGTCATGATGATTACCGGGAGGCTGGGGAAGCGCTGGGTAATAACCGGAAGAAGATCGGCGCCGGAAAGCCCCGGCATGATCCAGTCCATGAAGACGATGGAATATGGGGCCGACTCCAGTTCGGAGAGGACCTTGCTGCTGTCTGTGAGGGTCACGACGTTGCAAAGCTTGTTTGAAAGGAGGACGAAGCGGATTTCGTTCAGGAAATCGGCATCGTCGTCCACGAAAAGGACTGCCGGCAACTGGCCGGGTCTCTGCAGGTCGGTCATCGATGTATTCCTCCTGGGAGCGCTCCAGCAAGAAGCTTGCCTGGAAAGGAATGGTGCAGCAAAGAGCGGGGTGTCGCCGGAAGGTGCCGGAAAAGCACGCTACTTTACGGCTGCCTGTCGGACCGCTCGGGGCGCTCCACCTCTTCCACTGGGGAGTGGCCGGAGGGAGCGGTAAAAAAATTAACACCGGATTCCCGGAGGGGGGTACGCCGATGTTAAAAAAAATGACAGCGGGGGGAGGCCCGGTGATCCGGTTTTTCCGTACACGATGTTAAAAAAAGTAACAGGGAAGGCCGCGCGGCTATGAAAGCAGACATAATGAAAAAAATCAATAATAAAAGAATGTGAATCTTTACCGGGCCTTCCTTCCTGCAGGGGGGCAGAATCGGGGCCCATGCCTCAGGCTCCCTGCCATATACCAATCGCTCCTTTAGAGAGGGAGGTATCGCCCCGCTCGCCCCCGCAACTCCCCTCCCCGTAACACAAAATTGCTCCAAACACCCGCCCCGCTTATACTTAATAGAGGCAGCACCGGTACGGCTTCTCTCGCTGCCGAGGAGGATCCTTCCCATGGATAGCAGGGATCGCATTATAAAGGACGTCGTTTCCGCGCTCGAGCAGGAGCGGCGCATTGATCTGCACCGGCACCCGATCGAGGTGGACTTTCGCGGGAAAAAGCTGGTGCTGGCGGGAGAGGTGGAGAGCGTGGCGGCGAAGAAGCTGGCGCTCGAATATGCAGCGGCCTTTGTCGGCGGGGGCGCCCTGGAGGATCGTCTCCTGGTCCGGCCGGGGGAGGCGATCGAGGACGGCGCCCTCGGCGATCTCGTCTATGCCGCCCTTAGTGGCGAGTCCGCCTTCAATGACTTTGACCTCTATGTTCGGGTGCAGGGGGCGGACAAGGAGTTCCGCTCCTCCCCCCGTAACGCCACCGGGAGAATGGAGGTGGAAGTCTCCCGGGGGGTGGTGACTCTCAGCGGCACGGTCGAGAGCTACACCCACAAGGCGCTCGCCGGTGTGCTGGTGTGGTGGCGCAGGGGGACGCGGGACGTGGTGAACAACCTTTCGGTCACCCATCCGCTGGACGACCCCGACGGGGAGATGACAGACGCCCTGCGCATGGTGCTGGAGAAGGACCGCTTCGTACAGGAGGCCCAGGTCCGGGTGCACTGCCGCGACTTCACGGCCGTCCTCGACGGTGCGGTGCGAAGCGATCTGGAGAAGGAGCTGGCGGAGGCCGACGCCTGGTACCTTCTGGGAGTAACAGACGTGGAGAATCGGCTGAAGGTTCTGGGGTAGGGGCCGCCCGGGCCGGCGGTTTCACCCCTTCCTTCCAAAAGAGGAGAGAGAGCATGCCAACATACGAGTATCGGTGCGAGACCTGCTCGCAAACATTCGTGGTCCAGATGAGCATGTCCGATCACGAGAAAGCGGAGATCATCTGCCCTTCCTGCCAGAAGGCGACCTCCATTCCGCAGTACAGCGCATTCTACGCCAGGACGAGCAAGAAGAGCTAGTTCCCAGCAGCATGGGGGGGCGCACCACCCGGCGGCGTTCCCCCTCTCCTCACACCCCCTACCTGCGCGGACCTTTACAGTCTTTGACCAAAAATTCCTCAAGTGCTATAAAAGACGCTTGGGTAGAATCCGACGGCGGAACCTGATAATTCAAGACCTGACCCCGGGGTCAGGCCTTGAATTATCACTTTTCGTACGGGACATATCAGCACCTCCAACATCCCCACCACCGAAGGACGTCATGAAACTGCTGCAACACCTCAATCCCCCGCAAAAAGAGGCGGTCCTGCACGGCGAGGGCCCCCTCCTCATACTCGCCGGAGCCGGCTCCGGCAAGACCCGCGTCATCGTGCACCGCATCGCGTACCTCATCGAGGAGAGGGGGGTCCCCCCCTGGCAGATCCTGGCGGTGACCTTCACCAACAAGGCCGCCGGTGAGATGCGGGAGAGGGTGGAAAAGATCCTCGGGGGTGGGGAGCCGCCGCTCATCTCCACCTTCCACTCCCTGTGCGCGCGGATACTGCGCCGGGAGATCCACCACCTGGGGTACGATTCGAGCTTCGCCATCTACGACGACAAGGACTGCGAGCGGCTCCTGAAAGAGTGCTGCCTGGAGCTGAAGCTCGACGACCGGAAGTACCCCCCGAAGGCTCTCGCCGCCGCGATCGACGGGTTCAAGAACAACGGAACCCTGGTCGATGAGGCACCCCGCGACAATCCGTTCGCCAGGGCGGTCGCCGGCGTGTACCGCGTCTACCAGGAGAGGCTGAAGCGCTGCAACGCGCTCGATTTCGGCGACCTGCTCCTTCTCCTGGTGCGCCTCTTCCAGGAGCATCCGGACGTCCTGCAGAAGTACCGGGAGCGCTACCGCTGGATCCTGGTGGACGAGTACCAGGACACCAACGCGGTGCAGTACTCTCTTGTGAAACTCCTGGCGGGGGAGCGCAGAAACCTGTGCGTGGTGGGGGACGACGACCAGTCGATCTACGGCTGGCGCGGCGCCGATATCAGGAACATCCTGGAGTTCGAGAGGGACTTCCCAGGGGTCAATGTGGTGAAGCTGGAGCAGAACTACCGCTCCACCAAGAACATTCTCGACGCCGCCTGGCACGTGGTGCAGAGGAACCGGGACCGCAAGCCGAAGCGGCTCTGGACCGACAACCGGGAAGGGGAGCGGATCATCTACCGCAGGCTCAGCAGCGAGTGGGAGGAGGCGCGCTTTGTCTGCCGGGAGATCGAGCGGCACCTCGGGCGCGGCGGCGATCTCTCCGACGTGGCGGTCTTCTACCGCACCAATGCCCAGTCGCGCGCGGTGGAGGATGCCATGGTGGCGGGGGGGATCCCCTACCACATGGTCGGCGGCCTCCGCTTCTATGCCCGCCTCGAGATAAAGGACATCCTCGCCTACCTCCGGGTGCTGGACAACCCGGCGGACGACGTCGCCCTGAAGCGCATCATCAACACCCCCCCCCGCGGCATCGGCCAGACCACCGTCGATCGCGTCTCGGAGGGCGCCTCGCGCGAGGGCACCACCTTTTACGCCGCGCTGCACGAAGCTGCGAAGGGGGGTCTCCTGACCGGCGCCGCCCGCAGCAGGGTCGTCGACTTCCTCGATCTTCTGGCCCGCTTCCGCAAGGTGAACGGGACGATGCCTCTCCCGGAGCTCGCCCTTACCGTCATGCAGGAGAGCGGCTACTTAAAGCGCCTGGAAGAGGCGGGGACCGACGAGGCGCGCGACCGCATGGAGAACCTCCGGGAGCTTCTGACCGCCATGGAGGCGTTCGAAGCGGGGCCGGGGGAGAAGGGGCTCGCCCCCTTCCTGGAGCAGGTCGCCCTCGTTTCCGACCTGGAGGCGGAAGGGGAGGGGAAGAAATCGTCGGCCACCCTCATGACGCTCCACTCCGCAAAGGGGCTGGAGTTCCCCGTCGTCTTCATGATCGGGATGGAGGAGCGGATCTTCCCGCACTCCCGCGCACTCGATGACCCGGCGCAGATGGAGGAGGAGAGGAGGCTTTGCTACGTGGGGATGACGAGGGCAAAGTCGCGCCTCTATCTTCTGAACGTGCGCCGGCGCCACATCTTCGGGCAGGAGCAGATGAATCCTCCGGCCCGTTTCCTGAACGACGTGCCGCCGGAGCTCCTCGACCAGGAAGAGGAATTTACCCGTGCCGCGCCGTCGGCCGCACCGGCCTTCTCCTCCCACGCCCTCGCCGCTCTCCTCGAGGAGGAGATGGAAGCGGACAACGAGGTGCGGGTCGTGCCGGAGGAGACCGGCGAGGTGTATATCGGAATGCGGGTGCGGCACCGCCAGTTCGGGGCGGGGACGGTGCGCAAGCTGGAGGGGGAAGGGGACAACCAGAAAATCATCGTCTGGTTCGACTCGGTAGGCCCCAAAAAGCTCATGCTCCGCTTCGCCGGCCTTGAGCATGAATAAGGGGAGAGTATAATAATTTCGCAGGGGTATGGCGAACGCAGAAATCAGGGGGTAATCGATGAGAACGATCGTGCTACTGCTGGCCTTCCTCCTCTCCCTAACAGGATGCTCCTCCTACAAGACGCAGTACGTTTCCTTCCGCCCGCCGGAGGCGTACAACAACCACCTGCAGCAGGACGGCATAAGCCTCGGCGGAGAGGCGTTCTCCGAGAAGAAGGTCGCCAAAAAGGCGTTCGGCTTCGACATACGGGGGGCGGGACTCCTGCCGGTGATGATTGTCCTCGACAACAAGAGCGGCGGGACGCTGGAGCTCGTGACCGCCCAGAGCTTCCTCGTGGACTACGGCGGAAACTACTGGCCGATGGTGGCAAACAACGTGGCGATGGAGCGGCTGGAAAGCTCCACCCAGGTGGCGAAAATCATGGGGGGCGCAGGGAAGGGTGCCGCCTGGGGCGCCGTGGCAGGCACCGTCATCGGCGCGGCGGTGGGGATCGTCGCGGGACATAGCGTTGGTGAGGCTGTGGGGAAGGGAGCGGCGGTCGGTGCAGCGAGCGGGGCCGTTATGGGGGGGGGGAGCAAAGCCGCCTCTACGGACGACTCATACCGGATACTGGACGATCTGAGGGAGAAGGGGCTGGAAGGAAAGGGTATCCCCGACCAGTACCTCGCAAACGGCTTCCTTTTCTTCCCCGGCGAGGCGAAAAGCGCTAAAGAGCTGCGGCTGCAGTGGCGGGATCGCGGCACCGGGAAGGTGCACAGGAGTGTGCTGCAACTCGAGCAGGCGGGGAAACGTTGACAGAAGGTGGCGGGAACTGGTAAAGAGTGGGTACCAAGCTGAAGGGGCGAAAGCCCCTTCTTTTTTGCCTGGAGGTCGTCGTGAAGAAGCCCGTAATCGCCATCACCATGGGAGACCCGAGCGGCATCGGCCCGGAGATCATAGCCGCAAGCCTTGCCGACCCCTCCGTCGTCTCATCCTGCTCTCCGCTGCTCTTCGGTGATCGCGGCGTTATGGAGCGCGCGCTGAAGGTGACGGGAGCCCCCCTTCTTCTGGAGACGGTCGAGGACCTCCCGCCGGAAGAGCCGGCGCCGGGGACCGTGTACCTGAGGGAAGTCTCCCGTCTGGAGAGCGCCGACGCGGCATACGGCTCCCCTACCCGAGCGGCGGGGGACGCGGCGTACCGCTACATCTGCGAGGCGACAGCGCTATGCCTCGCCGGACGGGGGGCGGCGCTCGTCACCGCCCCCATCAGCAAGGAGTCGATGAACGCGGCGGGGCACTCCTTCCCGGGGCATACCGAGCTCCTCGCCCACCTGTGCGGTACGCCCGAGGTGGTGATGATGCTCGCAGGTGACAAGCTGCGCGTGACGCTGGTGACGATCCACGAGCCGCTCTCGAAGGTACCCTCCCTCATCACGGTCGATCGCGTCCTTACCACGATACGGATCACCCATCAGGCGCTCACCAGGTATTTCCGCCCCAACCCGCGCCTCGCGGTCCTCGCCCTCAACCCTCACTGCGGTGAAGGGGGGCTTTTCGGAAACGAGGAGCGGACGGTGCTCGTCCCGGCGATCTCGGCGGCCCGGCGGGAAGGGATCGACGCCCACGGTCCCCTTTCGGCCGACACCCTTTTTCACTTCGCGGTGCAGGGGGGGTACGACGCGGTGGTATGCATGTACCACGACCAGGGGCTCATCCCCCTGAAACTTTTGCACTTTGACGACGGGGTGAACGTCACCCTCGGTCTCCCCATAATCCGCACCTCGGTGGACCACGGCACCGCCTACGACCTTGCCGGCACCGGGAGGGGGTCGGCCGCCAGCATGAAGCAGGCTCTGCGCACCGCGCTCGGCATGGCGGGTGCGGCAGCCGGTGACCGCGCAACTGGAGCCGCTTCATGATGAAATTGATCAAGCTTGCTATCTGCCTCGCCGTCCTTTACGCCGGCTATCTCGTCTTCTCCGTCTACAGGCTCCCCCCCGTCACCATGCTGAAGGACCGCAAGACCAACCTCACGGTGCAGGTGAAGGACTGGCACGGCGAGTACCACCCCCTGGTGGTGGGGCCGAAGAACCGTTACTGGACGCCATCCCGCCTGATTCCTCCCGAGATGAAGTGGTCGGTGATCCTCGCCGAGGACGACAACTTCTACCGGCACGAGGGGATCGACGTGAAGGCGATCAAGAACGCCATCAAGTACGATCTGGAGCGGAAAAGCTTCGCCCGCGGCGCCTCCACCATCACGCAGCAGACCGCCAAGAACCTCTTCCTGTCGCGGGAGAAGACCCTCTCCCGGAAGGTTCAGGAGGTCTATCTCGCCAAGAGGATGGAGCAGGAGCTGACGAAGGGGCGGATCATAGAGCTTTACCTGAACGTGGTGGAACTGGGGCCGATGGTGTACGGGGTCGGCCACGGCGCGCGCTACTACTTCGGAAAGCCCGCGCAGGCGCTCACCCCCCGCGAATGCGCCTTCCTCGCCGCCATGCTTCCGGGGCCGCGGGTGGCGTACAATCCGTACAAGAACCTCGGCAAGGTGTTGAAGCGATCGGACATGATCCTCAGGCTCTTGCGCGACAAGGGGGTCCTCTCCGCGGGTGAGTACCAGGTGGCGCTCGCGCAGGTGCCGAACGTCGGCTGGATGCAGAAGCGGGTGGAGGAGACGATCAAGAAGGTCGAGGTCATGGGGAACATGAGCAGCGCGCAGCTCCCCCCCCAGCCGGAGGAGGAGCCAGCGGCGGAGCCCGCACTCCCCGAGGCTGCACAGGATGAAGAGCCGGCGCCGGAAGCGCCGCAGGGGCCGGCTGCGCAGTAATGTATTGATGCAGTGGAAGGCGAGGAGATATTTTCAGGGCCGCACGAGCCCTCGCGTCCCCCCCTTTGCAAGGCTCATCCGGGAATTTCGGGAATTCAGCCCGGTCGCTTCCGTTGACGTGAGGGGACACTAGTGGCGCCGCGCTGGAGCACAGGCTTCCCAGCCTGTACCGCGGCGCCAGCCGCGCGGTCTGTGGCGGCTGCGCCGCCATCGCAGGCAAGATGCCTACGCTCCAGCGCGGGGGCACCCGGATTCTTTGTAGCGCGTTCCCCAAAATTCCCGGAAGACCCTTCGCAAAGGGGGGACGGGAGGTCTGCTCCAGCGCGGGCCGAATCGCCTTCCACTGCGTCCGCCAGCCCAGCCACCGATGACGGCAGGGGCGCGGTACAACCTGCTGCCCCCCCCCCGCACAACCTTACCGTACGTAATAACCTCCTGATTTCCTCCACTTTCCCCTATTCTCCCGTTAAATAATTCTAGTTCGAATGTAGTCAAGTTCCCGCCCCGCGCTGCCGAAGTGTCTCTCAAGATATTTCGCATACCAAGAGGGGTGAATGACATGGAAACAACGGCTAACGGACGGGTCATGGTGGTGGATGACGATCCGTTCGTGCTGGAGAGCGTCGCTACGCTCCTTAGCTTCAGCGGCTTCGAGGTGCACCCCTTTTCCAACGGCAACGATGCCTTGGCAAAGCTCCCCCATCTCCCCCCGGACGTCGTCCTCACAGACGTGAACATGCCGCACATCACCGGAATCAAGCTCCTGGAGCGGATACACGAGATCGACAAGGACACCCCTGTCATCCTCATGACCGCCTACGCCGAGCTCGAGATGGCGGTCTCCGCGATAAAGAAGGGCGCCTTCGACTTCATCATAAAGCCTTTCCATACCCCGTACCTGATCCACTCCGTCAGCAAGGCGACCGATTACAAGCGCCTCGTGCTGGTGGAGAAGAACTACAAGATGGAACTGGAGTGCACCGTCGATCAGCGCACCCGGGAGCTCGCGCAGGCGCTCTCCCAGATGCAGAGCATGAGCCGGGAGATCATCGAGAGGCTGACTGCCGCGGCGGAGCTCAGGGACGAGGATACCGGCAGGCACATCTCCCGCATCGGCCTCTACGCGAAACGGCTGGCGGAGCTCCTGCGCATGCCGCCGGAGTTCGTCGACACCATAGGTCTCGCCGCCGCGATGCACGACGTCGGAAAGATCGGTATCCCCGACTCCATCCTTTTGAAGAACGGTCCCCTCACCGCGGAGGAGTTCGCGGTCATGAAGAGCCACACCACCATCGGGGGGAAGATCCTCAGCGGCTCCAGCCACCCCGTGCTGCAGATGGCGGCGTCCATCGCCATGTTCCATCACGAGCGGTGGGACGGCGGAGGGTACCCCACCGGCGCCAGGGGTGAGGATGTGCCGATGGAGGGACGCATCGTCATGCTGGTGGACCAGTACGATGCGCTGCGCTCGAAGAGGGTGTACAAGCCGGCCTTCGACCACGACAAGACCTTCCGCATCATCACCGAAGGGGACGGGCGCACCATGCCGAGCCACTTCGACCCGCAGGTCCTCTCCTCCTTCGTTCTGGCGGCCCCCGACTTCGAGGAGATCTTCAGCAGGGAGCGTGATGAAGCCCCCTAAGGCTCTCCAGTTCCTCCCGGGCCTGAGGCTCAACACGAAGCTTACCCTGGCAGTGGCGCTCCTGATGATCGTGGCGAGTGGCGTAACGGTGCGCTGCTCGCTGCACTACTTCATGGTCCATTTCAAGGAGGCCGCTGTACGGGACCAGTCCGCACTGGTGCATGCCGTGGCCGGGGAGCTCGACGACAAGATCTCCGTCGTGCAGCGCGAGCTTGCCGCGGTGGCGGCGAGCATCCCCCCCGAGGTGACGCACGACCACAGGGGGCTGCAGCACTTCCTCGAGATGCGCCGCGACCTGAAAGCGCTCTTTCCGGGGGGGACCGGCTACCTCTCCCCTTCGGGTGTCATGATCGCCACCACTGCCTGGCCCGAGCTCGTCGGCCGCGACTTCTCCTTCCGTCCCTATTTCCGCCGCACGGTGGAAACGCGCGCCCCCTACATCTCCGAGCCGTACCTCACCCTCAGCAACGACGGGCACCCGAGCGTCATGTTCACTGCCCCCGTCTTTGACGGCGGCTCCCTCGCCGGGATTCTCTGCGGTCGCCTCGACCTCCTGTCGGGTCACTTCCTGGGGCGGGTGGCAAAAGAGGAGCCGCGGGAGGCTGTACATTTCTACCTCTTTAACAGGGACGGCCAGATCGTCGTGCATCGCGACCTGGGGCGGCTGCCTCACAATGGGCTGGCCCGCAACAGGGAGCTCCTGAAGCGTGTCATCTCCAGCCGCGAGGGGACGGTGGAATCGGTCGGGGAGTGCGGGGAATTGGTCCTTTCCTCCTTTACCAGGCTCAACTCCACCGGCTGGATCCTTGCGGCGGAGGCCCCCCTCTCGGCGGTCTATGCTCCGTGGGAGCAGACCCGCACCCTCGTACTGCGCACCATGGCGGTTGTCCTCCCTTTCTCTGTCCTTCTCCTGTGGCTCTTCGTGAGACGCCTCACTGCGCCTCTGCTCCTCCTCGCCAGGGAGGTGGAGCAGATGAACGAAGGGGACTTCACCCCGGTCGCCATCGACGGCGGGGACGAGATCGGGGTACTCGCGCGGGTGTTCAACCGGATGATGGTGGAGGTGGGGGCGCAGCGCAGGGCGCTGGAGGAGGAGAAGGGGTTCTCGGAAAAGCTCCTGCTGAACACGGCGGTACCCTCCCTCGTCATCGACACGCAGATGCGGGTCCTTATCTGGAACAGGGCGTGCGAGCAGCTCACCGGCGTCTCCGCACCGGAGGTCGTCGGCGGCTGCGAGGCGTGGCGCGGGTTCTACGATCAGAAGAGGCCGGTGCTGGCGGAGCTCGTGGTGCAGGGGGATTTTGCGGAGATGGCGGACCTGTACGAGCGCTATTCGGAGTCGTTCCTCATCCCGGACGGAGTGCGGGCGGAGGGGTGGTACGTGGTACGGGGGAGGGAGCGGTATCTCTCCTTCGATGCAGCCGCCATCAGGGACAGCTCCGGGACCGTCATCGCGGCAATAGAGACGATCCAGGACCTCACCCCCGGGAAGAGGAAGGAGGACGAGTTGAAGCGGATGGTTGCGGCCACCGCCGAGAGCGAGGAGCGCTTCCGCCGCCTGGTGGAGCTCTCCCTGGACGGGATCGCCATCCTCGTCGGGCGCCTCTTCGTCTTCATAAACCCGGCCGGGTGCGATCTCCTCGGCGCCTCATCCCCCGATCCCCTCATGGGTGCCCCGATGGTGCAGTTCGTGGAGCGGGACTCCCTGGAGCTCTTCGAGGAGCAGCTGCGCTACGTGGAGCAGAACGGGCAGAGCTCGCCGTGGCTGGAACAGCGCCTCGTCCTGCAGGACAGGAGCACCATGGACGTGGAGCTCGGCGTCAGCCCCTTTGTATACGAAGGGCAAAAGGCGCTGCAGGTGATCTTCAGGGACATTACCGAGCGGAAACTGGCGAAGGCGCGCCTGGAGACGCTGGCGCACTACGATTCGCTCACCTCCCTCCCCAACAGGGTCCTCTTCTTCGACCGACTCTATCACGTGGTGGAGGAGTCGAAGCGCCACGACTACCCGCTCGCCCTCCTCTTCATCGACCTGGACCGTTTCAAGGAGGTGAACGACTCCCTCGGGCACACCGCGGGGGATGCCGTCCTCGTGGAGGTGGGGCAGCGGCTGAAGGATTGCGTGCGCTCCTGCGACATGGTGGCGCGCATGGGGGGGGACGAGTTCACGGTGATACTGTCAAAGATGGTGGGGGAAGAGGACGCGGCGCTGGTTGCGGAGCGGATACTCGATGCCCTTTCGGTCCCCTTCCTCCTCTGTGGCGAGAGCTACACCATCGGGGGGAGCATCGGTATCTGTCTCTTTCCCAGCGCCGCAAAAGATGTGGCGGAGATTGTTTCCCACGCCGACAGCGCCATGTACCAGGTAAAGCAGGGTGGCGCCAACGGCTACTGCTACTACGGCGGTGCGGTGCGCCACCTCCGGGGGAGGGGCTAGATCCTCAGCCGCTCCACCGCCTCCTCGTCGAGTGCGTTCACCACCGGGAGTTTCGTGACGGCGCCGTCGAGGGTGACCTCGATCGTCGTCTCCCCCTGCGGGAGCGCCTTCGTGTAGCGCAGGAGCACCTGCGCCGCGGTCTGCAGGAGCTCGGGGGAGCTCTTTCCGGTCAGGATGGCAAGGGGGCTCGAACCTTCCGCCCAGCGCAGCTGCGCCTCCCCCCCCTGGACCGCACGCTCCAGGATCTCGTTCTCCCCCTCGTTTCTCCCCACAATGACCTTCGTCCTCTCCCCGATACGGAAGTGCCTCCCCATCTTCAGCAGACGGAAATCGCGCAGGTTCAGCTCGTCGGAGTGGTCGAAGACGTCCCTGATTTTCGGCACGAAGGAGAGCTCCGTGAGAAGGCACCCCCCCGCCGGGCAGGGGTAATTCTTCACGTCGAGTTCCTCGGCAAGTTCCATCTGCTCCTTGCGGGAGCGCCCCTGGATGGCGAGGAGCTTCTCGCGGTCCACCCACCCCTCCTGCTCCGGTATGGTGGGGTTGAAGTGCTTCGCGGAGAGGGGGCGCAGCAGGAGCCCCTCGAGCCCGCTCTCCCTCTCGATCACCCTCAGGGTGTCGCGGCGCTGGCTCATGGGGCGCTGGCCGAGCACCTCCCCGGTGAAGACGAAGTCCGCGCCGCTCTCCTCCATGTATGCCTTCGCCTGCTTCAGAAGGTAGATGCGGCAGTCTATGCAGGGATTCATCCCCTTGCCGTGGCCGTGCTTCGGGTTCCTGATGATCTCCAGGTAGTCGGCACCTTTGTGCATGACCTTGATGGGGATCTTGAACTCCTCCGCCACCCGCACCGCCTCCGACTTGCACCCGGCGTTCTTGCCGGTGCAGGTGCAGAATGGGGAGGTGAAATTGAGCGCCTCGACCTGGATCCCCTGCTCGAGGAGGATCTTGACGGCGAGGGTGGAGTCGAGCCCCCCGGAGAGGAGCGCGATCGCTTTTCTTGACATGTCTTTCTCCCTGGTTCTCCGGCTTCTTGCCTTGAACCGCATTGTTGAATATAGGTACCGGGAAAACCGGCGCTCCCCTCCCGTGGAAGCGGAGGAAAGAAGAGGGCTCCGCGAAGGGAAGGGGGCGTAAGTGGGCAACGCCACAGGCTAACACAGAGGCTGCGGGAAAGTAAAGGTTGTCCGTCACCCCATTTTTGTGTACATTTCACTATCGCAACCGTCTGCGCCGGGAGGTGACCACATGAACGGGGTCGTAAAAGAAGGGTCGATCGGTGAGGTGCTCCTCCGATCGCGCATCATCACGGAAGGGGAGCTTCAGGCGGCCCTGGAGGCCCAGAAGGTCTCCGGTAGCCGCATCGGCGAGGCGCTGGTGAAGATGGGGGTGGTGACCCAGGAGGATATCGACTGGGCGCTGTCGCACCAGCTGAACATCCCGTACGTGCGCCTGAAGAAGGAGAACCTCGATCCCGCCGCCATCGCCCGGGTACCCGCGCAGCTCGCCCGCCGCTACCAGCTGATCCCCCTCTTCCTCTCCGGAGAAGAGCTCTCCATCGCCATGGCCGATCCGCTGAACAGGGAGGCGGTGGAAGCGGTCGCCGAGGCCTCCGGCTGCCAGGTCACCATCTCCGTCGGGCTGATCCGCGAAATCCGGGAGATGCACGACATCATCTACGGGCCGGAGCCGGACACCACCGGTCTCAACTTCGTCTCCCCCCACTTTGCCGAAAAGGTGCTCGACACCATAAACGCCGACCTCACCGGCACCACCCTTTTGAACCGGCTCCTCCTCTACGTGGTGCAGCAGAAATGCGGCTCCCTCGCGCTGCAGCCGGTGGGTGAGACGGTCCTCGTGGTAGCCCGCTCCGGCGGGAACGTGAGCGAGATCGGGCACTTCTCCTCCGTGCGCTACCCCTCTCTCCTGGAGCGGATCCGCAGCATCGCGAAGCTGGAGTACTCCGGGCGGAGCGCCTCCAACGGGACGCTCCTCTTTATGTGGCAGGGGAAAAGGATCCCTTTCCAGCTCTTCATGCTGCGCGCCGCCGTTGGGGAATACGTGACCGTGAAGCTGCACATCTCCTCCCCGCACCTCAACCAGCTGTGGGACCTCGAGGTCTCCGCGAAGAAGAAGGAGGATCTTAAGGCACTGACCGCCACGAGGCGCGGCTTGATCCTCTTCGCCCTCGCCGACAGCGAGGAGCGCTGCCGCTTCATGGATCTCTTCGTCGACGCCTGCGATACTGCGGGGCGCACCGTCCTTCTCTTCGGCGACGGACTCGGCCGCGGCACCCACCGCTTCACCCGCATCCCCACCGCCCGCGAATGCTGCAGCGAGACCCCCTTTCTCCTCACCCAGGCGCTGGAGCACGACCCGGACCTCCTGGTGGTGGAGGATGCCACCGACGTCGCCTCCTTCGTGGCGGCGAGCAAGGCGGTCATGCGGGGGAAACTGGTGGTGGCGGGGCTTGCCCTCTCCGACAAGCTGAACGCCCTGAAGCAGCTTCTCTACCTGCGCCAGAAGAATTACCTGATCCCGAGCCAGCTCTCCGGGATCGTCTGCTGCAAGGGGGTGCGGGTGCTGTGCCCCTCCTGCAAGGAGAGTTACGCCCCTTCCACCGAGGAGCTGGCTGCCCTGAAGCTCCCCGCGCCGCACTTCCCCTTCTACCGCCCGACCGGGTGTCCCGCCTGCGACCACACCGGGTACAGCGGCAGGCGGTATCTCCTGGACGTGATCCGCTTCGACAAGAGGCTTTTGGAGGCTTTCGAGCTGCTGCGCGACAGCTCGGAGATCGTGCGTTTCATGAAGGACAACGGCTACCGCGGCCTCACGGAAGAGGGGGTCGAGCTCCTGGAGAAGGGGGAAATCTCTCCGGGCGAATTCGTCGCCGCCATACTATTGTAATGGAGAAGATCAATGGCAAGGATTGACGCGCTTTTCAAACTCATGAGCGACAAGGGAGCTTCCGACCTGCACCTCTCGACCGGCGCACCACCGATCTTCCGTGTGCGCGGCGAGATGGAGCGGCAGAACTTCAAGACGCTGACGCACGACGAGCTGAAGGCGATCCTGTACGAGATCATCTCCCCTAAGCAGCGGGCGGTCTTCGAGGA
Organism: Geomonas sp. RF6; assembly: GCF_021044625.1. Classification (NCBI taxonomy): domain Bacteria; kingdom Pseudomonadati; phylum Thermodesulfobacteriota; class Desulfuromonadia; order Geobacterales; family Geobacteraceae; genus Geomonas; species Geomonas sp. RF6. Next base: position 1,618,782 of record NZ_CP087999.1, on the reverse strand, counting down.
GAAGCACGATCTCGACTTCGCCTACAGCGTGCCGGGGCTGGCGCGTTTCCGCGGCAATCTCCTGATGCAGCACCGCGGCATCGCCGCCGTCTTCAGGATCATCCCGAGCAAGATCCTCTCCGCCGACGACCTCGCGCTTCCGGAAGCGGTGCGTAACCTGACGAAGCTGAAAAAGGGGCTCGTGCTGGTGACCGGCCCCACCGGCTCCGGGAAGTCGACGACCCTCGCCGCGATGATCGACCTGATCAATTCGACGCGAAACGAGCACATCCTGACCCTGGAAGACCCGCTGGAGTTCATCCACGAAAACAAGATGTCGCTCTTCAACCAGCGCCAGATCGGGGAGCACTCCGAGAGCTTCAGCGCCGCGCTGCGTGCGGCGCTGCGCGAGGACCCGGACGTCATCCTCGTGGGGGAGATGCGCGACCTGGAGACGATAAGTCTCGCCATGAGCGCCGCGGAGACCGGGCACCTGGTCTTCGGCACGCTGCACACCAACTCCGCCGCGAAGACGGTGGACAGGATTGTCGACGTCTTCCCGAAGGACTCGCAGGAGCAGGTGCGGGCGATGCTTTCCGAAGCGCTGAAGGGGGTAATCTGCCAGCAGCTGCTGCGCACGGTGGACGGGAAGGGACGGGTGGCCGCCCTGGAGATCATGGTGGGGACCCCGGCGATAGCGAACCTTATCAGGGAGTCGAAGACCTTCCAGATCCCCTCCATCATGCAGACGGGGCGGAAGGACGGGATGCAGCTGATGGACCAGCACATCCTCGACCTGCTGAAGACAAAGAGGGTAACTCCCGAAGAAGCGTACCGCTGCTGCAACGACAAAAAGCAGTTCGAGCAGTATCTGGAACCCGCCTCCTAGCACTGCGCCGCGTTGGTGACGGTCGAACCCCATCCCCCTCCTGTCCTCCCCCTTGAAAGGGGAGGGACGGACTGCCGGCGGCTGAGGCTTTCGGTGCCCTCGTCGCATGAAAAAGGTTCTTCCGGGAATTCTGGGGGAGCGTGGGTATATTCCCACAAAGCACAGCAGAAGGCCTAACGTTCCCCCCTTCGCAAAGGGGGGGACGTGATGCCTCGTGCAGCCCTTCATTGGAACATACTACGGCTTCCTCTGAATTCTCGGATGAACCAAAAAAAGCCCCCCGGGAAGGTCTCCCGGGGGGCTTTTTTGCTGCTGACTAAGTGGCCTAGAACCTCTCGAAGTCGTCGCTGTCGAGGCTTATGCTCACCCCGCCGCCGCAGGCGGCTTTCTTCTGCGGCTGCTTCTGGGGCTTCTCTCCCGCGAAGGTCCGGCGGGGCGCGGTGAGCGGGGTCCTGCGCACACCCTGGTACTCGCCGCCGTTTTCATTCACTTTGAAGAAGTGCATGGTGTTTTGCAGCTGCACCGCCTGGGTGGAGAGCTCCTCGGCGGTGGAGGCCATCTCTTCGGCGACCGCGGCGTTCTTCTGGATCACGGAGTCGAGACCCTGGACAGCCTTGTTGATCTGCTCGACGCCGCTGTCCTGCTCTTTCGATGCGGCGCTGATTTCCTGCACCAGCTCTGCGGTCTTCTGGATGTTCGGCAGTATCGTCCCGAGGAGCTCGCCCGCCCTCTCGGCAATCTTCACGCTGGAGACGGAGAGGTGGGAGATCTCTCCCGCCGCCTTCTGGCTCCTCTCGGCGAGCTTTCTCACCTCGCTTGCCACCACGGCGAACCCTTTGCCGTGGTCACCTGCGCGTGCCGCCTCGATCGCTGCGTTCAGCGCGAGCATGTTCGTCTGGCGCGCGATCTCCTCGATGATCCCGATCTTCCCTGCGATCTCCTTCATGGCGTCGACCGTGGAGGCCACCGCCCTGCCACCTTCCTGTGCGTCCTCGGCGGACTTCACCGCGATCCGCTCCGTCTGCAGCGCGTTGTCCGCGGTCTGCTTGATGTTGGCGCCCATCTCCTCCATGGAGGAGGAGACCTCTTCAGCGGTCGCCGCCTGCTCGGAGGCACCCTGGGAGGTGTGCTCCGAGTTCGCGGAGAGCTCCTTCGAGCCTGCCGCGACGTTGTCGGCTGCGGACTTCACCTCCATGACGACCTCGGAGAGTTTCTCCACCATCGTCCCCAGGTCCCTCATCAGGTCGTCCTTCTCGGAGCGCGGCATGACGGTGACGGTGAGGTCGCCGTTGGCGATCTCCTTGGTGATGTGGCAGATGTTGTCCATCGCCGTCTTCACGCTGCGCAGGCTGTCGTTGATCTTGGTGAAGTTGGCATGCGCCTCCTTCGTGTGCTGGTCCGGCTCCTGTACCACGAGCTCGAGGTCGAGATCGCCGTCCGCCAGAAGGAGCAGGTTCTGCGCCATCCTGTCCACTTCCGCCTTCGTGTAGTCCCTGTTCCTGATGATGGCGGTCAGATCCTGCACGACCTCGACGTACCCGATCTTCTCCCCTTTGCGGTTCACGAGGTGGGAAGTTTCCTGCTTGCACTTCGAGCCGTGCCAGTCGAAGAAGCTCTCCTTCACCCCCTGGTGCAGCTGCTTGATGCCGCAGTTCGGGGTGTTGCAGATATTCGCCGCGGCGTTGGAGCAGGCGCAGCCGAGTGCGGATTCGCGATCCTTTATCTGCCCCGCGTCGATCAGGAGCTTCTCGAACGGCTTGTTCAGGAAGGTCCAGTTCATGTCGGCGTCGGTGACGTGGATCGGGAAGGGGACTGCGTCGATGATCGCCTCGTACCAGTGCGTCTTGTCGAGGAACATGTCGAGCGTCTTGTTGACGCCGTCGATGATGTTCAGGTACTCGCCGAGGTGGCGGCTGGCGTCGGCGCGGTAGGTGAAGTTGCCACCGAGTGCGGCGGCCACGAGCCCTTCCCCGTCCGTTACCAGGTTCCCCACCGCGTCCTTCACGGCGGAGAGGCTGCCGCTGATGGTGAGGAAGTTCTGGCGCGATTCCTTCGTGTGCTCGTCACCCTCGTCCACGTGGAGGTCGAGCTCCAGATCCCCCTTTGCGAGCCTGGTGAGGTTCTCCGCGATCCTTTCCACCTCGGCCTTCGTATAGTCGCGGTTCTTGATGATGGCGGTGAGATCCTGCACGACCTCGACGTAGCCGATCTTCTCCCCTTTGCGGTTCACGAGGTAGGAGGTGTCCTGCTTGCACTTGGAGCCGTGCCAGTCGAAGAAGCTTTCCTTGATCCCCTTCTGCAGCTGCTTGATACCGCAGCCGGTGGTGTTGCAGATGTTCGCGGCGGCGTTGGAGCAGTCGCAGCCGAGTGCGCTCTGGCGGTCCTTGATCTGTCCCGCCTCGACGAGGAGCTTCTCGAACGGCTTGTTCAGGAAGGTCCACTTCATATCGTTGTCGGTGACGTGGATCGGGAAGGGGACCGCGTCGATGATCGCCTCGTACCAGTCGTTCTTGTCCACGACGACGTCGAGGGTCCTGTTGACGCCGTCGATGATGTTCAGGTATTCGCCGGAGTGGCGGCTTGCGTCGGCGCGGTGCGTCAGGTTGCCGGAGAGGGCGGCGCCCACGAGGCTCTCGGCGTCGGCCACCAGGTTTCCGACGGCGTCCTTCACCTCTGCGAGGCTGCCGCTGATGGTGAGGAAGTTCTCCCGCGCCTCCTGGGTGTGCTCGTCCCCCGCAGCGACGCTGAGGTCAAAGTCGAGGTCGCCCTTGGCGAGCCTGGTGAGGTTCCCCGCGATGCGATCGACCTCCGCCTTCGTGTAGTCGCGGTTCTTGATGATGGCGGTGAGATCCTGCACGACCTCGACGTAGCCGATCCTCTCCCCTTTGCGGTTCACGAGGTAGGAGGTGTCCTGCTTGCACTTGGAGCCGTGCCAGTCGAAGAAGCTTTCCTTGATCCCCTTCTGCAGCTGCTTGATGCCGCAGCCGGTGGTGTTGCAGATGTTTGCCGCGGCGTTGGAGCAGTCGCAGCCGAGTGCCGTCTCGCGGTCCTTGATCTGCCCCGCCTCCACGAGGAGCTTCTCGAACGGCTTGTTCAGGAAGGTCCACTTCATTTCGTTGTCGGTGACGTGGATCGGGAAGGGGACCGCGTCGATGATCGCCTCGTACCAGTCGTTCTTGTCCACGACCACGTCGAGGGTCTTGTTCACGCCGTCGATGATGGTGAGGAACTCGCCGAAGTGGCGGCTTACGTCTGCGCGGACCTGGAAATCGCCGGCTACCGCGGAGGTGACGAGAGTTTCGGCATCCTCGATGAGGTTGCCGATGGCGTCTTTGACGTTTTCGAGGCTGCCGTTGATGATGAGGAAGTTGGTGTGTGCCGCCTCGGTGTACTGGTCGGGCTCCTGCACGTTGAAGTCGAGGTTGAGATCGCCCATGGCGAGCTTCGTCAGGTTGCTCGCCATACGCTCGACTTCCACCTGGGTGTAGTCGCGGTTTCTGATGATGGCGGTGAGGTCCTGTACCACCTCGACATAGCCGATGCGCTCCCCTTTGCGGTTGAGGAGGTAGGAGGTCTCCTGCTTGCAGCTCGAGCCGCACCAGTCGAAGAAGCTCTCGCGCACCCCTTTCTGCAGCTGATGGATGCCGCACCCTTCGGTGTTGCAGATGTTGGCGGATGCATTGGCGCAGGGGAGCCCGACTGCCTGCACGCGGTCCTTGATCCGCCCTTCCTTCACCAGCAACTCCTCGAACGGCTTGTTCATGAAGGTCCAGTTCATGTTGTTGTCGGTGACGTGGATCGGGAACGATACCGCATCGAGGATGCCGATAAACCAGTCTCTCTTCTGGCTCATCGCCTCAACGGCGGCGTTCACCCTCTCCGCGAGGAGGCGGTGGGCGCCGCGGAAGCTTTCCTCGTCGGCGCGCACGCTGTAGTGCCCCTCGAGAACAGCGTCCGTGACCGGCTGCAAGCCGGAGAGCAGCCCCTCCATGGAGGCAGCTGCCTGCAGGAGGGCGACGGAGGCCTCATCCACCGGCTCGAGGTCGAGGGTGGTTTCACCGGCGGCGAGCTTCAGCGCACCCGCCGTGACGCGCTGCAGCGCTCCCGCACAGGCGGAGGAGAGGTAGGCGCCGATGAGAAGGGTCGCCACCGGCGCCGCGAAGAGGAGGGCAATCCCTGCCCCTCCGGCGACGTGCAGGGCCGCGTAGCTGCCTAGGCCAGAAGCCGCGGCGGCGGCCACGAATCCGGCCATCACCTTTTTGCACAACTTGAGACTCTTCATTTAATGAACTCCCTTCTTGTAGTTTTAAGCTCAATCGGAGCGTCGAGAAGCACGTTCGAGCCTATGGTTCCTGCCGTCGTCCTCATGCGGTGGTAGGGGAGAGGAGTAACAAGGGAGCTATTCGGCTTAACGTGCTAAAGGTTTAATTTCTATGAAATTAATTTGGACTAACTGTGACGTGCGGTGGGCAGGAAAGGGTGGGCAGGGGAGGGAAGGGCAGGGGAGGGAAGGGGCGCCGGGAACGCCTTGCGGCTTATCCCGGCCTACATGGACCGAATCGTGGCGGCGCGGCAATACTTCACCTTGTTCATGAGGTCGCACCGTTCTACGCTAGAGGTATGACAGCACTATTTCTCTTCATAGTGGCGATAGTTGCCATACTGTTGACGCTGTGGCTCCTGCTGATCCCTGCCGGGGTGGTGGCCGGTTCCTTCCGTGCACTCCGGCACGGCGGCAGGAAGGGCGCCAGAAGGGGGTAGCCGCCTGGCGCACTGACATCCGTCAAACCATCGTCAGAGACAACGCTCTGTACCCCTACCGGTCTACCCGCACCGCCGCTCCATCAGCGCGCGAGGGTAAAGGTGCTCACCAGCCCGAGGAGTTGGTCGGCGTGGCTGGAGAGGTCGCCGGCGGCGGCTGCAGAATCCAGCAGGCAGTCGGTGTTTAGCTGCATGACCTCGGTGACCTGGAGAATCTTCACCGTTATCTCGCTCGTCGTTGCGGTCTGTTCCTCTGCCGCGATCGCTATCTGGTTGATCTGCTGGCTCACCGCATTGATCTGATCCTGTATCTTCGCCAGGGCGTCACCGGAACGTGCCGCCTCGGTCGATCCTTTTTCCACCTCGCTAACGCTTTCCTCCATGGCACTCACCGCAGAGCGCGTTTCGTCCTGGATCCCTTTGATCATGGAGCCGATCTCCCGGGTCGCCCGCGCCGTGCGGGCTGCCAGCGCGCGCACTTCGTCCGCCACGACCGCGAACCCTCGCCCCTGCTCCCCGGCCCTCGCCGCCTCGATGGCGGCATTAAGCGCCAGGAGGTTCGTCTGGTCTGCTATGTCCTCGATCGTGCAGATGATCTCACCGATCTGGTCGGAGCGGCAGCCGAGCTCCCGCACGCTCCGTCCCGATTCGATCACCTTCTCCGAGATGCGTTGCATCCCTGCCACGGTCTCTCGGACGACCGCTACACCTGCTGTGGCGACTTTGCTCCCCTCGTCCGAGCTGTCGGCCGCCATCGTGCAGCTCCTGGCGATGCCGAGCGAGGTTGCCGACATCTCCTCGCTGGCGGTGGCCACCGTCACGATCTGCTGCACCACCAGCTCCGAGTTGGAGGAGATCTGCTGGCAGACGGAGTTGAGGATGCTCGAGGAGGAGGCGACCTGGGAGGCGGTCTCCTTGATTGATGCGATGAGGGCGTTCAGGTTGTGCAGCACCTTCCGCGAAGATTCCGCCAGCTGCCCTATCTCGTCGCTCCCCCGCATCTCGATCTCCACGGAGAGGTCGCCGTCGGCCAGGCGGCGGTTCACCTCCACCATCTGGCGCAGAGGGCGTAGCGAGCGCCGCACCAGGAGGAGGGAGAGGAAGGAAAGAGTTGCAGCGAGGAAAGCCGCCATGCCGATCAGGATCCAGTGGAGCCGGTTGTACCCGGCGAGGTACTCGCTCTGCTTGACCCCCACGTAAAGGATGCCGATGACTTCGCCAGCTGCATTCCGGATCGGGTCGTAGGCAGTGAAGTACGGCTCCCCGAGGATCACAGCCTCACCACGATACGGCTTTCCTTCATTAAGTACCGTATCGTGCGCTGCCCCCTGGAGCCTCGTCCCGATGGCGCGGCTGCCGTCCCCCTTGAGGACATTGGTGGACACCCTCAGGTCACCCATGAAGATGGTGGCAGAGCCGCCGAAGATCGCTTTGATGCGGTCGGGGAGTTCGAAGTTGTCGTTTATGACGTAGCTCCCGGCCAGCAGCTTACCCTGCACCACGGCGAAGTCGTGCCCCTTGTGACCCAGCAGCTCGTGCAGGCACCTCATGCGCTGCTCCAGGTCGACCGCAGCCCTTTGCACGAATTCTCTCTTGAAGGTGTCGAGAGCGAAGAGCGAGGTGGTGGTGATGCCGATCATGAGGAGAAGCAGGTTGGCGAGAAAGATCTTGTGGCTCAGTTTCATCGGTTTCCACTCCTTGAGTCCCGTAGCGTCTTCAGGCACATGCCAGTGACGGCGCAGGGTGGTGTTGTAGTTCTGCGCAGGGGGCGCGGAAGTAAAAGCTCTCATCGGAAGTTAACGAGAGAAATGAAGTTAAAAATGGCGAATAAATGTTTACGTTACGGAAGGGAGAGCCGCCGGAAGAGCAGAAGGAGGAGGGGGCTGAAAAGGTGGAGAGGATGCTGGTTTTGGATGTGAAAGGCCCGTGGAGATGAAGCCACGGGCCTTTTTTCTTCAGAAAAGAGTCTGTTTTGGCGGGCAGCTAGAGGTGGATCCCTCCGGAGACTTCGATCCGTTGCCCGTTTATCCACCTGCAGTCGTCGGACAAGAGGGCGGCGACTGCCCCTCCGATATCGTCTGGGAGCCCCACCCGGCCGAGCGGGGTCTGGGCCGCGATCGCCTTGTTCAGCTCGGGGTTGTCGCGCACCACGCCGCCGCCGAAGTCGGTCTCGATGGCGCCGGGGGCCACGACGTTGACGGTAATGCCGCGCGCCCCGAGCTCCACCGCGAGGTAACGGGTGAAGACCTCCACGGCCCCCTTCGCCGATGCATAGGCCGCGTACCCCGGGAGGCTGAAGCGAGCGAGTCCCGAGGAAATGTTCACGATTCTCCCGCCGTCTTTTATGAGGGGGAGAAGCATCTGCGTGAGAAAAAAGACGCTCTTGTAGTGGATGTTCACCATGCGGTCGAACTGCTCTTCAGTAGTCTCCGCAATGGGGGCATAAACCCCTGTGCCGGCGTTGTTGACGAGGAAGTCGAAATCGCTGCGCCCCCACATTTCCGAGAGTGCGCCCGCGACCCTGTCGCGGAAGGGTTCGAACGACTTGTGGTCCGAGACATCGAGCTGGAGCGCCACCCCTCTCCCCCCATTCCTTTCGATTTCCGCTACGACCTCCCTCGCCTGCTCCTCATTTGAATGATAGGTCAGGATGATGTCGGTGCCTTTGGCGGCAAGGTGCAGGCACATATTCTTGCCGAGGCCGCGGCTGCCGCCGGTTACCAGTGCGATCTTCATCGAAAGCTCCTTTTCCCTGATATGAAATAGACACGATACGATCAATGGTACCGCGCGCTGATTCTATCGGTAGGGGGAGCATGTGGGGGAGGCGAGGAATGTAGGCCGGGATAAGCCACAGGCGTTCCCGGCGGTCCACCGCTTACGCCTCTTCACCCGCGAGCCCGGGGACGGTGTCACGGGAGCGGCCGGCGCTTCGCAGGCTGACGAGGGTGATGCCGGAAAGGACGAGGGCCGCGCCTACTGCAAAATACCGGTCGATCGGCTCGTGCAGCAGGATGACCCCGAAGCTGACGCCGAAGAGGGGTGTCATGAAGGAGAAGGCCGAGAGGCGGGAGGCAAAATAGCGGGTCAGTAGCCAGAACCAGGCAAGGTAGCTGGCAAAGGAGACGATGACTGCCTGGAAGATGAGGCTCCCCCAGGCAACCGACGTCATCGTCACGGCGCCGGACTGCCCGGTTGCGGCCGCATAGGCGAGGAGAATGGCGCACGCTGTGGCGAGCTGGTAGATCAGGGTCTTTGCGGGGGGGGCATCGGAGAGGGTGGAGCAGCGGATAACGACCGTCGTCACCCCCCATGCGGCACCGGCGAGGATGCCGAAGAAGTCCCCCTTGAGGGTCTCGGGGCTCACGGCTGTCCCCAGGAAGCCTCCGGCAAAGGCGGTGACGATCCCGCCGAAGGCGATGCCGGTCCCGAGCCACTGCCTCGGAGTCAGGCGCTCCGCCGGCAGCTTCAAGTGCAGGCCGAGCGCGGTGAAGACGGGAGAGGTGTAGAGAAAGATCGCCATGTGCGAGGCGGAGGTGTGCTCGAGCCCCTTCGCCACAAAGAGGAACTCGGCGGCAAAGAGGGTTCCGGCGACGAGGCCGGGGAGGAGGGTGCCGTCTTTCAGGGTGAAGCGTTCCCTGCGAAGGAGCATGAAGATCGCGACGAGGGAAGCGCTGATCCCGGAGCGCAGACCGACCTGCATGATCGGCACGATGTCGTGCGCAGCCGCTTTTATCGCCACCTGCTGCAGCCCCCAGATCATGCAGAGAACCAGCATCAAACCTGCCGCAAACCCGTCGACATTTCTGCGTGCCGCCATTACAACCCCCTTCACCGCTCCACGATCGTGCAGCCTGCCAACCTACCACATTGTGGTGGGGAGGGGAACGGTTTTGGAGTGGGGAAATTGAGCTTTAAAAACGAGGACAGCTCGTGCAGCAGGAGGGAGGCGTTTCGCCGATCATCTGCCGGCGCTGGCGCATCATGACCTGCCCCTGCCAGATCTCCCCGAACGGGTCCAAAAGGAGGTTCCCCGCGCGGTTCTCAGGCTGGCAATCGCAGGCGGTAACCGTCCCGTCGACTGAAACGGGAAGGGTCTGCCAGGGGGAAACGCAGTGGGTTCTTCCCTCAGGGCGCTCCAGCAGGCGGGCGGGGTTGGAGAGGAGGTGCCTGTGATAGCGGTGCGGGAGCCCCAGTTCCTCGAGGCCGTGGACCGAGAGTACCGGCAGCCCGAGGGAAAACGCGGTGCGCACCGCCTGTCGCAACGTTTTCAGCGCTGCCTCTTTGCCGAGGTGGAAAAGGGAGTTGGCGGAGTTGAAGGTGAAGTTGAGGTCGGAGAGCATCATGGCGTCGACCCCCAGAGTCGCCGCGACCGAGACGAGCTCCTCGAGGTGGGGGAGGGTGACGACGGAAAGTGCCGTGAAGAGAGCCCGCGATACCTTCCTCGCCGCATCCGCCTGACGGCAGAACGCGCGGATGTTTGAGAGGATGAGCTCCATGTCTGAGCCTGGTCGCGCCGTGTCGGCCACTCCCTGAGTGACGGCATCGAGGCTGAAGGTGATCCCGTGCACCCCGGCGTCCAGGAGTCGCTCCCCCATATCGGGGGTGAGCGCCGCCGCGTTGGTGACGAGCGATACCCTCCGTCCTCGTGACACTCCCTCCCTTACCAGCGTGGCGACTTCCGGATGGAGCAACGGTTCGCCGAGCCCCACGAGAGTCACGCGGTAGCCGTGGGGCACGAGGTCGAGGATCCTGCGGAAGGTCTCCACCGACATGTCCCTGTTCTCCGAGCCGCGCACCGTACGGGCACAGAAGGGGCAGCGCAGGTTGCATCGGGTGGTGATCTCGATGTTGAGAAAGACCGGCTCTACCTGTGGCTCGGCCGCCACCGGACCCGCGAGATCCTCGAGGGACAGCCCCGCCGGGGAGGCGGCGAGGTGACGTAAGGAGTGGGGGGATGTGGTGAGGAAAGCGGCGGCCTCCGGTTCCACCGAGACGAGGCGTGCCATCCTCTCCCGCTCTTTTGGGGTGGGGCGGTGGCATGCATCGGAGACGGCCCGCAGCAGCACGTCCTCGACGAACCGTGAGCTCTCCCCCTTGAAGAGGTGGTGCCGGGCGCCCGGGAGGAGCACCGTCCGTGCGGAGACGATAGCCTCCTGCCAGAGGAGCACCTCGTCGCGCGGCACCAGTTCGTCCTCCTCCCCCTGCAGCAAGAGGACGGGACAGCGTCCGGAAACGGTGCGGGGATCGATCCTGTTCACCAGATGGACCATGGAGGCGAGGGAGGTGAGGGATATGGCGTTTCCAGGGGATGCGTGCTCTCCCCACCGTGCGATGTAAGGGATGTCGATCCGTCTCGGGACAGACACCAGAACCAGCAGACGCAACGCGGGCAAGTGATCGGCAAGGGCCGCCAATGCGAGGGTCCCGCCGGTAGAGTGGCAGATGACGACGAGGTCGTCGCCGCGATGCAGGAAGCGGGAGGCGGCAGCCTCGACCGCGACAAGGATTGCGTCGGTATCGAAGCGGGGAGGCTCGGCGCAGCCGTGGCCGGGGAGGCAAAGTGCATGTACTGCGTCGGCGCCGAGGCGCGCGGCAAGGGCTCCGGGGAGGGTGCCGAAATCGTCGGGCCTTCCGGTAAAGCCGTGGATGAGGAGGACGCCCGTTGCCATCTCAGTTCACCAGCATGTTGCAGAGAGTTTGAGTAGCCTGGAAGCTTTCGAGGATCGTGCGGGCGTGCGCCAGGCGGCCAGGAGCAATTGCCTCACGTGTACAGCTGCGTACCGCGGTGCAGAAATCGTCATCGCTCATCGCCTGGAAAGCGTCGATATAGACTTGGGAATTCCCCCTGAATATTTGGGGAGGGAGAAGCCTTTTGCCGCAGCCAAGCCGCTCGAGGCAGAGACCGTTATGCGCCTGTTCAGGCTGCAGCGGCATGACCAGTACCGGTACCTCGTGCGCGAGGGCCTCAAAGACCGTCAACTGCCCGCCGTGGCACACCAGCAGGGCGGCATGGGGGAAAAGGAGGTGCAAGGGGGCGAATCGACAGACAGTGACCCTTGCGGGAAGCTTTGATGCGCACAGGAGCTCGTTTTGCCCCCCTGCCGCCAGAAGGACGCGGTATCCCATCCCGGAAAGGAGGCGGACGGTACGGATGGCCACCTCGGCGCTGTTGACGCAGGTCCCGAAGGTGACGATGGCGAGTGGTGCCGCGTCCTCGGTGAGTTGCGGGATGTCCAGCTCGTCGTGCGGCCAGTAATTCCAGGAGACCGGGCCGATATGGTGGGTATCGATGCCGGGGGGGACAGCTGCAAACTCGGGGAAGTCCCAGAGGAAGGTACGCTCGCCCTGCAGCATCTCCCTGATATCGGCGATCCCTTCCAGACCGAAAGTCTTCAGCACCGCTCCCACTTTTCTGCCTGCGTACCGGTAGAAGTTGTCGAGGTATTGCTTCTGCTCGGCGGCTCCCTCTTCCCGGCGGTCGAACCCGAGGACTTCGGATGAAGAGTGGAGCATGCAGCCGCAGGTCAGCGAATCGAAGGGGATCCCGGCGAGTGCTGCAGAAGCCTTCAGCGTAAAGCGGAAGACGCCGAGGACCCGGTCGGGGCGATACTCCTTCATCAGGGTGACCTCGTTTCTGATGCACTCCGAGATCTTCTCAGCGTCGCTGAACCACTGCACCGTCGGGAGCCCGGCGTGGTCGTTTTCCTGCAGGTCCGGCAGAATTGCACAGGTGCGTCCGGAATCGCGGACGAACTGAGCGCGGTCCGCTCCCACCGCGAGCAGTGAATCATGCCCGAGGGCACGAAGCCGCTCATCGATGGCCAGGCATTTGGCGATGTGGGAGAGGGAGTTGTTACCCGGAACCAGGAGGAACTTCATAATAGGTTATCAGCCGGAGGGAGGCCCAGAACTCCTTGACGTTGGTGTCCCCGAAGCGGGGGAAGAGCCCAATTTAGAGGAAGACGCTGGTTTCGGCAAGGGGATTAATGAAATCTTGGGTGATTAGTGACAGGTGAACCGAGAGGGCGTGCGGGGAGAGGAGGCTCGTGGGCCGGCAGTTCAGCGGATGCCATCTTCACCCACCCCCTGTCCCCCTCCCCCCGTAAAGGGAGGGAGGACGAGGAATTTCAGGCTAGTAGCTGGACAGAAGCCGGTGGCGGAACACCAATGGCGGCTGCGCCGCCAACGCAGGCAAGATGCCTACGCTCCAGCGCGGAGGCAGCAGACGTCGCACACATGGGACATCCCGGCTCGAGAGACGGTGGCAGCACTCTGGAGGATAGGCTTCCCAGCCTGTCCTGCGGCGTTAGCCGCATCAGGGCAACTACTACAAGACGCCGCTAACGCTCTGCGATAATCAGTGCTTGCCGTGGCCGTTGCCGCGCCCGCCATGGCCGTGTTTCTTGTGGCCGTAGGCGTTACCACCTTTTTTGTGGTGCCCCCTGTCCTTTTCCAGGTAAATGACCCTTCCCCCTTCACGGTAGCACGGGCGCCCCCCTTCCAGATAAACATGTACTCCCGGCGGTGCGGGGAGATACCCGCTGATGTTGATATTTACCGAGGCTCCTGCCGAAGCGCTCGATGCAACCGCCACAAGTGCCAGTACCGCCAATGCCACCGTCTTTCCGTTTTTCATAGAATTCCCTCCTGCGGGGTCTTGAGCCCCTCTATTCTGATAGCGTAAGTTCCTGTCACGGCACGACTTTACTACGGCTCACTGTTCATGCAACAACTCCTTCAGGCCGCAAAAAAGCCGGGGCCTCATATCGTTGGGGATATTTCGGCGACCCGGCTGTCTCGGTGAGACCCTTAGGCTTTCCGTCCCACCCTCGCGGGTGGTTTAGTATTGTCGTCTATCGTACTGATTTTGAATGCCTTCATACGCCCCGGCACAGCTCATGTCAAGGCAAAAGTGACGGGAAGAACGGACCTCGTCACCCGATGCCCCGTTCCGTCCGCCCCACTCCCCTCCTGTACGAACATCGAACACTCAATCTCGCTGTGCAGCTTTTGAACAGCCAGCGGGGAGTAATTCGGCTGCTGATGCAGGAAAATCCGCTTCTTCCGCAGACGGTCAGGTGGCCCGCCCTGTGCAAGCGGCTTCGCCATCCGTCCAGTGATCGGTTTTGAAGGAGTGTGATATGCGAAGCTTAAGGAGCCTATCTTTAGCAGTAGTACTGGTACTGTCGGCGTCTGCGCCTGTGGTCGCGTCTTATCGGGACACCGTGCTGGCAGACACACCGGAGGCCTACTGGCGCCTCGGTGAGTCCGCAGGAACTGTTGCCGCCGACAGCAGTGGCAATGGGCATGACGCCACCTACTCCGGTCCCCTTCTCGGGCAGGCGGGGGCGATCGTAGGAGACGCTGATACCGCGGTGTACTTCGGTTCCTCAGGGATCATCCAGACCGGCAGCACCGGTCTCTTGCCGAGCCTTGACTCGTGGACGGTAGAGACGTGGGTCAAGGTGCCCGCGACCGGAACGCTGATGGAGATGGTGAGCTGGTACCCCGGCGGCTATTTCTGGGGGCACGGCAGCGCCTATATCCTGGGGATCAGCGAGCAGGGGGTCCCCACCTACACTCTCCAGGACGTCTCCGGCAACCTGATCATTCTGAAGGGACCGGCTGCGATCAACGATTCTTCCTGGCATCACGTGGTGGGGGTACTGGACCGTCAGGGGGGAGCCGTCAAGGTGTATGTCGATGGGAAAGAGGTCGCGTCCGCTCCGGTTGCCGCCTTGGGATTGATCGCGGAAAATGGCACGTCCCTCAACATCGGGCACCAATACAGGTACTGGACGGAGGCCTCCCACTTCCAGGGGATGATGGACGAGGTGGCGCTGTACCGGGGCGCGTTGAGCGCGGAACAGGTCGGGAACCACTACGATACCGGCCGCGGGCTCAGCTTCGACTCCGACGGTGATGGAGTTCCTGATGGCCTGGACAAATGCGCGGCTACCCCCGCCGGCTCCATCGTCGACACCAAAGGGTGCATCACCCAGTGCCCGTCGCAGACCTCCTCAACCGCAATCGACACAGCGGTTCAGGAGGCGTTGGCCGCACAGAGTGCTCTTCTTGCGGAGAAGGATGCCCTGATTGCCCAGAAGGATGCGACCATTGCGTCGCTGAACGCCGACAACAATCTCCTGACCGCAGCCGTTGCCTCGAAAGAGGACACCGTTGCAGCTTTGCAGAGAGAGGTCGCGACGCTCCAGGCGGCGATAGCGGATAAAGATGCCGCGCTCGCAGCCCTTAACGCGTCGATTGCTGCTCTCAGGGCGTCGCTTGCCGAGAGGGAGCAGGCCATATCTCAACTGCAGCAGCAGGTTTCCGCCCTCGATGGGACGATCGCAGCGCTGACTTCCTCCAGTGATGCAAAGGATCAGGCAATCGCCCGCCTCAACTCGCAGATGAGCCTGATGTTCACAGCCGCGCAGCTGGACAAGGCGGTGCTCGATGCGAAAGCGGTCGCACAGCAGGAGTTGATGGCGGTTCTGGTGGGGAACCTGCGGAAGGTCTTCGGTGACGCCGGCTTCTCGCTTCCGGGAGGCACTGCCATAGAGCAGATAACCAGTTTCACCGATGCCCTCGGGAAGATGCCTGCGGGGCAGATCAAGAAGCTGCATGAGTTGACCGGTAGGTAAGCCAATTTCCGGAAGGCCTTATTTGTCAAAGAGGCCGTTGGCGTATGCCGACGGCCTCTTTGCATTGGGCGGAGGTGAAGCCGGAGCCAACCATGACACGCCCAAAAAAGAATAAGGGAGGGGGCTGCTATAATTGAATCTGGACCTCGAAGGGTGCCGGCGCCATTTCAACGGTAGAACCCTCTCCCGGGGCATTAACGTGCACCGTGCCGGGGGAGATCCAGATTCCAATCGCAGCTAAAGGTTGAGAGGGGGTAATGAATGGACAAAAAAGAGATCCTGGAATTCATGACTGCAAATCCTGTTTTTCATCTGGCAACTGCTGAAGGGAGCAAGCCGCATGTGCGCGGCATGCTGCTATACAGGGCGGATGAGAACGGAATTATTTTCAACACCGGAAAGGTGAAAGATCTGCACCAGCAGCTGACCGCAAATCAGCAAGTAGAGTTGTCGTTTCACAACGGCAACTTCGAGAACCTCATCCAGGTTCGAGTCTCAGGTACTGCCGAGCTTGTGGAAGACCTCGACCTGAAGAAAGAGATCATAGAGCAGCGGGACTTCCTGAAGCCCTGGGTAGAAGAAGTCGGATATGAGCCGGTTGCGGTTTACCGAATCCGAAATGGTGTGGCGACAGTGTGGAGACTGTCGGGCAACCTGGCACCGAAGGAGTATGTCGAGCTATAAGTAGGTATTGGGTGAGAGCCCCCCGCCGGATTGGCGGGGGGTGAGGGGAAAGGAAGACCTCTCCGGTCCGCGAATGGGGGACTTCTTGCTACATAAGCAGGTCCTCGTAGAATGAACCGAACTGCTGCTCAGGGTGCAGGAGGTGGATTTCCACCATCCAGAGGTTTGGTGCCGGTGTAAAAGTGATTTCAGATAGCGGGCCTTCGTAGTGCTGGCCGCTCGGAAAATCCCCCAGCCTGTGCCCGCCGAGGTCGAGGTTCAACGTCCACCCGAGCTCTTTCGCCTTTTGCTCCGCAAAATTGTACAGCTCGGCGCCGGTCGCCTTCTCCGTTTTCCACTTTTCCAGAACAGCATTGAATACATTCCGGGCGTCTTCTGCGGCGCGTCGGAAGTCCCTGTTGTTCCCGGTCACGAAGGTATCACCGGCATCCCCCTCGTACTCACCAAAAACGGGTCCCACATCGATAAAGAAGATGTCGTCCTCGCCGAGCACCACCCCCGGATCGGACTCGGCGCCGAAGGTTTTGGTGGTATTGGTCCCGAAGCGGATGTAAGCCTTGTGGAAGTTCTTGCTCGACCCCATTTCCTGCAGTGTCTCCGCCACAACCGTGTTGGCGTACTCCTCCGCCATCCCGGGATGCACCTTTGCCGCGATGCGATGTACCGCCTCCTTGGCCTTCGCCCTTGCTTCGAGCATCAGCTGAACAGAAAAGTCCGCTCTCGTCCCTTCCAGTGTCTCGCGGTTTTGCTCCATGTGGTCTGCTCCTTTTGGTGGATTTGCCAGGCTACGCTTCGCAAGGGTATAGCACGTGCCTGACAATTTTCAATTGCACCTGGATCTTTTGAAACGGGAAGACGATCTGCAGCGCTCATCGCCAGAGCAGCAGGGGCGGGGCTGAAAAGATTCCTGAATTCGCACCCGGTGCTGGTGCCTACAGGGTCTGCGTGACGGAGGTGACCTTTACAGCCAGTGCGGCACGCGCCCAGGGGTACCTCGCCTTCACCTGCTCGAAACTCGCTCCGGCATAGAGGAACTCCGCGGTTCCCTTGATGAGAAAGCCGGTTCCGGCGCCGAGCTTTCCCTGCACCTCGTGACTCCCTATCGTTAGCAGGATCCGGTTGTCTTTGGAGATGTTGGTCTCCGTCTCGTGCATGTAGCCGGCCGGGATCAGCATCCACCCCTCTTCGGAGAACTGCAGGTAACTGTTCCAGGTGTTGACCAGGTGCGGGCCATCTTCGCCTTGGGTGGCGATCGCCACCACCCCCGGGTGTTTCAGAACTTCGAGCGCTTTTTCGGGAAACATGGAACTCCTCCATTTGTTGTATTTTCTGCTGCCTGGATATCTGTTACAGATATTTCACATTTTGACCCCATCCTCTAGAGCAGATAGCAGGATCTCGGTAGGGACAGATTCCCTTGACGTCTGCGTCCCGAAAGCTCTACCCTGCCATCTGAGCAGCCAACAAAGGTGCCACACAAGAGCAGGGGAGAGGTCATGCTGGTCCTTAGCCACGACAGCCAGGTTCCATTGTACACGCAGCTCTACAGCCAGATAAAGGGAGCGATCCTCTCCGGGAGATTCGCCGCCGATTCAAGACTCCCTTCGGTGAGGGACCTGGCGCGCCAACATCTCATCAGTCGCAACACCGTGGAGAATGCCTACCTTGAGCTCTACGCCGAAGGGTACATCTACAGCAAGGAGCGCAGCGGGTATTTCGTCTCCCCCTTGAGCCCCGACGACGTTCTTGTCTCCCCTCCGGCCAGGGGTGCTGCGCGGGAGACGGTCCAGGAGACACAGTGCCTATTCGACTTTCATCCCGCTCGACTCGATGCGGAGGCATTCCCTGAGCGCATCTGGCGGAAATGTCTCCTCGACGCATTGCACCGCGGGTCCCGCGATCTGAACCATTACTCCGAGGCGCAGGGAGAGGGCACCTTGCGCGGAGAGATCCGGAAATACCTGGAACAATCCCGCGGCGTCGTCTGCGACATCGATCAGATCGTTGTCTGCGGCGGACTTCAGCACGGACTCGACATCGTGGCGCATCTCCTGAAAGACAGTCGCCCCGTGGTTGCGGTCGAGGATCCCGGCTACCACCTGGCGCGGTCGGTCTTTGCGAACCACTCCCTGGAGGTACTTCCTCTCCCTGTGCTGGATGAGGGCCTCGACCTCCGTGCGCTCCAGGATAGTCGCAGCACCGTGGCCTACGTCACGCCGTCGCACCAGTTCCCGATGGGATGTGTGATGCCGATCGCGAACCGCCTGAAGCTTCTTCGCTGGGCAAGGGAGGGGGGCAACTTCATCATCGAAGATGACTACGACAGCGAGCTTCGTTATCACGGCCGGCCAATTCCATCGCTGCAAGGGCTCGATCCGGACGGCAACATCGTCTACTCCGGCACTTTTTCGAAGGTGCTGTCTCCGGCTCTGCGCGTCAGCTACCTGGTGCTGCCCCATTCGCTACTGCCCGCCTACCGTCGCCTGTTCAGCGATTATGCTCCTTCGGTGTCGGTGCTGGAACAGAGGGCACTGGCGCAATTCATGGAGCAGGGGCACTGGGAGCGCCATGTGCGGCGGGTGCGAACCCTCTATCGGAAGAAGCATGACGCGCTGTTGCGTGCGTTGGCCCGGCATTGCGGCGAGCGCGCCAGTGTCATAGGGCAGGGCGCAGGGCTACATGTGGTGGTGCAACTTCACGATACTGCAGTTAAAGAAGAAGAGCTTGTCGCCGCTGCACGCCACAGCGGCATAAAGCTTTTTCCCTTCTCGACAACGTGCGTCAATCGGAAACCGGAAGAAGGAATGGTCATCCTCGGGTTCGGCGGTCTGAGTATCGACAGGATTGAAGAGGGGGTCGCTCTCCTTTTCCAGAGCCAGCAGAAAAGAATATCCGCAGAGTAGCTGAAAGAACGGGGCGAGGCACAGGTGCAGTTTCTTGTTTTTTGTTGGGGGCAGGGAACACACAAATCCGCGACTGCACGGGCGCCCTGGGCGCAAGCCGCTCCAACGGAAGCAGAAAGGGCCTTGGCGTGTGCCAAGGCCCTTTCTCTGATAACTCTTCCGCTGAGACGATCCGTCGAGGTCACGTTTCCTTTTCATCCACCAGTTTGGGAACCAGAGGCGGCTCGTACCCGCGGAATCGGCGGAGGAGTTCCCCGGCTGTTTGCTCGACGATGAGCATGGCGCGCTGTGCGTTCTGGACGAACTGTTCGGCGACGGCATGATCCAGAAATGCGGCGAGTCCATCGTAATAACCCGCCACATTGAGCAGACCGCACGGCTTGTGGTGAAAACCGAGTTGCGCCCAGGTCCAGACCTCAAAGAGCTCTTCAAGCGTTCCGATGCCGCCAGGGAGGGCCACGAAGCCGTCAGAGAGATCGGCCATCAGCATCTTGCGCTCGTGCATGGAGCCTGTCACGTGCAGTGTGGTCAGCCCCTGGTGCGCCACCTCTTTGGCGACCAGCGCTTCAGGAATGACACCGACGACTTCCCCCCCGAGACTGAGGACTGTGTCGGCGAGCATACCCATAATCCCGACTTTCGCGCCTCCATACACGAGCCTGATGTTGTTTCCCGCCAGCACAGCGCCCAGCGCCCGCGCAGATGCCGCGTAGGCATCGAGCCTGCCGGGGCTCGAGCCACAGTAGACGCAAATGCTTTTCATCTCTGACAACCTTTCTTCCTCCCGTCGCTTCCTCTTTCGAAGGGTAATACCTGCTTCTGTGGTTAAAGCTCGCCGGTATATTGGAGGAGGCGGTTCACGACCTCCTTTACCTTGCCAGCTATGGTGTTCACCCGCCCCCCGGTACCTTCAGGTGCGACATCATCGGGAGACCATATCTGTTTTACGGTGCCAAGAGCGATATTTTTGCGCCAGGTTATTCGGTCGTAGTTGTCCGTTATGCCACAACAGGCAGCTCTGTTCCACTGGTCACGGCTCTTTGATTTCCATTTTGCTTTAAACTCGGGAAAAGACAACTTGTCCCCATAGTTCATCTCCGTGACATCTATTGCAGTTGCGTTCCCGTTGGCATTGCGGTGCACCTTTTCGACGTAGGCGACGTGCCAGTAGTTCTTGATTGTGAAAATGGCGACATCACCCTCGGTCACATTCGTGACGTCCGTATTCTTCAGCGATGGCATATCGTCCTTGTAAGGGATAGGGAATGCCGGGATCCGATCCTTTATATAATCGACACAATACCCGCCTTTTGCCATCCAGTCTTCACAGTTACAGCTCACGGCATAGCAGCTCGTATATATGGTCGAACTTATGATGGTAAGGAAGATCACTGTAAAGTATTTCATGACATCTCCATGGGCTTCAGTCTCCGATTTGCTCACGCGGAGGGGATAACACAGACGCAATGCACAGGGGTGAAGCCGGTGCCTGGGAAGAGCACGACCGGACGGTGGCGATCAAGCCACATCCCCTGTCCTGATGCCGCGCGCGGCTCCACTTTCTCTTTATTTCTGCACCTCGGTTGCTGCAGCAGGGAGAGAGCTCCGTTCCCGAGGTGCAACTAATTGGTTGGGCTTACAGTTGTGCTGCGGGAGGAGAGCGGCCGGGACTCTTTGGAGAAAGAAGGGAGATGTACAGTGGCGGGATGCGGTGAGAATCGGTGCGATGCGAAACGATGTGGCTTGATATCGGAAGCTCCGGCAAAACGGCAGGAGACTCCTGCTGCTTCAGGTGCTTGGATGGTGTCTTTTGCGTTGTCTCCAGTGCGAGACGATGGACCGACCTCGGGCGGTGGGGACGGGCCAGGTCCGGGACGTGCGCTCCGGCGAAGAGGACGCAGAGGGCGACCAGGAAAGTTACCAGGAGCTGCGGTCGGCTATTTTTTTGAGCGGAAATGGTCATAGGTTCTGTGGAGGGCTTTGCCGCTTCCTTAGTAGCACGTTTGTTCGCAAAAGGAAATGAAGCAGTCAGTGCACAGAAAGAAAAGGCGGCCGGCTAATGCCGACCGCCTTCTGTCATAACGGTGAAGCCAGTCGATCAGAAGGATTGGTGCTGAGGATCGAGCAGCGCCTTTATCAGGTTCAGGTAAATCTCCGTATGAGTATCGGAGGGGCAGGGGGGGGTGCAGCGGAGCTTGTCGCGGATCCCCAGCAGGTCCGCAGCGACGTAGAAAGAGCGGCGATACTCCGAAAGGGGGAGCACATGGCGAAATCCTCCGGCGATAGTCGAGTCGGAGCTCGATTCGGAGAGGGTACTGAAGAAGGGGAAGCAGGTAAAAACCTTCAGCATGCCGTTCTTCGCGAGGGTTCTGAGCCTTATGTCATACGGAGTATGGTCGCTGAATCCGTGCTCCATCATGCGCAGGAACTTCTCCTTGCTGTCTTTGTTCACAAAGTATGAGGTCGCCCCTGCGAACTCCCAGCTTTGAATGTCGATGAAGGTAACGGTGCCTGACTTCATCGACTCCACGTATTTCTCATGCAGGTATTTGAAGAGATACAGGTCGGGGGGGAGAAAGAGGTCTGTCATGAGGACATCCCATTCCGGCGCCTGCTCATGCGTGGCGAAGTGTTCGAGGACCCTTCCGATATCCCGGTGCAGGATGGCGTCATCTTCAATGATGTGCAGGTGTTTTCCGGAGTCGAGCTGATCCTTCACTATGCTCAAGTGACTCAACGTGCATCCGAGCACGGGAGAGCCGGCTACGGCATCTGGTCCATAGGTAATGGCCGTCCCATCTATGGCAGGGAATCTCGCATACCTTTGCGACAGGCCGGCATCCTGGAGGTGCTGTTCCAGCAGCTTTCTTCTCTCTACCGCTCTGTCCATGTTGATGTAAAAGCCTTGATACATGGTGATTCCTTTATCGATGACCGGGCGGGGTGACCCGGAGTCGTGGATGATGTGGCATCCGGAGGCAAAGGCCGGGGCACTAGGAAGCCGGGTGCCGTTAGCATATCGGCAGCCGCCGCCAAAACATTAGGCTGGAGGGGAAAGGAAAAGGCAGCCGGCGGGTGCCCGGCCGCGGCGATGATTTGGCAAGGATCGCGACTGCGGCAAAGGTGATCTACTTCGTGGCTGCCCCTACGGTGCGGGGAGGCTCGGGGGTCATCGGAGCCCTTCTGGCTGGTTCGCTGCCGCACCGTCGGAGGAGGGCGCTTCGACCTGTGGCGGGACTGTTGCTGTGAGGTACCTGAGATAGCTGCTACGGGCTGGGGTGCGGAGATAGAAGAAGATGGTGCAAAACTCCATGCCCCCCCTAATGTAATCCTTAACCCCGACCTTGGACCCCTTCACGTCCACCCATTCGCGGAGCGGGTGCTCGACCCAGCGCGAGGGCACCTCCTCCGGGGTAAGGTCCTGCAGCAGGAGAAAACGACCGATCATCTCCAGGTCGAAGGTCCAGTTGACCTTGAACGGGGTGCCAAAGACCTGCCGCAGGAGGGGGGAAGCTTTGAACAGCTTCGCGCCGCACTGGGTGTCGTAGACTTTGAGCTGAAGTAAAAGGGAGGCGCAGGTGGCGAAGACCCTTCCTATGTAGTGTTTCCAGGCTCTGCGCTGAATGTTACGTCCGAGCAGGCAGACCCTCGAGCCGAGGACCACGTCTATCCCGCCGCGGTCCAGAAGGGAAGAAAAGTCTGCAATCTCGTCAAGCGGCGTGGCGAGGTCCGCATCCCAGTAGCCCACGTAGTCGCACGGGGTTTCCAGCGCCTTGAGGATCCCGCGGCGGACAGCCTCAGCCTTCCCGGAGTTTCGCTCCATGTCCAGCACCCCGATCCGCGTCGGCTCCTTATCTCTCAGGGCATGCAGGCTCTGCAGTGTCTCGTCGCGGCTGCCGTCGTCGACAAAAAGAAATGACAACTCCGGGTCTTTCCCGAGGGTCTCGAGAAAAACGGAGGGCTTGAGACGCTCCGCCTCATTGTAACAGGGGACGACGATCGTGGTGGTGCTCACAGTAGGTCCGATCTTGGGTTTGTTAGGAACTGGTGTTGGCATCTTATAGCACAAGCTGAAAGCAGACGTAGCCTTTTTAGCACCAAGGTGTCACTCACAGAGTTTGATTGCCCCCCCTCAATCCACCAACCCAGCCGCCTTTGCAAACGGATCCCACGACGGGTCCCTGTGTGGTTCGTATTCGGTGGCGCGCGCCAGCCACTCTGCCACGTCCTTCCCGTACAGACGCGCTATAACGGCAAGCGACATGTCGATTCCTGCGGAGATGCCTGAAGAGGTCACGATGGTGCCGTCGTCGACCCAGCGGGCGTTCTTGACCCACTTTACCTTCGGCCCCGGGCCGGTCGAACTCTTCCAGAACATTTTGTTGGTAGTTGCAGGCCTGCCGTCGAGGATTCCTGCTGCTGCCAGGAGTGACGCCCCGTTGCAGACGGACATGACGATCTCTGCCTTTTTCGCCCGCGTTCGCAGCCATTCGAGGGTCTTCTGGTCATTCACCAGGTCGAAGGCGCCCATTCCTCCCGGAATGAGGAGGAGGTCTATTTGTGGCGCGTCGTCGAAACCGTAGTCGGCTACCGTCCTCGGACCCTGGTTCGAAGCAACTGCCCCCGCTTGGGTGGCAACGGTTATCACCTGTACTTTCTCTTTGAGGTTTCCCCAGAGTTCCATCGGTCCGTAGGCGTCGAGCATCTCGAACCGGGGGAAGAGAAGGACCCCGAGGGTTTTTTTCCTGACGGGAAGCGCCGCCGGCGAATCCTTCGTGGGAATGGCCTGGACGGTCTGCCCCTTTGCTACTATGGTACGTATCGCCCGTTCCGGATCTTTTGCCACGGCGTCGCGGCACATTTCCGAGCAGAGGTAGATGCGTTTTCCGTTGTAGTCCACATACAGCTCGGGATTAATCGGGGCTCCCATTTCCGGACAGGTGGCCTGGGGGTGGAGAGGGGAGCTTTCCGCCGATTGCACCTGCCTGGCGCCACTCAGCAACAGGGCACACACGATAGCGGTACTTGTCGTAATGAGGGATCGAAGCATTCTTCGTCTACTCCTTTCTAGGTGAGGGAGTCACCGGCGCTCACGGTACTCCCCAAGGTTACGCCGAAGCGTCGTCGGAACGACCGTCCGAGATTGCCCGCGCTGTCGAGGCCGCGCTCCCGGGGAAGGGTCTCGAGCGGGAGTGCAGAGTTCTGCAAAAACTTTACTGCCGTTTCCAGCCTTCCCTATGCCCCGTAAGGCGAGGTCCCGGGCTTCACTGATTCTCCTGCGCCCGTTCGACAGGGTACTTCCTGTCTTGCACCAGGCTGAGCAAATAGCCCTTCATTTTTCCCAAGCCTTCTGTCGTATCGTTCCAGCCGAGGGTGCCGAAGCGCAAATCGTAGGCCTCGTATCCCAGTTGGTTCAGGAAAAGGGTAGCCGCCGCTGCGATGTGCCCGATGTAGCAGACAACCACGATCTTGCGGTCGGTCGGAAGCTTGCTGAGGCTTTTCTTGCTTGCCAGCTCGGTGAAGGGAACGTTGATCGCCCCGGGGACGTGCCCTTTTGCGTAATCCTCCGGGCGTTGAATGCTGACTAGGAAAATTCCCTTGCCCCCGTCTTTGGCCGCCTCTTCGTACACCTCGTTCTGGTTCATGAACAATTTCCTGCGTGAGGTCAGCACGCCCCTCGTCCGCTCGGCGATCAGCTCATTTCCTTTTCCGGCGTTGCTTGAAACGGCCGGAACCGCCTTCCCGACCGCAACGTCCGCCTTCTCCGTGCTCACCGGGTACCGTGCGGAACCTGTTAAGGGCGCAGCAGATTCGGTCCGGTTCCAGTGGCTGAGACCCATCGGCATGGCTGTGGCGCTGTAGCCGAGTTGGTTGAAGTACAGCGATGCCATCATGGAACGATGTCCGTCATCACAGGTGAAGACGATCTTTCTGTCACGCGGGAGGAGTTTGAGGACACTGCGCTCCGTGATCTCCTCGAAGGGGAGGTTGACCGCGCCCGGCACGTGTCCCTTGGCGAACTCGGTGCGGGGCTGAAGGCTCACCAGGAAATAAGTGCTGTCACCCTCTTTAACCACTTTGGCGTAGACATCCTCAGCCGCCATGAAGGGGGGAGCCGCAAAGAAGGCGGAACTTTTTTGCACGATTTCTTCCGACCCCTGCACCGCCGTCGCCTGCGCCGGTTTGCTGTGTGCTTTTGCTTTCCTGGCGCTCGTCCCAGTGGCGCTGGCCCATCCCGGGACGGCGAGGCAGACCATCAAAAGCGCCGCACCGGTAACGAAACTGCAATTGCATCTGACGTTCATTGACCGTTCTCCTTGGAAGTAATCCCCCTCCACGAGGGGGTAGCCTCTTTCGCGGCACTATCCCACTCTGCGGGTGGAGGCTCAAGAAGTACTTGACGAACGGGTTAATCTGCGGGATGAACGGTTCTTCCGGAGGAAACGGCCTTCTTGACTGCGGACACGAGGCGGCGGGAAACCGGAACGGCGGGAATAGCAGGCTCGTAAAAGGAGAGAACGGTGCGGCTGTCGCCCCCGGGCCCCAGCGCCTTCACGTGCCTGAGGTTGACTATGAAACTCTTGTGCACCCGGAAAAAGTCGGAGGAGGGGAAACGTTGCAGAACCGCCTTCAAGCTCATCAGCAGGTGGAATTTTTTGAGTGGGGTGTGGATCCGGCAGTAATTGCCGTCGGCCTCTATCAGGTACACCTGGTCTGCGGAAAGGAAATGGAACTGGCCTTTCTCGTAGATCGGCATTTTCTTCAATTCCAGGTGCCCGCTCTGGGGGTTGGTGCAGGCTCCTGTCTGCTCGGACAGATCCATGAACGACACCGCCCAGGCCATCGCGCTATCCGGGACCGTGAGACGAGACAAGCTGATCATGAGTACCCTGCCGAGAAAGTCGATCACCATGGACCTGGGGTGCGATTCCGGCGGAGTAGACAGTTCGTCCAGAATGCCGCGCACCTTCTCGCGGGTCTTCACGGGGTGCATCCGGAAAAGGTTTTGGCCAAGAGGCTCCATATTGGGACCGGCAATGCATAGAGCATGCTCATTCATCCCGAGCACGCGCCAATCCCTCGAAAGAAGAACCAGTCCGATATTCATGCTGCCTTGGTCGCTCAAGTACTGTTCCAGTGCCATGGAGCCGACTCTAGCTAATCTTGTCTCTTACTGCAATATGCAAAGTAAGGTCACCCGCCGACACGCCACACACCTCTCTCGGGGGACAGAGGGGGGAGGCGAGTTCTCGTGCAGCCCCTTCGGGGATGGATACCCCAGGTTCCCATTTCGAAACGAAAAGGGCTCCCGGTCTGGCCGAGAGCCCCTTCTCGATATGGTCGGAATCGGAGAGTTCCGGCCGCCTGCTCCCGAAGGGAGCGCTGGGAGCGGGTGCAGTCACCCGGAACGTGGATCTCCTCGCCGAACCAAGCCCGACTCTGCGGCGGACTTACCACATCAGCAGCCAGACGTTAGCACTTTCGTCACTGCCGCATCAGCATGTACACAATGAAGAGAATGATGATGGCCGCAATGACGACCATCGCAATCATCGCCGGTGAACGGGTGCGGGCCGGCTTGTCGTAGACCCCGAAGGTCTTCTTTACCCCGCTGTCCCTCTCGCTGCTGCCACCCTTCTCCGCCTCCTTTGGAGCTGGATACACCTTTGGCATTTGGTCCTCCTTCCCATAACCCTAAGTACGGCGCTTTTTATCCCATCCGTACCGGATCGCGTCCTTGAACTGACTCCACGTTCCGCCGGGGTGCTTTTTGTCCCACGAGCGGTGCACGTCCTCTTCCACTTCCGACCACTCCCTGCCGCGCAGCTGCATCATCTCGGGGTCTTCGCCATAGTGATAGGCGGAGCGATACGTGTCGTAGTCCCCCTTGCTGCTGTACAAGCTCTGGTAGTGCCTGCGGAAGTCTTCATCCTCGTCATGCGGCGCGGTCCCGCTGCCGCGCCCTGTTTGCTGTCCTCTCTCCACCTCGACCTTCGTCTGGCGTGCAGTCTCGTGTACGGTCTCCATGCGCTGGGTCGAGTCCTTGCCCACCAGCACCTCCTCCTTGACCCGGGCTTCTTTCGATACCACCGGCTCTTCTCTCATCTCGCGGACCTCGACGGAGGATTCCCTGAAAGCCTCGCGGTCGGCCCCGCTGATCGGGCGATCCACAGGACGCCGCTCTATGGTGGCGTGCTCCTCGCGTAGCGAGACATTCTCCTGGATCGGAACTGATTCGACGTGGGTGTAGACCCGAACAAACCCTTCCGATACCTCGCGCTTACCTACCTTTACCGTCTCCTCGGCAACCGGCAGGACCCGTGCCTCCTGGTGGCCACTCCGCGCCTGGGCAGTATGTTCATACCCCTCCGCATGGAAGCCGGTCCACCCCTCCCGTTTCCAGTGCTCCGCGGTCCTGTCTATGTCGATTGCGCCGTGGTTCTGCATGATACTCGATGCCTGGGGGACTCTGTCATCCGGGCAGGTGACAGCGACCATGACGCCACCACGCTTCACACCTTCCATATAATAATGGGCATCCTGTTCGGGCACCCCCATCTTCACCAGGGGACCTAATCCCCCGCCCGAGAGATCGGAGCCGAGCGATCCCCGGTGGAGTGCTGGGCCTATCCCGGGAATGGTAGTGGGGGTGAGTCCACTCTCATAGGCGCCGCTTGGGGCGCCAGTTGTGCCACGCTCCGCTGCCGTGGTGCGTGTTTCATCCAGCCCCTGCCCGGTCCTGGTTGTCCCCGTAAGTGTGCCGCTCTCTGTACCCGTACCCCTGTGACTACCGATCAGGTTAATTGAGCCTTTCTCGAAGCCGGTGCTCTCAAGTTCACGCACCACCTCATGCGCCTGTCTCATGCTATCCATCAGTCCTACAACTGTCTTTGCCATAAGTTGTAACCTCCGTTGCCTGCCAAAAGTCTGAATATCGATAAAGCTCTAATAGACCTGCTTTTCCGGAACCAGCTTGCTTCTTTAAGTCCACCGATATCTTCTCGCTGGTGCATCGGATTAAAAAAGAGTGGGTTTGTTGGAAAAAAACAATAAAACCATCCTTCTTGCTGATTCTCCAAAGAAGATGCACCGCCCTCTAAAAAGTGTAATGCACACAAAGAATCCTTCAAATACTTTGAAGTGTTACTTTGGAGGTGGGAATAATCTGTCTTCATGAAGTAATTGGGGGAGCCGAGGTAATCTACAGACTCTGAACTGCGTGGACAGCCAAGGGCGCTGGCGGAGTCTTGGGAACGGCAGAGAGGCCAGTAAAGGAAAGCCGGAGAGAGAAATATTTAGCCTTGTTCTTGAGTTCCTTCCCCTTTTCGCTCTGGTTGATGGAATCCCCCTGAACTGTCCGCAAGGGGGGCGATGACGGTGGCCCTGGCCCCCTCGCCGACAACGGAGCGAATCTCGAAGGAGCCCCCGATGAACACGAGACGTTCCCGCAGATTGAAGAGCCCGAACCCGCCTGGCGGCGGAACTGTCGGAGACTGAGGACCGGGAGCGTATGCAGCTCGCTACTGTGCTGCATGAAGGTGCGGCTCAGTCACTCGCCGTCGCCAAGATGGCAGCGGACTCCCTCTCCCGGCAGCAGCTTCCGCCAGAAGCGGCATCGGCCCCGACAGACCTCCTCGAAGGAATTGATGTGACGATCGCCCAACTTCGGGAGTTGATGTCCGAGCTGTCCCCCCCGGACGCGCCGGGGACTGCTCGTCGCGAGGCGCCTATCTTTCAGAATCGCCCATATGCTAAGATTTTACAAACGATCTTCGGGATGTATTTATTGGAGGCTCGTCCGAGACTTCCGGGGAAGTCGTAGTATGTTCCAATGAAGGGCCGCACGAGGCCTCGCGTCCCCCCCTTTGCGAAGGTTCTTCTGGGAATTCTGGGGAAAGTTAAAAAAAATAAAGCGACAACGACAGCACTGGGTTATTTTGAGGTTCCCCAACATCAAATACTCAGGAGGCTGCCGTTGTCGCAAACCGATCTTATATCATATCTCGGAGGGTGGGAAGGATATCGTATTGCCAAGGTCACCACTTCAGGCACAGACAAGCAGAAACGGTTCGAGATAGTGCTGGTTCCAAGGTTTCAGGAGAAGTTGCTGTGCCCCAGTTGTGGTAAGCGCTGCACAGGGGTTCACGACACCAGTGTCCGACTCATACGCGACCTGCCGATACTGGATGCCCAAACGTATCTGAGGGTTCGGCGTCGCAGACTCTGGTGTCCCCGATGCGGACCTGTCCTTGAGGCGTTGCCATGGTTGGAGAAGTACGCTCGCGTCACAGCCAGACTTGCTGAGAGCGTAGCGAAGTTGTGCTGCGTTCTCCCAATAAAGCAGGTGGCAGAGTTCTACGGGCTATCCTGGGATCAGGTTAAGGAGATCGACAAACGGTCTCTGCAAAACGGATTCGGCAGCGTTGATCTCTCGGACGTCGAGGTAATCGGCATGGACGAATTTGCCCTTCGAAAGGGGCACGATTATGCAACTGTCATCGTGGAGCCGCACCGCAGGAAAGTGCTGTTCGTGGCAACGGGGAGGGGCCGCGAGAGCATTCGTCCGTTCTTTCAGCAACTTGGGGAAGAGGGGTGCAAACGACTCAAAGCCGTTGCTATGGATATGAATGGTGCCTTTGAGACGGAGGTGAAAGCTAACTGCCCTCAGGCCGCAATCGTCTATGACCTTTTCCATGTCGTAGCAAAGTACAGCAGAGAGGTCCTGGACAAGGTCCGCAACGCTGAAGCGGACCGCCTCAAAGATGACAAGAAAGCCCGCAAGGTAATCAGAACCTCGCGGTGGTTGTTGCTGCGGAATAGCCGGAATGTCAAAGGTGACGACATGCTTCGTTTGCAGGAACTATTGGAAGCAAACCAGAACCTCCTGACGGTTTATCTGCTGAAAGAGGACCTCAAACAGTTATGGCGTTTCAGGTGTACCGAGGAAGCGAAGCTGTTCTGGGAGCAGTGGCACCGACGAGCGATGGAAAGCAATATTGAACAGCTCACGACGTTTGCAAAGCGGTTGCAGCCCTACCTCCAGGGCATCCTGAATCACTGCCTTTATCAACTGCACACCGGCATCCTCGAAGGCATCAACAACAAGATCAAAGTGATCAAGAGAATGGCCTATGGCTTCCGGGACCATGACTACTTCTTTCTAAAGATTAGAGCGGCCTTCCCCGGAATTCCCGGATGAACCTTTGCGAAGGGGGGAACAGGAGGGGGGATTTGACGTGGCGAGGACCGTCCTGAAACCGCGCAACTACTGTGGTCAGGGCAATTTGCAAAAGAGTGGGGCCTATGTTGTGGATCTTTAGACTGCCGCAGCACTGCGGTTCGACGACCGAGATGTACTGTTAAACGGGCTGAGGAGACTTGAAGATCAAATCCCCCCTGCCCCCCCTTCGCAAAGGGGGGAACGTTAGGCCTTCTGCAGTGCTTCGTGGCAATGTACCGACGCTCCCCCGGAATTCCCTGATGAACCTTATTGGAGCAGGGGGGGGCGCAAAGCAGGTGCCGGAGGACACAGGGAAATGTTCGCTGGGATCGGAGTCGCAGACGCATACTTGAATTGGGGGCTCGGCTATGGGTGGTTTGGGTGCCATCATATCGATATCGCCGCTTGACTACGACGCCGTTCTGTTCGACCTCGACGGGGTTCTGACGCAGACCGCAAGTGTTCACGCAGCTGCATGGAAAAGGTTGTTCGACGACTTTCTCCGGAAGCGCGCGGACGAGACCGGGGAAGCTTTCCTCCCCTTCGATATTCAAGAAGACTACCGGCGCTACGTCGACGGAAAGCCTCGCAACGACGGGGTGAGGGACTTTCTTAGATCCCGCCGCATCGAATTGCCTCCCCGCGTACCGGAAGGGAATCCCCAAACGGTCAGTGTTGAGGCGCTGGGCAAACTGAAGGACAAGTATTTTGCGGAGCACTTGGCGGCGCACGGCGTCGAGGTGTACGAACCCTCTGTCGCCCTGGTGCGCACGCTGCGGGCGTTGGAAGTAAGGACCGGCGTCGTTTCCTCCAGCAAGAACTGCGCTGCTGTCCTGGAGTCGGCAGGGATCGCGCAACTCTTCGACGTGCGGGTCGATGGACACGACATTGACTCTCTTCCCCTGAAGGGCAAACCGGCGCCGGACTCGTTTCTTGAGGGAGCGCGCCGCCTCAAAGCCGAGCCGTCGCGCACAATCGTCGTGGAGGATGCCATCGCCGGGGTCGAGGCGGGGCGCGCCGGAAAGTTCGGCATGGTGATCGGGGTCGACCGTCTGGGGCAGTCGCAGGCTCTGCGGGAAGCAGGGGCTGATGCGGTGGTGACCTCCTTGGCGCAGGTCCGGGTTGCCGAGGAGCCCCCTTCGGCCTGGTCCCTCGTGTACGAAAGCTTCAACCCTGCGCAGGAGGGGATGCGCGAAGCTCTCTGCGCCCTCGGCAACGGCTACTTCACGACGCGCGGCGCCGTGCCCTGGGGGAGGTCAGACGCAGTCCACTACCCCGGCACCTACTTCGCGGGGGGGTATAACCGGCTGACCACGGACATTGCCGGCCGCAGCATCGAGAACGAATCGCTCGTCAACTTCCCCAACTGGCTCGACCTACGTTTCCGCATCGGCGACGGCGAGTGGTTCGATCTAAAAACGGTTTCCATCCTCTCCTACCGTCAGGAACTCGACCTGAGGCGCGCCATGCTGCTGAGGACGGTCCGCTTCGAGGACGACCGGGGGCGGCGCAGCACCCTTGCGGAGCGGCGCCTCGTATCGATGGCCGATATGCACCTCGGCGCCCTTGATCTGGCGCTGACCGCGGAGAACTGGAGCGGGACCGTCACTGTGCGCTCTGGGATTGACGGGTGTGTCGTCAACGCCGGGGCGAAGCTCTACGCACGCTTCAACAACAGGCACCTGGAGCCGATATCAGGGGAAGCCGCCGGCGAAGACGGCGTCTGCCTGCTGGTGCGCACTTCCCAGTCGAAGCTCAATGTGGCGCAGGCGGCGCGGACGCGGGTTTTGGTGGGGGGGAAGCGGCGCGATGTCCCCCGGCGTCTGGTCGAGGAACCAGGTTGCATCGGGCAGGAGTTCCTGGTCGAACTGGGAGAAGGGCAAACGCTGACGCTGGAAAAGCTCACCTTTCTTTACACCTCACGCGATCAGGCCATATCGGAGCCCGCTGTCGCTGCGCGCAAGGCGCTGTCGCGAGCCAGCACTTTCGATGACGTCAAAGTGGCGCACGAGCTTGTCTGGAAAAACCTCTGGCGCCGCTTCGACGTGCACATCATCCCTGGAGAAGGGCTGCATCTGAACGCCGCGATGCTGTTGCGGCTCAACATGCTGCATCTGCTGCAAGCTGTGTCGCTTCATTCGATCGGGCTGGACATCGGCGTGCCGGCGCGGGGATGGACAGGTGAGGCATACGAGGGACATATCTTCTGGGATGAGCTCTTCATCTTCCCATTCCTCAATTTCCGGATGCCGGAGATTACCCGCTCGCTTCTGATGTACCGATACCGGCGCCTTGGTGAGGCCCGCGTAGCGGCCAAAGAGGCGGGTTTCAAAGGGGCGATGTTCCCGTGGCAGAGTGGAAGCGACGGTCAGGAGGAGACGCAGGAGATGAACCTGAATCCACGCTCCCTGCGGTGGGTAAAGGACAATTCCTACCTGCAGCGCCACGTCGGGAGCGCCGTCGCCTGGAACGTCTGGCAGTACTTCCAGGTGACCCGCGATATGGAGTTCCTGCAGTTCCACGGTGCCGAGCTGATACTGGAGATTGCCCGCTTCTGGTCGAGCGTCGCCGAATTCAACGGGGAGCGGGAGCGCTACGAGATCCGGGGGGTGATGGGGCCCGACGAGTTCCACGAGGGGTATCCGGGTGCCCCGAAAGCGGGGCTTGCCAACAACGCCTATACGAACCTGATGGCGGTGTGGGTCCTCTGGCGAGCATTGGACGTCCTTGAGATCCTGCCCGACATTCGCCGTGCGGAGCTGACGGCGCGACTAGCGCTATCGGCGGAGGAAACGGTACGCTGGGAGGAGATCAGCCGCCACATGTTCATTCCCTTTCACGGCGACGGGATCATCAGCCAGTTCGAAGGTTACGACAGCCTGGCGGATTTCGATTGGGCGGGATACCGCAGACGCTACGGCAACATCCAGCGTCTCGATCTCATCCTGGAGGGGGAGGGGGACACCCCGAACCGATACAAGCTCTCCAAGCAGGCCGACGTGCTGATGCTCTTCTACCTTTTTTCCGCCGAAGAACTGGCGGTGCTCTTTGCGCGCCTTAACTACCCGTTCGACCCGGCCAGCATCAGGAGAAACGTAGAGTACTACAACGACCGCTCCTCCCACGGCTCCACCCTCTCCCGCGTTGTGCACGCCTGGGTGCTCGCGCGCTCGAACCGGCAGCGGGCGCTGCAATTTTACGAGGAAGCGCTGCAAAGCGACGTGAGCGACATCCAGCAGGGAACAACCGCTGAGGGAGTGCACTTGGGAGCCATGGCGAGCACTGTCGACCTGGCGCAGCGGACCCTGACCGGGATCGAGGTGACGGGAGAAGTCCTGAGGCTCAACCCGCAGTTACCGAGGGAGGTGGAGCGCCTTGACATGCGCATCCGCTACCGTGGACACTCCCTCGACCTGCGTCTGACGCGCGATACCCTCACCGTGCGCGGACGCGAGACCGGTGTGGCGCCTATCCGCATCGATGTAAAGGGTGAGATTGTCGAGTTCCCAGGGGGGAGCACGAGGATCTTCCCGGTTGAGGGACGCCGCGACCCCGGTTCACCTTAGGGTAAATGGACTCGGCCGAGCCTGAACGGTCGAGTCACATAGCGCAAGTAGCGCAAAGGGGACGCCCATAAGATAGGGGGACGCCCAAAGATAGGGGGACGCCCAAAGATAGGGGGACGCCCAAAGATAGGGGGACGCCCAAGATAGGGGGTGGATTCTATTCTTAATTGCACCAGTTGATGTAAAAGCAGGACATGACAGGCAAATCTGGTAGTGTGTGAAGCGCGACCAACACATACCCCAGGAGGAGCCCGCCATGTCCCACACGCATCTTACAGAAAATGAGCGATATGTCATCAGCCATTTGAAGGTGGCGAAATTTAGCCTTCGCGAAATCGGCCGTAGGCTTGGACGCCATCACACAAGCATCATGCGCGAGATTGCGCGCAACGGCCCGACATACCCCGATGGAGTTTACTGGTACACCTTCACGCATGGCACTGCGCTTAAACGTCGTCACCAGCCCAGGTCTTTCCGGCGGCAGGACAACGCCGATCTGGTCGCTTACGTTGAAGAGAAATTGATGCTGGATTGGCCACCTGAAGCCATTGCCGCCAGGCTCAAAATGGATTTCCCAATGGACCGGGCGATGCGCATCAGTCATGAAACCATCTACCGCTGGATTTACCTAGACGCCAGAGAAGGTGGCGAGCTTCACAAGCATCTTCGCCGTCGGAGGCGGAATCGCCGTAGGCAAACGCGCTACTGCGCAGGACGGCGGTTCATTCCGGGTCGAGTCTCAATTAAGGAGAGGCCGGCAGTAGTTGGTACCAGAGAACGATTTGGGGACTGGGAAGGCGACACGCTGCACGGTGCGAAAGGCGCAGGAAACCTTGCCACGTACGTTGAGCGCAAGAGCCGCTTTTTACTTGCCGCAAGACTCGCAGACAGAAGGGCCGCAACCATGACGGATCATAGCGCGAGGTGCTTCAGCCCTCTGCCCGAGATCCTCTGCCAGACAGTAACCGTTGATAACGGTAGTGAGTTTGCGGAATTCAAAGATCTGGAAACTAAGACAGGGCTTACCGTGTATTTCGCGGATCCTTATGCGTCTTGGCAGCGTGGCACCAATGAGAACACAAACGGCATCTTGCGGCACTACTTTCCGAAGGGGTTCGACTTCAGGACCCTATCAGAGGAAGAAATTCAGCAGGTCGTGAAACAGGTCAACGATCGACCACGAAAGTGCCTCGGCTACCGGACTCCTGCGGAAGTTCTGCGTGCATCATTCGGTGGTGCATTTACAACTTGAATTCACCGGGGGACGCCCAAGATAGGGGGACGCCCATAAGTTAATAACTTTCGACTATCCCTGCTCGTCGATCAACTTTTCCAACTCCCAACCTTTTTCTGCAGCGAGTTGCTCTCCTCGGGAGACGGAAAGGGAGACGGCTGGTTGGCTGATTCCGAGACGTCTCGACAGGCTTGTAGCACTCTCACCCAGCTCTCGCACTGCCCAATAGCAGAATAGACTCCGTGCCTCCACCCGCTTTCGTTGTCTCCCTTCCGCCCATAGGTCTTTCACTGCAATGCCGAATTTAGCCGCTATTACTTCAGCTAATGCGTCGACATCAATTGCTTTCTGACAGTAGACACTTTTTCTGTCGAAGGTTTCGCCTGCCGTGTTGAGTACCAAATCGACGAAGTCGCTGTCGCCGAGAATCCGCTCATCACTTTTCAGGAAAATCCCGTATTCCCTGGCAGCAATCACCTCTCGCCACCCCCCAGCGCTTCTCAGCAACCCACCGCCGGTCAACTCGGACCGCCGTCCTTGCTGGACGCCCTCTGCAACAAACGACTCGTAGGCGGTTCGGGATTTCGCCTCCGTTCCCCCGAAGTGCTGCAGTATTTCCTGAACGTCCATCCACATCGAAAAGTTGGAATTAAGCCCCATAATGCAACTGTGACCACAATATGGGTAACTCCTTAGTTGGCCGAGGGAAGAAACAATCCCGGCACGAAGGGGATTCAAGTGGATGTACCGGACCAGTTCTAACAGGTATGTATCTGCATGGCAAAGGATCGATTTATAGCGGTTTTGAAACAGGTGCCCGTGACGGTTGTGGCGGTGGTTAAAAGTGGCTGCATATCCCGTCAGCAACCGCTGCATACTTGCTGTTATGGGGATGGCGCCGGTCCGTAACAGAAGGTGGAAATGGTTCGGAAGCAGGGCCCATGCGTAACAGCGGGTTTGGGACTTGGAGGTAATCTCGACGAGTCGCGTAAGAAAATCATTCCTGTCGGCATTGTCGCGGAAGATTCTCCTGCGCTCAATGCCGCGGCAGATAATGTGGTGCAGAGCACCTGGAAAATCGACCCGAGCTTGGCGTGGCATAATGTCATCAAGTTTAACAAAACTTATAAAGTTATGGGCGTCCCCCTATACCTAAAAACTTATAAAGTTATGGGCGTCCCCCTATACCTATACATGGGCGTCCCCGTATATAGGGCCTACACAGGACCCAGGACCTAAACGTAAATAGGAAAGCAGTTTGGAATAGGCGATTCAGCGGTTTCCTAGGTCTGCACGAGGGCTGTTCCAGCAGATAGAAACGGATGAAGAGGTTAAGGCGCTACTCGAGAAGATACGGCTGTAGTTGAAGCTGTGAATTGTGGAGCTTTGACCCCTCCGCCTCTCTTGCATGGGGAGGCGTGCCCGGAGGCTTGATGTAGGTGTCGTCCGGAGGCGAAGGGGGCTTCGCGAATGTCCGGTGCCGTTACCGGCGTACGCTGCGAAAGCATTCGAGGAAGAGGGGCAGGCCGCGGAGATGAACTGAGGATGGCTGGGGAGACGGTGCAGCTGCTGGATGATGACGACGCGCACTCGGGTACAATTAGAGGGGCCTTCCACTGCCGAAACCATGTCCGCAACAGTCAGACTTGCGGTGCCGGATCGCCGGTAACACCCGTTGTCTCACCACCCAGACGAAAAGTCCGGAACAGTGACTGGAGACCGGACAGATTGCTCAACCCTTCGAGCGGGCTGTATCATCCCCCCCGGGAGTCTCGTCTTGGAAGATCTGATAGAAAAAGCAAGGCAGTACGCTACGTCTGCCTACGCCAGGATCGGTCAGCTCCGCAAATACACCCTGCAGCCGTACGATGTACACCTGCGGGGAGTTGCGCAACTGGTCAGCTCGGTAACCACCGATACGGCAATGATAGCCGCCTCTTGGCTCCACGATACGGTGGAGGATACGCCGGCGACCTTCGAAGATCTGGAGCGCGAATTCGGCGCCGATGTCATGAATCTCGTGAAGGAGCTGACCGATATCAGCAGGCCCGGCGACGGTAACCGTGCTGCCCGCAAGCTTCTCGACCGTCAGCACATTGCCATGGCATCTCCCCGCGCAAAAACCATCAAGCTCGCCGATATCATGGACAACTGCGAGGACATCTGCCGTCACGATCCCAGGTTCGGCCGTGTCTATCTCGAGGAGATGCGGGCGCTCATGGAGGTTCTCCACGAGGGAGATGCGAGGTTGTACAGCAAGGCGCTGAAAAGGATGGCGGAGTCCGCCGGGAAACTAGCTCCCCTGGAGAAAGACGCCACGGCCGACGACACATTTCCCGCCGGCATGCTTTCCGGCAGGCATGGCATCCGCCTCTTCACGCAAACCTTCACAGCGCAGGATATTTTAGAACCGCTCTTCTCCTTTGATGACACATCGCTGAAGGAGCTTCAGTCAGTGCTGCAATCCGCGCCGCACCTTCAGATCGTTGGCATCCGCAGCAAGGGTGAGGTGACGGGATATCTGGAGGCAGATCCGTGCTCGGTTCCGGACGCAAAGAAGGTGCGACCCATCGATCCACGGCAGCGAGCAGGGCTGGAAACCTCCCTGGGCGACGTGATCCATATACTCACCCTCTTCACCTACTGCTTTGTCACCTTGGAGGATACGGTCATCGGCGTGATCAGCCGCCGGGACATTGAGAAACCGGTGGTGAGGATGTGGCTCTTTGGCATCATCATCCTCATCGAGATGATAGTGGTGGACGAGATCCGGTGCAGATGGGGTGACGGAAGCTGGGTCCCACTCCTCAGCGCAGCGCGACTAGACAAGGCCGAACAGCTGCAGGCGGAGCGCAGACGACGCGGCTACAGTGCAGACCTCCTTGACTGCCTGCAGTTCTCCGACAAACTGCGCGTCATCATCAACGAGCCCGGCTTTGCCGCAGCGCTCGGTTTCCCGTCCAGCAGCATGGCGAAGAGGGCGTTGAAGGAGCTGGAATCACTGCGCAACAATCTTGCCCACGGCCAGGACATAGGAAATTACGACTGGCCCCCCATTGTGAGGCTGGCACGGCGGGTTCAGCAGCTGTTTAGCAAGTGAGGTGCAAGGTCGGAGTCGAAATAGTTCCAACCGATGCGCGGGCCCTTACGGACGTTCGCTGAGAGGTGAACATGAGCTCGATCACCATTGCTGTTGTCGCGTTTGGGGCCATCTTTGCCGGCGGCCTGCTCGGAATGGGGATCCGGTGGGTGCTTCCGGCTCATCATGCCAGCGAGGAGACGAAGGAAATCCTGAGATTGGGGTCGGGGCTGGTTGGGACGCTCGCTGCCATCAGCCTCGGTCTGCTGATCAACACATCGAAGGGGACCCTCGATACCATGAACAACGGCTTTACCCAGTACGGCGCAAAGGTGATTGTGCTCGACCGCGTTCTGGACAATTACGGCCCCGAGACCGCCCCGATCCGCGGCATGCTCCGGAACGCAGTGATGCACACCCTCGACCGGGTATGGCCGGAGGACAAGAAAAGGCATGTAGACCTGAGCCCCCTCGAGGCTTCGACCACGATCGAGATGGTCCAGGTGAAGATGAACCGTCTGTCGCCGGTCAACGACAACCAGCGCCAGCTCAAGTCGCAGGCGATCCAGATCGCGGCGGATCTGGCACAGTCGCGCTGGATCATGATAGAGCAGACCCAGCAGACACTGCCGCCATTTTTCCTGACCCTTTTGCTCTTCTGGCTCACCACCCTCTTTGCAGGGTTCGGCCTCCTCTCACCCCGCAACGGGACCGCCGTTGCCGTCCTTTTTGTCGCCGCCTTGTCGCTGGCAGGTGCCATCTTTTTCATAACCGAGATGAGCACGCCGATCACCGGGATCATCAAGGTTTCCAGAGCTCCGCTCGAAAAGGCCCTGCATCACCTCGGCAGGTAGCACCCTTAAGCAGTTGCGGTGACCACACCACAGTCCGCCTGAATCCAGCCACTCCTTGTCACATAGGGGACTCCCATCACATACGGGACGCCCACTAAAACTTATATAGTTATGGGCGTCCCCCTTATACGAAAACTTATATAGTTATGGGCGTCCCCCTTATACGCGGCTCATTTGCTCGACGGTCAGCGGCTCGTCCAAGTGCCGCTCGATGTATCGCAGGACCCTGTCGAATCTTTCTGCGCTTGTCCATGTTCATCGCCCCTCTAGATTCGCTGCTCATCCTACCTGAGTATCGGGAGACATTCCTGACCGAAATTGCTCAAATTACCCCTTCCCTCCCGATCTGGATCTGACCATTGCCTGCAGGCGCACCCGGAGCGAGCAGTAGGGGTGAGCTGACTCATCAGGCTGCCTCAATCAGTGTGCGCCCGTCGCCTCGCCTCGATGCACTCAATTTACATTTAATTCGACATTATTTACACCGCTCTTATCGGTCCTTCACAACAATATCAATGAGCTGCAAGTCTCAAAGCATTTGGTACGCCGCATGCTCATTCAACCACCGGGGCAGACATACCGGGGATGACAGCAGGAACGGGTTGTAACAAAGGGTGGTATCCCGAACCCCGGTCCAGCTTCCTGGAAAGGAGGTGATGGGGCGAGTCGCACGTGGAGCAGAACGATTGGCAAACCAACGTAAAGGAGGAAGTCATGAAAAA
Organism: Geomonas sp. RF6; assembly: GCF_021044625.1. Lineage (NCBI taxonomy): Bacteria > Pseudomonadati > Thermodesulfobacteriota > Desulfuromonadia > Geobacterales > Geobacteraceae > Geomonas > Geomonas sp. RF6. The sequence continues at coordinate 1,579,243 of NZ_CP087999.1, read as the reverse complement.
GTATCTGAAAGCAGTACTCACTATCTCTGCAGCCCTGGTCTTCGTTACTGGAGTGGCCTTCGCGGAGCCCTCGGTCGTTCCCCCCGACAAACCGTACGCCGGCATGACTTACGGTGACTGGTCTGCAGCCTGGTGGCAATGGCACATCCAGACACCAAATGGAGGGGCGCTATATGGTGATGATGACTCCTGGAACGGGCAGTATGACTGCGTTTCGGGCCAGAAGCTGGTACCGGTCTTTTTCCTTGTCGGGGGAGGATCAAGCACCACAACTGCAATTCGCACATGCACAATCCCTCAGGGAAAAGCGATCTTCTTCCCGATCATCAATGCAGAGTGTTCCACCGTAGAAGCAGATCCTTTCTATGGAGGTACCGAGTATGATTTGCGAAGTTGCGTGTCATCATGGGGTAATGCTACGAATCTCAAGACGTTGAGGGTCACTGTAGACGGCGCACCTTTGCAGCATCTGCAGAACGCAAGGGCGCAGTCCCCGGTCTTTACCTTCCATTCAGTCGCTACAGGAATTTTGGGAGTCGATGGAACCGGCTCCTCCGCTTCCGACGGGTACTGGGTATTACTGAACCCCTTGCCTCCCGGAAAGCATACGATTCACTTCGAGGCCGCAGCCCCAGAAGTCAACAACTACCAGAGCGTAACCTACAAGCTTACGGTCGAGTGATGACCATATGACGAGTCGATCCATGGAGTACGGCAGAGGCGGGGCAGGAACACCCTGCTTATTTCGAAGGCAGGCAATGCCCGTGTTCCTTCCTCCCTCGCTTTATCCATGACTGGTACCGGGGGACACCATTAATGCCCCCCCAATCTCAAGAAGATCATCCCCCGGAAAGGGAGGGCAAAGGAGCCTCCATCGGACCGACTGTGGGGAAAATGTAAAAGGGTTCTTGGCGGTGCCAGGAGCCCTTTTCTAATTGGCGGAATGAGAACAGATGCGGATAACCAGTCACGTCAGCCGAGGCACCCGCCGCCGACGGTATTGTTCCCCTCGTTGGACTCGCTCACCTGCTTTTCGGAGTCGACGGTAATCCTGAAGGAGCAGTCGGGGCTGAAGCAACTGGGCGGCACCGGGAACAGGAGATCCACCGACGCTCCCGCCGGAATGGGGGGCGTGTCGAGAGTGACGGGGTGATCGCGGAAGACGACGGTTGTCTTTGACGCGCCGGCGTTCCCTGTTCCCACGTTCTTGACCGTCACCCGCAGAAATTTTCCGTCCTGCTCTATCCTGCAAAACGCGAATGGGCCGTTGCCGGTTGGGCTGAAGGGGACGAGATCCGGTGCCAGGACCGCGGATGTCGGCTTGAATCCCAGGATCGTCACCTTGTGGGAGAAGGCGTGTCCAGGGCTGCCGTCCTTGTCTCTCAGGATGGAGGATACCTTGTAGTGCAGGGTCCCCGTGGGGGTGCCGGGACTCTTGTCATAGTGGAATTCATCCAGCCACGTTCCGACCTCTGTGACATGCTCGTCGTCACACCCATAGTACAAGTTCCAGCCGGTGAGCATCGGGAGGGCGTACTCGAAAGGGACGTTATCGACGACCACATCTTCCGTTTTCTGCCCTGACGCTTCACCGAGACAGGCCCCGAATACCCCCATGTCCTCATGTGGCAGGATCGAGAAAGGCGGCTGGATCAAGCCGACATCCTTGCCTCCCAGCCCGGAGGCGATGTGACCGAACCCGTACCCCCTTCTCCCGTCGTTGTCCTTGATGATGGCGTAGGTGTCCCAACTGACAAAGCCGGAATCGACCTGGTTGACGGTGTTTCCAGGAGGCGGCTGGGGAACCGGCACCGGAGTCAGCTCAAGGAGAAAGCCCTTCTTGTACTTCTTCCCGTTCTCTGCAAATGTTTCCGCATGATCTAGATTCAATGCCATCTGAAGCAAATGGTGGTCGGTGTCGCACTCTGAGCTCCACTTGAAGCCGAAGCCTCGCGGGAGTACGGCAACTGTCTTGCCGGAGGCGAAGTCCGGATTGAAGAGGAAACTGGGAAACGAGGAAAGAGCGGTCGTGGTGTCTTTGTTGTCGGTTATAAAGAAGTTCGCTTCGGCGGGGCTCCGGTTATCACAATTCCCATCCTTGTGATCAACTGCAAGATCCAGTTTCGCAGGATTCCACCCCAGGACTGTATAGAAGTAACACCACCTGTAGCCATCATCGAAGTTCTTATCGGCAAGCACGCCGGCCGCCTGCCATTTCAGGGTCCTCTCCTCCATGCGGATATTGCTGATCATGGTGCCAAGCCCCCCGACATGGTGGTCGCTGCTCTGATAGTTCATGTGCCAGCCGTTGAGGAAAACGGTAGCCTTCGTGGCATAACGTGGCATCTCGAGGCTCTCTTCCAGTTTCAAGTAATCCTCGGTTCCACGGTTGTCCGATTCTGCACAACTGAACCCGTGATAGGCGATGATGGTATCTGGATCTTCAAGGACGGAGGTCCGACTGGAGGAAGTCGCCACGCTGGCCGCAGCGCCACCGATGAGATCGCACATCTGGGTATAAGTGACGCATGGGGTACAGGAGATCAGCAGGGTTGAGACCGAAATGGCTATAGAGCAGACCAGTGAATTTTTAAGGCTTGTCCTGTGCACATGTTCCCTCCCATGCTCCCACACTCACTGCAGGAGACCGTTCAGTCACGTGTTCTAACAGGCGCCGTTCTGGCACTGGAAAAAGAGCCGCCCGCGTGGGGGCCGGCTGGAGGCAGGGAAAATCCAGAAGAAGTGTAATAAACCGCACCGTGATTACAACTGTGAGGGGGTGCTGTTTCTGCGTTGTCCTTCAATGCTGAAACTTTCGGGGGTGGGCGGGAGCGGTTGCTACAGAGAGGTCTCCTGCGTGAACCGGACGAGGACGGCGGAAAAGAAAAGGGCTCTTGGCGGTGTAAAGAGCCCGTATGCTTATATGGTTGGAAAAAGACGATAAGGCGCTACTCGAAAAGATGCCGCTGCAGTTGAATCTGTGAATTGTGGAGCCTTGACCCGTCCGACGCTTTCTTTCCCCCCTCCGCCTTTCTGGTGATCGGTCGGCGACATCAGTTTCTCCCGCATGCCAACTACCTAGGCAGATGCGAGGAACCAACAGCAAAAAGCCGGTCCCCTTTACTTGCGAGTTTAGGCGTCCGCCGCTCTCTTGCGGATTAAGAGAGCCTCCCGCTCGGAGATCCCTAACGAGAGGAGGAAGGCTTGGTGCGCCTCAGGCGCGCGCTGCTCGAACTCCGCATGCAACTGGCACATTGCCGCTTCGTCCATGCCTGCCGCTTTCAATAGGTCGACGAACATCTCCTTGTCGACGGCAGCGGGAGCCTCGCCGGCGCCATGCAGGCGCAGCATCCCGGCGAGGAGGCGCTGTTGGGCTTGTAAAGCGAGAATCTCCTTTCCCACCGCTTTCAGTCGCTGTTGCAGGACAGTCACCTCGTTGGAGGTCGCCGCCATGATTGACTTGATCTCTTCGATCGACAAGCCGGTTTGGCGGCAGGAGCAGATCGACTCCAGCCGCTCACGGTCCGCGGCCGAGTAGAGACGGTACCCCGCCTTGCTGCGCGCCGTGGGGGAGAGGAGGCCGATCCGGTCGTAGTATAGAAGTGTGCTGCGGGAAAGCCCGAACTGTTGGGCGAAATCCGTAATGAAGTACATGATGGCTCCGATCGGGCCCCCGGCCGCCAGACCGGGGGCCGCTGCTGGTCACTTCGAGTTGTCGCGGATCTCTCCGATTCTCTCAGGAGAAAGACCCAGCCATTCCAGGAAACTCTGGTGCCCTTCGGGGTTTTCACGCTCGAACGAGGTGTGCCATTTTTCCATCGCCGCGTCGTCCAGCCCTATGGCCCGGAAACGCGCCACCCACTCTTCGACTGTTACATGTGACTTCATTGCGCTCGCCTCCTTTTGTGGTGATGGAAGGACCTTAAAGTGTGAAGCGATAGACGGGTCAACTAATTTATGCATGCATCAATACTTTTAAATTATCCAGCATTTCTGTGTGCCGTTCGGCCGCTTCAAAACTTCGGAGAATCAAGGGGGGCGAATCAGGGGGCGGGCTTTGAAATCGTGCGTGGTTCACTGACGAACTCAGGCGCCGCCTATCCTTGTGCCACTCTGACGACAGCCTTCGTAGCGCGGTCGTAGGTACGGGGCTGAGAGCGAGGAGGTGCGGTAAGGAGATGCAACTGAGCGGAGGAGGACCGGAGCGGATAAAGAAAAAGGGCCCTTGGCAGTGCCAAGAGCCCTTCTCTATTATGGTCGGAATGAGAGGATTCGAACCTCCGGCCCCCTGCTCCCGAAGCAGGTGCGCTACCAGGCTGCGCTACATTCCGAGGTGCGTCCGGGAAGTCTTATCTTTAGCTTTTTCGCCCTTTTCTGTCAAGTGAAAAATGGCGGGAGAAAAATTTGCTTCTTGCGATACCCTCACATTGGTGCCCACGCTGCTGACGCGGCCGCGTTCTGGCAAGTACTCAACTTCGGCAGCATCCCCATCCTTCTTTTGCCGAGGTGTTCTATGAGCTCCCTTTATTCATCCAGCGTTTTCCTGGCTTCCCTACTCATTGGCACTCTCTTGCCTGTACCGGTCTCTGCGAACGACTCGGAAGCTCCGCAGCTCTTTATCGCGGCTTTCAACGCTTATCAGAAGAAAGAGTATGGCTCGAGCGTTGAACAGATGGAGACGCTACTGAAGAAGTATCCGAAGTCGCAGGTGCGGGACATGGCCCTCTTCTGGCTCGCAAAGGGGCAGTTCAGGAAAGGTAACCGACTGGAGGGGGCAAAGCTCATGGCGCAGTTTCTTAGGGATTTCCCTGAAAGCCCGTTGAAATTTGCGGTCGATGAGGAGCTTCGCGAACTTGTCGTTCTCTATATAAAGGGGGAGCCGCTTCCCCCTTCACCCTCGGGTAAAAAAGAAACGGCCGGCCCCCCTGCTCCGGTGGGTGCTGCTGCGGCTGCGTCGGACAAGAGGTAGGTCGCCTCTTCAGATAACGGGTAACTCTTCTGGCGGTTGAGCCGCCATCGCAGGCAAGATGCCTGCGCACGAGCACGAGGCTCCGGCGTCAGTGCATATCTCTGGACCACCGCAAGCCGATCCGCGCGTATCCTACCGGCGGCCGGAACCACCTTCCGGACCGATATTTTCGGACGGAGCGGCCGGGGAGGGGGAGTGCGGGGGTACCGGCGATCCCGGCGCCGGGGGCGCTCCCGACTCTGCGGGGGGGGCGGCCGGCGCCGGCAACGGGACAATCAGCGTCTGCCCGATCTCCAGCTCGGAGAGGTTCGATATGCCGTTCAGGCGCAGGATTTCCGGGAGAAGCCTCAGTAGTTCTTCCTCCGGCAGGTGCAGGTGCTTTGCCAGAAGCCGCGTCCTGAAGTCGCTCTCCTGCACGGTGTACTTGGCGTAGCCGTCCTCGTAGATGATCGGCTTCGGCGCCTTCTTCGGCTTCGGCGGCTTCGGCTTTTTGGGGCGGGCCGTCTTCGGTTTCGCTGCGGAATCCTTCCTGTCCAACTCGTTCACGTCGATGTCGAATGTGGATGCCGCGAGCGACTGAGGGGGGAAATAGAGCGATGCGAGAATGACCAGGAACCCTGCTTTTCTTGATGCAAACATAAAACCTCAAACACCTTCTTTTCCTCTTCCGGTCGCTGGCAAATCACCGGAAGTAGAGGACCAATGCCCTTATCTTCAGATCGGGGACCTTGCGATAGACGGTCAGCCCCGCTCCCTCCGCCTGCAGTTTTTCCACCTGGTAGTTACCCTTCTGCTCTTTTGATAGTAGCTTGTGTGGCCCCGCGGCGGCAAACTCCTTCTTCGCCCAGTTGAACAACTCCCCAGGCACCGTCTCGTCTCTTGCCGCCATGATCTGCACGGCTTTGATGAGGGTGCCTTCCCGGAAGATCTTGTACTCGAGGCGCGAGGTGAGATACCGCTCCCAGCCGGGGTGCGTCTTCCCGTACTCGGTATCCTGTTCGGCATCGACCACAAAGGGGGGGAGGTCGGCAAGTCCCTTTCCGCTTGCACTCGGCTTCGGCCGGGGTTCGGGAACGACTGCTTCATCCCCTTTGGACGGAGCCTCACCTTGCGGAGCGGCTGGCTGTGCGGGCGCAGCCGGAGCGGGAGCCGGCGGCATCGGGACCTTCTGGACCGGACGGGGGGGGAGGGGAATCGTCTCTCTCGTTTCGGGGCGAAGCAGATACCCGGTGACGGCTGCGGCACCGATGACGACGATGGAAATGAGCAGGAACGTCCGGCGCCTGAGCTTGCGCGGAGACAGGTAGCTCTTCGAGGCGAAGTCGCGCAGCGACCGCGCTGGTGCCATCACGACGCAACGCCGCTTCCGGCGCGCCTTCTGCGGGGGCTCGGCAGGATGCTGGCGCTCCGCCTCGGCACGTGATACCGGCTGCGGCTCATACACCTGTTGGGCCCTCAACGTCTTCTCGAAAGCGCTCTCGGAGGTCGGCGCTGCGGTCGGCTCAGTCCCTTCCTCTGCCGGGGGGACCGGTGCCAGGGGAGATGGCTCCGGAGTCGGCGGCGTCCCTTCTGCCGGTGCCGCCAAAGTGTCGTCATTTTCGTCCTGCTCCGGGGGCGCGACAGCTTCCTGCGCCTTCTGCGCGATTTCAGCCGAGGAAAGCACCTCGCGCACCGCGTATCTGAGCGACTCGTCGCTGCTGCCGAGATTGATGGCGAGCGCCTGGAGGGTCTGCGCTTTCTTCAGCTCTTCCTCGTCTCCGGACAGGAGCACGATCTTTGACCGGTGGGAGAGGAGACTGCGGATGTGCCGCACCACGATCTCTCCGGAAAGGGCGGAGACGCGGCTCTGGACAAAGGCAAAATCGGGGGGATTTTGGGAAAGGAGTCGCTCGGCGTCCGTGATGCTGGAGGCGACCTGCAGTTGCAGCATGCCCTGAGCCTCCAGGGACCGGAAGAGCTCCAGCAGTCGTGCCTGGCTCGCTAAGAGCAGTACTGTCAATCCTATCTCCTCGATATTCATTAAGTTCCTTCATTCTAGGTGAGGGGCCGGGAATAATCAACAGCGATTTGCGGCACCTGCACCATTTCTGGGGCAGGAAGTTAATTAAGGGAGCCGGTAGAGCGGCGATTTCATGCTAAAGCAGCCCTCCGGGAAAAAGGTCCTCCTCGGGAAATTTTTTTGCTGCGGAACATCCTGGCATCATTGGAAAAACCGGGTAATTAGTTGAATTAGAGAGGTTTTTGTTGACAATTTTTCGGCAGGTACGGTAGAAATAGAGCACCTGAAGCAAGATGCCATTTCGATAGACGACAATACTAAACCATTCGCGAGAATGGGACGGAAAGCCTAAGGGTCTCCCTGAGACAGCCGGGTCGCCGAAATATCAACGGATATTACGGCCCCGGTTTTTTTGTGTCTGAGGCCGGTACACCTTCCCCGCTATGAGAAAAGCGTGGAAATTACTGACTGTGGCTGCTGACAAACACTGGGTGAGACGACACTAAAATTATCATTATTTAATATAAGCGCAAGTTCCCGCTGCCGTAAGCCTCAGTCTTCCATCGGGCAGCAAAAGATAGACGATAATACTAAACCATTCGCGAGAATGGGGCGGAAAGCCTACAGGGTCTCTCAGAGACAGCCGGGTTGCCGAAATGTCACCACGAGTTTTGGCGGTCCGGCTTTTTTTTGTCCTCAGCACGCATTCCGTCACAAGTGTCAAAAAAGCTGATGCGGGAAAGAGCTGCAGCAGCAAAAGGAGAATCAATACATGTGCTTAGCGGTGCCAATGCAGGTGGTCAGCCTGAACGAGAAGGGGATCGTGGCGGAGATAGACGGCGTTCAGCGCGAGGCAAGCCTCATGATGCTCGACGCTCCAGTCACGCGCGGCGACTTCGTGCTGGTGCACGCCGGCTTCGCCATCGCGAAGATCGGCGAGGAAGAGGCGAAAGAAACGCTGGAGCTGATGAGAGAGGTCATGTCTCTCGCCAGCGAGTAGCGGCGCCCCCCCCGCCAGGATGTACGGCAGATACAATCCCGCCCCCCGCAGCAGCGCGAGCGGGCGACTTTATAGCTTCACCGGCGTCACCAAGGAAAGAAGAGTAAAAAACCTCAACCTGCTTCACAAACACAGACCAACAGGAGGAGAAGTATGAAAATTTCCAGACGAGACTTTATGAAGTACTGCACGGCCTCGGCGGCTGCGCTCGGACTCCACTCCGCGCTCGGGCCGCTGTCACAGGCGCTTGCCGCAACGAGCGGGCCTCCCGTCATCTGGTTGAAGGCCGCCGGCTGCAGCGGGTGCACCGTGTCCCTCTCCAACAGGATCTCCAGCAGCGCGCCGGTCGACGTGGCGGATCTGCTGATCAACACCATCGACCTCGTGTACCACCCCACCCTGATGGGCGCGGCGGGTGAGCTCGCGGTGCAGCAGCTGCGAAACGCGGAGGCGGGGAGCTTCATCCTGGTGGTCGAGGGGGGGATCCCGACCCTCTACAACGGGAAGACCTGCGTGGTGTGGACCCAGAACGGTGTGGAGACCACTGCCCTTGCCGCGGTGAAGGAGCTCGGCGCGAAGGCGAAGAAGGTCGTCTGCGTGGGGACGTGCGCAAGCTACGGCGGCGTCTGCGGAGCCGCTCCGAACCCTACCCTTATCAATGGGGTAAAGGCTGCCACAGGGCTTTCCACGGTCAACATCCCGGGGTGCCCCTCGCATCCGGACTGGATAGTGCAGACCCTCGCGCAGCTTCTGGCGGGCACCACCATCACCCTCGACACCAACGGCAGGCCCACCAGCATCTACGGATCCACCGTGCACTCCAAGTGCCCCCGCAGGGACAAGGCATGGGCAACCTCGCTCAGCCAGACCGGTCTGTGCATGGGGAACCTCGGCTGCAAGGGGAGAAATACCCGCTCCGACTGCCCGACCCGCAAATGGAACAATGGCGTCAACTGGTGCGTGAACTCGGATTCCCTGTGCCAGGGTTGCACCGAGCCCGGTTTCCCCGACAAGTTCGCCCCGCTCTTCAGCACCATGGGGGCGATTCCGACGGGGCACAAGATTGTCGACCCGCCGAGGACGACCTGCACCACCTGCCACGGCAAGAAAGGGTAGAGGCTGAAGCTAAACCCCCCACCGGCTCAGCGCGTGGCGAATCTGTCGCCACGGTGCCCGCGAGGGAACGGGGAAGGATTTCTCTTAAACGTACATCACCTCTGAATAGGAGAGTTTATGGCAACAGTGACAATAGTAGATCCGGTTAGCCGCATCGAAGGACATATGAAGGTGAAGGTCACCATCGACACGGTAAACGGCAGGCAGCAGGTGACCGACGCGCAATGTACCGGCACGCAGTTTCGCGGGTTCGAGACCATGCTCAAGGGTCGCGCCCCGAAGGATGCCTCCTACCTCACCCAGCGCATCTGCGGGGTCTGCCCCGTCTCCCACGGCATGGCGGCAAATCTCGCGCTGGAGCAGGCGGCGGTGGTGACCGCGCCCACAAACGGAAGGCTCATGCGCAACCTGGTGCTCGCCTCCAACTTTCTGCAATCGCACATCTTGCACTTCTACCTGCTGACCGCGCTCGACTACGTGAACGGTCCGGACAGCGCGCCGTGGACCCCGGTGTGGAACGTCGACCTCATGCGCGACTCGCGGCTGCAGCAGATCAGCAACAACTTCACCACCGCTGTCACCATGCGCAGGAAGGCGCACGAGATGGGGGCGATCTTCGGCGGGAGGCTGCCGTCACCCCCGTCCTTCCAGGCCGGCGGGATCACCACCAAGCCGACCTCCACCAACATCGGGCTCTTCCGCAACTACCTGAACGAGATGCTGCAGTTCATCCAGTACACCTACCTCCCGGACGTCGATCTCCTGGCGAGCGTGTACAGCGACTACAAGCAGATCGGCAAGGGGCACGGAAACCTCATGGCCTACGGCGTCTTCGACACGGTGGACAGCGGCAGCACCAAGTTCCTGAAGCGCGGCCTCGTGTACAACAGCGCGCCCGGGACGGTGCAGGCGCTCTCCACCGCCAACATCAAGGAGATGGTTACCTACTCCTGGTATGACAATGCCACCAACAACCTCAATCCTGCGGCCGGCAACACGGTTACCGTCGATCCCGCCACGAAGGCTGCGGCCTACTCCTGGATGAAGGCGCCCCGCTACAGCAACGCGCCGTTCGAGATGGGGCCGCTGGCCCGCATGTGGGTAAACGGCGACTACCGCAGCGGCGTCTCCGTCATGGACCGCCACCAGGCACGCGCCCGGGAAGCGCTGAAGGTCGCGACCGCGATGCAGGACTGGCTGGCCCAGATTGCCGTCGGCGGCGCTGTCATCAACAACCTCACCGTCCCGGTCAGCAAGACCGGGGTGGGGCTCACCGAAGCGCCGCGCGGCGGACTCGGCCACTGGCTCAACATCTCCTCCACCGGCAAGATTGCGAACTACCAGATCATCACCCCGACCTGCTGGAACGCCTCGCCGAAGGATACGAACGGCGTGCGCGGCCCCCTGGAGCAGGCACTTATCGGCACGCCGGTCACCAACGCCACCCAGCCGGTCGAGGTGCTGCGTGTCATTCACTCCTTTGACCCCTGCCTCTCCTGCGCGGTGCATGTCATCCGCCCGGAAGGGACTCCCGTGGTCGTCGCCCAGGCGCGGTCGAGGGCGTAGATGAAGACGGTTGTCCTTGGCATAGGAAACCTCCTCCTGGCAGACGAGGGCGTGGGGGTGCATGCCGCCCGCGCCCTCGCGCAGGAGGAACTTCGTGGCGAAACCGAGATCCTCGACGTCGGGTGCGCCTTTCTCGATGCGCTACCCGCGCTCGAGGATGCCGACCGCATCATCATCGTCGATGCGATGGAGGCGGGGGAGGCGCCGGGGACAGTGTACCGGATCCCCTTTGCGGAGTGCAGGTCGCGCCAGATGGGGGGATCGCTGCACAACTTCGATCTCGCCCGGGCCCTCTTCCTCTGCGGCCGCACTTCGGTGCCTGAAGTCGTGGTGTACGGAGTAGAGCCCGCCGCAATCGAGTGGGGGCTCGATCTCTCTCCTCAGGTGCAGGAGACCTTCGGGCCGCTTCTGGAGGCGATACGCAGCGAGATAGCGGGGGAGGCAGTGCAGGGCTTCGCTTGACGCGGAAGACGCAACAGGCTACAAGGAGAAGCGGGTTCCACTCTGTGCCGCCCCGGCGGCGTCTTCAGCACCTCTTCTCCAAAAGGATCTTCCCATGCACGAAATGTCCATAACCCAGGGAATCGTGGAAATTTGTCAGCAGAACGCGGGGGGGCGCAAGGTCACGGAGGTGACGCTCGAAGTGGGAGCTCTTTCCGGAGTCATCCCCGACGCGGTTGAATTCTGCTTTGCCGCGTGCACCTCCGGCACCCTTCTCGAAGGTGCGCGGCTGGTAATCGAGGAGATTCCGGGGAGGGGGCACTGCGGGTCGTGCAACGCCACCTTCGGGATCAGGAACTATTACGACCCCTGTCCCTCGTGCGGCAGCTTCGGAGTGAGCATCGTCTCCGGCGAGGAACTGCGGGTAAAAGAGCTGGAAGTAGAATAACTACAAAGGACGTTACGGAGGTTATACATGTTTGGTTTCGGTTTGCCCGAGCTTGTCATCATCCTGGCAATCATTCTCGTCGTCTTCGGGGCGGGGAAACTGCCCGAGATCGGCGGGGCGTTTGGCAAGAGCATCAGGAATTTCAAGAAGGCTTCGGAAGGGCGTGAGGACATAGACATCACCCCCAAGTCGTAGTTTCGGCACTGTCGGCACTGAAGGCTGTGAAAAAGGAATATATATGTTTGGAATAGGAACGCCCGAATTAATGATCATCCTCGTCATCGCGCTCGTGGTGATGGGGCCGCAAAAGCTTCCGGAGATCGCGAGCTCGCTCGGCAAGGGGATAGCTCAGTTCAAGCGCGCCTCCAACGATTTCAGGAACAGCATCGAGCAGGAGGCAAGGGTCGCAGAGGAAAAGGAGAGACTTGCCAAAGAGGAACAGCTCGCCGCGCAGCAGGCGGCGGAGCAGGGGAAGGCGCAGGCAGATGGCAGCGCCGCAGGTGCAGGGGCCGCCTCGGCCTAATGCCCCCGCGCAGGCAAAATGTGCAGCAACAAGAAAAGCCAGGGGCGTGCCTCCTGGCTTTTCTTGTTGGCTCATCCGAGAATTCCGGGGAAGCCGTAGTATGTTCCAATGAAGGGCCGCACGAGGCCTCGCGTCCCCCCCTTTGCGAAGGGGGGACAGGGGGGATTTGACTTGGCCAGGACCCTCCTGCAAGTGCGCGACTGCTGTGATCCCAAGCGATTTTTTTGATTTCCACTTTGCAAAAATCTGTTGGGGCGTATGTCGTTGATCTTTAGACTGCCGCAGCACTGCGGTTGGACGATTCAGATGTGCTGTTAAGCGGGCTCCAGGAGACCTCAAGATCAAATCCCCCCTGCCCCCCCTTCGCAAAGGGGGGAACGCCACGTCTTCTGCAGTGCTTCGTGGAAAGATGTACCCATGCTCCCTGAAATTCACAGATGACCTTTTTTCTCTATCCGCAGATTACGCAGATTTCGCAGATCAGAAAGATGACTAAGTCGCGGTGCCGGAGATATGTGTGTCAATGCGGCGTGATGTGCGGTCGGGCAGGCAAAGACTCCTGCCTGCTTTTTTAATATGCGGAATCTGCGTAATCTGCGGATGAGCTTCTGAGCCTTTGTCTACAGCGCCTGGTTCATCCACTTCAGCGCGTCTCTCACCGACTGCTGATCGAACTTCATGCGGAACCTGAGGTACGGGCCTGCTGCGGTGTAATCGGCTGCGGAGAAATCCTTGTCGGTGAACCCTGCAAAGTTGTACCCGACGCTCACCCAGACATTCTCCACCATGCTGTACCCTACCGACAGGCCGGTGCTGTACTGGGCGATGTTGCTGCTCCAGGCATGCAGGATGCTCCCTTTGACGCCGATATCCCATTTGCTGGTCAGGTCGTAGCGCCCTTCGGCGCCGGTGAGATCGGTGTAGCCGGAGTACGAGTCGCCATCGATCTTCTCCAGCGCGTACTTCGCGCCGTACTGGAGGGAGAGCTGGAATTTCTCTGCCGCCTTGTAGTTGGCGTTCAGGTTGTTCACGATGCGGCGACTGCGGATGTCGACCCCGTTGCTGCCGCCGGTCTGCTCGTCGACGATAAGGTCGAGCCGGTCCAGGAGGATCCAGGCGGAGGCGAAGGGACGGTATGCAGCGCCGAGCCTGAGGTCGGCATTGATCTTCTTCTCTCCGGCCGAGTTGCGCGAGTTGTAATACTGCAGGCGGGACGACCCCCCCAACCCGGGGGCGAGCTCCCCTATGAGAGAGGTCTGGATCCCCCACTTGTCCTCGGAGTCCCCGAAGCGTGCCTCCACCCGGGTGGTGGAATTCCACAGCTTCTCCTGGTAGTTGCTCCCCAGTGAGATCGCGGTGAAATCTTCCGTCGTCCCGTTGGCGGGAGGGGTATTGACGTTGACGGAGTAGGACTCCCTGCTCTTCACGGTCTGGCTGCGGTCGAGCCCTGCGTCAACGCTCCAGTTGTCCGAAACCTTCCACTGCTGCTTCAGCCCGAAGAGTGCCGCCAGCCGCTCCCCGTTCTCGTCCATCACCCGCTGCATCCCGGTATTGACGGTGCCGCCGTCCCACGGGGTCGACTTGAGGCCGATGCGGGTGCTGTTGGTGTCGGTGTCCGATCCGTGGGTGAATTCCTGCTGTGCGGAGAGCACCGTCTTCTGCGTGAGCTTGTAGTCGGCTCCGACTGCGGTGCGGGTGGGGAAGCTCGTGTTGCCGTTTCCGCCGATCGACTGGTCGTGGTCTACGTGCAGGCTTAGCTTGTCGTTCAGTACCAGCCAGTTGACGCCGCTGGTCAGCTGCTGCGAGGTCTTGTTCGTGCCGTCGCTCAGGAGGTCGTTCGCATAGCGCAGGCCGAGGGAGGCGCCGTACGTCTTGGCGTTGTACTGACCTTTCGTCTCCACCACGTCGCTTACGCTCCCCGTGCCGAGGTTGTACTGGCGGAAGGCCTCCCCGGAGAGGTTCAGCCGCTCCTTCAGCTTGTAGGTGGCGTCCATGCCGAACTTGCGCGTCCCCGACTCGCTCGCGCTTTGCTGCCCGAGGCCGAAGCCGTTCCCCATCTGGCGGATGTACCCTCTGGCGCTGAGATCGGCGGAACGCTGCTCTATCTCGGCGAGGAAGGCGTTGCCGTCCCTGTTTATTCCCGAGAAGTCGGTGGAGCTGTGGGCCACCTCGCCGCGAGCCCTCAGTTCCCTGGTGACCTGCCACTGGGCATCGATGCCGTAGAGGTCGCTGTTGGCGGAGAGCTGCCCCTCGTGGAGATAGGAGAATCCGGCCTTCACGGCATCGTCGTACAGCTTCGCCCCGACGCGCCCGCCGATGGTGAGGGAATCCTTCCCGTCATTTTCCACTTCGTAGTCGACGACGATGACGACAGGGTTGAAGTGCTGGTCGCGGCTGGAAATCGGGCTTTTAAAGAAGATCGTTCCGGCATCGTAGTCGATGGTGTAGTCGCTGAAACGGGCGAGGCTCGTCGTGCTCACCACGATCTCGCTGCGGTAGCGGTCTCGTACCTCTATGGAAACCTTCTCCGAGTTGAGGGCGATGTTCTTTCGGGAGAGGTGGTACAGCCCGGAGGTCCCATCACCCTGGAGCTCGTCCTTCACGAAGATCTGCCCGGTCTGGCTGCCGAACACGTTCAGCTCGAAGTTGCGCCCCTGGTACTCCGCCTTGATCCCGTTGAGGGTACGGCTGTAGCGGGAAAGCTCGGTGACGGTCAGGTTGGTGTCGTAGTCGCCAAAGAGGGCGTAGAACCTGTCCCGCTCGATCTTCAGGTAGAGCTTCTTCGTGCTCGATGCCTCGTTCTGCTGCTGCGAGGCGTCGCCGTAGAGGGTGTAGTAGCTGTTCGGGTCGATCTTCTGGAAGAGACCGTTTCCAACCGCAGGTTTACCCTTGGAGGTATCGTACGCCATGGTGAGAAGCCAGTTCCCCTTGATGCTCCCCTTGGCGAAGAAGGCGATCTTGCCGTCCTGGTAGAAGCGCTCGTCGGTCTCGGAGGCCTGCAACCCTTCCATGTGCCCGGTCACGGTGTTGTACCCTGCGGTCCCCTCGGCAAGACCGACCAGCACCCAGTCGCGCTGCTGCGGGGTGAGCCACACCCGGTACTGCTCGTCACGCTCGTTGAGCGGAAGGGTAATGGTCGCCTCGCCGGAGCGGGTGGTCGGTTGCAGGCGAATCAGGGCGACCCCTTCCTTGCCGACCTGGTACTGCACGCCGTCCTTCTCGAGCGGGTCGTTCGCCATGTTGTCGGCGAGCTTCCTGAACGCCTCGTACGGCGCGGTGACGGAGAACTTGCCGGTAACACCCTGGCGGGCGGGGGAGTCGTCCTTGTCCAGGAGCCTCAGCGCGATCACCGGCGCTGTCTTGCCGTCGGCCACGAGCTGGGAGAGCTCCGGCACGATTTCGGCCTTGACCGGCGCGGTGGAAACGTGCAGTACCCGCTCGAGCTGCGTCTTCTCGCCGTTTGCACCCTCGATGGTGGCGACTACCTTGTTGTCGCCGTAGGTAAGGGGCACGCCGCGCCAATAGGAGAGGGCCTTCGTGCCGTTCGGCGCCTTGATGACCTTTTCGAGGAGGACGGGGTGCACCGGGTCACCGTTAACCGTGACGCTCACCTTGTCGGCAGGGGCGTGCTTGATGGCGAGGTGGGTACTGGTGATGGGAGGGAAATACACCTCCGGCGGCCAGGCCCATTCTCTCCCCGGCTCGCTGTTTTCCAGCCATGCCTGGTCGAATACAGGTACCTCGTCATCCTGCGCCGCCTTCTCCACACCTTCCTTCGATGGAGTTCCTGCGGCGGCAGGGGCGCTTTCCCCTTCCGTAGCTGCCTCGCCATCCTCTTTTGCCTCGGCCGTGTCATCGGCAGAGGTGGCAGATTCCTCCACTGTGGATGCGGCAGGGAGAAGTGCGGTAGAGGTCGGTGCGCCTATCGCTTCTTGCTGCGCAGCCGCACCCTGGGTCACGGCCGGTGCCGGTGAGGCCACGGGCGCTTCAACCGGCGCTACCATCGGCGGTGCCGCCGGTGCTGCCACGGAGGGGACTGCCTCTACCGACGGCGCGACGGCAGGCGCGTCGGACGCAGTGCCGGAAAGCTCCTGTACCGCCTGTGCCATGGCCATTAGTTGCGGTCTGACCTGGGCTACCGGTTTCCTCTCCTTTTTGGGGGAGACCCCGGTAGCTCCAGCTGCGACGACGTTCGGTGCGGCGGCGATTAAGGTGCGCAGGGGGCCGCTCTCTCCTTTGACGGAAACAGCACGCGTGATCGCGGTGCGGCGCTCGGCGAGGACCCTTATTTCCACTCTCCTGTTTTCGCTGCGACCCTCCGGGCTGTGGTTTGTAGCAACCGGCTCCGCTTCACCCATTCCGGCGAGGTTAAGCTGCGCGGGGGGGAGTTTCAGTTTCTCCATCAGGTAGCGCCCGACGCTCTTGGCGCGCGCCAGGGAGAGCTCCCTGTTGTTGCGGTACACGCTCTTGCTGCGCTGCGCGATGCACATGCTGTCGGCATGCCCCGTGACACTGATCTCCCCGACGGTGACGGTGGAAAGGATTCCCGCCAGTTCGTCCAGCGCCGCCTTGTCCCCTGCTTCGAGTTCGGCGCCAAAGACAGGGAAGTGCGGGTGCAGGACTATCGCGGGCAGCGCGACCCGCTCCTCGGCGCGATCCCACTGCAGCACATTGCTGGCAACAGGTGTGGTGAGACCCTTTGCACCGACCGTATCGAAGCCGAGAACCGCAGTCGTCAGCTGCGACCCCTCAGGGACATCGCGCTTCAGTACCCCCTCGAAGCGCACCGTCTTTTCCCAGCTTTCAGACGTAGCGGGAAGAGGGAAGGTGAGTTCGGCTCCTTTCATCTCCGGATCGCGGGCACCTTTTCCCGACACGCGGGCGGTTCCCGGCAGGTACGTTACCCCTGAGGGGAGGGTGACCTTTAGGGAAAGGTTGTCGAGGGATACTGGGCCCCCCCACATTTTCACCACGTATCGGACAGTGTCTCCGTCAACGACACTCTTCAACTCCAGTCCTGCCTCCGCAGGCTGGGAAGGCGCAGCAGCAGGGGGGGCAGCAGCCTCAGGTGCACTATCTTCGTCACCGTTTTCCGTGGACGCCACTTCATCTGCAGGTGCTGCAGGAACTGCCGTAGCAATGACGGCAGGTGCAATCGCCGCGGCGGGAGCAGCGATTGGTGTCGCCGCAGGAGCAGCCGCCGGAGCAGCCACCGGAGCAGCCACCGGAGCAGCCACCGGAGCAGCCACCGGAGCAGCCACCGGAGCAGCCACCGGAGAAGCCACCGGAGAAGCCACCGGAGCAGCCACCGGAGAAGCCACCGGAGCAGCCACCGGAGCAGTCGCCGGAGCGGTTGCCGGAGCGGTTGCCGGAGCGGTTGCCGGAGCGGTTGCCGGAGCGGTTGCCGGAGCGGTTGCCGGAGCGGTGGCCGGAGCGGTGGCCGGAGCGGTGGCCGGAGCGGTGGCGGGATTAGCAACGGGTGCAGCAGCCGTCGGTGCCACCGGAGCAGGGTTCGTCGTGTTCGGAGCCACTGTCTTGGCTTGGGCCGGAGCAGGGGAGTTCTGCGCCCTTTTTGCCTTCGGGTTCTCCACGTGGAAGTCGACCCGCCACAGCGTTCCTCCCTGGATTTCCACAAACTGCGAGTATGCCCTTCCAGCGAAGCGGCTGTTCTGCTCGCACGGTACGGCGCGGTACCCGTCGGGGAGCGAGTCGAGGTCGAGCTGCGCCACATGCGTACCGGGACGCACCCCTTCGAAGTGATACATCCCCCTTTTGTCCGTCACCACGAATGTGCCGTCCTCGAGGTACACGCGCACGCCGGGGACTCCCGCACCCGGGGTGCCGCATGCGCCATCGGTGACGGTCCCGGCGAGGAAGGAGCGGGAGCCGAAGAGATCCTCGACGATCTTCAGCGAAGCCGTGGCCATGTTCGAAGTCACCCCGGTCCCCGCTGCTGAGGCAGTGTTGGTGACCATGCCGAGGCGTGCACCGGGGACGACCTCGGTGACATAGCTGATGGTGAGACTTTCGGCGCCGGAGAGGTCGCGGACCGGGAAGGTGAAGGAGGATCCGTCTGCAGAGAGGGACGGATCGGGCACCGGCGCGCCGTCCATGCGCAACGATCCTTTCCGGTAGCGCATTCCGTACGGGAGCTGATCGGTGACGATGACCCCTTTTGCGGTCTCGCCGGCACTGGCGTTGGTTATGTTGATGGAAAACGGCACGAAATCGCCAACCGCCGCAGTCGTCTTCGTGGAGGTCTTCTCCAGCCACAGTCCCTGCCCGACCGGGTCGAGGGGGATGTCGATAAGGATGATCGGCCCCGGGTTTACCGCAAAGATCCCGCCGCGGGAAGCGCCGGAGAGGGTATAGGGAGCGCCGGAGAGTCTCTGCAGCGCGCTGTCAGAGACCACGGAGGGCGCTATGTAGCCGGGGGGCGGGGTGACCTTCAGTCGGTAGGTACCCGCGGTAACGAGGGGGAATCGGTAGGTGCCCGGGGCGAAGTCGTACACCCTGCCACTCACGTCGGTCGCGGTGCTTCCGGTGGTGATGCTCGCCGGGAAGGCGCTCACGCCATCGTCCCCTATGACCGTTGCGTCCTCTCCACTTTCGGTGACGAGCGTGATGGTGGCGCCGTCGACGGGCTTTCCGGTGAGACTGTCGAAGACCCTTCCGGTCGGATCGACGAGGGCGGACGCGGTTACCGAGGTGGTGTTTCCGGTGCCTCCTTCCTCCTGGTACTCTGCGGTGACCTGCGTGGAGTCGGCGACGGTGAGTACGCCGTCGTAGCTCTTCTGGGCTCCCGCCACGCTCTGGGCGGTCTTCAGGTAGCCGGCGAAGATGCCGCTGTCAGGTGCTGTCTCGGTGAGGGTGAGGATCTCGCGGTCTGCGGTCGAGGAGACGATTTCGATCTGGACCGTCTCCGTCGTTTCCGGGTGCCGGTTCTCGGCAACATCGGTCACCACCACGTAGATCGGCTGAGAGGCGTGGAAAAAGCTGTCCTGGCGCAGCGCCAGCGGTACAGACGGGTCGTTCGGCGGAGAACTGACGCTGCTCGATCCGCTGCTGCTTCCGCTGTTGAAATAGGTAACCGGTACTACGGTGGTGATATCTGCGGCGTCGCTCCCTGCAGTCCGGTAGAGGCGGAGCGTGGGGGTGGTCTGCTGCAGGTTCGCCACGAACTGGTTCACGTTGGAGGCGCTGGTGTAATGGTTGGCGCCGAAGCTGTAGCTTGCGGTGGCCTGGTTCACGATCGGGGTGTTTGGCGGGGTCTCCCCCTTCGCGCCTACCGGGAGAATAGCCAGCAATACCGCGGCAACGACGCAGAAAAGGCGCAGGAACAGGTCGCTCCCCGCATTGCGGGTAAAGCGGTGCCTGTCGTCCCTCCGGTGGGAGGGATGTGTCACCCTGTATCTCAGTGCGCCCTTTTGCGTCAAAACTCTTCCTGTATCTGCCGGGCCCGTTTTCCGGGCCCGGCGATTGTTATTCCTAGTTGATCGTTACGTTGAAGGTGAGGGTGACGCTCTCACCCGCCTTCAGTTCTCCAGCGCTGTAGGTCGTGTCCTGAGCGGGGAGGAGCGTGGCGAAGTTCGCCGTGATGCTCTGGCCGGATACGCCTACGCCGGTCCCCGCGCTGTAGTAGCTGGGGGTCGGGGTGGCGGTCCTGCCGGTCGCGGTGTGGGTCACCTTGAAGCTCTTCCCGACTGCGGAGGTCGGGGCAAGAGTCGACGATGCCGAAGCAGCTACGAAGTTCGGGTCGAGTAAGGTGTTGTCGTTCAGGGTGTCCTGAATGGTGGTGAGGTTCGCCGAGGCGAGTGCCGCGATGTCGTTGGTGATGGTGATGGCGTACTGCACGTAGGCGCCCGGGATGCTGCGCGGGGTGCTGTTGTAGTTGATCGGGTCCCAGATGACGCTGGAGGACTTGGAGATCGACAGAACCGGGGCGATGATGCGGAATGCGCCGGTGCCTACCTCGCTGTTTGCAAAGGTATCCGCTACGTCCGCGAAAACGGTGTAAATGGCGTTTCCGGCCACGGTGCCGTTGGTGTCGGTGGTGCTACCCCCGGCGATCGTCCCCCCTTTCCCTGCAGCGTGACCGTAGAGGGCGTTGGCGGTAATGGAGAGCCCGGCGACATTCCCGTTCGTCTGCGGCGTGGGGAAGGTGCCGACGACGAAGACGGTGACGGTCTTGTCCGGCGTGACCTCGTCGAGGAAGTGGGTGGTGGTGATTTCCGTGTCGCCGGCATCGAACGCGCCGACTGCGCCGGTGGTGGGGTTGTCGAGGTAGAGCTTCACGTCGGTGGCGTCGATGCTGTCGTTGATGCCGAAAATCTGCTGGCCGCCGAGCTGCGCTACGGTGAGGTCGAAGTCCTGGGTGTCGTTCCCCTGATTGCTGACAGTGAACTTCAGCGCCTGCGCCTGTGCCCCGGGATAGACGTTCACAAAGTTGCCGGTCGGTGCGACGTAGTTGACCACGAAGTTGACCTTACGGTCGACGTTGAAATTCGCCACGGCGGCAGTCGACGGCTGGGTGAGCCCGCCCACCTTGTAGTCCAGTGTTGCGGTGTTGGTTACCACGGTACCGGCAACGGTACCCGCTGCCTGCGACTGCTGTGCCGCTGCCAGCGGCAGCGCCGCTGCAACCAGCAGAAGTGCAATTTTCTTCATTCTTTTCATCAGCTTTTCTCCTTGTGAAAATGGTGCATTACAGACGAGTGCGGCGGAGCCCCGCTACGGTGCCCCGCCTTCTCATTACTTCAGCCTTGCCCTGAACCCCACATCCCCTTCCTTTCCGGGGGGGATGGGGTTCTTGAAGGTCCACCTGATGTGGGTGTACTCTTCCGCCCGCGCGGTCCTTTTCTTCCCCTTCTCGGTCTTCACCAGCTTTCCCGGGGTGTCGAAGGTCTTTCCCTTGTCGATGGAGAAGGTGATCTCCGCTCCCTCCCCGAAGGCGCTGCCGTCGAGGTAGACCATGTGCTTCGGCACCGGGTTGGAGATGACCGCGTTCTCGGCGGGGATCTTTCCGCTGTTCTGGTAGTGGTTGGTGAAGAGGACCACGTCACCCGGCACGACGTTTTGCGCCGGAACGAGCTTCACTTCCTTCTTCCCGTCCTTCACCACGGTCACTTCCTTCTGAGTCCGCGACACGAGGTTGATCTGGTTTTCTGCGAAGCTGACGCTGCCGATTGCCAGCAGCAGGACAGCGACTCCCGTGCTTACTAAAGCTCGGAGTTTCATAACTGGCTCCTTCTTTTTGCTTTCTGCTAATTGATGGTGACCTGGAAGGTTACCGTTTTGTCCGCGGCGCCCGCCGGTACGTCGCCGAGGCTGACAGTCACCGTATTGGGGGTCGTTATACCCATGTCGCCCGCATCATCACCTGCTGCGTCGGAAAGGCTGAGGCTGCCGAGCTTGATGCTTCCGGTCTTGTAGGTGGTGTTCGTCGGAACCGGGTCGACGATTTTGAGGCCGGTGGCGGTGCCGGTGCCGGTTACCTTCGTCACGATGCTGTAGGTGACGATGGCGCCCGGGACCGGAGAGGTGCCGCCGTACGGGTCGGTGATGCTGGAGGTTTTGGTGATGCTCACCACCACGGAGGAGATGATGTAGGTACCCTGGCCGGAGGCGTAGCCGTTGGCGACTCCCAGGACGACGTCGGTGCCGAGGGTGGTGTTGCCGTTCGGGAAAACCTTGCCGATCGGGCCGTTGTTGTAGGCCTCCGACTGGGCCTGCAGCTGAACAATGCCGGTATTGCCGTTGATCTGGCTTGCCGGGATATTGCTCAGTACGAAGACGGTGATCGACTTCCCTGCCGCGATCGGAAGGGCGGCGCCGGGGGAGTACGGGAGGTCGCCGGTGTTGTAGAAGCCGTCGCCGGTGGTGTCGAGGAAGATGGAAGAGGTGGTGGGATCGAAGCTGTCACCCGCGATGTTGTGATTGAGGGTGAGGATGAAATTGTCGGTGGCGTTGCCGTCGTTGCTCACCTTGAAGGTGATCGCCTTCGAGGTGTCGTTCGGCGCGACCGGGACCTGACCGCTCTGGTTGGTGACGGAGAGGTTGACGATCTGCGCGACCTTGAAGGAGGTCGAGGAGGTCACGCTGTACGGGGTGCTCCCCACGGTGTAGTTCGCAGAAGCGGTGTTGCTGATGGTGACGCCGGCGTCGGTTGCTGCCATTGCGCTTGCAGCGGTAAGGGCGAGCCCCAGTGCTGCGGCAACTACGATTTTCACTTTCTTCATTTGCCTGCTCCTTTCTGAAATAAATTGCATTAAATGGCCTGCTCTACTGCTGGTTCTCTCCTCCTGGTGCCGCGTCCTGCCGGCGTGAGGAGTCTCTTTCAACTTCGCTCCTCACCTCCTTCATCTCTTCTCTCTGTCTCGTGCATTCGTTTCCTCCTTCTGTCAGTTGATAATCACCTTGAACATGATGCTGAAAGTGGGGTTGCTGCTGCCGTTCGAGGGATTGATGATCCCCCGCGGGGTGAGACGCAGGTGCGTCACTGCCGGATCGGCGCCGTTGGCGGCCGGAACCGGGATGTAGTTGAAGGTCGATCCGCCGTCCCGGGAGAACTTCACGTCGTCGGTAAGGCTCCCGAGCCCCCCCCAGTTGAGGGTGAGGCCGCTCGGGACGCTCCCCTCGCTGAAAAGAACCGGGGTGCCGCTCACCAGAAGGGACGTGGACGGGGGGATGGCATCGGTGATGACGATGCTGTCGGCGTCGGCAATCCCTTTCCCGAAGTTGGTGACGGTGACCTGGTAGAGCACCTGCGCCCCGGGGATCGCCCGGGGAGAGACCGAACCGTTCACCGGGTCGGAGAAGACCTGCGCGCTCTTCAGGATCGTGAGGTTCGGCAGGGGCTTCACCGTGAGGGTCGCGCTCGCGGCGCTCCCCGTCCCGGCGCTTGCGGTAGTGACCGGTCCGGAGCTGTTGGAAAAGCTCCCGGTGCCGGTGGTGCTGACGGTCGCGGTCACGGTGCAGCTCCCGCGCGCGGGAATCGTCCCGCCGGAAAGGGAGAGGGTGCTCCCCCCGTTGGGCGCGGCGATCGTCCCGCCGCACGTCGTGCCCCCGGAGCCCCCCACGTTGAACATTCCGGAGGGGTAGCTGTCGAGGAGGGCCAATCCCGAGATGTCGCTCACGTTCGGATTGGTGAGGGTAATCGTGACCGTGGAGCTGGAGCCGAGGTAGATGGTGTCGGGGGTGAAGCTCTTTTGCACGGTCGGCGCGGCGAGGACGCGCAGCGTCGCGTCGCTGACCGCGTTGTTCAGGCTCGCGATGTAGATGATGCTCTTCGCGTTGTTGACGTAGGTCCCCGGTATGCTGCTCGTTACCTGCACGGCATAGGTGCAGGTGGCGTTGGCGGGGATCTTGGCGGCGGAGAACTCGATGGAGGTATCTCCGGTGCTGCTCGGCACGAGGGTTCCCGGCTTGTAGATGGAGGCCGCGACGCACCCGGGATTCGTGCTGGTGTTCACGATCGTCGGCGACGCGAGAGAGAGGTTCAGCGGGAAGACGTCGATGAAGTCCGGGCTGGTGGCGCTCTGGCTGCTGGAGGCGATGGTGAAGGTAAGCGTGGCGGTCCCCCCCACCGGAATCGCCGAGGGAGAGAACGCTTTCGACAGGGTAGGTGCGCTGTCCACCACGAGGGTCTGGGGGGTGACCCCGTTGGTGAGGCTTGCGCTCAGCCCGCTTATGTTCGGCGCGTCGTTCAGGTAGCTGCCGATCTTCGTGCTGGTGACGGTGGCGCTCACGGAGCACCCGGACTGTCCTGCGGCGAGGGTTCCGCCGTTGAAGGTGATGACGTTGTTTGCCGCTCCGCCGTAGCTCAGGGTGCCGCCGCACTGGGAGGCGACGGGGGTGCCGCTCCATTTCAGGTCCGCAGGGAGAGTGTCGGTAAAGGAGAGCCCGGACTGCTGCGGGTTCCCGGCAGCGTTGGTGATGGTGAAGTGGAGCTCCGTCGTTCCGGAGGTGATGATCCCGCTCGGGATGAAGGACTTCTTGAGCACCGCGGGGACAACCTGCAAGGTCGCGCTGAGACCGCTGGCGTCGAGGCCGGAGAGCGACACGATGTTCGCTTCGGTGTTGCTGTAGCTTCCCGGCACCGTGCTGGTGACCTGCGCGGTGACGGTGCAGCTGGAAGGCCCGGCCGGGAGGCCGCCGCCGGTAAAGCGGATGGTGTTGTTGAGGCCGCCGCTCTGGGCGTAGGCCACCGTCCCGCCGCACTGCGAAACGATCGGCGTCCCGCTCCAGGTAAGCCCCGCCGGGAGCTGCTCTGTAAAGGCGAGGCCGGAGAGGGCGGCGTTCCCGGAGAGGTTCGTCATGGTGAACTTCACGGCGGTCGTCCCGCCGGGACCGATGATGACGGGGTCGAATGTCTTCGACAGGAAGGTCTTCGTGGGGACGATGACGCTGCAGGAGGCCTTCGCGTCGTCTCCGAGCGCTGCCGAGGCGTCGATCTGCTCCGCCCCGATGTGCGCGTAGGCGGCGAAGTTGTACACGCCGGAGATGTCCGGCACGTGCAGCGACAGCGTGAGACTCTTCGTCCCGGCAGCCGGCACGAGGTACTGCCCGCTCCAGGTCAGAAGCCTCCCCGACTGCAGCGGGTTCGCGATAGCACTTCCGCCATAGGCGGAGGTCCCGCTGTTGTAGGTCACCGTGCCGGGGGAGACCGGGAGGATCATGTCGATGTCGTCGAGGGTGACATCGTAGTCGCCGCTGTTTATCAGGTTGATGGTGCAGGCGACGTCGCCGGCCGATCCCGCCGGGAGCATGGAGGGGTTGCAGCTCGCGGTGACGATGACCGAGTTGCCGCTCGTCCCCGACACGGGGGGGGCGAGGGGGTCGATCGTGCCGGCGCCGGTGGGGACGTGCTTCAGCACGTTGCCGCTGTTGATGTACGCCACAGGGCTCGTGCTGGTGGGGGCGGAGTAGCTGCTCACCGCCACGAAGGTGTACACCCCGACGTACGCCCCGGAGCCCCCGGTGTAGCTCCCCTGGTACAGCTTGTCCTTCAGGACCGTGCCGTCGGGGAGGGTGATGGTGGCGGAGACCAGGCGGTACGTTTGGTCCGGCCAGTACGGGTCGGACGCGGGAGAGAAGATCATCGGGCCGTTGCTGGTGCCGGTGTCCCCGATGACGGTGATGGTGACGATCCCGCCGAGCTGTGCGGGGGTCGGCCCCGATACCACGGAGCTCACCTTGCTCGCCTGCGCCTGGATCGTGTCGTACATCGCCTCGTAATAGGTGCCGGCGACGGTCGTGCCGGTGAGGGTGAAGCGGCTCCTGGAGAGCTCTCCGCCGCCGGTGGAGGGATTGCCGCTCCACACGGAGATGTCGTGCCCCTGCGTCGCGGTGACGTCGTTGTTGGCGCTCGTCTCGATGTAGAAAAAGACCGTTTTGGTGGAGCCTGCGGTCATCGGGCCGATGTGGTACAGGTCGGCGCCGGGCGCGGTGCTGGCGACACTCAGGTACCCCCCCGTGAAGTTGTCGATCTTTGCCCACGCGTCGGCTATGTCGCTTGTGGTGGTGACGGAGAAAGAGACGTACTGGGCATTCAGACGCGGCGAGGTGTCCTTGTCGAAGGGGAAAAAGGGCGCGGAGGTGCGCACGATGCTGATCGCGGCCTCCGCCCTGGTGCAGCAAAAGGCTGACAGGAGAAGGAAAAGGCAGACGACGAGCGTCGTCTTCACCATTTTGTGCTGCAGGTTTCTCGGCATATATTCGTGTGGCCTGGTGCTGACAGCGGTGGACCGTCGCGCCACCGGGGCAAAAAAAAACGCCCGGCTCCCAGAGCCGGGCGTTCTCCTCCCGTTGTTTCCTAATTTCCGAGGCGCCTGACTCTGCAAGCTCTTCGGTAACCCGGCTGTCCGTGCGTGGTGTGAACGCCTGGGGACCCGTGGCTTTGCGTCACCGGATTGCTCCGGTTTTGCCTTTATCGGAGTGACACGTATATTTCGGTTACGACATCATCAGTTCAAGCGCACGGTCCCTCTAAACGCACTTCCCTCCCCCGTGAGAGCCGGGGGCAGGCGACGGCGTATTGCATTAAAAAATAAAAAGGTTTCGCGGGGGGTGACGGGGTGGGCCTCAATGGCCTCTTTTTCCGCCGCGATACCGCCATTTGGCGCAGAGACGTCCGGTGAATTGCCGGACAGTTTCTGCACATTAGAAAGCGCCGTGACTATAACAAATTAAAGCCGCAATAGAAAGCTATTTTAAATGTTTAGTCCATTCCCCGGCAGATCCCGGGAATACGAAAGCGGGGAGGAAGGTAAGCCTCGCCGCGAGACTCCCCGGCGCCTGCCGCCGGTGGTGATATGACGGCGGGAGCTGGCGGTTTTCCGGCCGGTACTGCAGGGATCATTCCAAGAGGGTGGGGTCCTTCGAAAATGCGGGAAAAGAGGGGGGAAATCTGCGATTGGGGCTCACGGCGGCACCGCTGTGGAGGGTGCCGCCGGAGCGGGTCGGGACCTGGTTAATTGGCGTTCAGGAGGATCTTCAGCGCACCGATCTGCGCGGAGGCGAGACGCATGCCGTGGTGGGTGGCGTCGGCCCCGAAGAGGGACGGCAGCTTCCCACCCTTCAGGGCAAGGTCAGGGGCTTCCCCACCTGTCATGTCGTAGCTGCCGAGGGTGTGGCAGGAGGCGCACCCGGCCTCGTAGCTCTGTGTGGCGAGTGCGGGGATCGGGGGTGCCGCGGGAAGGACCGGACCGCTGGCGCCGACCGTGAAGGAGAAGTCACCGGCGAGACGGTAGCTTGGCCTCGTGCTGTCGTACCCGTCGACGATTGTGGCGCTGAAGGTACCCGCGATCGTATCCCCCGCGCTGCTCCCGAAAGAGGTGAACCTGATCGATCCCTCGGCGGTCTGCAGCAGGGTGGACTGATGGCCATCGAAGAAGAAGATGTTCCCGGGGAAGGAGGGGACCCCCGCCGACGCGCTGCCGAGGGCGTACACCGTACCGGGAGCTATCGCGCCGGGGGCGGCCACGTCGATGCGCGTGACGGTGCGGAAGGCGGGGTCGCTTATGCTGGAGGCGATCGCCGCGCGTAAGGCGACTCCCCCCGACGAGGTGGTGGCGGCGAGGTAGGTCGCTCCCTGCATCCCGTACTCGTCGGTGGTAAAGGAGAAGGCGTCGGCAGCGCGCTCTGCCGCCGTCGGGGCGACCGCGTTCACCGAGCTCGATCCTCCACCCCCTCCGCACCCTGCGAGAGCCACTGCCATGCCGAGGGCGCAGAGCCCCGCGATCCATCCGTTCCCTTTGCTGCGCAAGATCTGCTTCAGTACCACCACCATGACGTGCCTCCCTGTAGAGCGGTTTGTGCCGACTGCTGTTTCACGGGGGGTGCCAGAACGTTGCCGGTGTGTCGTAACTGGAGAAGTAGCGAAATTAGCGCTTTTTTCTACGGATTCTCTTATGTCCTAATGAAATAGCTGGTCAAAATGGCGGTGTGCACTTCTTGCACATCAGGAGGTGGGGTAAAGGACGGTCCGCTTCTGCGTCCCATCCCAATTGTAGGTTCCCTGCGCCTCAGCGCAATACCCGCCGCGCAAAGAAGGGGGGAGCCGCGGCGCGCGGAAAAAAGGTTGTCAAGGCGTGGGGGGAAGTGATAAATACTAGCACTTCAATGTACTTTCCGGGGTGGTCATGGCGCACAGGGACTTGCGGGCGTTTCTGGAAAGGCTGAAGTCGCTCGGGGAACTCCATACGGTGCAGGTCGAGGTCGATCCGGACCTGGAGGTCGCGGAGATCACCGACCGGCAGAGCAAGGCCCCCGGCGGGGGGAAGGGGCTTCTCTTCCTCCGCGTCAAGGGGAGCCCTTTCCCTGTGGCGACGAACCTTTTCGGCTCCCCGGCGCGCATGGCAGCGGCCCTCGATGTGGCAGCGCTTTCCTCACTTACCGGCCGGATGGAAGAGCTTCTGGCCGACCCGGCGCTGGCGCCCCTTCCGGTGCGGATCACCGCTCCGCGCTGCCAGGAGGCGGTGCAGGAAACCCCCGATCTTTCCCTCTTCCCTTTTGTAAAGAGCTGGCCAGGGGAGAGCGGAGCCTTCATTACCCTCCCGCTCGTCTTTACCCGCGACCCCGAAACCGGTGCCGGGAACTGCGGCATGTACCGGGTGCGCATCTTCGACGGCGCGAGCGCCGGGATTCGCTGGAAAAAGGGGAGCGGGGGGTGGCGACACCACGAGAAACACCGTACGGCGGGGACGCGGATGCCGGTGGCGATAGCACTCGGGGGACCCCCTGCGCTGACCTTTGCCGCCGCGCTGCCGCTTCCCGACCCTTTTGACGAAATCTCCTTTGCGGGATTTCTGAATCGCGCCCCGCTGGAGATGGCACGCTGCCTTACCTGCGACCTGGAGGTCCCGGCGGATGCCGAGCTCGTGATAGAGGGGTACCTGGACCCCGGGGGGACCAGAGGTGAAGGGGCGTTCGGCAATCACACCGGTTGCTACGACCCGGGGGAAGAGGTGCCGGTGCTGCAGGTCACCTGCGTGACCCACCGCGCCGATCTCATCTATCCTGCGACGATAGTGGGACCCCCCCCGATGGAGGACTGTCACCTCGCCAAGGGGGCGGAGCGCGCCATGCTGGCGCTCAGCCGCAGGCAGTGCCCGGCTATCGTGGACATCTCCCTGCCGCTGGAGGGAATCTTCCACGGCTGCGCCCTGGTGGCGATCGAGAAGCGCGCCCCCGGCGAGGGGAGGGCAGTCCTCGAGTCGCTGCGCGAGGGGGGGTGGCTGAAGAGGGGGAAGATACTGGTAGTTCTCGACGCGCTCCCCGGCGATCCCTTCGCGGACGCGCTCTGGCGCACCCTCAACCACGCGCGCTTCCCGCGCGACATCGTGGTCGAGGACGGCCGCATCGGGCTCGACGCGACGCGAAAGCTCCCGGGGGAGGCGGACGAGGTGCTCCGCCCGCTGGAGAAGGATCCGGCGGTGACGGCCCTCGTGACGAAGCGCTGGAAAGATTACGGGTTTTGACTATTTGGAGCTGGAGGGGGAATCTTTCCGGCAGCTACTTACAGCAAGGTATCGATCGACCGGACCCGTCCGGCACCTTGAGATAGGGGAGGAAATGACACTTTTTGCCAGGGTAGGGGTTTTCCTGGAGATGATAAAGTTCTCCCACACCATCTTCGCCCTCCCGTTCGCCTTTACCGGCGCGCTCCTCGCGGCGGGCGGCTTTCCGACACCGGCTCAGGCCGGGTGGATCGTCCTCGCGATGGTCGGTGCACGCACCGCAGCGATGGGGCTAAACCGCGTCATCGACGCCGAGATCGACGCACGAAACCCGCGCACCAGCGGGCGCGCCATTCCGGCGGGGTTGCTGGGGCGCGGTGCGGTCCTCTTCTTTGTCGCACTGTCGGTCCTCCTGATGGTTTTTGCAGCGGGGATGCTCAATCCGCTCTGCCTTTACCTTTCGCCGATCGCGCTCTTTTTCCTCGTCCTTTACTCCTACTGCAAGCGCTTCACCTCCTTTGCCCATGTCGTCCTCGGCATCTGCCTCGCCGGCGCGCCGCTCGGCGCCTGGGCCGCCATCCGCGGCGAGCTGGAGCTGCCGGCGTTTCTCCTTGGCTTCGCCGTCCTTTTCTGGGTGGCCGGGTTTGACATTCTCTACGCGCTGCAGGACCTCGACTTCGACAAGAAGAGCGGCCTCCACTCCATCCCGGCCCGCTTCGGGGTCAATGGTTCCCTCTGGATCGCCCGCGTCTTTCATGTTGTCGCCTGCGTCTTCCTGCTGGGGCTCTACCTGACCATGCACCTTGGCCCCTGCTACCTGGCCGGCTTAATCGCCGTCTGCGGGATGCTTCTGTACGAGCACCACCTCCTGCGCGGCGGGGACCTCGGAAAGCTCGACGCGGCCTTTTTCAACATGAACGGCTACATAAGCGTGACCCTTTTCCTCGCGACCCTCGCCGACATCGTCCGGGGTTCCCTGTGAAGCACTTCGTCCTCGCCATTACCGGCGCCTCCGGTGCGGTGTACGGGCTGCGGCTCGCCGAGGAGCTCCTGCGGGGGGGGAACCGGCTCTCTCTCCTCGTGTCGGCCGCAGGGTTTGCGGTGCTGAAAGAGGAGTGCGGTCTCGACTGGAGCGGCAGCGAAGACGAGGTTGCGAAGACGGTGCGGGAGCATTTCTCGGCCTCCCCCGAGGCGCTCTCCTTCTTTGCGGCGGACAACTGGCTTGCGCCGATCGCCAGCGGCTCCTCGGCGCCGGACGCCATGATCGTCTGCCCCTGCTCCATGGGAACCCTTTCCCGGATCGCGACCGGAAACTCCGGGTCACTTCTGGAGCGCGCCGCCGATGTCATGCTGAAGGAAGGGCGTCCGCTCATCCTGGTGCCGCGGGAGACCCCGCTAAACGCCATCCACCTGGAGCACATGCTGACCCTCTCCCGCCTCGGCGTGAAGATCGTCCCGGCGATGCCCGGTTTTTACCACAAGCCGCAGACGCTGGAAGATCTGGTCGATTTCCTGGTGGGGAAACTCCTCGATCTCCTCGGGGCGGAGCACGCTCTTTTCAAGCGCTGGGGGGATAAATGACGACTCTGTTCAAGGAGATAGCGGATAAGGTCGAGGCGGGAGTAAGGATCTCCGAGGAGGAGGCGCTCGCCCTGTACCGGCACCCGAACCTCCTGGAGGTCGGCGAGCTTGCCGCGGCGGTGAACAGGAAGAAGAACGGAGAAAAGGTCTTCTTCAACGTGAACCGCCACATAAACCATACGAACATCTGCGTGAACCGCTGCCGCTTTTGCGCCTTTTTCCGCAGCGCCGACGAGCCGGGGGGGTATCTCCTGTCCCTTGACGAGGTCCGGGAGCGCGCCGAGGAGGCGCTGGCGCAGGGTGCGACGGAGATCCACGTAGTCGGAGGCCTCCACCCGGAGCTCCCCTTTTCCTGGTACCTGGAGCTTCTCTCCACCATCCGCGCAGTGTCACCCTCCCTGCACATAAAGGCCTTCACCGCGGTGGAGATCGCCTACCTCGCGGGGCTGGCGGAGCTCTCCATCCCGCAGACGCTGGAGCGCCTGAAAGAGGCGGGACTCGGATCGCTTCCGGGCGGGGGGGCCGAGATCTTTGCACCGGAGGTGCGAAACCAGCTCTGCCCCGAGAAGATTTCGGGCGAGCAGTGGCTCGCCATCATGGAAGAGGTGCATCGCAGCGGGCTCAAGTCGAACGCCACCATGCTCTACGGCCACCTGGAGAGCGTGGCGGACCGGGTGGACCACATGCGCCGCCTGAGGGAGGTGCAGGACCGAACCGGAGGGTTCCAGGTTTTCATCCCGCTCGCCTTCCAGCCGGAGCACTCCGAGCTGAAGATTGCGGGTGGGGGCACGACCGGCGTCGACGACCTGCGCACCCTCGCGGTGGCTCGGATCTACCTGGACAACTTCGCGAATGTGAAGGCGTACTGGGTCATGCTGGGGGAGAAGATCGCCCAGGTGTCCCTCGCCTTCGGCGTGAACGACCTTGACGGGACAGTGGTGGAGGAGCGCATAGGCCACGAGGCGGGCGCCGCCACCCCGCAGACCATGAGCCGCGACGGCATCATCTCCCTCATCAGGAAGGCGGGGAGGGTTCCGGTGGAGCGGGACACGCTGTACCGCGAGTTGCGAGTGTACTAGGTCGGACCGGTCCGACAGAATCAGGTGACGATATGCTGGAGACGATTTCCAAAAAAATAGCCGCTGCGGAGCCGCTCGACGCGGCGGAGGCGCTCTGGTGCCTGACCGAGGGGGATCTCCTGGCGGTCGGCATCCTCGCCGACGGGGTGCGCCGCGCCATGCATCC
Organism: Geomonas sp. RF6; assembly: GCF_021044625.1. Taxonomy (NCBI): domain Bacteria; kingdom Pseudomonadati; phylum Thermodesulfobacteriota; class Desulfuromonadia; order Geobacterales; family Geobacteraceae; genus Geomonas; species Geomonas sp. RF6. Next base: position 1,547,397 of record NZ_CP087999.1, on the reverse strand, counting down.
GGTGGGGCGGGTCAGCTTCGTCGTCGACCGCAACGTGAACTACACAAACGTCTGCCAGTCGCAGTGCAAGTTCTGCGCGTTCTACCGCAATGTCGAGGACCCGGACGCCTACCTGCTGGAGACCGCGGTCATCCTGCAAAAGATCGAGGAACTGGTGGCGCAGGGGGGAACCCAGCTCCTGATGCAGGGGGGATTGCACCCCTCCCTCACCATCGACTACTTCGAGGAGCTCTTCCGCACCATCAAGGGGCGCTTTCCGAAGCTGCAGAACCACTCACTCTCCCCCGCGGAGATCACCCACGTGGCCGAGCTCTCCGGGCTCACCGTGCGCGAGGCGCTCCTCCGGCTGAAGGGGGCGGGGCTCGACTCTGTTCCGGGGGGCGGGGCGGAGATCCTCGTCGACAGCGTGCGGCAGGAGATATCCCCGAAGAAGATAGGGTGGCAGGGGTGGGCCGCGGTGATGCGCGAGGCGGCGGCGCTCGGGCTACCCACCACGGCGACGATGATGTTTGGCAGCCGCGAGCGGCCTGAGGACATCGTGGAGCACCTCTTCAGGATCCGCGACCTGCAGGACGCCGGGGGGAGCTTCACCGCCTTCATCCCCTGGACGTACCAGCCGGGGAACACCGAGCTCGGGGGCGAGGGGGCGACGGGGGTGGAGTACCTGAAGGTGCTCGCGCTCTCCCGCCTCGTGCTGCGAAACGTCCCGCACCTGCAGGCGAGCTGGGTGACGCAAGGGGCGAAGCTTGCGCAGGTGGCGCTCTCCTTCGGCGCGGACGACCTCGGCGGTACCATGCTGGAAGAAAACGTGGTGGCGGCTGCGGGATGCCAGTTCCGCATGTCGCAGCAGGAGATGATCGAGCTGATCCGCGGCGCCGGCTTCACCCCCGCCCGGCGCACGACCGTGTACGAGATTCTGGAAGAGTACTGATAGAAGGCAGAAGAGGAAAGGAGCACCCATGATCCCCTTGAGGCAAAATATCGCAGAGATGGCGGGGTATGTCCCCGGCTTCCAGCCGGCGGATGCCGCATCGTACATCAAGCTCAACACGAACGAGAACCCGTACCCGCCGGCACCTTCGGTTCTCGCCGCCATCGCTGCCGAGGCGGGGGAGGGGCTGCGCCGCTACCCGGACGCCGCAAGCCGGCTCGCGCGGGAGGAGGCAGGGCGCCTCTACGGTTTCGACCCGTCGTGGGTTATCATGGCGAACGGCTCCGACGAGGTGCTGAACAACCTGATCAGGGCCTTTGCCGGTGAGGGTGAGGAGGTGGCCTACGTCCACCCGTCCTACTCCTACTACGGCACCCTTACCAACATCCAGGGGGCAAGGGTCCGCACCTTCGGGCTCACCGACGACTTCCAGATCGCCGGGCTGCCGGAGCGGTACCAGGGGAAGCTCTTCTTTCTCACCAATCCAAATGCCCCGCTGGGATTCACCTATTCCCAGAGCTTCATCGCCTCCCTTGCCGAGCGGATCGACGGGATGCTGGTGGTGGACGAGGCGTATGCGGACTTCGCGGATGAGAACTCTCTCGAGCTCGTGAAGAGCCACGAGAACGTGGTGGTGACCCGCACCTTCTCCAAGAGCTACTCCCTCGCGGGGATGCGCCTCGGGCTTGCCATCGCGAGGCCGCAGGTCATAGATGCGCTGAACAAGATCAGGGACCACTACAACCTGGACCGCCTCGCTCAGGCGGCGGCAGCAGCGGCGCTGAAGGACCAGGAATACTTCCGCTCCTGCGTGGCGAGGATCCGGGAAACCCGCGAACGGTTTACCGCGGAGCTCCTGCGGCTCGGCTTCCAGGTCATCCCTTCCAGCGGCAACTATGTCTTCGCCACACCTCCGGGGGGGGACGGCGCCGCTCTCTACGAGGCGCTCTACCAGCGCCGCATCCTGGTGCGCCACTTCACCGACCCCCTGCTGCGCCACGGGGTGCGCATCTCCATCGGGACCGCCGAGGAGATGGCAAAAACGGTCGAGACGATAGCGCAGATCGTCGCCTGACCCACGTCTGAAGGGGGGCGCTCCCCCGTGTTGCGCCCCTTCGCGCGAAAATGTACAATGTTTTCTGGTCGTTCGGGCTATACTCCTTCTTGCACTGCGCGGTGCAAGGCTGTATTATTCTAAGCTGTTAATCTGACTAATGCAGGGAACGAAGAGAAACTCTTCTCTCTCTAAACAATCGACAGCATGTAAATGCGGAACGGTGGGAACTTTTGCTGAAGAAAAAGGATGCGGGCAACCCCGCGACGACAAACCTGGTCACCGACCAACATACGCTCGACCTCCTCGTCGAGCGGCTTTCCAAGGAAACGCTCCTCGCCTTTGATCTGGAAGCGGACTCTTTGCATCACTACACGGAGAAAGTCTGCCTGATCCAGGTGTCCACCCGGCAGGAAACCCAGCTCATCGATCCCCTGGCGCCAATCGACGTGAAGGTGCTCGCTCCGATCTTCGCCGACCCGAACGTCAGGAAGATCTTCCACGGTGCTGACTACGACATGCGCTCCCTGTACCGGGATTTCGGCATCACGGTGGTGAACCTTTTCGACACCATGATCGCCAGCCAGTTCCTGGGGGAGAGCGAGTTCGGCCTAGCCGCGCAGCTGAAGAAGCGTTTCGGGGTCGAGCTGGACAAGCGCTACCAGAAGGCGGACTGGAGCAAGCGCCCCTTCTCGCCGGAGATGATCGAGTACGCCATGAAGGACACCTCGCTCCTCATCAAGCTGTACGAGCAGCTGGAGTCGGAGCTGAGGGTGAAAGGGCGTCTCGCCTGGGTGGAGGAGGAGTCCGAGCTGGTGGCGAAGGTGCGCTCCGCCTCGCGGGAAGGGGAGCCCCTCTTCACCCGCTTCAAGGGTGCCTCGCGCATGAAGCCGCGCGAGCTCGCGGTACTGGAGGAGCTTTTGCGCTTCAGAGACGAGCGGGCGAAGGCTGCGGATGTCCCTCCTTTCAGGATCCTCGGGAACGACGCCCTGCGCGAGCTGGCGGAGAAGCAGCCGCGCAGCAACTTCGAGCTGGTGGCGGTGAACGGCCTCTCCTCCAAGCTCATCGAGAGGCTCGGGCGCGGGATTCTGCAGTCGGTCGCGGCGGGGCTCGCGGTGCCGCAGCAGAAGCTCCCGCAGATCCCTGCGGCGAAGCGGCCGGTGCTCGACAGGCTTCAGGAGGACCGGGTGAAGAAGCTGAAGGCGTGGCGCGAGGCAAAGGCGGCCGAGCTTGGGCTCGGGGTCGGGCTGGTGGCGAACAACACCCTCCTGGAGGCGCTCGCGGAGGAAGGATCCGAGCCTGGCTCTTTGCTGAAGCGCTGGCAGACGGAGGCATTCGGCGAAGAGCTCTCGACGCTGAGCCTATAGAATCTTCATCAAGATGAAAAAAAGGCGGGGCTCCCGAAAGGGGGCTCCGCCTTTTTTTTCGCCGGTTGCTCCAAACCTATTCCAGCCAGTCGAGTCCCTTTACCTTCTCACCCTTTTCCTCTTCGTGCTGAGGGAGCGCTTGCGGCGACGGATTTTCCTCCGCCGGCTTCGGCTCGTCCGGTGGGAAGAGGTCCTCAAGCTCGAAGCCACCCTTCCCGAAGGAAGATGTACTCCCCCCGCTTTTCCCCGTGCTGTTCAATTCGGAGAAGTGGATGAAGTCGTCGAGGGTGAATTCCCCCTTCATCCCTTCTTGCAGTGCGGTTGCACCTGGCGGGGGTGCTGCCGGTGGTGCCTGCTTCGGAGCGGGATGCTCAACGGCAGACGCTACTTTTTGCCGAGACGGCTTTGCCGCCGTCACGGCATCGGGGGAAATTGCTTCTGTTGCCGGAAGGTCGAAGGGGGCCGGTTCGGCGGTGGCGATGACGACGTTCGCCGGGGGAGGCTCTGCCGGAGGCGCTACCCGCAAAGGAGGCTCGGGGGGCATCGTTGCCGCCGGAGGGGGCTCGAGCGGCGTGCTGTCAAAGGCGAAGTCGTCGGGGGAAAAGTCGGCGGCGCCGGCTGCCATGGCGGGGAGGGGATCTGCAGCCGATGTCGGCGGGGGAGCCGCAAAGGGAAGGTTGCCGGGGACTTCCGCATCATCCGGTGCTGCTCCCGTTTGCTGCTCCTCTTTCGCGGGTGGGTGGACCAGGGCGCGGATGTTGAAGCTCGCCTTGAAGGCGGCCAGGTCCTTGCCGCATTTCCTGCAGGTGTCGTGGAACTCGAAGCTGTTGAAACCGCACTTGGGGCATTTCATAGCTCTGGCTCCTGTTGTACTGTTACCCTAAATCCCCCCACTGGAACTGCAGTATGGCGATGACGGCGAGACCGGCAGTCTCCGTGCGCAGGATGCGTCTGCCGAGGGAGACGGGGATGAAGCCGCAGCGGCGCGCTGCCTCTACTTCCTCGGGGGTGAGCCCCCCTTCGGGGCCAACCACGACCGCCACGCTCTCCGGAGCGGCAGTCGCTGAAAGTGCCTGCCTAAGCCCGGTGACCTCCTCCCCTTCCCAGAGCAACAGCTTAACAGAGTGCTCCGACCCCCGCAACACGGCCTCCAACTTCCCGCCGAGAAGGACGGCAGGGACAGATCTCCTTCCGCACTGCCGGGCCGCCTCCTGCACGATCTTCTCGCAGCGGTCCAGGCGCCCCGCCTCGCGCCCTTCCTTCAGCTTGACGACAGAGCGGGCAGCGGCAAACGCCACTACCTCGGCGACTCCGAGCTCCGTCGCCTTCTGCAGCACCATGTCGAGCTTCTCCCCCTTCGGAAGCCCCTGGTAGAGGGTGATGCGGGGAGCCAATTCCTCCTCCCCGGCATCGCTCTCCGTTATGCGCACGGTGAGGCTTTTGGCCTCCACCGCCTCGATGGTGCCGAGATGGCGCCTGCCGGCGTCGTCGGTAAGGGCGACTTCCGCCCCCTCCTTCAGGCGCAGCACGCGCACCATGTGCTTGAAGAGCTCTCCGCTGACATGCGCCCTTTCCCCTTCGATGGTGTTGGGGCCGAGAAAGAAGGAACGCATCGCTACCCTCTTTCTTCCTTGCGGAAGGTGAGGCAGCTCCATTCCGCCTCTGTCGGTGCCTCCACGGCGGTAAGGGTGGAGAACGCGGCGCTTACCATCGCTGCCTTCTCCGTCAGGATCCCCGAGAGTATCAGCCACCCCCCCGGCCGCACGACTGCGATGAGCTGGGCGGAGAGGCGCACCAGCTCTTCTGCGAGGATGTTCGCGAGGACGACGCCAAACTCCTCCTTCAACTCCGCGAGGTCGGTGGTGGACGCTGCGACCCTGTCCGCGACGCCGTTGATGGCGAGATTCTCCTCCGTCACCCGCACCGCCTCCGGGTCGATGTCCACCGCCACGATCCTCTGCGCGCCCATGAGCGCCGCGGCGATGCTCAGAACCCCCGAGCCGGTGCCGACGTCGAGGGCCGGCTCCGGGAGGGTGCCGTTCCCGTGCTGAAGCCAGATCCGCTCCAGCGACTCGAGGCACATCCGGGTGGTGGGGTGGGCCCCCGTGCCGAAGGCCATCCCCGGGTCGATCTGGATCATCAGGTCCCCCTCGGCCTCCTGGTATTCCTCCCACGTCGGCTTGATGACCATTCTCTCCCCGATGCGCACCGGTTTGAAGTAGGCCTTCCAGTTGTTGGCCCAGTCCTCGTTGCGGATCGTGGATACCACGGGGGGGACGTACACGAAGCCGTCGAAAGAGGGGCCGTGCTCAACGAGGAACCGCTCCACCTTGCTGCGCGTCTCCTCGAGTGCGGGGTCCAGCGGCAGGTATCCCTTCACCTGCTTCACCGGGGAGTCCTCGAGGGAGTCGAGGGAAAAGGTGTCCAAATGGAGATTCTCTATGCTCACGCCGTTTCCGGTCAGCTCCACGAGAAAGGCCGCCAAACTGTCCACCATGGCGGCCGGTACTTCACAGGCGATCTCCGCCCAGTCCGTAGTCATCTTTTGGGGTGCTCCTTGCCAACTTTTTTCAGGTAACCTAGCAGAATAGCGGGCTCCAAGGCAATCAAAACCTTGACAAGTGAAAAAAGAAGGGGCCTAATTATAATTAAAACGAGGATTTTAATGACAAGGTCCGTTTCCGGAGGCTTTTCCCATTAATTTAGTTTTTGCGTAATACTAAAAAAAATGGTATATATCTAATGAGTTGCGCGGTCGGGGGTGTAACTCCCCCATATAAGAGGATTTTTTGGTGATAGATGCCATGAAGCACGTCTATCTGCTTTCTGACGCAACGGGTGAAACTGTTGAGCGGGTGGCGCGGGCGGCGCTGACCCAGTTCAAGGATGTGGACGTCAAGCTGCACAGGGTGGGACAGATCCGCACCCGGGACGACATCGTCCGGGCGCTCGACGAGGTAAGCCGCGAGCCGGGGATCATCTTTTACACCCTTGTAAATACCGAACTCGCGCAGCTGGTCAGGAACGAGACGGAGGCGCGCGAGCTCGAGGCTGTCGATCTCATCACCCCCCTCCTTTTCAAGCTGGCGGAGTTTCTCCACATGCCGCCGCAGAAGTTGCCGGGGCTGCAGTACCAGATGAACTCGGAGTACTACCGCAGGATGGAGGCGGTGGACTTCACCGTGAAGCAGGACGACGGCCAGGAGCCGCGCAACCTGCACAAGGCCGACATCGTGCTGGTAGGGGTGTCCCGGACCTCGAAGACGCCGCTATCGATGTACCTCGCCCACAAGGGGTACAAGGTCGCCAATGTACCGCTGGTCCAGGGAATCGAGCCACCGAAGGAACTCACCCAGGTCGAACAGAACCGGGTCGTCGGACTCATCATCGAGCCCCAGCGGCTGGTGGACATACGCAGTGCACGCCTCAGAAACCTCCGGCAGAGCCCGCGGGGGAGCTATGCAGATTACAAACAGGTGGAGGACGAGCTTTCCTTCTGCCGCAGATTTTTCCGGTCGCATCCCGAGTGGCTGGTAATCGATGTGACGAACAAGTCTGTGGAGGAGTCTGCAGCCGAGATACTGAGCAGGCTCCACGGCGAAATACGGCACGACTAGCTTACCTATTACACAAGTACAGAGAGAGGAAATGGACATGAGAATCCTGGTAGTTGAAGATGAAAAAAAGGTGGCGAGCTTTATCAAGCGCGGCCTCGAAGAGGAGCAGTACGAGGTTCATACTGCTGCCGACGGCGAAGAGGGGCTCAAGCTCGCGCTGGAAAAGCCGTTCGAGCTGATCGTGCTCGACTGGATGCTGCCTAAGAAGGATGGATTGAGCGTTTTGAAGGAGCTGAGGGAGAAGAAGAATACCACCCCGATCCTCATGCTTACTGCCAAGGACTCTGTTGAAGATATCGTAGCAGGACTCGATTCCGGTTCTGACGACTATCTCACCAAGCCGTTTGCCTTCGCCGAGCTTCTGGCCAGGGTGAGAGCGCTGATGCGCAGAAGCGAGCTCGACAGGGGCGCGGAGATCCGCTTCGCCGACCTCAGGCTCGACCCGGTCACCCACAAGGTGTGGCGCAAGGAGAAGGAGATCGATCTTACCGCGAAGGAGTACGGGCTCCTCGAGTACTTCATGCGCAACCCGCACCAGGTGCTCACGAGGACGATGATCGCGGAGCATGTCTGGGACTACACCTTCGACAGCTTTACGAACATCATCGACGTGTACGTGAACTACCTCAGGAAGAAGATCGACCGCGACGCAGACAAGAAGCTCATCCACACCGTGCGCGGCGTAGGGTACATCCTCAAGGAAGAGGAATAGTTCCTCCCCTCCCTCACATATAGCCGGCTCCCGCACCCCGGGCGCTGGCGATGAAACAGACAGCGGACGATTCTTTGGCGCGACTACAGCCAGGGATATCGTCCGCTGCTGTTTTTGGGGCGCCCCGCCCCCTTGCGCTCCCCTTTAGAAGGGTGTTGACAAAGAGTGGCCGCATGATTACTTTCTGTCTCGTTTGCTGGGGCACACCCGCCCCTTCCTGCCTTTACGGCTACGATCGTATTGTCCAAGAGCCGCTTTGCGAGAGCGCCCGTGGCGCCCGTTTTTTATCAAAGAGAGCTTTCCAGGAGGTACCATGCGGAAACGGCCACTTAGCACCCTTATCCACCTCGTCTTCACCCAGATCCTGCTCTTTGCCTGCACCGGGGGCGCCTACGCCTCGAGTGCCCCCCTCCCCGATTTCGTCGCGCTGGCAAAGAAGCTGAAGCCGACCGTCGTGAACATCAGTACCTCGAAGACTGTGGGCCCGAAGAAGATGCAGCATCCGGGGGGGGATCCTTTCCAGGAATACTTCGAGCGTTTCTTCGATCAGCCGCGCCAGGCGTTCAAGCAAAAGAGCCTCGGCTCCGGCTTCATCATCAGCGACGACGGCTACATCCTCACCAACAACCATGTGGTCTCCGGTGCGGACGAGATAACGGTGAAGCTTTCCGATCGCCGGGAGTTCAAGGGGGTGCTGAAGGGGAGGGACGAGAAGCTCGATCTCGCGCTGATAAAGATAGAGGCAAAGGCGCACCTGCCGGTGGCGACTCTCGGCGACAGCGACAAGCTTGAGGTCGGGCAGTGGGTGATGGCGATAGGCAACCCCTTCGGACTTGCCCAGACCGTCACCGCAGGGATCGTCAGCGCGGAGGGGCGAGTCATCGGCTCGGGTCCGTATGACAACTTCATCCAGACCGACGCCTCCATCAACCCCGGAAACTCCGGAGGGCCCCTTTTCGACACGAAAGGGGATGTCGTAGGTATAAATACGGCCATCCTCGCCGGAGGGCAGGGGATCGGCTTCGCCATACCGGTAAACCTCGCGAAGGAGATCATCTCGCAGCTGAAGGAGAACGGCAGGGTGACGCGTGGCTGGCTCGGTGTTTCGGTGCAGCCGGTGACGGCGGATCTCGCTGCCTCCTTCAACCTGCCGGAGGAGCAGGGCGCCCTGGTCGCGGAGGTCGTGGACGGCAGCCCCGCACAGAAGGTGGGGATCAAGGAAGGTGACGTCATCCTGGAGTTTGACGGGAAAACGGTGCACGAGATGAACGAGCTGCCGCGCCTCGTGGCGGGTACGCCGGTCGGGAAGAAGGTGCCGGTCCTCGTCCTGCGCGACGGTAAGAAGCAGAAGTTCACGGTGCCGATCGAGCAGCTGAAGGACGGAGAGGGAACGGAGGATGTGGCGGTCTCGCAGGACAAGCTCGGGCTGAAGGTATCGGAGCTGACGAAAGAGCAGGCTGAGCGGATGCGGCTGGTGGAGGGGGGAATCGTGGTCTCCGAGGTTCAGCCGGACGGCGTGGCGGACCGCGCCGGAATCGCAGCCGGCGACGTCATAAAGGAGATAAACACCATAAAGATCGGGTCGCTTGCCGACTACAACAAGGCTCTTTCCACCGTGAAGAAGGGGGGGTACCTGAGGGCGCTGCTGCGCCGGGGCCGCTCCTCTCTCTTCGTGGCGATGAGGGTCGACTAGCCTTCCTTTGTCACCCGTCCCGTCCCTTCAAGTCGGGGGAGGCGGGGCGGGTGGCTTTACTCTTCCTTTTGCTCCCTTTCCAGTCCCACCTTCCGCATCCTCATCCTGGTGTTACTCTCCCCGAAAGGCAGCCTCCACCTCCTGCCGCAAAAGATTTTCCTCCCCGAGGTGCCTCGGAGAGAAGTGAAACGGGATGACGCGCGCCACCTGCGCCGCCCGGGCAAGCTCCCCTGCTTGGCGGGCTGTCAGGTGACAGCGCTTGTGCGCCCTCTCCCGCTCGCTGTCGAGAAAAGTGGCCTCGATAAAGAAGTAGTCCGCCCCCCGTGCCAGCTCCACAATCCTCTCCCGGTTCGTCTCCGAGAACGATACGTCCGTCACGTACGCCACCTTTTCCCCTCGCACCACCGAGAGGGTCTTCTCCTTCAGTTCCCCCAGTAAAAAGTGGCGCTCGCGCACCTCGCCCCGCTCCTTCCAGACCGCCCTCACGACCGTATCGTCACCCGCTCCGGCAAGTACCGCACGCTTCAGCTCCGCAAGCCAGGGGCCGACCGGCACCCCCAACTCCTCCAGCTTGTTCTTCATGATGTTCACATGGACCTTCTCCTCCAGTGCGAAGCCGAGCGTGGTGGTGTTGTGCTCCAGGAAGGCGTACCGGATCCTCAGGTTCTCCTCGTCCAGGAGAATCCCGTCCAGGGCGCTCCGCTCCTCCTCCGACTCGCGGGCGAAGGCTTTGCGCGACGAGAAGACGGCGCTCCGGATCGTTCCGTCGGGGGCGGCTTCTGCCGCGGTTATGATGAATTCGGTGGGGTAGCTGGCGATCAGGTTCCAGCTGTACGATGCGAGCCTGCTTTCGAGCTGGCGCAGAAAGTGCGGGGGGCCGAAGAGCCGCATCCCCTTGTCGCGCCCGAGGCAGATGCGCAGGAGACGGTCAAAGCCGTTGAAGTGGTCGATGTGGGTGTGGGAGACGCAGACGTCGCTTATGCGCAGGAGTTTTTTTGCCGAGAGGGGGGCGAGATCGCCGAGGTCGAAGAGTATGGCGCGGCGCGCGAAGAGAAAGTCGAGATAGAGCCCGGGGTCCTGAAAATCGCCGTTCACCAGGGCGGGGATAAAGTGCGGGGTCATGAGCCATCCCCCCGGTGTCCTTAAACGGGGCGCCCCTCATGCTGGAGGCGCGTCCTCACTGCGGGCACCAGGAGCCCGGAAAGGATCAGAAAAAGCCGGTCCTGTGCCGGGTTCCACTTAATTGATACGCCCTTCACCCGCGCCCTGCAACACAAAAAAAGGGGACCGTTTCCGGTCCCCTCAATATCAAATCTCTCCACTCTGCCGTCGGTTTGGGGGCCTCACAGCGAGTTCCCAGTAGGTGGGCTTCGATGGACCGCTTTAGGCAATTCCCGCGCAATGGGGCAGCTCACCACGGTTTGAAACGTCGCCCGTTTTTACAATTATTCCGCAGGGGCGTTACAACCTGACGATGCAGGGTAGAGAGAAGAACTGCCCGCATAATAGCCCAGCCGCCCCGGCGAATCAAGGGGCTTTTTTCTTAAAATCCCAGATAGTTGTAGAGCGGCTTAAGCTCGTTCATAAGGGCCTCGAAGTCCTCGCAGGTAAGGGACTGCGGGCCGTCGGAGAGGGCCTTTTCCGGCTCCGGATGCACCTCCACGAGGATCCCGTCCGCACCGGCAACGAGCGCCGCTTTTGCCATCGGGCGCACGAGGCTCCTCTTCCCGGTGGCGTGCGAAGGGTCGGCCATGATCGGCAGGTGGGAGAGCTCCTTTATGAGCGGGATGGCGGAGAGGTCGAGGGTGTTGCGCGTCGCCGTGTCGAAGGTGCGGATGCCGCGCTCGCACAGGATCACGTTGGGGTTCCCCTCGGCGAGGATGTACTCCGCCGCGGCAAGGAACTCCTCTATGGTGGCGCACATGCCGCGCTTCAGGAGAACCGGTTTCCCGCTTCTGCCGAGCTCCTTCAGGAGGTCGAAGTTCTGCATGTTGCGGGCGCCGACCTGGAGGAGGTCGGCGTGCTCGGCGACAATCCCCACCGTCTCCGGAGACATCACCTCGGTCACCACGGCAAGCCCCGTCTCCCGTCCCGCCGCGGCCAACAGCTTCAGCCCTTCCTCCTTCAGCCCCTGGAAGGTATGGGGGCCGGTGCGCGGCTTGAAGGCGCCTCCCCGCAGAAGATCTGCTCCGGCCTTTTTCACCGCGCGGGCGGTGCGCATGATCTGCTCCTCGCTCTCCACGGCGCACGGCCCCGCCGTCACCACCGGGCGCTCGCCGGAGCCGATCCGCACATTTCCCACCGTCACGACGCTGCACTCCGGATGGAAGGCGCGCGACACGAGCTTGTACGGCTTGGAGACGTGAATGACCTCCTGTACCCCCGGCAGATCGCGCACCGTGCTGTCGTCCACATACCCCGTGTTGCCGAGGACCCCGATGGCGGTGCGCTCCCCGCCCGGAATCGGCTCCGCCCGCAGTCCCATGCACTCGATCGCCTTTATGACGGCGGCAATCTCTTCCTTCCTGGCTTGGTATCCCATTACGATCAGCATTGCGCGATCTCCTTCCGGCGATTGTCCACCCCTACGCGATTCCGGCGCTGCACCCGGGCATCACAGGCGGCGCCAAGGATAGCAGGAGCGCTCACGCCGGTCAACGCTTCCTTCGTATTGCTTTTTGCCGCCATTAACGTACAATGCGCCAAATCGAGCTTCCGGGAGGGTAAAGATGCGTCTCAAGGATGAACAGGTGGCGCGCCTGGCGGAGAAAGTGCTGGGCGATCTGGAGCGTGAAGGGGTAATGACGGCGAAAAAGGAGAGGGGTGTTCTCCTTGCCGCCGTGCGCGGTGCGATCAGTGCCGATCTGAAGGCGGAAGAGGCGCTCGAGCGCGACGCCGAGGACCTCCTGGAGAAGACCCTCAGGGGGATGGGGGGCGCCCAGGAGATCGACCGGCACAAGATGCTCAGGATGATAAAGGAAAAGCTCGCCAAGGACCGGAAGATAGTTCTGTAGGCGGACCTTCATTTAACTTATCTGCACAATGGAGAGCAGGCATGCATATCTCGGAAGACCGCATTTCCCATCTGGCGCACAAGGTGTATGACAAGCTGTGGCGCGACGATCTCGCCGACTTCTCCGATGAGAGGCTGGCACTTGACTGCATCAAGGGCGCGATCGGCGGCTTCTTTTCCGTTCTCGAACAGGTAGACTCGGCGGTGCGGACGAAGCTTTCCTCCTACAGTCACGCGAAGGTCCCGGGAAGCAGGGAATGGGAGATTCTTTACCAGAAGTTCTACGCGGAGGAACTCGCGAAGCGGAAGTGGTGACAGGGAAAGATCTATAAGCGCGACCTCGCCTCCATCTCGAGAAGGGAAAGGGACAGCCCCTCTACCAAAAGGGCCTGTCCCCCTTCCCGCGGCGGGAGGCGCCATTCGCGCGGCTGCACCGTTAAGGGGCTCACAAAATAATTTGGGTGGGCCCCTTGATTTTTGCCCGGAGCCTGATTATATTTGTCGAGTGTTTAGCACTCAACCATTTTGAGTGCTAATATTTTTTGAAACTATAAAGAGATCTGGCATCTCGAAGAAAGGAGAGGAAGGTATGAATCTCAGACCGTTGCAGGACCGCATCATCGTGAAGAGGGTTCAGGAAGAGACAATGACAGCCGGTGGGCTTTACATTCCCGAGACCGCGAAAGAAAAGCCGCAGCAGGGCGAAGTCGTTGCTGTCGGCAAGGGTAAAAGGGGTGAGGATGGCAAGGTGTTCCCGGTCGATCTGAAGGTCGGCGACAAGGTGCTCTTCGGGAAGTACGCAGGGAGCGAAGTGAAGCTCGATGGTGAGGACTACCTGATCATGCGCGAAGACGACATCCTCGGCGTGGTGGAGAACTAAACCGACGACCGGAACCAGGCAGGGCAAAACACCAGTCGCCGGGCGCGCGGGACATGCCGGAAGTCCCCTTTCGCGTTTCGCAAAGCGCCGGCGCCATAACCATCCTAAGGAGGATATTTGACCATGGCTGCAAAGCTCATCAAGTTTGACCAGGACGCGAGAAACAGCATCCTCAAAGGTGTAAATACACTGGCAGACGCCGTGAAGGTTACCCTCGGCCCCAAAGGGCGCAACGTCGTCATCGAGAAGTCGTACGGCGCACCCCTCATCACCAAGGACGGCGTGACCGTAGCAAAAGAGATCGAGCTCGAGGACAAGTTCGAGAACATGGGCGCCCAGCTGGTGAAGGAAGTCGCCTCCAAGACCTCCGACGTCGCCGGTGACGGCACCACCACCGCGACCGTTCTGGCCCAGGCGATCTACCGCCAGGGTGCGAAGCTTGTCGCTGCAGGTCACAACCCGATGGAGATCAAGCGCGGCCTCGACCAGGCTGTGGAGACCCTCGTCGGCGAGCTGAAGAACATCTCCAAGCCGATCAAGGACCACAAGGAGATCGCCCAGGTAGGTACCATCTCCGCCAACAATGATCGCACCATCGGCGACATCATCGCCCAGGCGATGGAGAAGGTCGGGAAGGAAGGGGTCATCACCGTCGAGGAAGCAAAGTCGATGGAGACCACCCTGGAGACCGTCGAAGGTATGCAGTTTGACCGCGGCTACCTCTCCCCGTACTTCGTGACCGATCCGGAGCGCATGGAGGCGAACCTCGAGAACGCCACCATCCTGATCCACGACAAGAAGATCTCCAACATGAAGGACCTCCTCCCGATCCTCGAGCAGACCGCCAAGTCCGGCCGTCCGCTCCTCATCATCGCCGAGGACATCGAGGGTGAGGCGCTGGCAACCCTCGTTGTGAACAAGCTGCGCGGCGTGCTGAACGTCTGCGCTGTGAAGGCTCCCGGCTTCGGCGACCGCCGCAAGGCAATGCTCGAAGACATCGCAGTCCTCACCGGTGGCAAGGTCATCTCCGAGGAAGTCGGTTTCAAACTGGAGAACACCACCTACGACATGCTCGGCACCGCTAAGAAGATCACCGTCGACAAGGACAACACCACCATCATCGACGGCAACGGCGCAGAGGGCGACATCCAGGGTCGCGTGAAGATGATCCGTGCCCAGATCGAGGAGACCACCTCCGACTACGACCGCGAAAAGCTTCAGGAGCGTCTGGCGAAGCTTGTCGGCGGCGTGGCAGTGATCAAGGTCGGTGCCGCCACCGAGGTGGAGATGAAGGAGAAGAAGGCACGCGTCGAGGACGCGCTGCACGCAACCCGCGCTGCAGTCGACGAGGGTATCGTCCCTGGCGGCGGCGTCGCTTATCTGCGCGCACTCTCCTCTCTTGACGGCCTGGAGCTTCCGGCCGAGCAGCAGTTCGGCGTTACCGTCATCAAGCGCGCCCTCGAGGAGCCGATCCGTCAGATCGCCCAGAACGCGGGCGTTGACGGCTCCATCGTGGTGGACAAGGTGAAAAACGGCGACGTGGCATTCGGCTACAACGCGGCTGACGACACCTACGTCAACATGCTGGAGGCAGGGATCATCGACCCGACGAAGGTCTCCCGCTACGCGCTGCAGAACGCGGCTTCCATCGCAGGTCTCATGCTGACCACCGAGGCGATGATCGCTGACAAGCCGAGGGAAGAAGGCGCTATGCCGGCAATGCCTGGCGGCATGGGCGGCATGGGTGGCATGGGCGGAATGGGCGGCATGATGTAGCCGATCCGTACCAGCGGACAAAAAAAGGGGAGCCGGCTTCACGCTGGCTCCCCTTTTTTCATTGGCGGCAGATAGAGGATATTTCAGAATCTCCTCTTGCTCATTGCCGTATTGCGGCGGGGGGTGGCGTCGAGTCTCGTTCTGTGGGAATCGAGATCGTGGGTCAGGTGCTGTTGGTTGCTTTGCCGCTCCATGTACGACTTCAGTTTCGCGCGCAGCGCCGGGCCGTTCCCCATGAGGTTCTCCGGTTGGTCGAGGTGCTCTGTCGGTCCGAGATAGATAGGCATGGCGTCCCTCCTTTAGATCGGCAAAGGTGAAAGGAATAGTGTGCAAAATATTGGCAGGTGCTAATGATCTTCGGCGGGCTCGTGAAAAACTTTAAAAAAAAGTAATGAAGTGGTCGCGGCAGCGGGGGGCAGGTGTGAAAGTTCGCGGTGGACTACCGCGCCATCAACGTGCTACAGCATGTTGATGAGAAGGAGCGGGGGGTACAGCGATGATTTGTCCTAAATGCGGTTTCGAGCAAGGGGAGGGGATGACCACCTGCGAGCGCTGCGGGGTCATATTTGCGAAGGTGAGGCGGTCTTCCTCGGCGGCCTCCGCTGCGCCCCCGGTGGCTTCGACTGCTGCAGTGGCGGGGGACCTTTTCGGACGGCTGCGCGGGGCGCTCGTCGCTGTGGAGCCTGGAGAGCCTGACTTCTTTGTCGTCGGCCGTTCTCTCCTCTTTGCCGCTCTCGTCTTCTGGGGGTGGCGCTTCATGAGCGCGACGATTGCCAGCGGCTATGCGGCAGAGAGCATGCTGCATCTCACCCTCCTCCCCTTCCACGAAGCGGGGCATGTCATCTTCGGGGTGCTCGGCAACAGATTCCTGACGGTACTCGGGGGGACACTCGGGCAGCTGCTGGTGCCGCTCGTGGTGATCTGCGCCTTCCTCGCCCGGCGCAACCCTTTCGCTGCTTCGGTAGGGGTGTGGTGGCTGGGGGAGAGCTTCATGGATGTGGCGATCTATGCCGACGACGCCCGCGCGGGGGAGCTGCCACTCCTTGGAGGCGTCACCGGGAGCGAGGTAGAGGATTACCACGACTGGGAAGTCATGCTGGGAAAGCTCGGCTGGCTCCAGTACGACCACCTGATCGGCCGCATCTTCTACGGGTGCGGCACCATCCTCATCCTCCTCTCTCTGGCGTGGGGTGCGCTCTTGTTGTGGCGGCAGGTGCAGTTGAGACGCGGCCGCCCCGGGTGAGTCGCTCGACATAAGCTCGCCCCCTGTCGATGATTGCAACGGGAAGCGACAAATCGTACAGGGGTACATCCGCTGGTGCCGGAGACGGCATCTCTTTGCAATATTATTTTCCTTTAAGAACACCCTCCTTTCGGGCCTGAAGCCCTCCTCCCCAGCACTTAATTTCCACTGGTCTGAAAAGACTTTACTCCTGCAGCGAGATCGACAGCCTCCCGGTGCCTCGGGCAAATAGTCTGCTTCCTGCCGCGACGGGCAATGAGCCGGTTCGCATGTTGCTGTGCGCAGACAACCTTTTTTGCCTCACATCTCATGGCCTTGGTCCAGAACAGGAGCTCCCATGAAAGTCTTTCTTTGTCGCCTGCTTCCTCTCTCCACTCTATTGACCATCCCCGCATCCTCCTGGGCGCTCACCTCCGTCGAGTCAACGACAATCCTGCGGCTGGAGCAGCGTGACGCTGCGGGTTCGAAGAAGGACGTGGCGCCCCTCACCCAGTTCCTGGGGCTCGACCTGGACCGGCTCTCCGGCTCCAGCCTCTCCCTCCACTTCTACGGCTGGGGGCGGCTCGATCTGGCGGAAAAGAGCTACAACACCGACCAAGGGGGGGGGAGCGTCACCTACGGGTACCTGCAGTACCGGCCCCGAGATGCGAATGCCGAGCTCAGGCTGGGGCGCTTCTTCGTGCACGAGGGGATCGTGAACGAGCAGGTTGACGGGGTCGGCGCCCGCAGCGACCTTCCCTTCGGTCTGGCAATCTCGGCCTTTGGCGGGGCGACGGTCCATACCGTCAACCTGCCGGGGGAGGAGAGCGACGGCAAGGGGGATGGCCTCTTCGGCGGCCGCGTCAGCTACCGGTACCGCGGGGTAGTGGAGGTGGGACTCTCCGGCGTCTATGAGAGCGCGGCCCCGAGCCTCGCCACACATGCCGGCGGGAACCACCGCCTGGTGGGAGGTGACCTGTGGCTCGCCCCGCACAGTGCCGTCGAGCTGACCGGCCATAGCAGCTACAACACCGAGACGAGCCAGGTCGCCGAGCACAGCTATCTCCTCAACGTGCGGCCGGTGCAGGAACTAACCGTGTCGGCGCGCTACGAGGAAGAGCGGGATCGCAGCTATTTCTATACCTGGGCGCTCTTCTCCGGCGCCGCCCTCGACCCCGCCGACCGGTCGCGCTCCATCGGCGCAAGCGCCTCCTATCGGATCAGGAAGGGGGAGCTCTTCGCGGAGTACCGGCGCTACAAGCGTGAGCTCGGCACAGCAGACCGCTTCGGCGGGGAGGCGAAATTCTCCTTTGCCGACAACAGAGTGCGCGCAGGGGGGGGCTACCACTACCTGCGCGCCGACCAGTCCTTTGCCATCAGCGGGACGCAGTCCCCCTCCTACCACGCCGTGCGCGGCTACCTGATGACCGATACACCCTCCTATTTCGGCGCCCTCGACCTCACCGCCTACCTTTTCAAGGAGAAGATCTTCGGCAGAAAAAGCGCCTGGGAAGGGACGGCTTCGGGGGGATATCACCTGACGCGGGCACTGGCACTCTCAGGTGACGTCGCCTACGGCAGCAACCCGCAGTTCAGCGACGAGGTGCGCGCGGTCGTGCGCCTGACCTACAACATGGCCTACGACGGCAAAGGAGGGACCAAATGACAACGATATCCAGACGCCTCTTTCCCCTGATCCTCGCCGGAGCGCTCTTTCTTCTTGCCGGGTGTGCCCGGATGGCGGCGCTCCCGTCCCTCCCGGAGTCCCATCCCGAGTCGCTCGCGGTGGGGCAGCAGGTGAATTGCCTGGAATGCCACGAGGATCAGCAGAAGGGGAGCCTGAAATCCTTCTCCGCATTCAGCCATACTGCGGTCTTTGTCAGGAATCACCGCTTCTACGCCCAGAGTGACGACCGACTCTGCGCCAGCTGCCACAAGAGGTCATTTTGCGCAGACTGCCACACAAACCAGGTGGAGATGAAGCCCTCGCTGAAGTATGGCAACCGCCCGGACCGCGAGATGCCGCACCGCGGCGATTACCTCACCATTCACAAAATCGAGGGGAAGATAGATCCCGCGAGCTGCTACCGCTGCCACGGCAGGGGGAACAACGAGAGATGCATCAGCTGCCACCGCTGAATTCCCGCAGGCGAAGGAGTGTGACATGAGGCGTGACATGAAAAAACTTCTGTATGGTGCCGCCGTTCTTCTCGTGGCGGGGCTTTCCGGATGCAGCAGGGGAGGAAGCAGCAGCTCGATCGACGTTTCGGGCCGGCACCAGGCAGGGTGGGTTGTCCCGGTTTCCGGGGGTGCCCACCCCGCGGCATATCTCGACGACCCCAATGCGTGCAAGGAGTGCCACGGCAGCGACTACGCCGGGGGGATCAGCAAGGTGAGCTGCTTCAGCGCCGACCGGAACGGAGTAGGCTGTCATGCCGGGGGACCCTCGGGACATCCCGCCGGATGGGCCGATCCTGACGCCCACGGCGCTGCCGCCAATGCACGTGCCGCGGGGATAACCGGCCTTCCCCATTGCCAGGCCTGCCATGGGGCCGATCTTGGCGGGGGGATCTCCAGGAGGTCCTGTCTCAACACCGCCGGGTGCCACGGAGCGCAAGTCGCGGCGCCCCATTCCCAGAAGCCGTGGCGCTCCTCCATCGGGGGGCGCACCCACAGCTCGGCGGACGCGAGCAACGCGAGAGCCTGCGCCGTCTGCCATACCGGCGGGGCGAACTCGTCCCGCAAGCCTTCCGACCCGGCGCCGGCAGGGACAGAGCCGGGGTGCTTCAACAACACCCTCTGTCATGGAGTGGAAGGACACCCGACAGGATGGTCCGCCGCCGCCCGGCATGGCGCAGCCGCCAACGCCGTCGCCGGCGGGAGCACCGGGCTTTCCTCCTGCACGCCGTGTCATGGCTCCGATTACAGCGGCGGCTCTGCACAGCAGGGGTGCTTCAACGATGCCTCGTGCCACGGCTCCGGAATAAGCGCGCCGCATCCAGCCACGCCGTGGCTCTCCACCAGCGGCGGGCCTTCCCATAGCACCACCGATACGAGCAACGCGGGACAGTGCGCCCTGTGCCACGCGGCGGGTGCCAACTCCTCCCGCACGCCTCAGGCGGGGGATCCGGTCGGCGCCAGCGGGTGCTTCGACAACTCCCTCTGTCATGCCCAGATCGGCCACCCCGCCGGCTGGGGCGCAGCGGCCCAGCATGGAGCACAGGCGAAGAAGGCGCCCGGCTCGGCCAGCGGTTTCGCCTACTGCCAGCAATGCCACGGGACCTCCTTCGCGAACGGCTCGGCGACGAGCTGCCTCAATAACTCCGCCTGCCACGGCAGCGCCGTTCTGGCTCCGCACCCGCGCAAGCCGTGGTTCTCCTCCACCGGCGGGGCTTCCCACGCGACAGCGGACCAGCGAAACGTGACAGTCTGCGCCCAGTGTCACACCGCAGGGGCCAACTCCACCATAAAGCCGCCAACTACGGTCGCTGCGGCGCCGGGATGCTTCAACAACACCCTGTGCCACTTCCATCAGCTACCGTTCGCACCCTCCGCAACGATACCGCCGTCCCTGCATGGCGGGGAGGCGAAGAAGGATCTCACCGTTTGCCAGGCCTGCCACGGCACCAAAGGAACCACCGCCTTCGACGGGACCACCCTCGCGGACGGCACGAGGACCGCCGCCTGCTCCAGCTGCCACACCTTTGCGAAGGCACACCCCACCGACTGGCAGGGGAGCGGCGCCTTCTCGCACCGCACGGCCGGCTCTATCGCCAAGGCCTGCGCGGTTTGCCACGATGTGAGCCAGGGGCGCACCGCGCCTCTCCCCGCAGCGCCAAGCTGCTTCTCCACCACCTTCACGAACGCCCTCGGGCAGGCAAGGACCTGTCACTCCAACGGGCCGGGAAATGCGCCGCACGCGGTGCCGTACAACAACCACAACGCCACGGCGCGCGGCAACTTCGGGTATTGCCTGGGATGTCACCAGGTCGGGGCGGACGTCCCCCTCACCGGAGGGAAGACGATCCCGCGCTGTCTCACCTGCCATATCGCCGATCCGACCGCGGTAGCGACCGGCTGCACCTCCTGCCATGCCACCCCCCCGGGCGGGACAAGCTATCCTGACGTCGCGGCGGTTCACGGCTCGCACAGCGCCATCAATCTCCCGGCCGGAGAGTCGACCGTCTGCGCCGAGTGCCACAGCGGCCTCGGAGTCGGCACGGTCGACCACCTGAACCGCTCCCGGGCTCGTGCCGCCACCGTCCTGGCCAACCCGGTCGTCTTCGGCGCGCTCGCTTCCAGCGGCGGGCTCACGCCGGCATACACCGCGGCGGGGCGGAGCTGCAGCAACACGTACTGCCATGGCAATGGCCCCGAGATGGACAAACCGGCGTCGGCGGTCCTCGCGCCGTCGTGGGGGAGCCCCTTCCTGACCGGTGTCGCCGCGAGCGACTGCACGAAGTGCCACGGATATCCGCCAGCCAACGCCACCCACGCCGGGATGACCCCGGTAAACTGCATAACCTGCCACCCGCATGTCAATGCTGCCGGAACCGGCTTCACCGACCGGACGAAACACGTCAACGGCGCCATAGAAGCAACAGGCGCGCATGTGGTGCCCTACTTCACCCACAACGCGGTCGCCGCCCCCACCTGTCTGAAGTCAAACGGCGGCTGCCACAACACCGGTGTGGGGGGAAGCGCTGCCGCGAACCAGTACCCGCTGGCGAAGGACGCCACAACCGGAGCTCCCGACTGCATGTCCTGCCATACCGTGGCAAACCCGCTCCTGGCTGGGAACGGGAAAGGGAACTGCAGGTCGTGCCACGGCACCGGGGGGACGGGAAACCTCGCCGCACCGACCGGAACTCTTTTCCCGAACATAAAGCGCAGGCATCCGACGCACCACGGATCGGTGTGCGGCACGTGCCACCCCGGCGTCAGCAACACCGGCTTCGGCACCCAGGCCGGCTCGGGGGCGGGGGTGAACCACGGGCCGAACAAGAACAGGCTGAGCGGGACGACGCAGACGAACACGGTGCAGACCACCACCGGCATCACCGTCAATACGCCGCGCGGGTCGAGCGCCTCCTGCTCCCACGGCAGCCTCATCGTCAGCGGGTGCCATGACGGCCCCGGAGTACAGTCGTGGTAGCGAAATGAAAGGTATCAAGCCGGAACGAAAGAAGGCCGGGCATTCGGTGCCCGGCCTTCTTTGCGTCTTTGCGGTTGACGGCCCCCTGATAGAGCCCATTGCTTCATCCCTACATCTCCACCCTCGTTACAACCCCCTGCAGCTTGCTGGCGGGCAACTTGTTGAACTGCACGAAGTTCGGAGAGAGCTTCTTGATGACCGAGAATATTTTCCACACCGGGTTGCTGGTGGTGATGTCCTCGACTCCGTAGAAGATAACCTTCTCCGCTATCCCATGCTTCTTCAAGAGCTTCTCGATGTCCAGCACCTCCATGTACCCCGCACTGATCTGGAAGGCATCGAGACCGGTTCCAATGTTCGGAATTACCTTCGAAGTCACGCCGAACGGCTCGTCGGTGCGGTCGATGGAAATGAACACGTTTCTCTCGTACACGATGTTGCTGCGCACGGTGCAGTGGATGACGTACGGCGGGATGATGTGGTACTCCCTGGTAAAGAAGAGACCGGTCCCCGGAATGTTCCGCCCCTTGGCGTAGATCTGCTCGTAGGAGACGAGGAAAGTGTCCAGATCGAGCGGGGCCAGGGCCCGGTAGAGTGCGCGCTGCCCGCGAGTCCAGACGAGGATGGTGCCAAAGGGGACGCCGGCGAGGATGAGGGACCAGTAGCCGCCGTGGGGGAGCTTGTTCAGGTTTGCGGTTAGAAAGATGATGTCCACAATGGTGACCAGCACCGCGATGGGTACCTTCCACCTCTTCGTGGTGCGGGAAAAGATCCAGGTCATCATAATACCGGTTATCACCATCGTGCCGGTGACCGCGAGACCGTACGCCGCGGCGAGGTTCTCGGACTTCTTGAACAGGAGCATGATGAAGATGACGAGGACCATCAGTAACCAGTTGACGGAGCCGATGTAGATCTGGCTCTTGAGGTGGCTGGAGGTGTAGTCCACCTTCATAAGGGGCATGATGCGGGTGGTAATCCCCTGGTATACGATGGAGAAGACCCCGCTGATCAGCGCCTGCGAGGCGATGATGGTGGCGAGGATCGTCAGTATCAGGAAGGGGACGTACAAAAACGGCGACTCCCACTGCACCATGGAAAAGAGGATGTTTTTCGCCTCGGGGTGCCGCAGAAGGAATGCCCCCTGTCCCAGGTAGTTGATGACCAGGGCGAAGAAGACGTAGTACCACGCGCGGATGATCGGCTTTCGCCCGAGGTGCCCCATGTCGGCGTAGAGCGCCTCCCCCCCCGTTGCGCAAAGGATTACCTCCGAGAGCACGAAGAAGCCGGCGACGCCGTTGTCGAGGAAGAATTTTACGGCGTACCAGGGGCTCACCGCCTCCAGGATGTTGGGAACACCGGCAATGGAGATGAGGCCACTTACGGTCAGCGCCACGAACCAGATCACCATGAGCGGCCCGAAGGCGCGGGCGACCTTGTCGGTCCCCTTCGACTGGAAGATGAAGAGGGTGATGGCGATAATCGCCGCGATGAAGATGAGCACCCCCTGCGGCACACCGGAACAGGCCGGTATCAGCACGAGGCCCTCGACGGCGGAGAGGATACTGATGGCGGGGGTAATGACGCCGTCCCCCAGCAGAAGAGATACCCCTATAAAAGAGAGGACGCCGACGAAGGCGAGATACCGTCCACCCTTCAGAATGTGGGTCAGTATCTCCTTCAGGACGATCGTCCCCCCTTCGCCTTTGCGCCCGAGGCTCATGGCCAGCCAGGCGTACTCTACCGTGACGAGGATAATGAGGGTCCAGACGATGAGGGACAAGATGCCGAAGACGTTGTCATGCGTCGGCTTGGTGATGGCGAAGATTACCGAGAGTGTGTAAATCGGGCTTGTGCCGATGTCACCAAAGACGAGGCCCATCGATTTGATGACACCGCCCCAGTACGATTCAGTGTGTTTGGTCATAAACCCTCTGCCCCTTGCAAATCAATAGCGCCCTGTATAACATGAGCCTGACCTGCTGGACAACAGAAATCCCTTTATTCTTGACATTTAGCGGTCTTTCTAGTAGTTTTAAGCGCTTTTTTCGAAGCTTTGCTGACGCCAGAACCATCCCCCGGTATCGCCGGAAAGGGTGCGTCTGAGCCCATCCTACACCGAACCTATCAGGGGTGGCAGCAAGAAAAGACACGCGGAAAAGACGCCCCTCGGGGCGTTTTTACGGCTTTACCTCCTCCGAGGTGAGCCCAACAGATACAGCGGAGGCCGCTACATGGACTACAAGGACACACTCAATCTCCCCGTCACTTCCTTTCCCATGAAGGGTAACCTGCCCCAGCGCGAGCCCGAGATCATCAAGGGGTGGGAAGAGATGGCCCTCTACCGGAAGATGGTGGAGGCGGGTGCGGAGAAGCCGCGCTACGTCCTGCACGACGGTCCCCCGTACGCCAACGGCCACATCCACATCGGCCACGCCCTCAACAAGATCCTGAAGGACATCATCCTCAAGAGCAAGAGAATGAGCGGCTTTGACGCCCCCTACGTTCCGGGGTGGGACTGCCACGGCCTGCCGATCGAGCTCCAGGTGGAGAAAAACCTCGGCTCCAAGAAGCACGAGATCTCCAAGCTGGAGATGCGCAAGCTCTGCCGCGAGTATGCCGCGAAGTTCGTGGCGATCCAGCGCGCCGAGTTCGAGCGCCTGGGGATCTTCGGGGAGTGGGACGACCCGTACCTCACCATGCGCGAGAGCTACGAGGGGATCACCGCCCGCGAGCTCGCCCGCTTCGCCGCCAACGGCGGGCTGTACAAGGGGAAGAAGCCGGTGCACTGGTGCTCCTCCTGCGGCACCGCCCTTGCGGAGGCGGAAGTCGAGTACGCAGACCACAAATCCCCGTCCGTTTTCGTGAAGTTCCAGGTGAAGGAGGATCTCGGCTTCCTCGATCCCTCCCTCGCCGGCCGCCACGGCTCCGTGGTGATCTGGACCACGACCCCCTGGACCCTCCCCGCGAACCTCGCGGTGGCGCTGCACCCGGAACTCGACTACGTGGCGCTGGAGGTGAACGGCGAGCTTCTCATCGTTGCCGACGGGCTGAAGGAGAGCTTTTTAAAGCAGATCGGCGCGGAAGGGGAGGTGAAGGCGACCTTCAAGGCGACCGCGCTGGAGCGTAAGTTCGCGAAGCACCCCTTCTACGACCGCGACTCCGTCATCCTGCTCGGTGAGCACGTCACCCTCGACGCCGGTACTGGCTGCGTGCACACCGCCCCCGGCCACGGCCAGGAGGACTACGAGCTCGGCCTCAAGGAAGGGCTCGACATCTACAACCCGGTCGACAACCGCGGCAAGTTCTTCGAAAACATCGAGTTCTTCGGCGGCCAGTTCGTCTTCGAGGCGAACAAGAACGTCATCGAGAAACTTACGGAGGTAGGCGCGCTCCTCGCCAGCGCCGAGATCAGCCACTCCTACCCGCACTGCTGGCGCTGCAAAAAGCCGATCATCTTCCGCGCCACGGAGCAGTGGTTCATCTCCATGGAGAAGAACGACCTGCGCGGCAAGGCGCTCGACGCCATAAACAGCGTCAACTGGATCCCCAAGTGGGGGAAGGAGCGCATCTACGGTATGATCGAAAACCGCCCCGACTGGTGCGTGTCGCGCCAGCGCTCGTGGGGGGTGCCGATCACCGCCTTCTACTGCAAGAGCTGCGGGGAGGTGCTCGCCACCGGCGAGGTCATGCACCGTGTCGCCGACCTCTTCGAGGAGCACGGCTCGGATATCTGGTACGACTGGGAAGCCTCCCGTTTCCTCCCGGAAGGGACCTCCTGCGCCGCCTGCGGCAAGACCGAGTTCGACAAGGAAACGGACATCCTCGACGTCTGGTTCGACTCCGGCGTGTCTCACGCCGCTGTTCTCGAGCACCGTCCGTACCTTTCCTCCCCCGCCGACATGTACCTCGAGGGGAGCGACCAGCACCGCGGCTGGTTCCACTCGTCCCTTCTTGCCTCCGTCGGCACCCGCGGGCGCGCGCCGTACAAGAACGTCCTCACCCACGGCTTCGTCATGGACGGCTCGGGGCGCAAGATGAGCAAGTCGCTCGGCAACGTGGTCGCCCCCGAGGACGTGGTGAAGAAGTTCGGCGCCGACGTGCTGCGCCTCTGGGTGGCCGCCCAGGACTACCGCGACGACCTGAGGATCTCCCAGGAGATCCTGACCAGGCTCTCCGAGGCGTACCGCAGGATCCGCAACACCTGCCGCTACATCCTCGGCAACATCCACGACTTCGACCCCGCCGTGCACACCGTCCCGTACGCGGAGATGCCGGACCTCGACCGCTGGGCGCTGCACCAGCTGGAGCTCCTGAAGGAGAAGGTGCTCGGCTGCTACAACGACTGCGAGTTCCACATCCTCTACCACGCGGTGAACGGCTTCTGCACCGTGGAGATGAGTGCCTTCTACCTCGACATCCTGAAGGACCGCGTCTACACGAGCAAGGCGGACTCCGTGCAGCGCAGGAGCGCCCAGACCGTCATGTACAGCATCCTGGACGCGCTGGTGCGCATGACCGCGCCGGTCCTCTCCTTCACCGCCGAAGAGGTGTGGAAGGTGATGCCGGGCCCGCGCGAGACGAGCGTGCACCTCGCGGCCTTCCCGCCGCTCATCGAGGGGCACAAGGACGCGACGCTGGCAGAGCGCTACGAGAAGGTCATGAAGGTGCGCGCAGAAGTTTCCAAGGCGCTGGAACTGGCCCGAGTGCAGAAGACGATCGGCCACTCCCTCGACGCCGCGGTCGCCATCAAGGCGGCTGGCGCTACCGGCGAGCTGCTGCGCCAGGTTCAGGCGGAGCTGAAGGAGATCTTCATCGTTTCCAAGGTGGAACTGGCCGACACGCTGGTGGGAGAGGTGTACACCGGGGACGCGGGGGATCCGCTGGAGATCGCGGTCAGCGCGGCTCCGGGAGCAAAATGCGAGCGCTGCTGGTGCTACGACGAGAAGATCGGCAGCGATGCGGAGCATCCGACGATCTGCCCGAAGTGCATCTCCGCCGTCGAATAAGAACGCACCACCCGCTCGCCGGGGCAACCTCATGCCCCCTCCCCGCGAGGGGAGGGGGGACGGGGTCCGTAAGGCTTGGCTTCGACAGCTTCCTCCACAACATACGCCGGGGATACTTACGAATGGACAAACGATATCAGATACTGGCAGGGGTAAGCGCACTGGTGCTCTTCCTGGACCAGCTCACGAAGGTCTTCATCGACCAGGCGATGCCGCTGCACAGCACCATCACCGTCATCCGCAACTTCTTCAACATCAGCTACGTGCGGAACAAGGGGGCGGCGTTCGGGATTCTCGCCAATTCCGCGTACCGGCTCCCCTTCTTCATACTGATCTCCCTGATAGCGGTGGTGGTGATCTGCATCGCCATCAGGAAGTTGCGTCCCGACCAGACGCTCGCCGCCGTGTCGCTCTCGCTGATCTTCTCGGGCGCGCTCGGCAACCTCATCGACAGGATCCGCCTCGGCGAGGTGATCGACTTCCTCGACGCCCACTGGTACGAGCACCACTGGCCCGCCTTCAATATCGCCGACTCCGCGATCTGCGTCGGGGTCTTCCTCCTGGCGCTCGACATGTACTTCGAGGAAAAGAGAAAAACAAAAGGCTGAAGGGTAACCTTCAGCCTTTTGTGCGCTTATCGCTGAATTTGCGTGGAACGTGGAGTCCGTTTCCACGAACCGCTGCACTTGAACTCGCGTTCCCCCCTTCACAAAGGGGGGAACGTATGCGGCCCCTACTTCTCCGAGGGCACAGAAATGCTGGGTTCATCTCCGGGACAACCTTTTTTCAGCATGTCCCTCACGTCTGCCGGGAGCCTCTTCGCCCGCAGAGTCTCTCCTATGCACGCCAGCGTCACCTCCGCCTCGCAAAGAACCGTCCCCCCATCCCTGCGCAGCACCCTTTGCTTTGCAATAAAGGAGCTGTTCTTCACTTCTCCGATCTCCGTCTCGATCTCGAGAAGGTCCCCGAGGCGGGCCGGGGAGCGGTAGTCGATCTTCATGGAGACGATCGCGAAGATGGTGCCGGCATTGTGCATCGCGGCGACGTCGAACCCCCTCTCCCTCAAAAACTCGGTCCTGCCGCGCTCGAAAAAGCGCAGATAGTTGGCGTGGTAGACAACCCCCCCGGCGTCGGTGTCCTCGTAGTAGACGCGAACTTCCATTCATTTTCCTCCTGGTAAGCCAATGAAAAGCGGGGTGAACTGTCGGTATCGACAGCGTGACCCCGCGCATGTGATGCTGTGAGGTACAGATCAGGTTTGTCCCAAGGGGTGACCCGGTGCGAGTCGAACTCTCGACAGCGTGACCCCGCGGGCAAACCCGTGATTTTTACAAGAGCAGGCGCTCAGGCGTCCCCTCCCTTTCAAGGGGAGGGACAGGGTGGGGATGGGGTAGAAGTTGGCGAGCGCGGGATGAACCCCATCCCCCTCCTGTCCTCCCCCTTGAAAGGGGAGGGACGTGCTGCCACCTGTTGCAGGTTATTCCGGAACCCTCCCGCAGAGCTCAGGAGAGGGGCGCTTCCGTCGCGGCGCCACCGAGGATCCTCTCGTACACGTCCCGTATCCCCGCAGTCGTGCGGGTGTAATCCGAGATCAGAGCCTCACCCGGGTTCTGCAGCGTCGCGCTGTAGCCGAGGCGCAGTGCGAGCTTGTTCAGGTAGCGGGGAGGGCCGCCCAGATCGTTCATGGAGTAGTCGTGGATGATCCGGATCCGGTTCTCGAGCCGGCGCAGGAACTGGTAACCCTCCGAGAGCGCCTGGTAGTCTGCAGAGGAAAGAAGGCCGGCCTGGTTCAGGTGGGAGAGGGCGGTGAGGGTGTGGCAGCTTCTGAGTGTCGGCTCATCCACGCCGTGCTTCAGCTGCAGGTACTGCACCAGGAACTCCACATCGACCATGCCGCCGCGGCCGGTCTTTATGTTGTAGCTCCCCGCCTTTTCCTTCGCGAGCTCCACCTCCATCCGCATGCGCAGCCGGTGAATCTCGCTGCGCACGAAGTCGTCGGCGCCGCTGCCATACACGGTCTGGCTGATGACCTGCTCGATCTCCTCCTTCAGCACGCCCCCGCCGAGCACCACCCGCGCCTTTGTCAGCGCCTGGCGCTCCCATATCTGGCTCTCGGTGCGGTGGTAGTCGCGAAACGACTCCAGCGATGTGACGAGCGGGCCGGCATTTCCGGAGGGACGCAGCCGGGTGTCGATCTTGTAGACATACCCCTCGCGCGTCTGGGTGGTGAGGATCAGGATGATCCTCTGGCCGAGCTTTGCGAAGTACTCGTGGTTCGTTATCCGCCTCGTCCCGTCGGTGAACCCCTGGTGGTCGTAGATGTAGATGATGTCGAGGTCGGAGTGGTAGTTGAGCTCGCGCCCCCCGAGCTTCCCCATGGCGAGGATCGCGAATGACGCCTCCCGCGTGATGCCGCTTTCGTCAGAGAAGGTGGGGCGCCCATAGGCGGAGAGCTCCACCCGTGCCATGTCCACCGCGCACGACAGGCATACTTCCGCAAGATGGGTCAGCTGATGTCCGGCCTCTCCCTCCCCCATCTTCCCGTTGATGTCATTCATCCCGATGCGCAGAAACTCCTCGTGCCGGTAGCGGCGCAGCGCGTCGAGCTTCGTCTCGAAATCCTCGGCACGGCGAATCACCGCGATAAGCTCCTCCGCCATCGCATCCCGCTCCTTCGTGCAGTAGGCGTAGCTGCGGGTGATCATGCTGTCCAGGAGCTCGGGGTGGCTGATGAAGATCTTGGTAAGGAATTCCGACATCCCGAAGAGCTGGACGAGGAGCTTCAGGATGTCCCGGTTCTCGGCCAGGAGCGCGTAGATCGAGGACCGGCTGCGCACGGCGACAAGGAAGCGTTCCAGGTTGGAGAGGGCGAGGTCCGGGTCGGGGGATGCGAAGATCTCCTGCAGGAAGAGGGGAGCGATCTTCTCCCGTGTCCGATGCCCCTGTGCGGTGAGGTTCTGGTGGGGCGGACCGTCCCGCAGGACAAGCAGGTTCTGGTATGCCGGTTCCGGGTGCTCGAACCGGCGCTGCGCGAGCATCGCCTTGATGAGCTCGGGGTCCGCGTTCCGGTCGAAAAAGAAGAAGACCTCCGGGAGCACCTCTTCCTTGATCTTCTCGTCCCGGGAGTGGAAGAGGTCGCCGTAGATGGCTGAGACGGCGCTCCTGTGCTCCTCCAGTGTTATGGAGAAGCGCTGCAGGCCGTCACCCCGCAGAAAGCCGCAGCGCCGGGAGAGGGCGAGTAGCTCGTCCATCTTCTTCGGGAGGAGGTGCGTCTGACGCTCCTGGACCACCTGGATGCGATGCTCCACCATGCGCAGGAAGCGGTAGGCGTCGGTGAGGGTGGTGCAGTCCGCCTCGCGCACCACGCCGCTCTCCTTGAGCTTCTGGAGCGCCTGCAGCGAGTTCTTCACCCTCAGGCTCTTGTTGCGCCCCGCATAGACGAGCTGCAGCGCCTGTACGAAAAATTCGATCTCCCTGATCCCGCCGCGGCCGAGCTTTACGTTCAGCTCCCCTTCCTGCAGTCG
This sequence comes from Geomonas sp. RF6, assembly GCF_021044625.1. NCBI lineage: Bacteria > Pseudomonadati > Thermodesulfobacteriota > Desulfuromonadia > Geobacterales > Geobacteraceae > Geomonas > Geomonas sp. RF6. The sequence continues at coordinate 1,517,444 of NZ_CP087999.1, read as the reverse complement.
CGCGAGGGAGGCATTTATGCGCAGCTTCATCCCCATCATGTCCTCGATGAGGTTGTAGTCGAGGAAGCGCCGGTAGATGAACGGCTCGATCATGCGCAGGAACTGCTCGCCAAGCGCCATGGACCCCGCCACCGGCCGCGCCTTTATCATGGCGGCGCGCTCCCACGACTGCCCCCACGACTCGTAGTAGATCTCCATGGAGCGCAGAGACGAAGCGAGGTCGCCGCTCTTCCCCTCCGGGCGCAGGCCGAGGTCGACCCTGAAGACAAAGCCGTCGCCGGTGACCTGGGAGATGGCCCGGCTGATCATCTCGCCGAGCTTCACGAAGAAGGCGTGCAACGAGATCTTCCCGGCGAGGGTCCCCTGGGCTCCAGGCACCCCTGCCGTCTCTCCGTTGTCGGAAGAGTAGAGGTAGATGATGTCGATGTCGGAGGAGAAATTGAGCTCGCGCCCCCCGAGCTTTCCCATGCCGATGACGACAAGGTCCGCCTCCGAGGTCCCCTCTTCGGTCACCATGAGCGGAGCGCCGTGCTCCTTCACGAGTTCCTTGCGCGACGTTTCGTACGCAATCTGCAGCGTCGCGGAGGCGAGCGCCGCGAGCTCGGCGGTAACCTCTTCCAGGGGAGCGAGGCCGTTCAGGTCGCGTGCCGCGATGCGCAGCATCTCGGAATACTTGAACCGGCGCAGGAGGGGGAGGAGGTCGCTGTACGAAAGATCGTCCGGGACGAGCGCCCGGAGCGCATCGAGCATCTCGGCTTCGGTGCGGCTGTGCATGATCTCGCGCCTGATGAAGAGCGCGCTGAAGTAGGCGCGGTCGCGGCAGATGATGTTGGTGAGGAATGAAGAGGAACCGCAGATGTTGAGGAGCTGGGTGAGGGGGACGCGGCGCGAGCAGACTTCGAGGAATTCCGCGGGGTCGACCGCATTGGAGACCCGCTCCAGTCCGTTCAGCGCCATGTCCGGAAGGGGCGCCGCCAGGGCGGAGTAGGCGATATCCGGGACGAGCTCCACGGGAAGGCGCTCCGCCAGGAGGCGCAGGTTTGCCGCGGAGCGGGTGCCGTAGCTGAAGCCGGCGTCTTCCAGCCGGCTGGCCAGCCATTGTTCTTTGGGGTCCCCGGTCAGGGCCGCGAGGATCCCCATATAGAACCGGGTCGGGATGTTCACTGCCCTACCAGGGCTCTGAGTTCCCGCTCAAAGTCGCCGCGCACAACCCCCTTCTCCGTGATGATCCCGGAGATGTAGCGGGCGGGGGTGACGTCGAAGGCGGGATTTCTGACCTTTACCCCTTCCGGGGCGATCCCCACCCCCTGGATCTGCGTCACCTCGCTGGAGGTGCGCTCCTCGATCGGGATGGAGTCGCCGGTGGGCAGGGTGAGGTCGAGGGTGGAGATCGGTGCGGCGACGTAGAAGGGGATCTTGTTCTCCTTCGCCAGCACCGCAACGGAGTAGGTGCCGATCTTGTTGGCGGTGTCGCCGTTGGCGGCGATCCGGTCGGCGCCGACAACGCAGCAGTCGATCTCGCCGCGGCGCATGAGCCACCCGGCCATGTTGTCGGAGATCAGCGTCACCGGGATCGAATCCTTCATGAGCTCCCAGGCGGTAAGGCGTGCCCCCTGCAGCCAGGGGCGCGTCTCGTCGGCAAAGACCTGGATCTTTTTGCCGGACTCATGCGCCGCGCGGATCACGCCGAGCGCGGTGCCGTACCCCGCGGTGGCGAGCCCCCCTGCGTTGCAGTGAGTGAGGACGCGGCCCCCCTCCTTGATGAGGGGACCGCCGTGGCGGCCGATCTCCTTGCAGATGGCGAGGTCTTCCGTCTCGATGCTGATCGCTTCCGCCTTCAGCATCTCGCGGATGGAGTTGAGATCGAGCGCCTTGTGCTGTTGCGCCACGCGCTTCATCCGCTCGATGGCCCAGAAGAGGTTCACCGCCGTCGGCCTGGTGCGGCCGATGACGTCGCAGACGTTCTCCAGCTGCCGGTAAAAGGAGTCGAAGGTGTCGGCGATGATGTCCCGGGCGCCCAGCGCCACACCCATGGCCGCTGCCACCCCGATGGCAGGGGCGCCGCGCACGACCATGCCGCGGATCGCTTCGGCCACACCGGTGTAGTCGGTGTAGGTGTTGTAGCGCTCCTCAGCGGGAAGCTTCGTCTGGTCGATCATAACGACCTTGTTGTCTCGCCACTCTATCGTTCTGAAGGACATCTTTCTCTCCTGGTAAAACAGTAACCGTAAGTCGTGCCCGGCGAGGCCGGTGCCCCCACGTCCCCTCCCTTTCAAGGGGAGGGACAGGGTGGGGATGGGGTGGATTCACTACCCCTTCAGCTTCTTCTGCAGCAACTCGTTCACTACGGCCGGGTTCGCTTTCCCCTTGGAGGCGCGCATGACCTGCCCGACGAAGAAGCCAAAGAGCGTCTCCTTGCCGCCGCGGTACTCTGCGACCTGGCTTTCGTTCTTCGCGAGTACTTCGTCCACCATCGCCTCTATCGCGCCGGTGTCAGAGACCTGGACCAGCCCCTTCTCCTCGACGATGGCCGCAGGAGCCTTGCCGGTCTTGTACATCTCGTCGAAGACCGTTTTTGCGATCTTTCCGGAGATGGTGCCCCCTTCCATGAGCTTCAGCAGTTCGGCGAGGCGCTCCGGCGTCACGGGGCACTCGGAAATGTCGCGGCTGTCCTCGTTGAGGGCGCGGGTGACCTCCCCCATGACCCAGTTGGACACCGTCTTCGCCTGCGGGAAGAGGGCGAAGGTAGCCTCGAAGTAGTGCGCGAGCTCGCGGCTTGCGGCGAGGACCTCGGCGTCGTAGGCGGGAAGGCCGAGCTCACTCTGGAAACGTGCGCGTTTTGCGTCCGGAAGCTCCGGAAGGGTTGCAGCCACTTCCTGCACCCACGCCTCGTCCACCAGCACCGGTACGAGATCCGGATCGGGGAAGTAGCGGTAGTCGTGCGCCTCTTCCTTGCCGCGCATGGAGCGGGTCGTCCCGGTGTTGGGATCGAAGAGGCGGGTCTCCTGGATCACGCGCCCGCCGTCGTCGAGGATCTCGGCCTGCCGCTCGATCTCGTATTCTATCGCCTGCTTGATGAAGCGGAAAGAGTTGATGTTCTTCAGCTCGGCACGGGTGCCGAACTCTTTGGCGCCGACCGGCATGAGGGAGACGTTGGCGTCGCAGCGGAAGCTCCCCTCCTCGAGGTTTCCGTCGCAGATCCCGAGATACATGACGATCTGGTGCAGCTTCTTGAGGTATGCGATTGCTTCGTCCGCGGAGCGCATGTCCGGCTCGGAGACGACCTCCAGAAGAGGGGTGCAGGCGCGGTTCAGGTCGACGCAGGAGTCGTCGCCGACTCCGGGGATGTCGGCGTGCACGAGCTTGCCGGCGTCCTCTTCCATATGGATGCGGGTGATCCCGATCCGTTTCTGGACCCCGTCCACCTCGATGTCGAGATGGCCGTTCTGGCAGATCGGGAGGTCAAACTGGCTGATCTGGTAACCCTTCGGCAGGTCGGGGTAAAAGTAGTTCTTGCGGGCGAAAATTGAGCGCGGCGTGATGGTGCAGTTGGTGGCAAGCCCCGCCTTGACGGCGAACTCCACCACCCGCTTGTTGAGGACCGGCAGCGCGCCGGGGAAGCCGAGGCACACCGGGCAGGTCTGGGTGTTGGGGGGCGCGCCGAAACGGGTCGAGCAGCCGCAGAAGATCTTGGTGTTGGTGGTGAGCTGGGTGTGCACCTCGAGCCCGATTACGACCTGATATTTCATGCTCATTGCTCCGCGGTCAATTCATTCACCCCTTCCCGGGGGAAGGGTCTGGTATCGATCAAAGGGTCGGCTTCTTCGTGTGCCACTCGGTCTCGCGCTCGAAGGCGCGTGCCGCCAACAGGATCTCCTCCTCGCCAAAGGGCTTGCCGAGGAGCTGGATGCCGATGGGGAGCCCCGCTGCGCTGATCCCCGCGGGAATGGAGATGCCGCACGTCCCGGCGAGGTTCACCGGGATGGTGAAGATGTCGGAAAGGTACATCTGCAGCGGGTCGGCGACCTTCTCGCCGAGCTTGAAGGCAGGGGTCGGTGCGACCGGCGTCAGGAGGACGTCGACGTCGGCGAAGGCGCGCTCGAAGTCCCTCATGATCAGGGTGCGCACCTTCTGCGCCTTCAGGTAGTAGGCATCGTAATACCCGGAGGAGAGCGCGTAGGTGCCGAGCATGATGCGCCTTTTCACTTCGGAGCCGAAACCTTCGGCGCGGGTCTTCGCGTACATGTCGATAAGGCCGCTTGCCTCGTCGCTCCTGTGGCCGTAGCGCACGCCGTCATAGCGCGCGAGGTTGGAGCTCGCCTCCGCGGTGGCCACGAGGTAGTAGGTGGCGACCGCGTACTCGGTGTGCGGCAGCGATACCTCGCAGATCTCCGCGCCGAGGTTCTGGTACAGCTTTATGGCCGCTTCGGTGGTTGCCTTCACTTCCGGGTCGAGTCCCTCGATGAAGTACTCCTTCGGCAGGCCGATTTTCATCCCCTTCACCCCCGCCTCGAGGCGGGCCAGGTAATCGGGAACCGGGGTGTTGACGCTGGTGGAATCCATCGGGTCGTACCCTGCCACCGCGCCGAGCATGACGGCGCAGTCGCGCACGTCTTTTGTCATCGGCCCCACCTGGTCGAGTGAGGAGGCGTAGGCGATGACGCCGTAGCGGGAGACCCTGCCGTAGGTGGGCTTTAGTCCCACGCAGCCGCAGTGGGAGGCGGGCTGGCGGATGGAGCCGCCGGTGTCGGTGCCGAGGGTCGCTATGGCGGTCTGCGCGGCGATCGCTGCTGCTGACCCGCCGGAGGAGCCGCCTGGTGTGCACTCGAGGTTCCACGGATTGCGGGTGGCGCCGTAGTGGCTCGACTCCGAGGAGGAGCCCATGGCGAATTCATCCTGGTTCAGCTTGCCGAGGATCACCGCGCCGCGCGCCTTCAGCTTGGCTACCGCGGTCCCGTCGTAGGGGGGGATGAAGTTTTCCAGGATCTTCGATCCGCAGGTGGTGCGGATTCCCTTGGTGACGAAGATGTCCTTCAGCCCGATGGGGATACCGGTGAGGATGTCGATGTCGCCGGCAGCGATACGCTCGTCGGCGGCGGCAGCCTCGGCAAGAGCTTCCTCGGGGGTGACGGTGACGTAGGCGTTCACCTTGCCGTCGACCGCGTCGATCCGCTTCAGCATGGCAGTCGTCGCTTCCACGGAGGAAAGCTCCTTCTGCTTCAGTTTCTCGTGCAGCTCATGTAGCGAAAGCTCGAAAATTTCCATTATCTCTGGTCTCTCCGGAAAAGGTGCGGGAGGGGGTCAGGCCCTTTTAACAGAGGGCCTGACCCCTTCGGTCTTATTCCCTGTTGGCTTATTCTATGACCTTGGGAACCCTGAAGAAGCTCTCGGCGTGCTCCGGCGCGTTGGCAATGGCGTTTTCGACCCCGATCGGGCTTTTTACCTCGTCGACCCGGAAAGCGTTCTCCATCGGGACGGCATGGGAGGTGGGGACGATGTCGGTGGTGTCGAGGCCGTTCAGCTTCTCGACGTAGGCGAGGATGGCGTCCATCTGGCCGGTGAAGGTATCAAGTTCCGCGTCGGAAAGTGCCAGGCGGGCGAGGCGTGCCACATGCTCCACCTCCGCTCTCGTAATTTTCATGTCACGCTCCACGCGCCGGTAGGCGCGGCTGCTGGATAAGAACGGCAGCCCCGCGAAGGGCCGCCATTGCTGAGAATACGATTGTTTATCATGAAAAGGGTGGAAAAGGCAAGATAAGGGCATGGAATGCCTGGAGGGAGGGGCGGGAAGGAGCACCTGCTACTCCGGCTCCGCGATCTCCCCCTTCACCTCGGCTGAAGGCGCGCTCTCAACCATATCTTCTCCGATTTTTACCACAGTGCGTGCGCTGTAGATGTAGGAGGCACCGTGCCGGACCGTCTGGTCGAGATACGGTCCGGGAACCGGTGCCGGATTTAGCGGCGCCACCGGGAACTCCTCGGTGCCGGTGCGGCGGTACACGTCATAGCCGACGAGCTTCCCCTCCAGAAGGGGCGGGGAAGAGAAGGTGACGGTAACCCCTGCCGACGACGACGCGGTCGAGGCTGACGGGGGTGGCGGAGGCGTGTGTGCCGGGCGCTGTACCTTGTTGGAATCCTTGCTGCTGGTGCCGTTCTGCTTGAAGGAGCGGACCTTGTATCGGTACGTGGTGCCGATAGTGAGGTCGCGGTCGGCAACCACATAGCGGCTGCCGCTGCGGCGGACGTCCTTCAGGTAGTCGAGGTCGATGGTGGCGATGACGCGGTAGGCATCGGGGCAGAGGTCGCAGTCGCTGGCGGGATCGATGACCTGGTGGCGCAACAGGACGAACCCGGCAAGGTCCTGGAGCCGTGCCCCGCTTTCCTCGCGCGCTGGCCCGGACCAGCTCACCTGGAACTGGTCCCCCTTCTGGCGCACCTGCAGGTCGTTTATCGCTGCGGGGACGAGCGCCTCGGGGGGGAGCAGAGCCCCTTTTTTCCCGCAGCCGCAGAGGGCGACGAAGGTGGTGAGACAGACGGCGATCTTGAGCCTGGTGCGTAGCATCTCTTTCCTCTGTGGGGCGAACCCCATCCCATGTAGTTCATTCCGGAATTCCGGGAGCGTGAGTACATTGCCACGAAGCACTGCAGGAGACCTCACGTTCCCCCCTTTGCGAAGGGGGGGCAGGGGGGATTTGATCTTTGGATCTCCTCCAGAGCCGCAGCCCGCTGGTGCGCGGCTGCGTCTGTTGGACTGCCGGGAACGCCTCGGCGGCTTATCCCGGCCTACATTGTCTGGGGTGCCGAACCCCATCCCCACCCTGTCCCTCCCCTTGAAAGGGAGGGGACGTGAGGGCGGGGGTGTGCGGGTATGGCGTGGCTGGTCGGTCGTTACTGCTTCTGCTCTGCGCGGGCGCGGTCGATCTCCGCTTTCACCCTTTCGAGCGCGGTGCCGCCGGTCGCTTTGCGGGCGTTGACGGACGCCTCCAGGGTAATGGCGTCGGCGATGTCGGCGTCGATCGCTTCGGAGAAGGCTTTCCACTCGGCGGTGGAGAACTGGTCCAGATCCTTCCCGGTCTCGATCCCGTAGCGCACCGCTTTCCCCACGATCTCGTGCGCGTCGCGGAAGGCGATCCCCTTGCGCACCAGGTAGTCCGCCACGTCGGTCGCGGTGGAGAAGCCGGCGGCGGCCGCCTGTCGCATCCTGTCCGGGCGCACCTTCATCTCGCGCACCATGTCGGCGAAGATCTTCAGCGACCCCTTCACCGTATCGATGGTGTCGAAAAGGGGCTCCTTGTCCTCCTGCATGTCCTTGTTGTAGGCCAGCGGCAGCGACTTCATGACGGTGAGGAGCGAGATCAGGTTTCCATATACCCGGCCGGTCTTGCCGCGCACCAGCTCGGGGACGTCCGGGTTCTTCTTCTGCGGCATGATGGAGGAGCCGGTGCAGAAGGAGTCGGTGAGCTCCACGAAGCGGAACTCGCTGGTGGACCAGAGGATGAGCTCCTCGGAGAAGCGGGAGAGGTGCATCATGAGGATGGAGGAGGCGGAGCAGAACTCCAGCCCGAAGTCGCGGTCGCTCACCGAATCGAGCGAGTTGCGGGTGACCTGCGGGAAGTCGAGGAGCTCGGCCACGTACTCGCGATCGATGGGGAAGGTAGTCCCCGCGAGCGCCCCGGCTCCCAGCGGCAGGACATTGGTGCGCTTCAGGCAGTCTTCCATTCTCCCCTTGTCGCGCTTCAGCATCTCGACGTACGCCATCATGTGGTGCGAGAAGAGTATCGGCTGCGCGGTCTGCAGGTGGGTGAAGCCGGGCATGATGACGGAGAGGTTTTCCTCCGCCTGGAAGAGGAGCGAGTCGATCAGGCGGTCGAGGTACCCGCAGATCTCCACGAGCTCGTCGCGCAGGTAAAGGCGGATGTCGAGTGCCACCTGGTCGTTGCGGGAGCGCCCGGTGTGGAGCCTTTTGCCGGCGTCGCCGATCTTCGCGGAGAGACGCGCCTCGATGTTCATGTGGATGTCTTCCAGAGAGACGGAGAAGTCGAAATTCCCCGCCTCGATCTGGGCGAGAATATCGGTGAGCCCGTTCTCGATGGCGACCACGTCTTCGGCCGGAATGATTCCCTGCCTGCCGAGCATCTTTGCGTGGGCGATGGAGCCGCGGATGTCCTGCCGGTACAGGCGCTTGTCGAAATCGATGGAGGCGGTGAATTCCTCCACGAACTTGTCAGTAGGCTGGGTGAAGCGGCCGCCCCACAGTTTGTCCTTGGACATTTTTTTCTCCTGTCTGATCTTGCCTGGCCGGTTTCTGATCCGGCTGCCGGGACCTCTCCGGCTATAAAAGCGAATAGGGGCACCGACATCGTGCCCCTGAAAAATCGCCTTCTGCTATCGCTTTTGTTACCCGTTTTTCTGCTGCATGAGGGACCTGATGCGCAGCCTGAGGGAGTTCAGCTTGATGAAGCCCTCCGCATCCTGCTGGTTGTACACCTGGTCCTTCTCGAAGGTGGCGAAGTCGAGGTTGAAGAGGGAGTTGCTCTCCGACTTACGCCCGACGGTGCGGCAGTGCCCCTTGTACAGCTTCAGGCGTGCCACGCCGTTCACCGTCTTCTGGGAGTCGTCGATCGCCGTCTGCAGCATCTCGCGCTCCGGAGAGAACCAGTAGCCGTTGTAGACCATCTCCGCGTAGCGGGGGATAAGGGAGTCCCTGAGGTGCATGACCTCGCGGTCCATGGTGATCTGCTCCACTGCCATGTGCGCCTCGCGCAGGATGGTGCCGCCCGGGGTCTCGTACACGCCGCGGGACTTCATGCCTACGGAGCGGTTCTCCAGGATGTCCACGCGGCCGATGCCGTGCTCGCCGCCGAGGGTGTTCAGGTGGGTCAGGAGCTCCGCCGGGGTCATGCGCACGCCGTCGACCGCCACCGCGTTACCCTTTTCGAACTCGATCTCGATGTACTGCGGCTTGTTCGGTGCCTTCTCCGGGCTCTTGGTGAGGACGTACATCTGCTCGGGGGGCTCTGCCCAGGTGTCCTCGAGGATCCCCCCTTCAAAGGAGATGTGCAGCAGGTTGCGGTCGCTGGACCAGGGGCGCTTCTTCGTCACCGGGATGGGGATATCGTTCCTTTTTGCGTAGTTGATGAGCGCCTGGCGGCTGTTCAGCTTCCACTCCCTCCAGGGGGCGATGACCGTGATGTTCGGGTTGAAGTGGTAGTAGGCGAGCTCGAAGCGGACCTGGTCGTTCCCCTTGCCGGTGGCGCCGTGGGCCACCGCGTCGCACCCTTCGATGGCAGCGATCTCCATCTGACGCTTCGCGATGAGCGGGCGGGCGATGGAGGTGCCGAGGAGGTACTGTCCCTCGTAGATGGCGTTGGCACGGAACATCGGGAAGACGAAGTCGCGCACGAACTCCTCGCGCAGGTCGTCGATGTACACCTTGCTGGCGCCGGTAGCGAAGGCCTTCTCGCGCACCGGGGTGAGCTCATCCGCGAGACCCACGTCAGCGGAGAAGGTGACGACCTCGCAGCCGTACTCATTCTTCAGCCACTTGAGGATTATGGAGGTATCCAGCCCGCCGGAGTAGGCGAGAACGATCTTTTTGACTTCTTTCTTGGCCATCAGGTTCTCCTTTAAGTCGTATAACTGCTTTTCGTCCGCAGATTACGCATAAAAACTTGTTGTCCGCAGATTACGCACAAAAACTTGTTGTCCGCAGATTACGCAGATTCACGCAGATTATAAAATTCTTGTTTTCCCAGAGCATCCTTAGCTATCAGCCGCTCGACCCAAGGAGGATAGTGGCAACAGTGCGCTGTAATCTGCGAAAATCTGCGTAATCTGCGGACAGAAACGGTTTTAGGCCATCAGCGTGGCCATGATCGCCTTCTGCACGTGGAGACGGTTCTCCGCTTCGTCGAATACCACGGAGTTCTTTCCTTCCATGACTTCGTCGGTGATCTCCTCGCCGCGGTGCGCGGGGAGGCAGTGCAGCACGATGGCGTCAGAATGCGCGGAGTGCATCAGCTCTTCGTTGAGGCAGAAGCCGGCGAAGGCCTTCTCGCGGATCTTCTGCTCCTCCTCCTGACCCATGCTCGCCCACACGTCGGTGTTGAGAACGTCGGCGCCGAGCGCCGCCTCGCGCGGGTCGCGGGTGAGGGTGATCTTCGAGCTGGAGTTCTTCCGCGCCCAGTCGAGCACCTTCGGATCAGGGTCGTACCCTTCCGGACAGGCGACGGTCAGGTCGAAGCCGAAGATGGCGGCAGCCTCTATCCAGCTGTTCGCCATGTTGTTGCCGTCCCCGATCCACGCCACCTTCAGCCCGTCGTAGCTCCCCTTGTGCTCGATGATGGTGAAGACGTCCGCCATCACCTGGCAGGGGTGGTGCAGGTCGGTGAGCCCGTTGATGATCGGTACGGTGGAGTAGTGCGCCAGCTCCTCGACGATCTCCTGCCCGAAGGTGCGGATCATGACGCCGTCGCAGTAGCGGGAGATGACGCGTGCAGTGTCCTTGATCGGCTCGCCGCGCCCGATCTGCGAGTCCTTCCCGGAAATGAAGAGGGGGTGGCCGCCGAGCTGGTACATCCCCACCTCGAAGGAGATCCTCGTCCTCGTCGAGTTCTTCTCGAAGATCATGGCGAGGGTCTTCCCCTTCAGCAGGTGGTGCTTCATGCCGTTTTTCTGCTTCTGCTTCAGGTCCTTCGTCAGGGCGAAGATGTCGTCGAGCTCCGCCTTTGTGAAGTGGCTCAGGGCGAGAAAGTCTTTTTTCATGGCAGGGTCACTCCCCGTTAAGGTTGATGGTACTGCGTCTCCCCTCCCTCGCGAAAGGGGGTATTCCGGTCCTAGATCTCCGCCATGATCTCCGTGAGGGTGGCGATCATCTCGTCGATCTCTCCCTTCTTCACGATGAGGGGCGGCACGAAGCGCAGCACCCTGTCCTGCGCGCAGTTCAGCAGGAGCCCGCGCTGCAGCGCCTTCTTCACGATGTCTCCGCCGGGAACGGTGAGCTCGACCCCGATCATGAGGCCGATGCCGCGCACCTGCGCCACGAAGGGGAAGCGCTCCTTCAGCGACTCGAGCTTCGCCATGAGGTAGCCGCCCACTTCCTGCGTGTGCTCCAGGATCCCCTCCTCGAGGATGGTGCGCACGGTGGCAATCCCTGCCGCTGTGACGAGCGGGTTCCCGCCGAAGGTAGAGCCGTGGGTCCCGGGGGTGAAAGCCGCGGCAAGCTCTTCCGTGGCGAGCATGGTGCCGATCGGCGCGCCCCCTGCCAGCGCCTTCGCGAGCGTCATGATGTCGGGGGTGATCCCGAAGTGCTCGTGTGCGAAGAGCTTCCCGGTGCGCCCCATCCCCACCTGGACCTCGTCGAAGATGAGGATCAGGTTGTTCTCGTCGCAGATCCTGCGTACCTCGGCGAAATACCCGGCGTCGGGAACCACGACCCCACCTTCGCCCTGGATCGGCTCCAGCATGACCGCGCAGGTGCAGGGGGTGATGGCGTCTTTGAGCGCCTGTGCGTCGTTGAAGGGGACGTAGCGGAAGCCGTGCAGGAGGGGGTCGAAGAACTTCTGGACCTTCTCCTGTCCCGTCGCGGAGACGGTGGCCATGGTGCGGCCGTGGAAGGAGGCGAGGGCGGTGATGATCTCGAAGCGCTCGGGGCCGAACTTCTCGCGGCTGTACTTGCGGGCGAGCTTGATCGCTGCCTCGTTAGCCTCGGCGCCGGAGTTGCAGAAGAAGGCCTTCTCCGCGAAGCTGTTCTGGCACAGAAGCTCCGCGAGCTCGATCTGCTGGGGGATGTGATAGTAGTTGGAGCAGTGGATCAGCTCACCCGCCTGGCGGGCGAGGGCCGCGGTGACCGCGGGGTGGCAGTGTCCGAGGTTGTTGACGGCGACGCCGGCGAGGAAGTCGAGGTACTTTTTCCCGTCCGCGTCCCACACGTTGCACCCTTCCCCTTTTACCGGGACGAGCGGGTAGCGGCCGTAGGTCCGCATGATGTACCGATCCGCCTTTTCAATCCATTCTGCTGAATTCATTCCGTTCCCTCCTATAACATACTGGGGGATCTTGAAACACGTTCGGAGCAACGGCTCGGCGAACGGAGGATTCGTCCGGTCCTATCCCAGGATTTCAGTGCCGATCCCCACGTTGGTGAAGATCTCCAAGAGGATGGCGTGCTCCATCCGGCCGTCCACGATGTGCGCCTTCTTCACCCCGGCGGCGAGCGCGTCGGTGCAGCAGGTGACCTTCGGGATCATCCCGCCGGTGACGGTGCCGTCCGCGATGAGGGGGGGGACGTCCTGGAGCGCGATGCTGGAGAGGAGCTCTCCGTTCTTCGACTTTACACCGGCGACGTCGGTCAGAAGGATCAGTTTCTCAGCCTTCAAGGCCGCGGCGACGCGCCCTGCCACGAGGTCGGCGTTCACGTTGTAGCTCTGGCCGTCCTTTCCGACACCCACCGGCGCGATGACGGGGATGAAGCCACCCTTTTCCAGCGCCTCCAGGATGGCGGGGTCGACCTGCACCACGTCGCCGACGAATCCTATGTCCACCTTCTCGACCGTGCCGTCTTCCTTGCGCACTTCCTGCAGGAGCTTCTCGCACAGGAGGAGGTTCGCGTCCTTCCCGGAAATGCCGGCAGCGCGCCCGCCGTGCTGGTTCAGGTAGCCGACGACTTCCCTGTTCACCTGGCCGGTGAGGACCATCTCCACGACCCCCATCGTCTGGCTGTCGGTAACGCGCATCCCCTGCACGAACTGCGAGACGATGCCGTAGCGCTTCAGCGTCTCGTTGATCTGAGGGCCGCCGCCGTGCACCACCACCACGTTGATGCCGATGTATTTCAGGAGGATGACGTCGAGGGCGAAGGACTTCTTCAGGTTCTCGTCCGCCATGGCATGGCCGCCGTACTTGATGACCACGGTCTTGCCGGCAAAACGCCGCATGTAGGGGAGCGCCTCCAGGAGGGTGCTCGCCTTTTCGATGAGTCGTTGCATGGCTGCCTCTGGCTGTATCGAAGATTAGGTGCTGCGCGGAAAGGGGCTAATATAGCAGATGAGATGAAATAATCAACGCTAAAGAGGGGCTGGCCGCAGCTTTACGAGGATGCGCCGGGCCTGCGGGGAACGGTGATGACGACCTTCGTGCCGGAGTCGACGGCGCTGTCGAGGGTGATGCTGCCGCCGTGCATGCGCACGAACTCCCGCGCGTAGAAGAGCCCGAGCCCAAAGCCGCGGATCTGGCCGGTGCGGTCGGCGTCGACCTGGTAGAACTTCTCGAACACCTTCGGGAGCTCACCCTGGGGGATGCCGATCCCGGTGTCTTCGATCTCGATGCGGCAGTTCTGTGTCGTCTGCTCCATCGCCACCCGGACCTGCCCGGACTGCTTGGAAAACTTGAAGGCGTTGTCGATGACCTGTTGCAGCGCAAAGGAGAACTTCTCGCGGTCGAGGAGGATCTCCTCCATCGGCTGCAGCTCGCACTCCACGTTTATGTGGAGCCTGTCGGTGCGCTCCTTTGCCTTCGCCAGCGCCAGCGCGATGATCGTCGGCAGGTCGCACGGCTCGAGCTTCAGCGCCTCGCCGGTGTCCATCATGTGGGAGAAGGTGAGGAGGTCGGTGACCAGCGTTCCGAGGTAGCACGCCTCGTCGTAGATGAGACCCGCGTACTCGCGGTTCGTCTCCTGCGATGGGTCGTACACGCCGGCGGCGAGGTTTTGCAGGAAGAGTGATATGGAGGTGATGGGGGTGCGGAATTTGTGGGAAATGAGGGACAGAAAGTTCGTCTTGAAGCGGTCCAGGTTCTTGAGGTTCGCGATCTCCTCTTTCAGCGCTTTCTTGTCCAGCGCCTTGTCGACCGCGGTGCGCAGCTGCATGAGGTTCAGGGGCTTCGTGATGAAGTCGTCGGCGTCCTCTTTCAGCGCCTTCAGGATGAGATCCTTGTCGGCGTAGCCGGTCATAATGATGACCACGATGGTCGGCTCCCGCTCCTTCAATGCCTTCAGAAGCTCGATGCCGTCGACCCTCGGCATCATGACGTCGGTGAGGACGACGTCGATCCCCCCCTGCTCGTAGACCCTGAGTGCCTCCTCGCCGTTGGCTGCCTCCACCGTGTGGTAGTCGCGCAGCGCCCGCATGCACAGGTCGCGGATGATCGCCTCGTCGTCCACCACGAGGACCGTCTTCTGCGCTTTCTGCTGCATCTGTGCCACGCCGGCTTGTTGGGTCTGTTGGAGCATGCGGTCTCCCTGGGTACATGACCGGTTGCATTATCCCCCTCCCCGTTGGAGGGGAGGGGGAAGGTGGAAAGGTTTTAGCCGATGATGTTGTACACCGCTTCCAGCGCCTCGTCCAGGTTTTCCGGGCGGGTGCCCCCTGCCTGGGCGAGTTCCGGCTTGCCGCCGCCGTTGCCGCCGACGATCGGTGCGATCGCCTTGATGACGTCTCCGGCCTTGCAGCGCTCGGTGAGGTCGGCGGTGACCGCCACGAGGAGGTTCACCTTGTCCGCCGCGGCGGTGCCGAGGACGATGACGCCGGAGCCGATCCGCTCCTTCAGGGTGTCCGAAAGCTCCCTCAGCCCCTTCGCGTCGACACCGTCGACCCGGGTGGAGAGAACGCGGATGCCGTTCAGCTCGCGCGCCTTCTGCACGAGGTCCACCGACTTGGAGGCGTTGATCCGCCCCTGCAGCGACTCGATCTCACGCGCGAGCTCTCTTTGCTGGGCGAGTACCCTCTCCAGCTTCTCCAGCGCCGACCCTGCGTCGGCTTTCAGGAGGGCGGAGACTGCGCGCTGCTCGTCCTCAAGGGTGTTCACGTAGGCGAGCGCCCCGCTCCCGGTGAGCGCCTCTATCCTGCGCACGCCGGCGGCGATGCCGACTTCGGAGAGGATCTTGAAAAAGCCGATCTCGCCGGCGCCGCCGACATGGGTGCCGCCGCAAAGCTCGGAGCTTATCTCGCCGACCTTCACCACGCGTACCACGTCGCCGTACTTCTCGCCGAAGAGTGCGGTGGCGCCTGCGGCCATCGCTTCTTTCTGCCCCATTTCCAGCGCGCTCACTTCGGAGTTATCCATGATGAAGCCGTTCACCAGCGCCTCGACGCGGCGGATCTCCTCTGCGGTCATCGCGGAGAAGTGGGTGAAGTCAAAGCGCAGCCGCTCCGGGGTAACCAGCGAGCCTGCCTGCTTCACGTGATCGCCGAGCACCGCGCGCAGCGCCGCCTGCAGGAGGTGGGTCGCCGTGTGGTTTCTCTCGGCAGCCTTGCGCACCGCCATGCCGACCTTCAGATCTGCGGCGTCCCCGACCTGCAGCGCGCCGGAGGTCACCTTTCCCTTGTGCACGATGAGGTCCGGCACCGGGCGGACCGAGTCGGTGACGTGGAAGTGGCCGACTCCGGTGGAGATCTCGCCGACATCCCCTACCTGCCCGCCGGACTCCCCGTAGAAGGGGGTGGTGGGGACGATGACTTCGACTTCTTCACCTTCGCGCGCCTCGGAGACCCGCTCCCCCTTCTTGATGATGGCGGTGATCGGGGCGTAGGCGGTGTGCTCGTTGTACCCCACGAAGGTCGACTTGATACCTTCCCCCACGAGTTCCTTGTAGATGGTGGAGACGCCGGCCTCGCCGGAGCCTTTCCAGTGCTCGCGCGCCTTCATGCGCTGCTTTTCCATGCACAGCGCAAAGCCGTCCTCGTCGAGGGTGAACCCTTCACTCGCCACGATGTCGGCGGTGAGGTCGACCGGGAAGCCGAAGGTGTCGTACAGCTTGAAGATGACTTCGCCGGAGATGACCGTCTCCCCCTTCGCCTTCAGCTGCGCCGTCTCCTCATTGAGGATGGCAAGGCCGCGGTCGAGGGTCTCGGCAAAGCGCTCCTCTTCGGCGAGGATGACCTTTTTCACGTACTGCTCGCGCTCCAGGAGCTCCGGGTACGCCTCCCCCATCATGAGGTTTACCGCGTCGACGGTGCGGTACAGGATCGGCTCGGAGACGCCGAGCATCTTCGCGTGCCGCGCCGCGCGGCGCATGATGCGGCGCAGCACGTAGCCGCGCCCCTCGTTGGAGGGAAGCACGCCGTCGCAGATGAGGAAGGTGACGGCACGGGCGTGGTCCGCCATGACGCGCATCGATGCGTCGTCCTTTGCGTCCTCGCCGTACTTCTTCCCGGAGAGCTTCTCGATGTGGCGGATGATCCCCTGCAGGAGGTCGGTGTCGTAGTTGGAGGTCACCCCCTGCATGACGGCGCTGATCCGCTCGAGCCCCATCCCGGTGTCGACCGACGGCTTCGGCAGCGGCGTCATGGTGCCGTCCTTGTCGCGATTGAACTGCATGAAGACGTTGTTCCAGATCTCCATGTAGCGGTCGCAGTCGCAGCCGACCGCGCAGGTCGGGGAGCCGCAGCCGGTGCCGGGGCCGTTGTCCCAGAAAATCTCGGAGCAGGGGCCGCAGGGGCCGGTGTCCCCCATGGACCAGAAGTTGTCCTTCTCCCCGAAGCGGTAGATGCGCTCCAGGGGCACCCCTTCCTGCTCGTTCCAGATGGCGGCCGCCTCGTCGTCATCGGTGTACACCGTGACGTAGAGCCGGTTCTTGTCGAGCTTCAGCTCTCCGGTCAGGAATTCCCAGGCAAAGGCGATCGCTTCTTTCTTGAAGTAGTCACCGAAGGAGAAGTTGCCGAGCATCTCGAAGAAGGTGTGGTGCCGGGCGGTGTGGCCGACGTTCTCCAGGTCGTTGTGCTTCCCGCCGGCGCGTACGCACTTCTGCGAGGAGACGGCGCGGACGTAGTCCCTTTTCTCCACGCCGAGGAAGACGTCCTTGAACTGGTTCATCCCCGCGTTGGCGAAAAGCAGGGTCGGGTCGTTCTTGGGGATCAGGTTGGAGCTCTCCACCAGGGTGTGCCCCTTCCTCTGGAAGTAGTCGAAGAACTGCGCCCGTATCTCTTTGCCTGTCATTCTGACCTCTTTATCGTTGATAGGACCGTCCGGTCCATGTAAATCTCGAGCAAAACCCCGAAGGGAAGGAAAAACTTTCAGTCCGATGCGGCGCCCTTCAGCGCGGAAAATATGGCCGAGAGGGTGAATCCCCGGCGCTGCAGGTATCCCACGACCCGCCGTTTCTCCTTCTCCGTCGCCGTCGCCGCCTCGAAGCGCGGGAACTTCCGCTCCAGGAGCTCCGCGAGGCTCTCCCTCTCATCGAATTCCCCGGAGAGCTCCTCCAGCACCTCGGCAATCGTCGCCGGGGTGATGCCGCGCCGGGAGAGGTCCTGCGAGAGCTTCGCGCCGAACCCCCTGCCATTTCGCATGGCGCTCTCGGCGAATGTGCGGGCAAAGCGGCGGTCGTCGAGGTAGGAGAGCTCCCGCAGCCGGGAGAGGGCCGCCTCTATCTCTTCGGCGCCGAAGCGCTTGGCGGAGAGCTTGCGGCGCAGCTCCGTCTCGCTGTGGTCGCGCAGCGCGAGGGCTCTCAGCGCACAGTCGAAAAGCGCGTTGGACACCCCTTAGTACTTCTCGATCACCAGTTCTCCATCCCCGGCTTCAGGTTCTTCCAGGGTGAACTGGTCCCAGCTGGCGTTGGAGGTGGAAGAGATGCCGGAGACCTTCAGGGCGAAGTCGTCCGGGTTGCTGGACTGGCGCAGCGCCTCCTCATAGCTGATGAGCTTGCTCGTGAAGAGCTGCATGAGCGACTGGTCGAAGGTCTGCATGCCGTAGGTGGTGTACCCCTGGGAAATGGCGTCCGCGATCTGCTTCGTCTTTTCCTTGTCGTCGATGCAGTCCCTGACGCGGGCCGTGCCGATCATGATCTCCACCGCCGGCACCCTTCCCTTGCCGTCGATGCGCGGCACCAGGCGCTGGGAGATGACCCCTCTGATGATCCCGGAGAGCTGCATCCGGACCTGTCTCTGATGGTACGGGGGGAAGACGGAGATGATGCGGTTGATGGTCTCGGCGGCATCGAGGGTGTGCAGCGTGGAGAGGACCAGGTGCCCGGTCTCGGCGGCGGTGAGCGCGGTCTCGATCGTCTCGTGGTCGCGCATCTCGCCGACGAGGATGACGTCCGGGTCCTGGCGCAAGGCGCTGGTGAGCGCCCTGCCGAAGGTCAGGGTGTCGAAGCCGACCTCGCGCTGGTTGATCAGGCTCTTCTTGTCCTTGTGCAGGTACTCGACCGGGTCCTCGATGGTGATGATGTTGCAGGTGCGGTTCTCATTTATGTAGTCGATCATCGAGGCGAGCGTGGTGGACTTGCCGCTGCCGGTCGTGCCGGTGACAAGGATCAGGCCGCGCTGCTCGAGGGCGAGCTTTTTAAGGACCGGCGGGAGGTTCAGCGCCTCCAGCGAGGGGATGGCGATCGGGATGGCGCGCAGCACCATGGCCACGGTGCCGCGCTGGGAGTAGGCGTTGACGCGGAACCTCCCGAGTCCGGGGACGCCGTAGGAGAGGTCTACCTCGTAGTTCTCCTCGAACTGCTTCCTTTGCCGCTCGTTCATGATCCCCTTGGCCATGGTGCGCACCGCGTCCGCGGAGAGGCGCTCCGCGTTCGGGATGGCGCGCAGCTGCCCGTCGATCCGCACGATCGGGGGGATCCCCGTCTTCAGGTGGACGTCGGACCCCCGGGCCTTCATGGCGACGGAAAGGATCTCGTTCAGTTCCATGTCTTATACCGCCTGGGCGGCTGCCTCGGGGGCGAGCAGCCTCTCCCGGATCTCTGCGGTGATCTCCGGGTGCTCCTTCAGATAGATGCGGGAGTTCTCGCGACCCTGGCCGATGCGGTCCTTGCCGTAGGAGAACCAGGCTCCGCTCTTGTCCACGATCCCCTTCTCCACGGCGAGGTCGAGGACGTCCCCTTCCTTGGAGATCCCTTCGCCGTAGAGGATGTCGAATTCCACTTCCTTGAAGGGGGGGGCGACCTTGTTCTTCACCACCTTCACCCTGGTGCGGGAGCCGATGACGTCGTTCCCCTGCTTCAGTGCGGCGATCTTCCTGATGTCCATGCGCACGGAGGCGTAGAACTTCAGGGCGTTACCGCCGGTCGTCGTCTCGGGGTTGCCGAACATGACGCCGATCTTCATCCTGATCTGGTTGATGAAGATGACGCAGCAGTTGCTCTTGGAGATGATGCCGGTGAGCTTGCGCAACGCCTGCGACATGAGGCGGGCCTGCAGACCCATGTGGGAATCGCCCATGTCGCCCTCGATCTCCGCTTTCGGCACGAGGGCCGCGACGGAGTCGACGACGAGGACGTCGATGGCGCCCGATCTGACGAGGGTCTCGGCGATCTCCAGCGCCTGCTCGCCGGTGTCCGGCTGGGAGACGAGGAGGTCGTCGGTCTTCACCCCGAGCTTCCTCGCGTAGCCGATGTCGAGCGCGTGCTCGGCGTCGATGAAGGCGGCGATGCCACCTTCCTTCATCGCCTCCGCGATGATGTGCAGCGCGAGGGTCGTCTTGCCGGAGGACTCGGGACCGTATACCTCGATGACGCGACCGCGGGGTACGCCGCCTACGCCGAGCGCCAGGTCCAGCGAGAGGGAGCCGGTGGGGATGGCTGCCACGTCCGGGAGCGCCTCCTCGTTGCCGAGCCTCATGATGGCACCTTTGCCGAACTGTTTCTCTATCTGGCCGAGTGCCAGGTCAATCGCCTTCTCCCTGTCGAGCATACGCGTATCTCCTTGCTGTTTTCGCCTGTTCCGGCGATCCCATGACAAATAGCACAAATTCCAGCGAGTTTTCAAGTAACATCGGAGCGTGCGGCTCCCGCTCCTCCTGACGCACGGGGGGAAGCTCCGCGCTAGAAGAGTTCCGGCTGGCTGAGCTCCTGCTCCAGCGGCAGAAGGAGGAAGAAGGAGCTCCCCTTGTCGCTCTCCACCCACACCATGCCGCCGTGCGCCTCCACCATCCCTTTCACGATCGCAAGGCCGAGCCCCGCCCCCTTGCCGCTCGAATGGTGCCTGACGTCGCCGATCTCGTAGAAGATCTGGAAGACGCGCTGCTGCTCCTGCGGCGGAATCCCGATTCCGTTGTCGCGCACCTCCACCTCTAGGTAGCACCTGTTGCCGCAGCGCGCGAGGAACCCCTCGTTGAAGCGCTCCAGCGTCTCGCGCCGCTCAGCGAGGGACTTCCCGTCCACCACCCGGCCGCTGACCCGGATCTCCCCGCCGTCGGGGGTAAACTTCATGGCGTTCTCCAGGAGCTCGCCAAAGACCCGCTCCAGGTTCTTCCAGTCCCCCACGAACGAGGGGAGATTCTCCAGCCCGCAGAGGATGAGGCTCTGGTTTCGCGCGGCGAGCGCGGGGGCGAGCTGCTCCCTTACCAGCTCCAGCTCCCCTTTCAGGTGCACCGGCTCCGCGACCATGACCCCTTCCTTCGCCTCCAGCTTTATCAGGTTCAGGAGGTCCCCCACCAGGTCCTTCAGGCGCAGCCCGCCGTCGCGCACCATCCGGAGGACCGCCTCGTCCTCCTCCGCGCACCCCTGCTGCAGGAGGTGATCGGTGCCGGCGATGATGCTCGTGAGGGGGGTGTTGAACTCGTGGGAGACGAGGCCGAGAAACTGGTTCTTCATGGCGGAGACGCGCTTGAGATCGGCGTTTGCCTGTTCCACCAGGGCGAGGTTTTGCTTCAGCTTTATCTCGGAGGCGGCAAGGGAGCGGCTGCTCGTCTCCAGGAGGCGGTGCGAGCGCATGAGCTGCGCGCTCTTCCAGTCGAGCTCGGCAAAGAGGCGGGCCTGCTCCAGGGCATTCCCCATCTGCTGCCCCACCGTGGTGAGGAAGCGGATCTCCTCCTCGCTGTAGGGGTGCCACTGGCGGTGCAGCAGGTGCATGACCCCGATGAGGCGGCTGCGGGTCGCGAGAGGTACCGCGAAGAGCCGTCCCCACCCTTCCGAGGCGGCAGCCGGGGCGAGCCGGCACGACTCCGTCTCCGCCGCACCGCAGCTGTTGATGCTGCCGCACCGCTCCATGCCGCGCCCTATGCACCCGGCGAGATCGACGGTGAGGTGGGGGGAGACCTGGCGCGATACGGTCGGGGCGGGGGCCCCGTCCTCTTCGATAAGGTGCACAGCACCCCCTTCGGCCCCCACATGCTCCATGAGCTTGGTGAGGGTTTCCTCCATGACCTCCGGCAGCGGCTTCCCTTCGTTTATGGTGGCCAGAAGAGCGTTCAGGATGCTGAGCTCACGATTTCTCTGCTGCAGTTCCCCCTCGGCCCGCCGCTTCTCCGAGATGTCGCGCACGATCCCCGCCACCAGCCGCTCGCTCCCGAGCTCCAGGAGGCGCGCCTCGACTTCTCCCAGGAAGCGGGAGCCGTCTTTTCGCTGGAAGACGAGGTCGACAGGGTCGGCGCTGCCGCGGCGCTTCAGCCGGTACACGAGGGAACGGAATTTTTCCTGCTCCCCGGCGGGAAAGAATTCCTTCCCCTGCAGCGCGGACATCTCTTCCCTGGTGAAGCCGAGAAGCTCCTGCGCCGCGCCGTTACTCTCCTCCAGGAGGCCGTTCTCCGCATTGAAGATGAAAAGGGCGTTTCCTGCCCCCTCGAGGATGCCGTGGTAGCGCCGGGTGCAGCGGGCAGCTTCCTGCTCTATCTCGGTCAGAAGGGCGCTGCGGCGGGTGCGCTCGGAGCTCTCCCTGCGGCGCCAGGCGCACAGGGAGACGACGAGGATGCCGCCGGCGCAGAGGTGCAGCGGCACCGGCAGCGAAAGGAAGGGCTCGGCGAAGAGAATGAGGAGCGTTAAGGGTATCAGGATGGATAGCGGAGCAAGGTGCACGGGTATCCCCTTAAAGCCAGAAGGAGTTTCCGGATTCAGCCGCGGCAGGTGTCTGCCATCGTGAGGAGATCTCTGCGCAGCCAGTCGAAGGCCGCAAAGACGGTGAGTTCCCTCACCCTCTGGCGGTCTCCCCGGAAGAGGTGGCGCTGCGCATGGCACCCCTCCCGGTTTGCAACGGCGATGTACACGGTCCCCACCGGCTTCTGCGGCGAGCCCCCCTCGGGCCCCGCGATCCCGGTGACCGCCAGCGCAAGGTCGCTCCCGGCCCCGTCGCGCGCTCCCTGCGCCATGGCGACGGCGACCTCTTCGCTTACCGCCCCGTGCTTCTCGATGAGAGTCGCGGGGACGCTCAGGAGGCGGGATTTCGCGGCATTGCTGTAGCTCACGATCCCTTCCAGGAACCAGGCGGAGCTGCCGGCGACCTCGGTGATGCGCGCGGCGATCATCCCCCCGGTGCACGATTCGGCGAGCGAAAGGGTGGCGCCGGTGCAGCGGAAGAGATTTGCCACTGTCTCCTCCATCGTCCCGCTTCCGGAGGCGAAGATGTGCGGAGCGAGCGCTTCCTTTGCGGCGGCGACCGCCTCCTGCAGGCGCTTCCCGTTTTCCTCTCCGGTGGAAAGGGCCAGGTGCAGTTCCGGCTCCATTTCGCGAAACTCCACCTTCACCCCGAGATCCCAGGGGAGCGCCAGCGCAAGGCGTGCCGCCGCCTCCTCGGGGCTCACCCCGTACAGCTTCAGTACCTCCTGCAGGAGCGCTTCGGTCATAGGAGCCTCAACACGAGGTGGGTCGCGGCGCAGGCGTAGACACCTGCGGCGATGTCGTCGAGGACGACGCCGTAGCCGTTCTTGAGCTTCTGGTCGAAAAAGCGGGCCGGCGGGGGCTTCACGATGTCGAAGAGGCGGAAAAAGAGGAAGCCGGCTATCAGCGCCGGCACGGCCTGCCGCGGCTCCGGGAAGGCTTGCGCCACCCCTGTCATGGTAACGAGGAAGCCTGCGACCTCGTCAATGACGATCTTCCCGGAGTCCTTCTCTCCGAAGATCGTCTCCGCGTCCCCCGAGACGCGGCAGGCAAGGAGGGTGAAGGCGACGACCGTGACGAGGTACAGAGGGAGCGACAGGCGGGAAAGCGCAAGGTACAGGGGGATCGCCCCCAGCGTCCCTACCGTCCCGGAGGCGACCGGAAAGTAGCCGAGTCCCCCCCAGGTGGCGGCGATGGTCAAAAACAGTCTCATGGGCGCCATGTCTCCCGCTCGACGATGCGGAACACCTCGATGAGCGGCATCTTCCGCTCCAGCGCGATCTTGCGGCAGTCCTCGTACTCGGGGGAGAGGCGCCCAGCCCCGATGATCTTCACCCGCACCGGCCCGAGTGAGGTCTCCCGCGTCTCGCTGTGGCGTGGCAGCGTCATGCGGCGCGCGGGGTAGTAGCGGAAGCCGATGGAGGTGGACTCGCTCAGGATGACGCCGGAAAGGGTGTCCAGATCGGTCGGTCTCGCGATGACCGTCACCCGGGTGCCGGGGCGGTTTTTCTTCATCTGCATCGGGACAAGCCCCACGTCGAGCGCGCCCGCGGCGAGGAGCCTCTCCATGAGGAATCCGAACGCCTCAGGGGTCATGTCGTCGATGTGGCACTCCAATACGAGGATCTCCTCGCCGGTGCCGGCGGCGCTTTCGCCGGCGACAACGCGCAGCAGGTTCGGGAGGTCGGGGAACTCCTTCGTCCCGGCTCCGTACCCTATTTTTTCGATCCGCATCTCCGGAGCGGGGCCGAAGGAGTCGGCAAGCGCCGCCACGATCGCCGCGCCGGTCGGGGTGACACGCTCGCCGGGGCCGATGTTGCCGTGCACCGGGATCTCCCGCAGGAGCTCCGCGACCGCCGGCGGAGGGACCGGAAGCCTGCCGTGCGCCGTCTCCACAAAGCCGCTCCCGTAGGGGAGGGGGGAGCAGACGATCTTTTCGAAGCGGAGCCAGTCGAGGGCGATGGCGGTCCCTACGATGTCGACGATCGAATCGACCGCCCCGACCTCGTGGAAGTGCACCCGCTCCAGCGGCACCCCGTGCACCTTCCCCTCCGCCTCTCCGAGGCGCCGGAAGATCCGAAGCGAGAGCTCCTTTACCTGTGCGTTCAGCGAAGAATTCTCGATGAGGGAGACGATGTCGCCGTAGTGGCGGTGCGGCTGATCCGCCTCCTCCAGATGCACCTGGAAGTGGGTACCGGAGACACCGTGCTTCTTCACCTCGACCGTCGCCAGGCGGTATCCTGTGAAGGGGAGGAGGGAGAGACCTTCCTGCACGACTTCGAGGGGCACCCCCAGGTCGAGGAGCGCCCCGACCGTCATGTCTCCCGAGATCCCTGCGAAGGCATCAAAATAGAGGGTCTTCATGGCTGCGTCCTGTTCATGAGGCTCGCCGCGTACGCCGCGCCGAAGCCGTTGTCGATATTAACCACGGTCACCCCTGCCGCGCACGAATTGAGCATCCCCAGAAGTGCCGCGACTCCGTTGAACGCCGCGCCGTATCCGACCGAGGTGGGGACCGCGATCACCGGCTTCTCCACCAGCCCGCCGACGACGGACGGCAGCGCCCCTTCCATCCCGGCGACGACGATGACGACCGCCGCCTGCCGGAGCAGGGTATGCCGGGAGAGGAGCCGGTGCAGCCCGGCCACACCGACGTCGTACAGCTTCTCCGTTTCGTTTCCCATCATGCGCGCCGTCACGAGCGCCTCCGCCGCCACCGGGATGTCGGAGGTGCCGGCGCAGACCACGAGAATCTTTCCCCTGCCGCGCAGCTCGATCGGGTGCTGCTCGATGGTGAGGCAGCGCGCGTCGGCGTGGTACACGGCCTGCGGGAAGCGCTGGAGGAGCTTTTTTCCTTTCACGGGGCTCACCCGGGTGGCGAGGACGTTCCCCCCCTTGGCGAGGAGCGCCGCGATGATCGTTTCCATCTGCGCCACGCTCTTTCCCTGCCCGAAGACCACCTCGGGGAACCCCTGGCGCAGGGCCCGGTGGTGGTCAAGGGTCGCGCACCCGAGATCCTCGTAGGGGAGGTGCTTCAGTTCCTCCATCGCCGCGGCGACGTCCTTCCCCCCTGCGGCCACTTCCGCAAGTATTTTTTCAATCCTGTCGCTGTGCAATTACTTCGTCTCCTGCTTGTCTTCGGCCGCTCACGCGAAGGGGAGGGCCCGCTTTTTCGAAGGCGTAAAGTAACACGCTTTCATTCCTCGCGGGACAAAAAAATATGGGCGGGAAACTCCAACGAGTGCTGGACCAAAGTTGAGCCGCCAGCAGTTCGTCCCTCCCCTTTCAAGGGGGAGGACAGGAGGGGGATGGGGTTCCGCGTTCACGAACTTCTACCCCATCCCCACCCTGACCCTCCCCTTGAAAGGGAGGGTACCTTCGAGGTGCTACCGTGGAGGAAGATCAACACTCTGGCTCCGCCCCTAGCCATACGTTCGCGGCCGGTCAAACTCTAAAAGGTAAGGGAAGAATCGGATGATGCAAGGGGGGGAGGGAAATATTGTTCCCCCGATGACAGGCTCTTCTAGCGCCGCTCCCGGCCCTGTACGCGCGGGACGGCGAGGTACGAGGAGCGCGCCGCGAGCCGGTTCAGGTAGGCGTGCACCTCCCGGGCAAGGGCGGGGTCCTGCACGAGGAGCGAGAGCTCGCTGTTTCTGGAAAGGGCGCTCTGGGTGAGGTTGTGGCTGCCGAGAAAGAGGAGCCGGTCGTCGATGACCAGTGCTTTCACGTGGGCTGCACCCCTCCCCGAGGGGAAGAGGACCTTCACCCCTCCTCTGGCGAGGAAGAGGGCGGTCGCGCGGTTCGTTCGCCCGACCGGGTTCTTTCCCTCCAGGAGGATCGTCACCTCTACGCCTCGTCGTGCGGCGGCAACGAGTTCGGCGGCGACCTGTGCCGGGATGTTGCGGGAGCCGCGCCCGATCTTGAAGAGGTAGTAGGCGCCGGTGATGGTGCTCCTCGCACCCCTGATCCCGGAAATAAGAAGCCCCGGGAGTGCGGCGTCTGCTATCAGCGCGCTCTCCCGGGGCTCAGCTTCCACGACGGGGAGGGCGCAAAAAAGGAGCGCTGCCAGGGCAACGCGCGCCACTCCCCTGAGGTCATCACGTGAAGAGGTCCATCACCTTCGAGAAGAAGTTCTTCCGGAGCGGATTGGCGTCCTCGCCGCCGGTGCGCGCCAGCTCCTCGAGGAGTTCCCGCTGCTGCTTGTTGAGGTTCGTCGGTGTCTCCACCTTCGCCACCACAATGTGGTCTCCGCGCCCGTACCCCTGCAGCGCCGGCACACCCTTGCCGCGCATGCGGAAGACGCTGCCGGACTGCGTTCCTTCAGGAATCTTCAGGCTGACCCTGCCGTCGAGCGTCGGAACCTCGAGCTCGCAGCCGAGCGCCGCCTGGGTAAAGCTTATCGGGATCTCGCAGATGACGTCGTTGTCCTCGCGCCGGAAGATCGGGTGCTCCTTCACCATGAGCGCGACGTAGAGGTCGCCGTTCGGTCCCCCCTTCACCCCCTGGCCACCCTCTCCGGAGAGCTTCAGCCTGATCCCCGTCTCGACCCCGGCGGGGACCTTCACGGAGATCGTCTTCTTGTCGCGCACCGTGCCGACGCCGCGGCAGGTGGGGCAGGGGGACTCCACGATGCGCCCCTCGCCGTTGCAGTGGGAGCAGGTCTTGGAGACGCTGAAAAAGCCCTGCTGGAAACGCATCTGACCGGCGCCGTGGCAGGTCGGGCAGGTTTTAGCCTCGGTGCCCGGCTTTGCTCCGGAACCGGAGCAGGCGTCGCAGCGCTTGGCGTAGGGGATGTCGATCTTCTTGTCCACCCCGAAGGCCGCCTCCTCGAAGGTCACCTCCAGGTTGTACTGCAGATCATCCCCGCGCCGGCCGCGACCCGGCTTCGGCCGCGCGCCGAATACCTCGCCGAAGATGTCCCCGAAGATGTCGCCAAAGGGGGAGCCGCCGAAGCCCCCCGCGGAGAAACCGCCGAAGCCGCCTCCACCCATCCCCGCGTGGCCGTACTGGTCGTACAGCGCCCTCTTCTGCGGGTCGGAGAGGACCTCGTACGCCTCGGTGACCTCCTTGAACTTCTCCTCGGCCGCCTTCTCACCGGAGTTCTTGTCGGGGTGGTACTTCACCGCCATGCGCCGGTAGGCCTTCTTGATCTCCGTCTCCGAGGCGTTGCGGTTTACCTCGAGAACCTCGTAATAATCCTGCTTCTCTCCGTTTGCCAAAATACGTCCTTTGTAACGCAAAGACAGCGTCCATAAAGATTAATGAGACGCTGCCCGGCTGCGTGATGAAATTAAACAGCGGCGCGCGCCTCGGGAGACGCGCGCCTATTTGTATAGCAGATTTCCTACTTCTTGTCGTCTTTTACTTCTTCGAAGTCGGCGTCGACTACTTTTTCCCCTTTCGGCCCTTCCTGCTCCCCGTGAGCCTCGCCGCCGTGCGCCCCCTCGGCGCCGCCGGCTTTCGCGTACACAGCCTCGGCGAGCTTGTGGGAGGCCTGCATGAGGGCCTCGCTCTCCCTCTTGATCTCGTCGGCGTCGTTTCCTTCCAGCGCCTTCTTCAGGCTTGCCACGCCCCCCTCGATCTTCGCCTTCTCGGAGGGGTCGATCTTGTCGCCGTACTCCTTCAGCGACTTCTCGGTCTGGTACACCAGGTTGTCCGCCTGGTTGCGCGCCTCGACCACCTCGCGCTTCTTCTTGTCCTCGGCTGCGTGGCTTTCCGCCTCGCGCACCATCTTGTCGATCTCTTCTTTTGAGAGCCCCGAGGAAGCGGTGATGCGGATCGACTGCTCCTTCCCGGTGCCGAGGTCCTTCGCGGAGACGTGCACGATGCCGTTCGCGTCGATGTCGAAGGTGACCTCGATCTGCGGCACGCCGCGCGGCGCTGCGGGGATGCCGGAGAGCTCGAAGTTGCCGAGCGTCTTGTTGTCCGAGGACATCTCGCGCTCGCCCTGCAGGACGTGGATGGAGACGGCAGGCTGGTTGTCCGCCGCGGTGGAGAAGACCTGGCTCTTTCTGCAGGGGATGGTGGAGTTCTTCTCGATGAGCTTCGTCATGACGCCCCCCAGGGTTTCGATGCCCAGCGAGAGCGGGGTCACGTCGAGCAGCAGGACGTCTTTCACATCGCCGCGCAGTACGCCCCCCTGGATCGCTGCGCCGATCGCCACGACTTCGTCGGGGTTCACGCCGCGGTTCGGGGTCTTGCCGAAGATGTCCTGCACCTTCTTCTGCACCACCGGCATGCGGGTCATGCCGCCGACGAGGATGACCTCGTCGATGTCGCTCGGGGAGAGCCCAGCGTCCCTGAGCGCGGTGCGGCACGGTCCTTCGAGCTTCGCCACGAGGTCGGCGCAGATCGCCTCCAGCTTCGCACGGGTAAGCTTCAGGGTGAGGTGCTTCGGCCCGGTGGCGTCGGCGGTGATGAAGGGGAGGTTGATGTCGGTCTCGAGCGAAGAGGAGAGTTCGCACTTCGCCTTCTCGCCCGCCTCTTTAAGGCGCTGCAGCGCCATCTTGTCCCCTCTGAGGTCGATCCCCTGGTCCTTCTTGAACTCGTCGGCGATCCAGTCGATGATCTTCTGGTCGAAGTCCTCGCCGCCGAGGAAGGTGTCGCCGTTGGTGGACTTCACCTCGAAGACCCCCTCGCCGAGCTCCAGAATGGAGATATCGAAGGTGCCGCCGCCGAGGTCGAACACCGCGATCTTCTCGTCCTTCTTCTTGTCGAGGCCGTAGGCGAGTGCTGCCGCGGTCGGCTCGTTGATGATGCGCAGGACGTTGAGACCCGCGATCTTCCCGGCGTCCTTCGTTGCCTGGCGCTGGGAGTCGTCGAAATACGCCGGAACGGTGATGACGGCGTCGGTGACGGTCTCGCCGAGGTAGTCCTCCGCGGTCTTTTTCATCTTCTGCAGCACCATGGCGGAGATCTCGGGAGCGGAGTACTTCTGCCCGCGTACCTCCACCCAGGCGTCGCCGTTGTCCGCCTTCACGATCTTGAAGGGGGAGATGGCGATATCCTTTTTAACCGCCTCCGAATCGTACTTGCGGCCGATGAGGCGTTTGATGGCGAAAAGGGTATTTTCGGGGTTGGTGACCGCCTGGCGCTTTGCCTGCTGCCCCACCAATCGCTCGCCGCTCTCGGTCATCGCAACCATGGACGGGGTGGTGCGGCTCCCCTCGGCGTTGGCTATGACAACAGGTTCCCCACCTTCCATGACTGCGACGCAGGAGTTGGTGGTACCCAGGTCGATTCCTATGACTTTGCTCATTTCTTCCTCCTCTTAAGGTAGCTGTACCGGAAAGCTAGTCATCCCTCCCCCAAAAAACAAGGGGGCGTGTAAAAAAAAGGGGATCAGGGGCGGGGGCGGAAAAAAGGGGGGTGAAAAGGATCGGGGCCAGAAGGGATGATCCCTTTCTGACCCCCGAACGCTGACCCCGAACCTTTTTTCTAGTCTTCCTTCGGGGCTATCGCCACCGACACCATCGCCGGACGCAAGAGCCGCTCGTTTATGAGATACCCCTTCTGGTACTCCTGCACCACCGTGTTCGGCGGCTGCTCGGCGCTCGGCACCTGCGCCATCGCCTGGTGCAGCGCCGGGTCGAACGCGGTCCCGGGGGCCGATTCGAGCGGGGTCACCCCGTGTTTTTTGAGTGCTGAGAGGAGCATGCTGAGGGTGATCTTCACCCCCTCCAGTATGGCGGAGAGGGACTCGTCAGAGGCGTGCTCGATCGCCCGCTCCAGGTTGTCCAGGGCGGGGAGGATCTCCAGCACGAACCCCTCGTTGCCGTACTTGAGGATCTCTTCCTTCTCCCGCTGCACCCTCTTCCTGTAATTCTCCAGATCCGCCCGCTCCCTGAGGAACTTGTCGTAATTCGCTGCCGCCTCGGCCTCTTTCGCCTTCAGCTCCGTCTCCAGTGTCGCGATACGCTCCTCCGCGCTCTCCGGGGTGATCTCGGCGGCTTCCTGCGGCGCCTCGGGGGCGGTTCCTGGCTCCTGCTGCTGGGAGTCGTGGGTCTTGTTTGCCATCCCTTTACTCTCTCCTTTTATCCCTGCTCGCTCTCGAGCAGTCTGCTTATTAACTTCGCGGTGTAATCCACGATCGGAATAACCTTGCCGTATCCCATGCGGGTCGGGCCGATGACGCCGAGGACACCTACAGTGTCGTTCCCTGCCATGTAGGTGGAGGCGATCAGGCTCATCCCCTCGCTGCGCAGGATCGGCGACTCGGTGCCGATGAAGATCTGCACCCCCTGCGCCTCCATGGCGCGGTCGAGGAGGTTCAGAAGGAGCCCCTTCTTCTCGAAGGCGCGGAAGATCTCCCGCATCTTTCCTGCGTCGGAAAATTCCGGCTGATCGAGAATGTTCGCCTGCCCCTCCAGGAATATCTCCGGGTCCTCTGCCGCGACCGCCTGCTGGGAGAAGGTGATTGCCTGCTTCATCAGGGCGTCGTAGCGCACCTTCTCGCTTTGCATCTCGCTCAGGAGTTTTTCCCGCACCTGGGCGATGGTGAGCCCCTTCAGGAGCTCGTTCAGGTAGTTCGACATGCGCACCAGGTCGTCTGCGCAGACCTCGGCATCGGTCTGGATCAGCCTGTTCTGGACCGTGCCGCTCTGGGAGACGAGTATGGCGAGGATCCTTCGGGCGCTGAGCTTCACGAACTCGATCTGGCGGAAGTGATCCGTTGCGAAGCGCGGTGCGAGGACGACTCCCATGTAGTGGGAGGTCGCCGAGAGCAGCCGGCTCGTTTCCTTCAGGACCTCCGCCACGTCCTTCCCCTCCACCTGGCAGCGCCGGCGGATCTCCCGGACCCACTCCTTGTTCCCCCTGGTGAGCTTTTGCACCTCGAGGATGGAGTTCACGTAGAAGCGGTACGCCTTTTCGGTGGGAATCCTGCCGGCCGAGGTGTGCGGCGAGGTGAGAAAGCCCATCTCTTCGAGATCGGCCATGACGTTTCTGACCGTCGCGGGGGAGAGGGCGAGCTGGTGGCTGCGCGTGATGCTGCGGCTCGCCACCGGCTCCGCGCTCGCGATGTAATCCTCGACGATCGCCTCGAGAATCCGCTTTCCCCTGTCTGAGAGCTGCTCTTCCATGACACACCCTCTAAAGCATAATTAGCACTCGCTGTTGGGGAGTGCTAACGAGGTATAAGGTAACAATGCCCCCCTTCTTTGTCAAGGGGTGGGACTCCTACAGGAAACGGCAGAAGACGCTGTTGGCGACGGCGACGGCGGCGGGGGCGAGCCGCACCCGGCTCCCCTCCCTTTGCAGCGCGCCTGAGGCGACGAGACTCTCGGCTTGTGCCAGGAACGGCTGCAGATCCTCCGCGCGGAAGATTGCCGAAAGCTCCGCGAGATCGACGCCGTCGAGGCGCCTCAAGCCGAGAAAGAACCCCTCCGATATCGCCTCCCGCACGGTGAGCTCGTGCATCTCCTCTTCGGGGAGGCGGCCAGAGGCGACCGCGTCCCCATATTCCGCGATCCCCCGCGCGTTGCTCCAGCGGGTTCCGGTCCCCCCCCGGTTCAGGAAGGAGTGGGCTCCGGCCCCGAAGCCGAGATAGCTGCCGCGGCGCCAGTAGACGGTATTGTGTCTCGATTGGTAACCCGGGCGGGCGAAGTTGGAGATCTCGTACTGCAGGTACCCGGCGGCGGCAAGGATCTCGCCGGTGCTCTCGAACATGCGCGCCCCTTCCTCTTCATCCGGGAGGGGGAGCTCTCCCCGCTCGTCCATCCCCTCGAAAGGGGTGCCGGGCTCGACGATGAGGGCGTAGGCGGAGATGTGCTCCGGCGCAAAGGAGAGCGCGCGCCGCAGGGTGTCGTGCCACTCCTCTAGCGACTGCCCGGGGAGGGAGTGCATGAGGTCGATGCTCAGGTTGCGAAATCCCGCTTCCCGCGCCGCCTCGATGGCGTCGGCGGCCTCGCGGGCGCTGTGCACCCGGCCGAGGACGGCAAGAAAGCGGTCGTCGAAGCTCTGCACCCCGAGAGAGAGCCTGTTCACCCCAGCTGACCGGTAGCCGCGCAGCGTCTCCAGTGAAACGGTCCCCGGGTTTCCCTCCATGGTTATCTCGGCGTCTTCCTCGACCCCAAAGAGGCGCCTCGCCGCGTCCACGATTTCCCGTACCAGGTCCGGCGCCATGAGAGATGGTGTTCCCCCGCCGAGGTAGAGGGTGGGGGCGGTGACCTCCGCGGGGAGCCGCGACCGGCGCAGCTCCATCTCCTTCAGGAGGAGGGAGACGTAGTCGCGCGGCGCCATCGCGTCACCCCCCACCGAGTTGAAGTCGCAGTAGAGGCATTTGCGGACGCAGAAGGGGAAGTGGATGTAGAGGGAAGCTTGCATGATGTCCTTGTGTATTATTATTTCCGGGAACCGCTCCAGCGCGGCTCGTGCACCGAGCAGCACTATTCATTACTAGCAAATGCCCCTGGCAAAGTCACCAAAAAGGGGTGGTCCGCGGAAGGCGGCGCAGGCGCCATCTCCAGCGGTCCGCAGGTAGCGCCGGCATCGCCGCAAGCTCACGAGATCTCTTGAAAAAGTTCCGATCTGATATTACACTGCGCGTGCTGCAAACGGAGGGATCGTGGAAGAGAAGATACGGGCGGCTTGCGTGCAGTTCACGGTGAAGCTCGGGGATGTGGAGGGGAACCTTCGCCATGTGAAGGAGGCGCTCTCCTGCGTCGCCGGGGAGGGGGCGCAGCTCGTGGTCCTTCCGGAGATGTGGAGCTGCGGCTTCGACTACCGCCGCCTCCGGGCACATGCCGGCCAGACCTCGCGTATTCTCGACGATCTCCTCCTGCTGACGGAGCGACTCGGGCTCACCGTGGTGGGGAGCCTCCCGGAGCCGCACGGGGAGAAGGTCTACAACACCGCCTTTGTCGTCGACCGCGGCGCCCTCGCCGGGAGCTACCGCAAGATGCACCTCTTCTCCCTCATGGGGGAGGACCGCATGCTCGACGCGGGAGACTTCTCCCTGGTGGCCGAGACCTCCCTTGGCCCGGTCGGCGTCCTCATCTGCTACGACCTCCGTTTTCCCGAGCTTTCCCGCAGGCTCACCCTGGAAGGTGCGCGGATTATCGCAGTCCCGGGGGAGTGGCCGCAATCGAGGAGCGCCCACTGGCGCACCCTGCTGCAGGCCCGCGCCATCGAGAATCAGCTCTTCGTTTTGGGGGCGAACTGTTGCGGCACCACCGGGAAGCTCTTCTTCGGAGGAGAGAGCCTCATCGTCTCCCCTCGCGGAGAGCTTCTGGCCGCGGCGGACGGGGAGGAAGGGGAGATCGTGGCGGAGCTCGATCTGGCTGAAATAGCGGGGTTTCGGGGGGAGATCGACTGTCTCGGCGACCGCAGGCCCGACTGCTACTGAGGGCGCCACCCCGCCAGCGCTCTTTCCTGTTGACTTCACAGATGCTTAAGCATATTTTTCACGTTTTGACAGCTCTATAACTGGAGGAACAAAACCTTGGGTATGTTCGCTTCGACCGGCCTGGTCGTGAAACTGGTCCTTATTGTCCTCATCTACTTCTCGGTCGTCTCGTGGGGTATCATCTTCTACAAGTTGCTGCAGGTGTACCGCGCCAACAACGCCTCGGAGCGCTTCCTCGAGTTCTTCTGGAAATCGAAGCGGTTCGACGCGATCGGCAGCCAGGTCGACCGCTTCAACCATTCCCCCCTCACGGTCCTCTTCACCGAAGGGTATGCCGAGCTCAGGAGGCTCCAGGAGACGGGGGAGCAGAAGGCTGAGCCGAATATCATCAGCACCGACCTCGGCGGGATCGACAACATCTCCAGGGCACTGCGCCGCGCCACGACCTCCGAGATCACACGGCTGGAGAAATACCTCACCTTTCTCGCCACCACCGGCTCCACCGCCCCCTTTATCGGGCTTTTCGGGACTGTGTGGGGGATCATGACCGCCTTCCAGGGGATCGGCCAGTCCGGCTCCGCCTCCCTTGCCGTCGTGGCACCCGGTATCGCCGAGGCGCTCATCGCCACCGCCATCGGCCTCGTGGCAGCTATCCCTGCCGTCATGGGGTACAACCACTTCCAGCAGAAGATAAAGGTGCTGATCTCCGAGATGGACAGCTTCTCCACGGAATTCCTGAACATAGTGCAGCGTAACTTCGGGAGATAGCGATGGAACTGGGCAACAGGGATAACGGCAGCCGCTCGACCATGAGCCAGATCAACGTCACCCCGCTGGTCGACGTCATGCTGGTGCTACTGGTCATTTTCATGGTGACCGCCCCGATGATGCAGCAGGGGGTGCAGGTGAACCTCCCGAAGGCGGATACCAAGTCGCTCAATCCGCAGGAGGACACGGTGGTGGTCTCCATCGAGAACACCGGGAGGACCACCATCAACGCCAACGAAGTGCCGAAGGGTGAGCTGAAGGAGCGCCTGAGCACCATGTTTGCGAACCGCCAGAAGAAGGAGGTCTTCCTGAAGGCCGACAGCGCGGTCCCCTACGGCGAGGTGGTGCAGGTCATGGCGCAGATCAAGGGTGCCGGCATCGAGCGTCTCGGCATGGTTACGGAGCCCGCCGCACGGAAATGATCATGGCACGCAAGGGGCAATATCCCGGGCCGGGGGGGATGCTCGCGCTCTCCTTCCTCTGTCACGCACTCGTCCTCGTGCTGGTGCTGAAGCTGCAACTCCTGCCGCACGCAGCAACGGTGGAGACGCCGTCCTACTACGTCGACCTGGTGAACCTGCCGGTCGCCTCCCCCCAGGCGGGGACCCCGGGGCCTCCGGCCGCGGCACCTGCCGGGCCAAGCGCTCCGGAGGAGCCCGCAAGCGCCCCGGTTATGCCGGCAAAGCTTCCGGTGCCGCAGCCGAAGTCGAAGCCTCTCCCCGCGACGGTGCCGGCAAAGCCGGCGGCCAAGCCGAAGCCGGAGGCGGCGCACGACGATAACCACGATTTCAACGAGCGGATGGCGAAGCTCGCGCAGGCCGCCGAGGAGCGGCGCTACAACGAGACGCTCGCTAAGCTGAAAAAGGGTGGCGGCGGGAAGGTCGGGGTCCCGGGAGGAAAGGGAACGGAGGCCGGAAGCGACTACTCCTCCTACATCCAGTCGCGCCTGAGAGACGCCTTCCGCTCCACCATAGCCTCCGACACCTCCGCACCGCGGGTGGCGGTGCGCCTCACCATCGGCCCCGACGGCCGCATCGTGCGACTGCGCATCGAGCAGACGAGCGGCGACCGCGTCTTTGAGGAGGCGGTGGAACGCGCGGTGCACCTCGCCGAGAAGTCTTTCAGGCCCCCGCCGTCCGGGGGGGAATTCGAACAGGGATTTGTCTTCAGGCCGCAAGGGGTGGGTGTCCGATGAGAGCGCTGGTGCTCGTGGTTTTTCTATTGCTGGCGGCACAGATTTCCGGTGCCGCGGACTCCTACCTGGAGGTGACGGCGCCCGGCAGCCGCAAGCTCGGTCTCTACCTCGCTCCCGCCACCACCCTCTCCGGCGCTCCTGCGCCGGCGATACCGAAAGAGACGGAGGAGGTCTTCACCTTCGATCTGAACCTCGCCGGCCCCTTCAGCGTGACGAGCGGGGGGACGGGGCAGGGGGCGTCGGAGCTCGTGCTGAAGACCGCCTACTCCCTCTCCGGGGAGAAGGTGACCGTGGAATGCCGCCTGTGGGACGCGGTGCTGAACCGCGAGGTGACCGCAAAGCGCTACAGCGGGAGCCAGAAGGACGTCCGGCACATGGCCCACGCCTTCTCCGACGAGGTGCTGCGGGCCGTCACCGGGGAGCGGGGGGCGTTCACCGGGAGGATCGCTTTCGTGTCGCGGCGCTCCGGCAACAAGGAGATCGCGCTCATGGACTCCGACGGCCACAACGTGCAGCGGGTCACCAACAATGGCGCCATCAACCTGAGCCCCGATTTCGACCCCTCCGGCCGCGAGATCATCTACACCTCGTACAAGAAGGGGAATCCCGACCTGTACCGGAGAGAGCTTTTCACCGGCGGGGAGGCGCGCATCTCCTCCCGCCCCGGGCTGAACGCGACGGCCACCTATGCGCCGGACGGCAGGCGTGTCGCCGTGACCCTCACCAAAGACGGGAACTCGGAGATCTACATCCTGGACAGCTCCGGAAGAGAGCTCTCGCGCCTGACGCGAGATCCCGCGATCGATGTCTCTCCCGCCTGGTCCCCCGACGGCTCCCGTCTTGCCTTCGTCTCGGACCGGCTGGGGAAGCCGCAGATCTTCGTCGTCAACGCCGACGGGAGCAACGTGCGCCGGCTCACCACGAGCGGCTCCTACAACGTGACGCCGCGCTGGTCGCCGAAGGGGGACCGGATCGTGTACGCCCGGCAGGAAGGGGGCGGCTTCCAGATCCACATCGTCAATGCCGACGGCAGCGGCGATGCGCGCCTCACCGAGTCGGGGAACAACCAGCACCCGCACTGGTCCCCGGACGGCCGCTTCATCGTTTTCGACTCCAGGCGCGACGGCGGGGAGGGGGTCTACGTCATGCGTCAGGACGGCAGCGGCGAGACGAAGGTTTCCCGTGAAGCCGGTGCCTCGCAGCCGGTGTGGTCGCGCCCGTGGTAGCGCTCCTGCATTGAATTTGCAGGGTGCAAAGGTATACTTTGTTTCGCTTGATCGGCCCCCCTCCGGAGTGCCGAAATTACTATGACAAAAGGAGAGACTGAAATGCGCAAGGGGATATCTGGAAGCTTGGTGGTTCTGTGCTGTGGGGCTCTTCTCATGGCGGGTTGTGCGCACAAGGAGCAGGTGAAGCCGAGCGAGCCGGTTTCGACGACCCAGCAGCCGCCGGCGGCTCAGCCCCCTGTGGAGGCGCCGAGACAGGCCTCTCCGAGGGAGACTGCCCCGCAGCAGGCTCCCCTGCCGGAGACGCGGACGGACGAGTCGACGATCCGGCCGGAGCAGCGCCCCGTCGAGCAGGGCGCGGGGAGCGTGCAGGCGGAGCTTGAGAAGGTCTACTTCGACTACGACTCCTCCTCCCTCTCCCAGGAAGCGCGCAACACCCTTTCGAAGAGTGCGCAGTACCTCTCCCGCAACTCCCAGGTGAAGGTGCGGGTCGAAGGTCACTGCGACGAGCGCGGCTCCGACGAGTACAATATGGCTCTCGGCGAGAGAAGGGCGAAGGCTGCCAGGGATTACCTGGTGAACCTGGGGATCTCCTCCGACCGTCTCTCCACCATCAGCTATGGGCACGAGAAGCCGGCGGATCCGGGGCACGACGAGGCTGCCTGGGCAAAGAACAGAAGGGACGAGTTCACGATCATAAAGTAACGGCCCCTGCACCGATGAAAGGGAGCCTCAGGGCTCCCTTTTTCGTGGTATGAGAAGCGCCGGAGGGGAGATGTGATGTTTTACGGGAGAAAGTTTGGAATCTGCCTGATCCTTGCCACCCTGTGCGGCTGCGTTGCCACCAGGGACGAGCTGTCCGTCGTGCAGCGCGACCTCGACGAGATGAAGAGCCGCCTCTTCACGGTCAACAAGGATCTGGCGCAGGTGCACACGGAGGTGCAGGAGGGGGTCCAGAAGTCGCTGGTAGGCTACACCCAGAGGGTGGAAGGGCTCGAGAAGGACGTGCAGGGGTTCCAGAAGGAGCTCGGTGCGATTCGGAAGAGCAGCGCGGACGTGCAGGCCTCGCTGGACAGCACACACGTCGACATGCAGAGCCTGAGCGGGAAGGTGGACGACGTGCGCATCCTCGCCCAGAAGCCTGTGGACGACCTGCAGCTCATGAGGGACGACCTGTCGAAGCGCCTTGCCGCCATCGACGAGCGCCTGGCGAAGCTTGAGAAATCGCTCGCCGAGGTGCAAAAGAGGGGTGAAGAGGCGCAGCAGACTCCGGAGCGGCTGTACGAGCTGGGGGTCGCGGCGCTGAAGGGGGGGGATGCGGCGAAGGCGCGTGAGCTTCTCGGCAACTTCGTGGAGCGCTACCCGAAGCACCAGCTGACCGGGAACGCCCACTACTGGACCGGCGAGAGCTACCTCTCGGAAAAGAACTACGAGCAGGCGATCCTCGAGTACCAGGAAGCCATCAAGAGCCACGGGGAGAAGACTCCCGATGCGATGCTGAAGCAGGGGGGCGCCTTCAAGGAGCTGGGAGACGCGAAGAGCGCCGCTTACGTGTGGAGAAAGCTCGTGGAGGAATTCCCGAAGAGCGAAGAGGCAAAGACGGCGAAGGAGAAGCTGCGCCAGAAGTGAACTGAAAGTTGGGGGGAACTCCGCTTCGGCTCCCCCCTCCCTTGACGGGAGGGGGACAGGGGGTGGGTGAAGCTGCCACCTGCTGCGATGGTAGCGCCTTCCCCCCCACCCTGTCCCTCCCCCGCAAGGGGGAGGGGACGCTCCTGCCGGCTCTTCGGGACGGGGCCTCAAAACAAAAAAGGCGAGGGAATCTTTCCCCCGCCTTTTTCATATCTGCTGCGAACTTTTCTCTCAGGCCGTGTGCTGCGGCTTTTCCTCGGCCTTCTGCTCTTCTTTGACCTCTTCATCCTTTGTCTGTGCGGCCGCTTCCTTCGCCATTTTCTCCCTCTCCGCGGCTGTTGTCTCCGCATCGATGGTGTGCTTGAAGTCTTCGGTCGCCCTCTTGAATTCCGCCAGCCCCTTGCCGAGCGAACGCGC
The DNA here is from genome assembly GCF_021044625.1 of Geomonas sp. RF6. Lineage (NCBI taxonomy): Bacteria > Pseudomonadati > Thermodesulfobacteriota > Desulfuromonadia > Geobacterales > Geobacteraceae > Geomonas > Geomonas sp. RF6. The sequence continues at coordinate 1,479,117 of NZ_CP087999.1, read as the reverse complement.
CAGTTCCGGGAGCTTCTGCGGGCCGATCACGATGAGAGCTATCACCATGATGATGATGAGCTCCGGCATTCCAATGCCAAACATACTCTGGTACCTCGCAAATATGGTGGAAAAGACGCACCGTCGGTAAAAACTGGGAAAAGAATAGTGGTTTTGCTTCTGCGTGTCAAGAGGCGCGGGGCCCGGCCGTTAAAGGGTTTGACATGCATGTTAAGATTGTCTACTATCATAACCCTGTTTAGGAACCGTGTTTACACAATGAGCATTAAGAAATTCACTTTATCAATCTGGTGGTGACCGCATGGAGCAGCAGTCGATACAGTCTGAGATACGGGCGTTACTGAAGCAGCGCAACGCGGTGCTTCTGGCACATAACTACATGAGGGACGAAGTTCAGGAGATCGCCGACATCACCGGTGATTCCCTCGCCCTCTCCATCGAGGCGGCGGCGACCGACGCCGATGTCATCGTTTTCTGCGGTGTCCATTTCATGGCGGAGTCCGCTTCCATCCTCGCGCCGGAGAAGACGGTGCTTCTGCCGCGCCTCGACGCCGGCTGCCCCATGGCGGACATGGTGGACGCGGAGTCGCTGCGCAAGATGAAGGCCGAGCACCCGGGGGTGCCGGTGGTGACGTACGTGAACTCCTCTGCGGCGGTGAAGGCCGAGACGGACATCTGCTGCACCTCCGCTAATGCGGTGAAGGTCGTGCAGTCCCTCCCGGAAAAGGAGCTTATCTTCACCCCCGACCGCAATCTCGGGCGCTTTGTATCGAAATTCACCGACAAGAAGTTCCACCTCTGGGAAGGGTATTGCCCGACCCACGAGAGGCTGAAGCCGGAGGCGGTGCTTGCGCTGAAGGAGCAGTATCCCGATGCACCGTTTGTGTGCCACCCGGAGTGCAACCCGGCGGTCTCGGCGCTCGCCGACCACGTCTGCTCCACCACAGGCATGTACAGCTACGTGACGGAGAACCCGGCGAAGCGCTTCATCATCGGCACCGAGGCGGGGATCCTCTGGCGCATGAAGAGGGAGAATCCGGAGAAGGAGTTCATCCTCGCCTCCCCGGCGCTGGTCTGCCCGAATATGAAGCTCACCTCGCTGGAGGATATCCTGGAGGCGCTGCAAACGATGAAGCCGGTCGTGAAGGTGCCCGAGGAGATTCGGATCCCGGCAAAGCGGGCGCTGGATCGGATGCTCGCCATACCGAGGGACTGACGAAAAAAAAGCCCTCCTCCCGCTAAAGGGAGGGGGGCTTTCTCATTGGCTCTTCGGGGATTCCTGGGACGTGGTACCCCCTCCCTCAACGGGAGGGGGACAGGGGGTGGGTGAAGCTGCCACAGGCTGGGATGGTGGCACCTTCCCCCCACCCTGTCCCTCCCCCGCAAGGGGGGAGGGAACGTTCCTGCCTGCTCTCGCTGTCCAAGAATCTAGAACTTTTCGGGAGGGGCATCGATGATACGTGCCTTCAAAGGAGTCTCGCCGCAGATCGATCTCACAGCCTTCATTGCAGAGGGGGCCGTGGTGATAGGGGATGTGCGCATCGGGAGGGAGAGCAGCATCTGGTTCAACTGCGTCGTGCGCGGCGACGTGAACTTCATCTCCATCGGGGAGCGCACCAACATCCAGGACCTTTCCGTCCTCCACGTGACGCACAAGAAGGATGCAGACGATCCAGGTGCGCCACTGGTGATCGGGAGCGACGTCACAGTGGGGCACAGCGTGACGCTGCACGGCTGCACGATAGAGGACGGCGCCTTCATCGGCATGCAGGCGATCGTCATGGACCGTGCGGTCGTCGGGAAGGGAGCGCTCGTCGGGGCGCGCGCCCTCGTCACGGAGGGGACGGTCGTTCCCCCCGGGACGCTGTGGCTCGGCGCGCCGGCGAAGTACGTGCGGGATCTTACCCCGGAGGAGAAGGAGTGGATCGCCCGCTCCCCCGGAAACTATGTGAGCTATGCATCAGAGTACCGGGACGACCTGCCATAACCCCGCCCTGAGCCTCCCGCTCCAAAAGCGGCGGGAGCGCCTCATGGAGATTTTCGAGCTCCTCCTCGCCCGCTATGGAGCGCTGCACTGGTGGCCGGCGGAGACGCCGTTCGAGGTGTGCGTGGGGGCAATCCTCACCCAGAACACGAACTGGAACAACGTGGAGAAGGCGCTCGCGAATCTGAAAGGGGAGGGGGTGCTGACGGTGGCGGGGTTGTGGGAACTCCCGGTGGAGAGGCTCGCGGAGCTGATACGTCCGGCGGGATTTTTCCGGATAAAGAGCCAGAGGCTGAAGGATTTTCTGGGGTACCTGGTGGAAGGCTACCACGGGAGCCTCGACCTCATGTTCGACCGTGACTGGCGGAGCTTGAGGAATGAGCTCCTCGGCGTGCGCGGCATCGGGAGGGAGACCTGCGACTCGATCCTCCTTTATGCGGGGGAGAAACCTTCATTCGTCGTCGACGCCTACACGCGGCGGCTCTTTTCCCGGCTGGGGCTCATCTCGGAGAAGGACGACTACGAGACGGTGCGCTCCTTCTTCATGGACGCGCTTCCGGAGGAGACCGAGCTTTTCAACGAGTACCACGCGCTCATCGTGGAGCACTCCAAGCAGCACTGCAGGAAGAAGCCTCTCTGCGAGGGGTGCCCGCTGTTGGCGCTCCCGCGGCTCGTAGCATAGATCATTACGCCCGCGCGCTTCCGGCGCCGAAGACTCCCACCCCATCCGGCAACTTCACCACGACATCCAGAAACTGCTTCAGAATCCTCGCCGTCAGTCCCCAGATCTCGTCCCCGCGCCAGGTAAAGAAGTACATCGGCTTCACCCCCTCCTTCCACGGTGGCCAGTGCTCCGTCCGCATCGCCCCCTCCCCGAGAAGGTGGCCCAGCGGGACCTCGATGACCCGCTCGATCTCCCGCTCGCTCACGGTGAGAGAGAGATCCGCCGGGATGACTCCCACAACAGGCGTAACGAGATAGCCGTGGATGGAGAGGAAGTCGTCGAGGATACCGAGCACCGCCACGTCTTCGGGGGGAATCCCCAACTCCTCGTGGGTCTCCCGGAGCGCGGTCTGAACGGGATCGCGGTCCTCAGGCTCAGCAACGCCTCCGGGGAAGGAAATCTCGCCGCTGTGGTGGGTGAGGTGCGAGGTCCTCTTGGTAAAGAGGATGTGGTACTCGCCGTGGCGAATGAAGAGGGGAAGAAGGACTGCTGCCGGCACCGATCCCGGCTCCAGCGGCACGCGCTCGCGCGCGGCGAGCGCCTTTTGCAGCGCAGAAGGTAAGCCGGGCGCCCCCGTCGCACCGTTTCGTGGGTGTGCCGGGGGCGCGGGCGAGGTCACAGGATCGGCTCCTTCGCCTTTTTCTTCAGCTCTGCGATGGTGGCGGCGTAGTCGGGGCTTTCAAAGACGGCGCTTCCCGCCACGAAGACGTCGGCCCCGGCGTGGGCTATCCGGCCGATGTTGGAGATCTTCACCCCGCCATCCACCTCCAGCTCAGTCTCCAGCCCGCGCTTGTCCAGCATGCCGCGCAGCGCCTGGATCTTGGGGATGCACGCCTCGATGAAGGACTGCCCACCGAAGCCCGGGTTTACCGTCATGAGGAGCACCAGGTCGAGGTCCTCGAGGACGTACTCGAGGTGGTTCAGGGGCGTGGCGGGGTTGAGCGACACCCCGGCCTTCTTTCCGAGGGACTTGATGAGCTGCACGGTGCGGTGCAGGTGGAGGGTTGCCTCCGCGTGGACGACGATGATGTCCGCTCCTGCCTTCGCGAACGATTCCACGTAGCGGTCCGGCTCTGCGATCATCAGGTGCACGTCGAGAGGAAGCTTCGTGACGCGGCGGACCGCCTCCACCACGAGTGGCCCGATGGTGATGTTCGGCACGAAGCGTCCATCCATCACGTCGACGTGCACGTAGTCGGCGCCGGCCGCCTCGATGGCGGCAACCTCTTCCCCGAGGCGGGAAAAATCGGCGGAAAGTATCGACGGAGCTATCTTTTTCATGCGTTCTCCCTGTGCTTTTTCGGGTTCTTTGGGAAGTCGTAGTGGTTGTGATTGAGGTTCCCCCTCCCGTGACGGGAGGGGACGTTGCTACCGACTGTGTCCCTAATTTTCCGATCCCTTTTTTTTCAGTCTTGCAGCGAAGAAGCCGTCCATGCCGCCGCGGTGCGGCCAGCTCCTGAAATAGCCCTCTTTGGTCATGAGCTCTGAGTACTCAGGGAAGAGGGCGGCGAGGTTCTCCGCCTCGAATTCCGGATGCCCCGCGAGGAAGCGCTGCACCACGTTTTCATTCTCCTCAAAACTGGTAGAGCAGGTGGCATAAAGCAGGGTGCCACCGGGCTCCAGGTATTGCGCGAGGTTTTCCAGGATCGCAAGCTGCCCGGTGGCAAGGTTCAGAAGCTCCGCCCGGGTGCGCCACCATTTTCCTTCCGGGTGGCGCCTCAGGACGCCGAGTCCGGAGCAGGGGGCGTCGACGAGGACGCGCTGGAAGCGCACCTCGGAAATAGCGGGACTGGGAATCGCCGCATCCATTGTGAAGGTCCGCACGCTCTGGATCCCGAGCCTGTCGCAGGTCTCCTTTATCAGGCGCAGCTTCTTCGAGTGCATGTCGCAGGCGCAGATCTCGCCGCGGTCCCCCATGAGCTGCGCTATCTGGGTGGTTTTCCCCCCCGGCGCGGCGCAGGCATCGAGGACGCGATCCCCCGGCTGAGGGTCGAGGAAGAGGGGGGCGAGCTGGCTCGACTCGTCCTGTACCGTAAAGAGCCCCTCGGCGAAGGAGGGGAGCCTGGTGATGGGGCCGGAGTTGCTGATACGCACCCCCTGCTTTGACCAGCGAGTGGGGGAGCATGAGACTCCTTCCTTCTCCAGCCGTTCCGCCAGGGCGTCCCTGTCCGTCTTCAGCGTGTTCGCCCTGAGTGTCAGGGGGGCGGGCTCCGCCATGGCGGCCGCCAGTTCCTCCGCCTCGGCGAAACCAAGCTGGTCGCACCACTGGCGGGTGAGCCAGGTGGGGTGCGAGTAGCGGGCGGCAAGGTACTCCGCGGGTTGCGTCGCAGGATCGGGGTAGGTGATCCCGTCCTTTCCCCTGAGGGCGTTGCGCAGTACGGCATTGATGAAACCTGCAGCGCGCGGCACTATCTCCTTCGCGAGGTTCACCGTCTCGTTCACCGCGGCGGAAACCGGGACGCGGTCGAGGAAGAAGACCTGGTAGGCCCCCAGCCTCAGCAGAAGGAGGACGGTGAGTTCCAGCTTTGCCGGGCGCTGCTTGGAAAACTGCCCGAGGATGTGGTCGAGCGTCCCCTGGCGGCGCAGCACGCCGTAGACCAGCTCGGTCAGCAGCCCGCGGTCCGCTCCGACAATGGCGCCCTTGGAGAGTTCGAGATCAATGAGGAGATCGGCAAAGGACTTTTCTTTTTCGATGCGCAGCAGGATTTCAAAGGCGGCGCGCCGTGGATTTTTGGTGGACAAGTGGCTCCCTCTTTCCGGTTACTTCTTTTGCTTCCTTCTCTGAAGGGGATGGAATGCGGCTCCGCGCCCCCAGATTTGCGGGATCATTATAAGCATTGCGCCCAAAACTGCAAGACGTAACGGCCTTGACAGCATTGGGGGGACAGTTAGTCTTGCAGTAGAGAACCGCTATCTCTTCAGTATAAGGAGGCTTTCTGATGATCAGATGGGAATCTGACATGGCCACGGCACTCTCCCGGGCCAAGGAAGAGCACAGACCGGTGCTCCTCGATTTCTACAGCCCCGGTTGAATTGGCTGCCAACAGATGGATGCGGTTTCGTATCCCGACAATGCTGTAGCGCAGTTCATCACGGAAAAGGTTATTCCCCTGAGGGTGCCTGCAAACGCCCAGCCCCTCTCCTCCGACTTCAAGGTACAGTGGACGCCGACCTTGGTAATCCTCGACGAGAACGGCGAAGAGCACAACAGGACGGTGGGGTACCTGCCGCCTGAAGAACTTCTTGCCTCGCTGCTCCTGGGTATTTCCAAGGTCGCCTTCGACAACGGCAAGTACGACGACGCGGTAGTCCAGCTGAATACCCTCGGCATGCTCTATCCGAAGAGCGGCGCGGCGCCGGAGGCTCTCTATCTCAAAGGAGTGGCGAAGTTCAAGGCCACCCACGATGCGCAGCTCCTGAAGCAGACGTATGAGCAGCTCTCCAGCCAGTACCCCGACAGCGAGTGGACCCGCAGGGCGCTGCCGTACCGTCTCCTCTAGCACGTCATTGGCAACTGCACCCGCAGCGTATCTGCTTTACCCAGGGGGACGGCACAACCGTCCCCCTTTTTTTCGGAACATCCGGAAACCGTGGAACCTACAGTTAATATCCACCACACGTTCCCCCCTTTGCGAAGGGGGGACAGGGGGGATTTCCCTTTGCTAGGCCACAAGACCACCTAATTGGAACTGGGATACCTTTTGCGGAGGATCCTTGTACTACCTCTTCTACATACTGCTCGCCCTGGCGCTGGCCTTCTTCTCCATCGTCTCGGCCGGGCACGCCCTCATAAACAAGCGGGACCCGCGGTCGTCGGTGGGGTGGATCATTACCTGCCTCGTCTTCCCGCTCGTGGGGCCGCTCGCCTACTGGGGGATGGGGGTGAACAGGATCTACAGCAGGGCGAGACGCTGGCATCGCAGGGGGAAGCCGGCTCCCAGGCTCCAGCATCCGGAGGCTCCGCAGGTGGTGGCGCCGCTCCCCGAAGAGCTGCGCTTTCTGCGGGAGTTGCGGGTCCTTTCCGACCGGGTCGTGAGCTCACCGCTCTCGCCGGGGAACGCCATCGAGCCGCTGGAGAACGGGGAGGACGCCTATCCCGCGATGCTGGAGGCTATTGCGGCGGCAAAGCGCAGCGTCCACCTGTGCACCTATATCTTCGACGGGGATGAGACCGGCCGCCGCTTTGTACATGAATTGAAGGAGGCGGTACAGCGAGGCGTGGTGGTGCGGGTGATCGTGGACAGCCTGGGGGAAAAGTATTCGCGCACGACGGCAGCGGAGCTCCTGAAGGGGACGGGGGTGCGCTTTGCGAGGTTCCTCCCTCTGCGCCCAGGAGGGTATCTCAACCTGCGCAACCACAGGAAGATCCTGGTGGTGGACGGGACCCTCGGCTTCACCGGCGGGATGAACATCGGGGACCGGCACCTCTCAAGGAGCGGCGAGCGCTACGTCCGGGACCTCCATTTCCGGGTCGTCGGCCCGGTGGTGACGGATCTGGAAGCAACCTTTCTCGATGACTGGCGCTTTGCCACCGGCGAGTTGCTCCAGGCGCCCCTCTACCCGCAGGAACTCCCGGGAAGGGCCCTTGTGCGGGCGGTGAGCGACGGGCCGGACAAGGAGTTCCGCAAGCTCAACTGGATCATCCTCGGCGCCATCTCTTGCGCGAGGCAGAGGGTGATGATCGTCACCCCGTACTTCATCCCGGACCGGGCGCTGATCTCGGCGCTGGTGACCGCCGCGCTGCGAGGGGTGGCGGTCGTGCTGGTCCTTCCGGGCAAAAACAACCTCCCTTTCGTCCAGTGGGCGACTCGCGCCTACCTGTGGGAACTTTTGCAGCACGGAATCAGGGTCTACCTGCAGCCCCCACCCTTTGTGCACACGAAGTTCATGACCGTTGACGGCAGCTGGAGTCTCATCGGCAGCGCCAACCTCGACCCGCGCAGCCTGCGCCTCAATTTCGAGCTGAACCTCGAGGTGTACGACGTGAGATTCGCGCAGCTCCTGGAGCATCACTGCATCCAGGCGATGGCCGGATCGCACCAGACGACCCTCAAGGAGGTCGATTCGAGGCCCCTGCCAACGAAGCTGCGGGATGGCGCGGCGAAGCTCTTTTCCCCTTACCTGTGAAAATCCATTCTTTCGGAGGATGTAGGCCGGAATAAGCGTAGCGTTTCCGGCATTCGCTGCCGCGCGCGGGTGCGTCGGAGGTGGACTGCCGGGAACGCCTGGCGGCTTATCCCGGCCTAAGGGCTGTGCTGGAAAAGGCGGCGTCTCCACCCCATCCCCACCCTGTCCCTCCCCTTGAAAGGGAGGGGACGCGAGGATCCTGGCTGAGGTGCGGGACTGGCTGTAGAGGTGGTGCTTGCCGCGAAAAACACAGGAATTCTGCGACTCCGCCGGCGGGGCGTCCCTCCCCTTTCAAGGGGGAGGACAGGTGGGGGATGGGGTGCTGCGAATGCGGCAGCTACTCGAGGGCGGAGCTTCTTTCTTCGAACCTCACGTCTGTCGTGGTTCCGGCGGAAACGATTGCTCCGGCGCGGCGCCGGGCCACCTCGTGCGGCAGCGCAGACCCGTACATCGTCGCCTGATTCTTCCCGCGTTCCTTGCTCTGGTACACCGCGATGTCGGCGTTCGCCATCACTTCCTTCAGGGAGCTGCCGTCCTCGGGGAAGGAGGCGAGGCCGGCGGAGACGGTGCAGGTGAGCCGGTGCCCTTCGAAGAAGAAAGGTGTTGTCGCCATCGCATGTACTATCCTCTCTACGGCGGGGAAGATCTGGTGCTTGTCGTGCTCGCTGTAGAGGATGATGAATTCATCGCCGCCGAAGCGGGCGGCGACGTCGCATTCCCGGATGTTCTTCTCGATGATGCGCGCGGTCCACTTGATGAGTTCCGTACCCGCCATATGACCGAATCTGTCATTGATCCTTTTCAGGTTGTCGCTGTCGAGCATGCAGATGGCGAAAGCTTTGGAGTAACGCTTCGCCATCTTTTCCTGCTGCTCGGCGAGCGCATGGAAGCTGCGCATGTTGTGCAGGGAGGTGAGATCATCCGTGAGGGAGAGGCGCTCCACCTCCCGTCGCGCCCTGCCTGCTTCTCCCGCCAGGAGTGCCCCGAGATGTGTGATGAGGGCAAAGGAGACAAATTCCGGCAGGTGCCCCACTAGCGTCCGCGCCGCATCGTCCCCTTCGGTGGCGGCAAGAATGGCGCAGCACGATATGGAAAAGGCGGCCAGGAGGTAGCTGCTGCGCGCCCCCTGCGTCAGCGCTCCCGCCATCAATATCAGGTAGTTCAAGGGGTAAAATGGGCTCGCCGTCTTTCCCGTGAAGGAGCAGATGCCGGTCACAAAGAAAAGAAGGACGAAGAGGTCGAGGAGGGTGCGTGAGCGGCCGTTCTCCGGGGTGATCCGCATGAGCCCGGTCCCCCAGTAATAGGCGAGGAGGATGGCACAGCAGACGCAGGGAACACCCGCCTCACTCCCCGAGAGGGGGGAGACGGCGAGATCGAGGAGTGCCAGGGTGACGAGGAGATAGGAGACGGTGCCGAACGTCTTGTGGTAGCCGCTGTAGCGCGCCTGTACCTCATCTTTTGCCCACGACTGGTCTGGTATCACTCGATGCCCCTTTTGCGACGTGGCGGTGCAGAACCGCCTTCTAGACCATATCGGCAGCAGCAGGGGAAAGGTAAAGGGTGAAACGTCGGAAGCGGAGCTAGTGGGCTCCTCTTCTGACTGCGAGCAGGAGGCGGCACAGGAATGCGCAAACGAGGGCGAAGAAGTTCATCATGACGATGGTGGCGCCGCTCGGGAGGTTCATGACGAAGGAGAGGCTGATTCCCGCCACCACCGTGGCGACGCCGGTAAGACAGGCGAAGGCGATGGCGGTCTTGAACCCTTTGGCCAGCTGCAGGGCCGTCACCGCCGGAAGGATGAGGAGTGCGGAGATGAGCATGATCCCCACGACTTTCATGGCGAGCACGACGGTAAGTGCCGTCAGAAGGACCAGCACCGCGTTGATCCGCTCCGTGTTGATGCCGCTGCTTTTGGCGAGTTCCTCATCGAAGGTGCTGGCGAAAAGGTCGTTGTAGAAAACGACGACGCCGGTCATGACGATGGCGAAGAGGACGGCGGAGATGACGAGCTCGCTCTCGCTAATGGAGAGGATGTTGCCGAAGAGGTAGCTGAAGAGGTCAACGTTGAAGCCGCCGGCGACACTGGCGAGCATGACGCCGCTGGCAATCCCCACTGCCGAGACTATGCCGATGGCGGCGTCTCCGTAGATGCGCGCCTTTTCCGCGAGCTTCAGTATGCCGAGGGCGCAGATGAGGACGACCGGTATGATGGCGATGGTGGCGTGGAAGGAGCGCAGGCGCATGAAGAGGGCGAGCGCGACACTGCCGAAGGTGACGTGGGCGAGCCCGTCCCCTATCAGCGAGAGGCGGCGCAGCACGAGAAAGACGCCGAGGACGGAGCAGAGGATCGCGATGAGGGATCCGCCGATCAGCGCCCGCTGCATGAAGCCGTAGCTGAGCATTTCCGATATGTTCATTACCAACTTCCTTGTCCGCAGATGACGCAGATTTCGCAGATTATTAGAAACTCAAAACAGAATCTGCGTCAATCTGCGTCAGCTGCGGAGAATGTTTTTTAGTGCCGGTGACATACCAGGTGCTGCACGTGGGAGCCGAAGTAGTCGGTCATCTCCGTGGATCTGCAGAACTGGTCGAAGTCGCCGTAGAAGACGACGCGCTTGTCCAGATAGAGCATGTGCGAGGCATAGTTCCCTATCGTGGCGGTGTCGTGGGTGACAAGGAGCACGGAGGTGCGGTGTTCCCGGTTCATCTCATAGACGATCTTGTAGAAGCTCTCCCTCGTCTCAGGATCGAGCGCCGTGGTCGGCTCGTCCAGCACCAGGAGCTCCGGCTGGTTCACCAGCGCCCGTGCCAGGAGGACCCGCTGCCGCAACCCCCCGGAGAGCTCGCCGATCATCTTCCCGCGGATGTGGCCGATACCCATCCACTCCAGGGTGCGATTCACCGCATGATCGTCCTCGCGGCCGAAGCGCTTCGGAAAGCTTTTCACCGAGAGCCTCCCCAGCCGCACAACCTCGTTCACCGTCGCCGGGAAATGCGGGTTGAAAAACTGCAGACCCTGCGGCAGGTAGCCGATCCGTTCCCAGCGGCGAAACTTCACCTGCGGCGTGCCGAAGAGGGAGATCTCCCCCCGCTGCACCGGCAAGAGGCCGAGAATCGTCTTGATAAGGGTGCTCTTTCCGGAGCCGTTGGGGCCGCAGATCCCGATGTAGCTTCCGGGCTCGACGCTGAAGCTTACATCGCTGAACGCCGTGCTGCCATGGTAGCCGGCGGCGATCCCCTGCACCCTGAGTACGTCTGTTGTCATGGTATTCCTGTCTGAAGGCATTCAGTCTGCCCGACCGCCGGCGTTCCCGGAGGGGTGCTCTTCAAAAGCGGCATCCCCCTTTTCACTCATGCACTTGCCGCACAGTCCGTTGAACTGGACGATGTGGGAAAGGACCTTTCCACCGGTCCGGGCGGTGATCTCCCGCTCCATCGGCTCCAGTGTGCAGGACGGCAGATCCTCCACCTTCCTGCAGGAGAGGCAGACGAAGTGATGGTGATGGTCACGATTCGGGCAGAAGTAGTAGTAGAGCTGCCTGTTTGGATGGATGACCTTGCTGATGACCCCGCTTGCTGCCAGATCCTCCAGGTTTCTGTACACGGTGGGAAGTCCGATGCGGATGAAGCGTGGACGCAGCCGTTGCCAGAGCTCCTCCGGGCTTGCATACCGTTGCTCATCCTGGAGGGCTTCCAGAATGGCCACCCTCTTCGGCGTCGCCTTCATCTGGAGCGCTTTCAGCGTAGCCGCGTGTACATCGTCCATATTCGCCTCTAAATAGAAACGGTTTCCTTTTAGGATATCAAGAGAATCCTCTAAGTCAAGGTTAATCGCCGGACCGTTGACTACCTCCTGCAAGGAAATCGCTTTACCTCGGAGGTGTTGACGCCGATGACTTCACAGATCGGGTGGTGGGAGAGGGGCTAGGTGGTCCCGTAATTGCAGTGATAGAGACGGCTTGAGTTCCAGTTACTTGCGTCGCTGGTGCTCCGGCGCGATGTTCTTATATACTGTACAGGGAGAGACGGAGGATGGTGATGGGATCGAGCAACTGCAGGGATTACTTCCGACCGGGGATGCGGGCAAGAGTGGAAATAGGTCCGGGAGGAAATGGCTGTTTTGTGGAGTGGGCCGACGTCGTCACGGTTGACGACAGCCTCATTACTCTGCGGCTGTCACGCGACATGCTCCCGGATGGGCTCTCCTTCGAAGAGGGGCTCCCGGTCCTTGTCAGGGGAGGGGATGAGGGGAATGTGAAGGCGCTCGGCTTCAGCTGCGAGGCAATGGTTGTCTCCACCGCCCAGGGAGGAGAGGTGCAGGTGAGATTGACCGAAGAGGTGAAGCCGGATGAACTGCGGGAGTTTTACCGCCTGAACGCGGAGATCCCGGTCACCCTGTTCAATCTCAGCGCCGGCGGCGCCGATATCTTCGCCTGCGGAACGCCATCGGTTCAGGGGGTTGTTTCCCGCATAATCAACATAAGCGGCGGCGGCATCAGGACGGAGACGATGCTGGAGGCCGCCGACGGTGACATCGTGTATGCCACCTTCCATCTGCCGCTGCCGGAACCGAAGGCTGTACCGCTGGTGGCGCAGGTCGTCCATACCGAAACAATCGGGGCGGACGGCAACGAAAAGGTCTTCAGCACGGGGCTGCGCTATGTCCACATAAATGAGCGGGACCGCGACAGCATCGTGCGATACGTCTGCAACGAGGAGATCAGGAGAATCCGCCTCACCCGGAAGGAGTTTCTCTCCTTTCCTGACAAATAGTTGACGCCTGCGCCGTCAGATCACTGTCCCAAGTTCCTGCAAGAGCCGCTCGTTTTCGGAGCGGCTTCGCACCGCCACCCTGAAAAACCTGCTGTCCAGCCCCTCAAAATTTGAGCAGTCCCTGATGATGATCCCCTTGCGGACGAGTCTCGTCTGTAGCTCTGCAGCGCCCAGTCCGTTCTCGATGCACGCCAGGAGATAGTTCGGCGCCGACGGGAAAACCGTCAGCCACCCCAGCTGGTCCAGTCCACTCACAAGTAGAGCCCTCTCCCTTGTCACAAGCTCCCTTGTTGCCTTCTGGTATGGAGCGTCCGCAAGCGAAGCGATTCCGGCAAGCTGCGCTGCCGTGTTCACGCTCCACGGCGGCTGCAGCGCTGCCAGGCGCGAGATCGTGGCGGCGGTGCCGACGGCGTACCCAAGCCTCAGGCCGGGGATGGCGAAGAATTTCGTCATCGAGCGAAGCAGCAAGCCCCCGGGAAAATCCTTCATGACCCCTTTCGCAGATTCCTCCTCGCAGAAGTCGATAAATGCCTCATCGATGACGGCAAAGGTGCCGGTCGATTCGCACACCCTCAGCACCTCCTCGATCGCCTCTTTGGGCAAGAGCGTCCCCGTCGGGTTCCCCGGGTTGCACAGAAAGAGGAGTTGGTAGCCGCGCGATAGGGTCTGCGCGAGCTCCGGGATAGACAGCGAGAAGCCCGAATCGCTCGTCAGGGTGAAGTAGTCGCATTCCCAGCCGTTGCGGGCGAGGGCGGAGGCGTATTCCGAAAAGGCAGGGGCGACGACGAGGGCGCGGCGGCCGCTGACGAGCCTGGGGATCAGGTGAATGAGCTCCGTTGATCCGTTGCCGATGGCGATGCTTTCGCAGGGGACGCCGTGGTAGGCGGAGAGGCTGGCGGTGAGGTCGCAGGCGGAGTTGTCGGGGTAGTGCAGGAGCCTGTCGAAGGAGGAAAGGATCGCCTCCCGCACCCCCGGCGCCGGTCCGAGAGGATTGATGCTGGCGGAGAAATCGATCACCTCTTCCGGAATCACTCCGAGGGAGCGGGCGATTGCGAAGATGTTGCCGCCGTGAGCGTATGCTGACATAGATCCTCTAGCACCCTCACGTCCCCTCCCTTTTCGAGCGGAGGGACAGGGTGGGGATGGGGTTGAAGGTTGGCCCCTTGAACCGGGGAGTCGATGTAGGCCGGGATAAGCCGTCAGGCGTTCCCGGCAGTCCACTTTAGACGCAGCCGCAAGCAGCAAATGCCGGAAACGCTATCGCTTATTCCGGCCTACAAAGTCACCGCGTCTGACACGGCGCCCTCCCCCTAAGTTCAACGGACAGGGTGGGGACTGGGTTGAAGTTGGCCCTTGAAAATGGGGAGTCCATGTAGGCCGGGATAAGCCGGCAGGCGTTCCCGGCAGTCCACCACAGACGCAGCCGAAATCAGCAAATGCCGGAAACGCTATCGCTTATTCCGGCCCACAATGGAGCGCGCCCGATACGATCAGAATCCGAGCATG